>NZ_CP043930.1:1647500-2247500 GCF_009720525.1 Gimesia benthica
AGAGAGTTATTTTATCGTCGCCTCTCAGCGAGTCAACCGTCCGGGAGAAGTTTTTTGAAAAAGTTTTTCAACTCTCTTCGAACCGTTTTTGCCGCAAACTGTTTTGCGACAACCACTTGCGGCCAACAACTTTTGTTAACTTCAAGTGAAGGAGCGGGATCTTAACCTTTTCAAAACTGCCCGTCAACTCATGGAAACCAAAATTTCCAAAAAGTGTTTCAAATCCCTTCGGACAGTTTTCGCCGCAAATCTCTTTGCGACAACCACTTACGCTTAACAACCTTTGCCAAACCCAAGTGAAGGAGCGGGATCTTAACCATTCCGAAACCGCTCGTCAACTCACGGGAACCAAAATTCCCAGAAAGTGTTTTAGAATTTTTAAGACCCGTTTTTTAAAACCTCACAAGGTAAACGTGGTCCCCTAAAACACAAATGGAGACGACCGGGATCGAACCGGCAACCTCCGCCTTGCAAGGGCGGCGCTCTCCCAGTTGAGCTACGTCCCCTCAAAAGACGCCGACAATAGTATTGCCGGCAAATCCCATTGCGGCAAATTAAATTTGCCAGACAAGCGGGATACCTCTTAGAGAGAGAAAAAAATGGGCGTACGTGGATTCGAACCACGGACCTCAGCTTTATCAGAGCTGCGCTCTAACCAACTGAGCTATACGCCCCAATAAGAGGACGCGTATTCTGTCTTCTTATGTGTGTGCTGTAAAGTCACTTTCGGCACTACTTTTACAAAAAATCACTTTTTCTTCACCGTAGTCTGACACACCTATCTCCAGCGAGGTTCAGAGCTTCCCTGCTGTTTTCTTTTTTTCCCGGAATCATCCAACGCCTTCTGCTCCCGGGGCGTAATGTTAGCAGAAGCGTTTAACAGAGAACTTCAACTGCAGAAGCCATCAGAATAGAAAGCTCTGGCCATGTGCTGCTCGCTGTTTAAAATCAGTTTATCGCTGCTGCTGGCAGCCAGCCTGATGTTTCCCGGCAGCTGGTGCTGTCAGGCTCTGGAACAGCATAATCTGCAGGCCGCTGTCCCCCCTACACCGGAACCCCTGACCCAGACAGGTCAGGACCAAAAGCCGGCAAGTACCACGGGCAGCCACCCACACTGTGATGAAACGCTCTTTGCTTCTACGGGTAAATCCCGCCTGTCCGTCAATTCTGCTCCGTTCGTGGGCAGCGAGACCATCGCTGCCGGCACGCACTCCGCCCAGGAATTGATTCCGGCTGGCCTGGATGCCCCCGTTTCCGCTCAACCTCTGCACCTGATGCATTGTGTCTGGCTCTGCTGATCATGGGAGTTCGCTTTCCGGCGACCCACGATTATCTCAACCAACACATATAAGACCATCAACTCAGAGGAGATCCGTCATGTTGACCAAGATCTTTACCGCTACCGTATTGTCTGTCGGCGTAAGTATGTCTGCCACCGCGAGTACGCAGACCAGCACTCACCTGAAACAGAACTGCAATCCGCATCTGAAATCCTGTCAGGCTGGCTCGAATTGTTTCCAGACGCATGCCCTGCCCGACTGCTGCAAAACCAATCTGGCCTGTTGTGAGCAGGCCCTGCAACTCCGAACAGCTCAGAATACATGGGTGGAAAGCCTAAACGCGACCCGATTACCGGGAAACGGATTTCTCATCGCGCGACCACTGGCCCACGGCCCACCCTGCTGAAGCATTCTACCTCCTGAAAGATAGATCGTCTCTATCTTTGCACCGAAATCCCCTGCAGTTTTAAGCTTCCTGCAGGGGATTTTTTTATGCCCTGCGGTTTGAGATTCCCCCACTGCTGCGCTACGATAGAACCGACATTTCCCCATGACGCTCCTCCTGAAAGAAGGTCAGCCATGAAACGTTGGTCCGTTTGTCGTGTTCTGCTCCCCTTAATCATTCTCTCTGGCAGCAGCCCCCTCTTCTTACAAGCAGAACCGATCCCGCGGGAATTACAACGCTGGCTCACCCCTCAAAACTGGCAGCGCGATACCGACGGCCCGATCCTAAAACTGGGACGTCCAGGCACTTTCGACGATACACACATTTTTGCCCCCTGCGTAAGCCTGGAACAGGGAACCTATTCCCTCTGGTACTGTGGTTCGAGCGGTGCCGTGCAGGATCGAATGTTTGTTCTGGGACGGGCGGACAGCAATGACGGCATTCATTTCAACAAGAACCGGCAGAATCCGGTCTTTTCCTTCGGCGATGGCGAGCACTCCGTATTAACGCCAACCCTGCTCCGTTCAGCCAACGGCCAGACGCTGCATGAAAACGGGCGACTGCGGATGTGGTTCTCTGCGACAGACTTCCATGACGAAACCGCCCTGCACCAGTTATACGAAGCGGACAGCCTGAACGGATCGGATTGGAGCGAGGCGGGTTCTGATAATCTCAAACACGTTTACGCGCCGACCATTCTCAAAACCGGACGGACGTACCAGATGTGGTTTACCGACGTGTCGCAGGATCCCTGGTGCATCCGGCATGCGTCGAGTCTGGATGGAAGTAAGTGGCGGGTCTCTCCCGATCCGGTACTGGAACTCGATCAGAACTGGGAATCGGGGCGGCTGTTTTATCCGACGGTTCTCAGGCTGGGCGATGCTTACCTGATGTGGTACGGCAGTTACTGGACGGAGCGGGAGAATACGACCGCACTGGGATTCGCGGTGAGCATCGACGGACTCAACTGGTATAAGCATCCGCAAAACCCGGTGCTGCGTCCTGATCCTGAGCGTCCCTGGGAATCGCATTACGTCACCAGTCAGTCGGTGATGCAGCTGCCCGATGGCCGCTTTCGCATCTGGTACGCCAGCCGCAAGCAGCCCCCGTTTCTGAATAAATATTTCGCCATCAACACTGCACACTGGGCAGGTCCCGCGCAAGCAGAAACGAAACCGCCGGCCCGTCCAGCGAAGGTCGCGTTCCCCGAATGGCAAGCGGAAAGCCAAGCCGAGCTCAAAGCGATGCTGGGGATTCCGGAACAGAAAGTCGCGCTGGAAAGCGAAAAGCGGGGTGAGCTGGAACGGGATGGCCTGGTCATCGAAAAATGGGTCTTCACCAGCGAACCAGGGTCAAAAATTCCTGCGGTCGTGTATCGCCCCAAACAACTCAAAGCACCTGCGCCGGCGATTGTTTTGACCTACGGTCATGGGGGAAGCAAGAGCCAGTGGCAGTACAATTACGCGGCACAAGCCTATGCGAAAGCGGGGCTCGTCTGTCTGGCCATGGATCCGATTGGTGAAGAAGAGCGGCACATACAGGGACGACTGGGCACGCGGGCCCACGATCCGAAGTCTGTGCATGAGCGGGCCTGGAATGCCGGGCGTCCGATCATGGGGAAGCTGGTCTTCGACACGATGCGGGGGATCGATTTCCTGCAGGAACGGAAAGACGTCGATCCCAGTCGGATCGGCGTCGCGGGGAATTCTCTGGGCGGTGCCGTCGCGAGCTGGATGGCGGCACTGGAACCGCGAATCAAAATGGCAATCGTCTCCGGCTGGGCATATGACAATGTTACGCTGCGGAGCAAATATTGCACGAAAGTTCCCAATCAGCGGATGCGCGAACGGTTCACCTGGCCTGAGTTTCTGTCACTGGCCGCCCCCAACTGTGCCGTTCTGGTGATGAACGGCGATGCTGACTGGATCATCGACTCCGACAACGACGGGACCGCCTGGCGCGGCACGCGGGCTGTCGTCGAGCAGGCCGGGCGAGTCTATGCCGACCAGGGAGCTGAGGGAAAGGTGAAGGCCTGGTTCGAAGCGGGAGGCGGTCATCGTCCCTATATGGCTCATCCGGATGCCCTGCGCTGGATTCAGCAGCAACTGGGAACGCCTGCGCTGACTACGGAGCAGATCAAAACTATGCCAACCGTCAATTCCGGGCGCTGGTGTGATGCGCAGCAGATCAAACTGGAGCGATTGTACGGCACCGACCTGCATCAGCGGGGTGCCACTCTGGCGGATTTTGGGCTGACGCTCACCGATCGCAGCCAGCTGGCGTGCCTCAAACCGGAGGAACGAGGCACACCTGCATTTACGCTGGAAGGCTGGCTGTCACAGATTGAACGTAACGAATAGCTGTGATTACGGCGGCTATTCGGCCTGAGCGAGTTTCTGCTTAGCCATCTCGTGGAACTCTTTCCAGGTGATGACTTCGATGCCCAGATCCTTGACCTCTTTGATGACCGCGGGGTCGGTAAACACGCGGCGGTCACCATCGCGGCGGGAGGAACTGTGGGTGATGTTCTGCAGTTCCTGGTTGTTAAATCCACAGTGAATGATGATCTGCGTGACTCCCGGCTTGAGTTCGCGAATCTTTTCGAGGTAGGCCTGTTTCCGCTTTTCGTAGTCGGGTTCGCCATAAAACTGAACCAGTTCATCGAGCACGGGGAGCCCGTTCTTTTCCAGGACTTCCTTGAGCTGTTTGCCCTTCTCTGCGATCACGCCGTACTTTTTCGGATCGAGATTGTTCACAAACAGGACCGGCAGCTGATATTCGATGCCCAGGTTGACGTACATTTCCAAGAGGTCAGGCCGACTGACGACTGCTCCCATGTGGGTATCCAGATGTGAGAGAGGGACGCCGAATTTGCGGGCCCGTTCGATCTGTGCCCGCAGTTCCTTCTCGGCATCTTTGACGTTCACATGCTGCATCACCTGTCCGACGTTGTCCCAGAGATAATTCTCTTCATCGAGCAGACTCGGTACCTGATCCCGCGAGGCGACCGGTCCCCAGCGGTAGTTTTTCCACTCGGAATTCAGCGTCAGGTGGATGCCGAAATCCTGTTCGGGGTTCTGTTTCGCGTAGGCAGCGAATTCTTTGAACCAGGGACAGGGTACCATTATGCTGGCCGAGGAGACGATGCCTTTCTGCATGCCTTCAATGGTGGCGAGGTTCACCGAGTGTGACATGCCGGCGTCATCGGCGTGAATGATAACGTAGCGTTTCTCGGAGGGCTTCTTGTTTTCCGCCTGAACCAGGGGGAGAAAACTACAACTCAAGACCAGGAACCACAGCAGGGTCATTTTCCGTTTCATGAATCACCATACCAGTTTAGAAGAAATGAATTGAGAGATTTGCTGTCACGATTTGAATGGAATCGCTTGAAAATGCAGTCTATTCAGTTCAAGCTATAGAAGCAAACTGTTTGTTATGACTTCTCCAGTTTACTCATCCTGCAAGGAACCACAGATGAATTGTACTTCCGCGAAACGACTTGCAGCTACAGTGCTTGCACTCAGCTGTCTGTATCTGATGAATCTCAACGAGGCGCAGGCCAAAATCAAACTGCCTGCCATTATTGGCGACCATATGGTCCTGCAGCAGGGTCAGAAGAACCCGCTCTGGGGCTGGGATGAACCCGGCACGAAAGTGACTGTTACCATTGATGGCCAGTCTCACACCGCTACCGCCGATGACAAAGGGAAATGGCAGGTGAACCTGGAACCACTGAAAGTCGGTGGTCCTTACGAAATCACCATCAAGGGAAGCGACAGCGTTACCCTCAAAGACGTACTCGCCGGCGAAGTCTGGATCTGCTCCGGTCAGTCAAACATGGCCTGGTCTGTCTCAGCCGCGAATGACGCCGACCTGGAAATCATGACCGCCAACTATCCCAAAATCCGATTGATATCGGTTCCGCAGGTGGGAACACAGGAAGCCCAGGATGACTTTAACGGCAAGTGGGAAGCCTGCTCGCCCGCAACCGTACCGAATTTCTCTGCCGTCGGTTACTTCTTTGGTCGCCAGCTGTACCAGACTCTAAATGTCCCCATCGGGCTGATTGACAATGCCTGGGGTGGTTCTTCCGCCGAAGCGTGGGTCAACCGGAAGCGTCTCGAAGACGAACCTGCATTCAAAGCGATGCTGGAAAAATGGAAAAAAACGGAAGAGACCTACAATCACGACCAGGCTGTTGCCGCTTACAACAAACGGCTCGACCAGTGGAAAGCCGCTGCGAAGAACGCCAAAGCTGCCGGCAAGAATCCTCCCAACCGTCCCCGTGCTCCGCGGAACCCGCTGACCGGCAACCATCGTCCGGCCAACATTTACAACGGCGTACTGCATCCGACCATCGGTTACGGTATCAAGGGTGTGATCTGGTACCAGGGAGAATCGAATGCGAGCCGGGCTTACCAGTATCGTAAGCTGTTCCCCTTCATGATTCAGAACTGGCGTGATGAGTGGAAACAGGGCGATTTCCCCTTCTACTGGGTTCAGCTGGCTGACTTCCGTGCCGAAAAACCGGAACCGGCCGAGAGTGACTGGGCCGAACTGCGTGAAGCCCAGACCATGACCATGAGCAAACTGCCGAACACCGGTGAAGCTGTGATTCTGAACCTGGGTGAAGCATCCGACATTCATCCCAAGAACAAACAGGATGTGGCCAAACGCCTGGCCCGCTGGGCGCTGGCCAAAGATTACGGCGTTGATATCGTCCACCAGAGTCCGCAGTACAAATCGATGGAAGTCAAAGGCAACAAAGCCATCCTGACCTTCGATCATGTGGGCGGCGGACTGGATACATTCGACGTCACCACTCCCATCGGCTTCACCATCGCCGGTGAAGACAAGACGTTTGTCAAAGCCAACGCCAAAATCGTGGGCAAAGACAAAATCGAAGTCTGGAGCGATGCGGTCGCCAAACCTGCTTCTGTCCGTTACGCCTGGGCCGATAACCCGGTCTGCAACGTACAGAACAAGGAAGGCCTGCCGCTGACCCCCTTCCGCACCGACGACTGGCAGGGTGTGACAGCCGGTAACGAGTAATTCACTCAACTCTGTTTGAGACAGACGAAACGCCTCGGGATATTCTCCCGGGGCGTTTTTTTGTGGAATCATGCATCAATCCGGGGTTGTTTAAAACAATCGGGAACTCGACAATCTTGAAAGTTCCCAGATCTCAGAAACGGTTCCAGTTATGCCCGAAGAACGAACAGATCAATACGTGGCCGTCGTGGTCAGAATTCCAGAAGACTACTTCTCAGATGAGGATGAGATCTGCCTGGAGGCAGCGACGTACGTTTGCACGTTGCTGGAAGAACACCTGATCCAGGACGGACATACTGTACCGGAATCGTATCAAGGGGGATGTTCTGAGGATTGGGGCGTTTACTTCGAAACCGTGCTGGCTGATGAAAAAATCGAATACGGCATCATGTTCTTTCCGGAAGAAAAGGGAGCCGAACAGCGTTCGATCATGGTCCGCTACCTGCCCTGGCAGGGATTCTGGAAAAGTCTGTTCTTCAAACAACCTGACCTTGCGGCCGCGCATCCGCTGCATGAGTCAATGGAGCGATTCGGGAAGCAGTTCGAGTCATACCGAATGCTGACGCAATCCCAGCTTGACCAGGAATACTAGAGAGTGTTGCTTAATTCGAACGGCCCTATTTCCAACGCCTAATCCAGGCGAACGCCCTGTGGCTTATTCACCTTTACTGCTGTCAATGATTCAAAACATGATCAACAATTTATTCTTACCGAGGTGATGACAACGTTCTCTGAATTTCGCTCGGAATGATAAGTTAACGTTGCCAAACTCACCGAGTCCCCTGCCCGCTTCTTCTTTCTCTGCGCGTGATCTGCTCGACGTTCACTGCTGCCTGATATTCAGCTCGCCCGGGCTGTGCCGACGGGTATTATTCCCGGTTTGTATCGCCAGGCAGCGTTTCTTGCTTCGGATGGCTTATACCAAAATCGTTTTAACCGGAGCTGACATCATGCGTCAGCTTTCGTTTCACCGTTGATGATGTTGGGGATTGTGTGGATCGGCACGGGGAGGTCAAGAGAAAATGGAAGTTGAAATCGAGTTGAGTCATTCTGAATCTGCAGTGAGTTGCCTGCGAAATGCTCTGAAAGTGCTCCGAAATGATTTGAAATCTTACGAGACAATGCGAAGTGGTGCCGTGTGTTCCGGTGAAAACAGTCGGAAATCGACCAGGATTCAGGTGCTGCTGCGTCACTTGTTCGTGAAATTCCAGTGCACGCATCACCCGCCTCGCGCGCGAAGCACAATTGCACAACGATACGATTCGGAAACAGCGGATCAAGGTCAAACTGTTCAGCGAAATCGCCCGAAAGGGTGCGCGAAGATCAGGTGGATATGGGAAGCAGTGAACTGGAGGGGATGCCTGACTCGTCGGTTTCCCACTCGAGGAGCGCAGTACGAATGCCGTATGAAGAATTCGTGTCAAATCGCTTTCACCGGGGCCAGGGTATGCGAAAACATGAATCAATTACCGCCAGGCGGGCAGAAACATGGGTTTGCCCCTACAACGGAGGGTTGAAACTTGTCACAACCACTTTTTCTTTTTGAAATAAATCAACAGCGCGACGGGGATGGTCACGAAGAAGACCCACAACGTGGGGTAGGCCCATTTCCATTTCAGCTCGGGCATGTATTCAAAGTTCATGCCGTAGATGCCGGCGATGAAAGTCAGCGGGATGAAAATCGAGGCAAAGACAGTCAGGATTTTCATCACTTCGTTCATTTTGTTACTGATACTGGAAACGTAAATATCCAGCAGCCCGGCGAGCATGTCGCGGTAGGAGTCGACCGATTCGTTGATGCGGAGCACGTGATCGTAGACATCGCGGAAATAGATGTCGACCTTCTCGCTGAACAGGACATGGTCCGAGCGGAGAATCGCGGCGACCAGTTCGCGCTGCGGCGAGGTCGCCCGGCGGATGTCAATCAGTTCCCGCTTGAGATGCTGGATCGACGTCAGTGTGCAGGAATCAGGATCGTCGAGCAGTTCCTCTTCGATGGCATCGATCCGTTCGTCCATGGTATCGAGCAGGACGAAGTTCTGGTCGACGATGGAATCGATGATGGCGTAGGTGAGATAGTCGGTCCCAAGGGACCGGATTTTCCCGGTCTGGTTGCGGATACGCTGAATCAGGGGAAGAAAGAGTTCGTCTTTCTGTTCCTTGAAAGTGAAGACGAAGTCATTCAGGACCAGGATGCTGATCTGTTCGTAGTTGACTTCGAACTTATCGGGGGCAACGGACTCGTTAGCGACGGACTCATCTGCAACGGTCAGCCCTTTGAGGACGATGTAGAGATAGTCGTCGTATTCCTCGAACTTGGGACGTTGGTGCGTGTTGAGGATGTCTTCCAGAACCAGCGGATGAATGTCGAAGTGCCTGCCGATGAGTTCGGTGACTTCTACATTCTTAAGACCTTCCAGGAGGACCCAGGTGATCGATTTTTTGTCCCGGAACTTAAGCAGATCCTCGACGGTTTCGACCACCGGTTCTTCCAGATCGCCGGGGGAATAGTCGACGACCGAGATCCGGGTGTCTTCTTCATCAAAGTCTCCCACATGGACCAGCGATCCCGGGGGCATCCCCGCTTTTTTGGAGATTCCACTATAAGATTCCAGCATAACACGTTCCCGTTGTACGCGGACCTTTTGTCCGGATTCCATAACCATTTGAAATGCACTTTATTTCTCGGGGACAGGATTGATTTCGTTCCCCTGGATTTTAAAGGATTCCGACTTTGATCGCGAGATTAAACCCTGATTTGCAACGCACACTAGACTTCAAAGGAGTTGCCATCTTCCTGATAAACGACCCGATAGAGTTCCGTGCGGCGGTCGTGCCAGTTCTGGACACTGCCCGATTCGCGGTGACGTCTGAGCTGTTCGAAGTCGAGATCGTGGATAATCACGGTTTCGACATTGGGATTACATTCCGCGGCGACGGCGTCGCGGGCGAACTCGACATCCGCGGGAGTAAAGATCCCGGACTGAGCGTAATGGATGTCTGCATTCTCCACGAAAGGTAGGTTGCCCGTGCAACCGGAAATGGCGACATACAGATGATTTTCCACGCAGCGTGCCTGGGCACAGTGTCTGACGCGGAGATAGCCGTGGCGGGTATCGGTGTTAAAGGGAACGAAGACGATCTGCGCCCCCTTCTGAGCCGCGATGCGGGTCAGTTCCGGGAACTCAATGTCGTAGCAGATCTGAATGGCGATCCTGCCACAGTCGGTGTCGAAGACTTCGACGCGGTCGCCGGGGCTCACGCCCCACCATTTGCGTTCGCTGGGGGTGATGTGAATTTTGTACTGCTTGCCGATCGAACCGTCTCTGCCGAACAGATAGGAGGTGTTATACAGCGTGCCATGCTCGACCACGAACTGCGAACCGCCGATGACGTTGACGTTGTATTTGACCGCCATCTCGGTGAAGAAATCGAGGTACTGGGGTGTAAATTCCGCCAGCCGACGGGCTGCCTGCCCGGGCCGCGTCGGTTCCACACAGGAGAGAAGTTGCGTAGTAAACAGTTCCGGAAAGAGAATAAAGTCGCATTTATAATCGGAGGCCGTATCAAGAAAGAACTCGCACTGCTGGGCGAACTCATCGAAGCCTTTGACAGAACGCATCTGGTACTGGACGACGCAGATACGGATCTGTTCCACCGTGCTGTGGAACTTGCGTTTGGCACCGGGGACGTAATCGAGGTTGGTCCAGTCGAGATAGGTCGCGTAGCCGCAGGATTCGGTATCGGAGGGCAGGTAATTGGGAATCAGCCCTTCCACGGAGAAGCCGTTGGCCAGCTGTGCGGTGAGAACCTGATCGTAAATCGCCTTATCGACCACCTTTTCGATGTATTCGCGTGCCGAGAGGGTTTTGGCATAGTGGTGATAGCCGGGAATGCGACCGGCGATAATGATACGTGCCAGGTTCTTATTCCGACAGAGTTCCTTGCGGGCATCGTAGAGACGACGGGAAAGCTTCATGCCCCGGAATTCGGGATGGACCATAATTTCGATCCCGTAGAGCGTATCCCCCTTGGGATTGTGATTGCGGATATAGCCGTCATCGGCGACGGCTTTCCAGTTGTGCCATTCCAGTGCGGGATCATAGTCGAGGATCAGGCTCGACGAAGAAGCGGCCAGCCGCCCGTCGATCTCGACGCAGAGTTGTCCCTCCGGGAAGGTTTTGAGCTGGCTCTCGATATGCTCGCATCCCCAGGTCTGCATGCCGGGAAAACACTGTTTTTCCATTTCCACCAGTTCGTCGAAGTCGTCCATCGTCAACTGGCGAACTTTGATTTTCCATTCAAACTGCTTCAGATCCAGGGGTTCCATGATGCATCTTTCTAAAATGTTCGGCGTCAGCTATTACGGCTCTATTATCTTCTCTGAACGCGATTTTGAACAGAGGCGTTTTTGTAGATTGCGGGAACAAGGCGTCAGAATTGAAATTGAAGGTGAAAGTCTGCTACGCATCGCTGAGATTCTGTGCGGACATCTGTGGATCAAACAGGGTTCTGATTTCAGAGTCCCGCAGCAGGATCAGCGTCCAGATCCCGAGGATGGTTCCCAGGGGAACGGAGACGCAGACCAGGGCAGCCCCGACCACACACCCGGTGAGGTGACGCGCCTGCAGAATCGAGACGCCGGTCAACAGGCAGATGACGGGATAAGCCCAGAGACAGATCTCCACGAGCGTAACCGCGGTCTGCATGATCGAGCGAAACCGGGCGGAGACCTGTTCCGTCGCCTGCTTCTGTGCGGGCCGTTCAATGATCTGCTGCATCCCCTCATTGATCGCGGAGATCATCGGGTACACAGCCAGCAGCAGAGTCAGATGCAGGACGCCCCAGAGGATCAGCAGCTTACCGGCCCGCTTGAGCCGCGTTTGTTTCTGTTCGTTCAAAAGAACCTCAAGAGTTTGATTTGCAGACAGATTCACAACGGGGGAATTATGGTCGACAGAGTTGTTCTGTCAATGTTCGTGCTGCCACAGAAGCAGAAATATTTCAATCGAGGAAGTCCGTTTCCCCCAGTTCGGTCTGTTCCTGGAACAGCTGTTTTGTGTTCCGGTTACAGAGTACGAACAACGCCCAGCCGCTGAGGATGGTCCCCAGAGGAAATGCAATCAGCGTCACAATAGCCCCGACAATACAGGATCGATGACTGAACCGTTTCAAGATAAAAGCACCGGTCAGGAGACTGATTACCGTGAAGCCGATCGAGAAAATCAGCATGCCCAGCAGAAAGCTCTGCTGCACCGCACGCTGCTCTTTAAAGCCGTCATACGGTTTTCCATCGGGAGTGCGGAGATCTGCATTCGCGAGAGAGTTCGCGTTAACCTGCTCCTCAACCCGGCTCAAAAACACCAGGTTGAAGATCGAGAGCATCCCCAGGATCAGAAACAGGGTGCCAATCAGGTTGAGCTGGCTGGCCTTGGTCATGGGCATCAGAGGGATTCCTCAAACATTCAGTCCAGAAAGTCGGAGTCGCCCAGATCGGTCCGCTCAGCAAACAGGGGACGGGTGTGCTTATCATACAGGGTCAGTAACGACCAGATTCCCAGAGCCGTCCCCAGCGGAAAGGAAATACAGATCAGAGCAGAACCGACGACGCAGAACGTGAAGTGCCTTCTACGGCGGATGTTGATGCCGGTTGCCAGCAGAAAACCACCTAAGACGAGAGATAAGACACCGACCAGGACGTACAGGACAATAAATGCAGACTGCATCTCCCGGAACATTTTCCGGGGATCGGGGCCCTCACGAGGACGCGGAAAATCCATATTCATGACAGATTGCATCATCATGAAGTGGACCGGAATAAACAATACCATGAGCAGACTGAAGCCGGCCAGTACCATAAACAGGATACTGATGACATTGAGCTGTTTCTCAATCTTTTCGGTTTCAAGGGATCTCTGCATGGCGGCAATACTCCGGCAATCGGATGAACGTGGGGACCCTTTGATCTTAGTGGACCATTTCCGAGAGAGCAAATCCCAGTGTGAACATTGGATTGAGAAAGTGGATCGATATAGATTCTCTGGGCTTCATAGGACGGGTTTCAACCAGGCAAGTCCACCCCGAACTGGGCCGTCGTGCCCTGCCTGGCGATCTTGGAGGCTTCCCGTACGTAAGCGATTGTCCGAATTTGAATTAGGTATCACCGGCGGTTACCGGGTAAGACGGTCCCCAAAATTTTCCAGAAATTTCCAATTTTTTTCCGTTGCTTTTTAAACTTTGGAGTGTTTAATGTCGCGTCAGCTTGAAAAAGCAATCGCAACAGGCATTTTCTTTTCGTCCCGGCGCTCAGCTATTGGTCTCGCACAGGCTCTGTTGATACGAGTTGCTGTTCCAACACAAATTTTGCGTTCTTATCGTGAGATTTACGAACTACACAGCATCATTCTGCGAGCCCCTCCAGGGCAGGTCCCTTTAGCCTTATTTCTGTCTCAAACCTGCTGCGTATACGTTTTCGGTACCTCCGGAAACAGGATAAGAATACAAGATTCTTGTTTTCCATTTCTTTCTTTTTATCCTTGTTCGGAGACGAAAATGAGACTGCTTAACGTCAAACGTGGCTTCACCCTGATCGAACTGCTGGTCGTGATTGCCATCATCGCCATTTTGATCGCCCTGCTCTTACCGGCAGTCCAGCAGGCACGCGAAGCGGCACGGCGGAGTTCCTGCAAAAACAATCTGAAGCAGATTGGCCTGGCGCTGCACAACTACCATGAAACCCATCGCACCTTCCCGCAGATGCAGGTGGAAAGCGTCCGCACCATCGCCGGCGACATCCCCACCGAAAGCTACCTGGGCTGGAGCGTGATGCTGCTGCCCTTCATGGATCAGACCAACCTTTACAACCAGCTCAACATGAACGCTCCCTGGCGCACCGTAGCCGGTGTCGTTCTGCAGCCGACCGTGATCAATACCGTGATCCCGACATTGAACTGCCCCTCCGATCCAATGGATGGCGTCAACACCAACATCAATTCATGGGGAAAATCGAACTACCCGGCTCTGTACTCCCCTTCCCGGTACCTGACCGCGTCAACCACACAGGGTTACACGGGAGCGTTTAACAACCACGCCGTCACCCGCATGCGGGACCTGACCGACGGTTCCAGCAACGTGATCATGATCGGAGAACGTACCACCGAAGACCGTGGTTCAGGAGCGATCTGGATCGGTTCTTCTCCGCTCAACAGCGCGACAGCCGGTAACTATGGCGACTGGCCTTACCACACGGCTCTGGTCCGCAACTGGCAGGGATCTTCGACTGCACCGATTCCATCAACAATCTACCTGATCAATGGAATCAACCAGACGGACGGCCTCAAATACGCATGGAGCTTAAGCAGCTCGCACACAGGTGGCTGCCACTTCCTGCTGGGCGACGGTCGGGTGAGATTCATCAGCGAAAATGTTGATGCCGAGACGCTGATCTACCTGGCTGCCATCAACGACCACAACGTGATCGGTGATTTTTAATTCACGACACGTGATGACAAGACGATCCCGGTTTCCGCATCTGGCTGAAACCGGGTTTTGCAATATTACTCCAGCACAGGAATGCTATTTTAATGTACCAGGAAACCAAACTGACGCTTCAGGCCGCACAGCCGAGGCGCGTTCTCACACTGTTATTCTTGACCGTCCCCCTGGTCTGCCTGGGATGCTCCCGGGGTGGGGATGACATCAAACTGGCCCCGGTCTCCGGGGTAGTGACGATGGACGGAAAACCGCTGACCAACGCCGTCGTGATTTTTTCACCGCAAAAGGGGAATCCCTCGTCAGGTCGCACTGACAGCTCCGGGAACTACACGCTGACATACCGTGATCAACTGAAGGGAGCCGTTCCAGGCCCTCACAGTATCACCATCATCACTGCCCCGCCGGAAAGCCCCCGCCAGTCTGAAGACTCTGGCGTTGCGGAAGTGATTCCCGTTGACACCTTTGCCAACTCCGATCAGGGGGTTCCCAAGCTGAAACTTCCCAAGGATACTTTCAAGAAAGATTCGATTCCAGAACGGTATAACAGCAAATCCGAACTGAAAAAAGAGGTCGTCGAAGGCAAAAACAAGTTCGATTTTGAGCTGCAGTCCAAGTAGAGTTCCCCTGTAGCGGGAGACTGAATACGGTGATGCAAGACTGTTCGACTATTCCGCTGCAGTCGCTTCGCCATTGCCTTCCGAGTGCTGGCGGAGCTGCTGTGCTTCGTCAGTGGGCTCTTCGACCACGAGGTTGGTCGAAAGCTCTTCAGCGACCTGTCCTTCCAGGCTGTCCACTTCAGAGCGGGAACGCCTGATCCGGGAGAGCCTGGTCTCGGGAGGCAGTTTGCCAAGGTGACAGACCGGCTCACCGGGGCTGATCGCGGGCAGCGTGGTCATCCCGATGACGACCGAATCGAAGGGTGCATACAGCATGCTGCGTTCGCGGCCCAGAATCGTAGTGTTGGTCGCCAGGGGCTGATCTTTTTCGACAATATCACCGGGCTTAACGTGAAACTTGAGGAAGCCTCCCCGCTCGGCACGGACCCAGCTGGCCTTATCGATGATGACCTGGTAATCGGGACTCTCATGTTCCCCTTCAAGCATTTCGAGATCGCGGAGCACGTTCTTCACCCCTCGCACCGCCGACTCCACAATGCCCGGCTCGACCTTCCAGACCTCGCCCCCTTCCATGATGATGGTCGGACAGCCGATGGAACAGGCTTCACGTCGGAAAGCTCCCTGGGGTCCCTTGCCATTGATGATGACTTCGGAGCCAAATGCCTGGGCCAGCCGTCGAACTTCCTTATTGGAGAGGTCACCTCTAACGTTGGGATAGTTGGTTCGCCGCACCGACGCGGTGTGCAGGTCGATTCCATAGTCACTGCGAGAAACGATTTCGTCGAAGATGATCCGCGCCATGCGACTGGCCAGGCTGCCATTCGCGGAGCCGGGGAATGAACGGTTCAAGTCGCGTCGATCCGGAAGATAACGCGAGTGCCGGTCAAAGGCGAGCAGATTCAGTACGGGTACGAAAATCACGGAGCCCCGCAGCAGATGCAATTCTGTATCCTGGATCAGATTACGGATCGCCCCGGTGCCGTTGATTTCATCGCCGTGCAGCGCAGCCGTCACAAAGACTACCGGCCCGTCTTCCTTGGCGCGGCGGATATGAATAGGAATCTTTACATTCATACTGCTGTAGCTTTCGCTGACAGCCAGCTTCACATCACGGGAAGTGCCGGGGGGAATCGGGTCGCCATTCCACTGGTCGATCGATTTACGCGGACGGATTTTCTTCATCTAACGTCAGCCTTATTCAGTGCCTGAGGCATCGCTTGCTCCGTGCCCGGCTTCCGAGAGCACCTCTTCAGCCACCGGCAGATCCGGCAAATCCATGACTTTGGGCCGCCTCTTACGACGGGTTTTAGCAGGAATCAGATCCCGCATGAAGTCGAGTTTTCCAAAACAGAGCAGCCGGTCATTGGACTCCAGTACCCGATCTGAACGGGGGTTGGGGATCACCGTCGTCCCGCGATAGAGCGTCAGGACGTTGATATCCTTATCCCGCAGGCCCGAAGCCTGGATCGTCTTGCCCACATATTCAGAACCTTCGGGAATATAAATCTCGGTCACGCCATATCCACGACTGACGGTGAGCCGTTGCCTGAGATCGATTTCCGGGAAATCCACCTGGGCAGCGATGTAGTCAATGATCGCACCGGCGATATCCAGCTGGGTACATTTTTCGATCCCTTCCAGCCCCGGCGAGGAATTGACTTCCATGATCTGGGGACCGTCTTTGCCCTCAAGCATATCAACGCCGGCGACCTTCAGACCCATGATTTGAGAAGCCCGGACTGCGGTCTTACAATAGGTTTCATCGAGAACGACCGGTTCGGTCAGACCGCCACGGTGGACGTTGCTGCGGAACTCCTGTCCCTGAGCGACACGCCGCATGGCAGCCACAACACGATCCCCGACCACAAACGCCCGGATATCGCGTCCCTTACTTTCCGCGACGAACTTCTGGATCAGCACGTTCTGCTTCTGGTTCTGCAGCAGTTCGATGATAGCCTCCGCGGACTTCACGGATTCCGCCAGCAATACACCGATCCCCTGCGTTCCTTCCAGCAGTTTGATGACAACCGGTGCGCCCCCTACCCGTTCGATTGCGGGGAGCACATCTTTTTTATCGCGAACGAATGTCGTCTGCGGAATGCCGATCTGGTGTCGGCTGAGGATCTGCAGGCTACGGAGTTTATCGCGCGAATTGGTAATACCCGCCGAGGTGTTGGCACAGAAAATGTCCATCTGCTCGAACTGCCTGACGACGGCGGTTCCGAAGTAGGTGATCGAGGCGCCGACACGTGGGAGGACCGCATCGTAATCGGAGATCGATTTCTGTCGAAAAAACAGGTCGGGTTCGGCCTGTTTGAGATCGATGGCAAATTTGAGTGTGTTGAGAACCTTGACTTTAAATCCGCGGTGTTCGGCAGCTTCGCGCAACCGCCGCGTACTGTAACATCTCGGGCTGCACGACAGGATTGCCAGTTTCATGAGTTATCCTTTTCTAACCTGATTCTGCAGTGAATAAGGCTGCACTCAGGTTCGTTTCTCTCGAGGAGGCTTACCGCCATAGTAAGATTTACCCGCATCCACAAAAAAACGCTGACGGAACGCCTCGCGTCCGAGCAGCATTCGGAAGCCCATTTCATCCCGATTGGCCAGCGTCAGTTCCACGGGCCAGTTGAAGCCGAGAAGTTCGATATTGGTCACAATGACAGGTCGCATGGTTGCCTTGCCACTGGAACTGCGAACCGAGCGATATTCGAAGATGCGGGCCTCAGCTTCGACGACTTCGTGTGTCCGGCGCTGGACAGGGTGTACCTTGAAGCGAATCCATTCCTCCTGATCTCGCTCAAACCGATGCAGGTCATAAGCATGCAACGATGAGGAACGTGCTCCCGTATCAACTTTGGCTTTGATCAGGCCAATTCCCAGATCTGGAAGACTGATCCATTCACGCCAACCGATGACTGCGGGATCAGATTTTTGTTTTTTCTTGCTCTGCAGTGTCTTCCTCACTTCGCTGCATCGCCTCCATTGCGTTATTCAAGGGGTCAATATCGTTCGATTTTACAGGACTTTGAGTGTGATCGCCAGTAAAGCCGCCTGAATTCAGCGATTTCCGGCTTTGAATTTGTCTTTATTCACGAAAACGCTGGACAAATCCGTTGGTGAATCTCGCGCTCTGATCCTCATAGTCTCTCTGAAGTGGCTAATCGAATTCGATGTGAAGGTCCGGTTCAGACAAGTTTCTGCAGACCGGCACGAAAACAGGCGATGCCCAAGGTGAACATCGCCTGTGAATTTTTTCGATTAAGCTTAATTCGCTTACTTATCAGAGAGGCTGCCTTCGAAGTCCATGGGCATCGAAGAGTTCAGCTTGGGAGCGTACTCATAAGGAGCCGCATACTGATACTGCATGGGTGCTTTGGGATTGGCAAGATATTCATCATCGTTACCAAAGTTGGCAGCATTCGGAAACTGGGGAGTGAAAGTCCGTGGAGGATTTCCACCAGCAGGAGCGTTGATCCGCTCGGCCCAACCCAGTGTCACATTGACTTTGCTGACAGCGCCTTTTTCTCCCACCTGGATTACAGAGAGGGTCACGTTCTGCCCCGGCTGTGCCTTGGCCAGAAGAGCGTTCAACTGACGTACGGAAGCCAGACGATGCTTGCCGAACGAAAGAATGATGTCGTATTTCATCAGCCCTGCTTTGTCGGCAGGTGAGCCGGGAGCGACATGCATGATGACCACACCATACCCCGGATTGCCATCCAGGTTCGTTCCGACACCAGTCCACCAGTCGGGTGCACCATTTGTCAGATGAGCGGCCAGAGGACCGGAAGCATCTGTGGCAACAACCCCCAGGGTCGCTTTGTAATACTTCGAATAATGCTGATTCAATCGCGCTTTGTGTGCTTCACTCATCAGAGCAGCATACTTCTGGCGGGGAGACAGATTCGGATCAATACTTTGGGGAGCAGCATTGGGAGCAGATTCCTGCGCCTGTGATTCGTAGTTCACGATCAAAAAGAGTGTGAGAAGACAAAGCAAGCCCTTGCTCGTTATAGACTTCTGCAGATTCATCTTGGTAACCCTTTATCTCAAAATATGTACGAGACACATGATATTTCTGATTGCTGAGCTTCTCGACCTGAGGGCAATCAAACAATCGCCGCACTCAACGTATTTACCCTATCCTAGCTTACGCATATACCTTGTCAAACACGGATTCAGAAATATGATGATTCCAGGCAACACTCATTTATCCAGAAGTCCACTAACCGTAATTCCCCACGAATCGGCAACTGATTCTGGAAGCCAGCCCGAGGAGTGGTTAAGCTGAGAAAAGTCGGGATCCCGGCTTCCGAACATTCTTAAGACGCTCAACAGAAAGAATCATTATGCCCTCTGCTCCCCTGGAACGAATTAGCCAGTCTCTGTTCGGCTTGACCTGTCTGCTGCTGACACTGCTGCTCCCCCTGGATCCTCTGTCCGCAGCCCAGCGGCCAAATATCCTGCTGATTGTTGCCGACGATCTGGGATATTCCGACCTTGGCTGCTTTGGTGGTGAAATTGAAACACCGCAACTCGACTCGCTGGCAAAAGAGGGGGTGCGGCTGACTCAGTTCTACAACACGGGACGCTGCTGTCCTTCTCGCGGATCGATCATGACCGGGCAATACCCGCATCGCGTCGGACTGGGACACATGACTCGGAATCTGAATCAGCGTGGTTACCAGGGACATCTCGACGATCAGGCGATCACGATCGCCCAGATTTTACAGCAGGGTGGCTACCGCACGTTTCTCTCTGGTAAGTGGCACCTCGGAACAGAAGATCCGACCAAGCACGGCTTTGAAGAATTTTATGGGACGCTGGTCAGCGCCAAAACGTTCTGGGACGTCGACCATTTCACCCGTCTCCCCGCGACCCGCGATACGCATACTTATCCTAAGGGAGAGTTCTACGGGACAGATGCCCTGGGAGACTATGCCATTGACTTCATGCGGATGGGGCGACGCAATCCCGATCAACCCTGGTTCCTCTACCTCGCTTTCAACGCACCGCACTTCCCACTGCATGCCCCGAAAAAGGAAATCGAGAAATACGCAGATCGCTACCACATCGGCTGGGATCAGATCCGACAACAACGACTGACACGTATGAAAAAGCTGGGGATCGTACCTGAAGAAACAAAACTCTCGCCGCGATCCCGTTACTGGGACTGGGGAGAGGCCGAAGCACGGGTCAACCCGGCCTGGGATTCACTGCCGACTGACCGCCGCGGGGATCTGGCACGCCGAATGGCAATCTTTGCTGCGATGGTCGACCGTCTGGATCAGAATGTGGGACGCGTCTTAACCAGCCTGCGTCAGAACAACGAGTTGGAGAACACGTTGATCATCTTCACGTCAGATAACGGAGCCTGTGCAGAATGGGATCCGTTTGGCTTTGATATCCGTTCCAGTCGCAACAACACACTCTACTGGGGCGATCAGCTTGATCGCATGGGTGGCCTGGATACACATCACAGTGTCGGTTCCGGCTGGGCTAATGCCTCCAACACCCCCTGGCGTCTCTACAAGCATTATAATCACGAAGGAGGCATCGCCTCTCCAGGGATCGTCCACTGGCCTGCTGGTGTGAAGCAGTCCGGCAAAATCATCGCCACGCCCGCACACATTATCGACATTGTCCCCACCCTGCTGGAGGCAGCCCAGGTCGCATATCCGGAAAGCTGGGATAATATACCGACGATTCCCCTGCCGGGACGCAGTCTGCTGCCGTTACTTCAGGGGGAACCTCAATCCGAACGGACACTCTACTTCGAACACCAGGGAAACCGGGCGATTCGCGAGGGACGCTGGAAACTGGCCGCCACCCGGGGTGGACCCTGGGAACTGTATGATGTCTCCCGCGACCGGACCGAGCTGAACGATCTGGCGAAAGCGGAACCGGAACGGGTTCAGCAACTTGCCCGAAAGTGGGATCAGTGGGCACAGGAAAACTTCGTACTCCCCTTCCCTCAGGATTACCGCATCGATTACCTGGCACCGCTACAGAAACCGTAGTCTTTCCCAATCCAGCGCATCAAAAAACCGAACTGGCCAGGTTGACCAGTTCGGTTGCAGGTTATTCATACAGAATCCAACATCGACAGTTAGTTCCCTGAAGTAGAGGTGCTGCTCCCGTCGGTGTTCTTATCTTTCTGATCCAGACGAACCATCAGCCATTGCTCGGTCTTTTCCTTGCCAATGTGAACCAGCAGGGGGCTTCGTCTTTGGTGAGATTATAGATCCCCGTGTCGTAGACCGTGTTTTTATCGTCGCCGACAGTCCAGGCTGCCCGCTGAGTCTTTTTATCAACCGAGCCCTGAATCTGCTGTGTCTTCTTGGTCTTGGTATCGGTGAAATTCCCTCTCAGAATTCCATCCTTGTTCACAGCCAGTTCGACTACATTGTCCGACTTGGTTTCCCCCGTCGGTGAGAGTGCGAAGACCCCTAACGGCATCCATTTCCCCTGGTCACTGACGTCCGCAGAAGCACCGGCCTGAGCCAGTTGGCTGGCCTGCTGAGTGTACTCTTCAGCGGTTCCCACATCCTGATTATTGACGTAGACGCTGTTGTCCTGGTAGACCACGTTATTCCCGTAATCATAGTAGACCGGCTGCATGTTCGACCAGGCAAACCAGTCCATCATCGCCCCCCAGGTACAGACCGTCCAGGCGTAGCCAGCCGGCCAGCCGGGAGCATACCAGACACCGGGGTGAGCAGCGTACCAGCCGGGATAATACATTCCCCAGCCATAAAAACCGCCACGAATCACAGCACCGTGATAGTAACGTGTCGAAGGAGGCACATGCACGAAGCCGGCAGCATAACCGCCATTCGGTCCATGGACGATACCACCTGCGGTACCACCTCCGCCAGGACGACGGACAACACCGCCCGCGGCACCACCACCATTGGGACCGACAACCCGGCCGCCTGCAGCGGAGCCGCCATCACGACCGACAACGCGCCCGCCAGCAGCACTGCCCCCATCGGGGCCAACGACTCTCCCGCCGGCCGCGGATGCTCCACCGGGGCCGACAACGCGACCGCCGGTAGCAGAACCACCATTGTTACCCGTAATGCTTCCGCCCGCGGCATGACCACCGTCAGGACCAATCGCTCCACCGCCTGAAATAGTATTTCCCCGCGGCCCGGTATAGCTGCCTTCACCGGCGATTCCACCATTTGGTCCGTGATAGACGTTACCGGAACCAGAGCCGTTAGCAATCGAGTTGTTCACAGTGTTGCGGCCGGTAAAGTCCTGCACCTGAGGATGCGAGTTGGTGACTGCGTTATGACCGGCGTCTGAAGGGAGCCCCAGAAAATTATCCAGGCCCTGACGCGTCGGTCGCTGATTGAAATTCATGTTACTCATATTGAGCGAACCATCGTTACGCAGACCACGGCCACCGTTCAATTGATTCAGGTTACCCCGGTTGAACTGTCCGTTGTTGAAGCGGTTCAGGTTATCGCCATTCATCCGGTCACCCGAACGGACCGAGTTCATGAAATTAGAGTCGAAGCCGGTTTTATCGTTGAAGCGGCCAGGTTGATCGAAGCGACTTCCGTAATTCGAGAAGCGGCTGCCATCAAAATTACCGCC
Source organism: Gimesia benthica (assembly GCF_009720525.1). NCBI lineage: Bacteria > Pseudomonadati > Planctomycetota > Planctomycetia > Planctomycetales > Planctomycetaceae > Gimesia > Gimesia benthica. Next base: position 1,669,997 of record NZ_CP043930.1, read on the forward strand.
ACCTAAATTGCCACCGCCAAAATTACCACCATTGAAGTTTCGACCGCCGCCCCCGAAATTGCCTCCACCGAAGTTACCGCCGCTGAAATTACGGGCACCTCCACCAAAGCCGCCTCCGCCTCCGAAGCCACCACCTCCGCCGCCGCGAAAACCGCCTCCACCACCACCATGGAAACCACCGCCACCAAATCCGCGGGCCCAGGCAACCGACAGATCAGCCGACACGAAACTCAGGGCTGTAACTGCGATGAGACTGATAAAAATTCTCATACCATTTATCCTCAACTAAAAAGTTTAATTGTCTTAAATCGAAGTGCCGTATCGAGCCTATTGTCGTCGGGAAACAACCTCGAGTGCATCGGGCAGTTCCGCACCATTCACTGTTCGATTCACAGATTGCCAGCGGCAGCCGTTTTTATCGATTTTGGTGATGACATTGTTGGCACTGGTCAGCATGCCGTCTGCAGTCACGCCCCGCGATTCAATCACCCATCCATTTTCCACGGGAGCCCAGATTCCAATCGCATGACTGCCATCGGTGTTGAAGGTCCAGGACATGATGTCCCCCGTAAGCGGGTCCACGCCGATGATCTGAGTGCCCATCACTTGCGGCTTATCGCCGGACAGGGTCTGTGCAGTAAAAGTGCGTTCGATAAATTTGTTGCCCGGCATCCAGCGATAGACGGTCTTGAGTGTCACCCCCACATCCTCAGCTTCCCAGCTGCCGATGAGCCATTCCAGATCCTTCAGGTTGACCTGCGTCGCCGGGGGAATCAGATTCGATTCCTTCACGCTGACCATTTTCCACTTCCCATTCTGCCTGACGTGGGTCGCGGTATATTGACTGTAGTCTGTAGCCCCTTCGGGAACTGCCACCATGGTGCGGCCCTCTTCAATTGCCAGGTCATCACCGATCTGGCGAACGGAATCAACCGAGATCTGAATTTGTGCCTTTTGGTTCGCTTTGAAGTACGCTGCATATGCTTTCTGAATCGCCGGGCGGCCTACCAGTCGCATGCCGCTGGCTTCCACATATTCCCCTTCCGGTGCCCAGAAGGAAGCGACTTTCTCTGCATTCCCCGCGTCAAATGCTTTCTTGAACTCCACCGCGACTTTGCGAATGGCCTGTTCGGCCGCCGATGGTTTTGACCTGGTTTCAGCAGCGGGTGCTTTCTCAACAGCCTCCGCTTCACCAGAGACGAGGGTCCGCTGATATTGCGCAGACGATACAGAACAGTCCAGCAGCAGACCGGCAGATAACACAGAGAAAAAGAGCCCCCAGCGGGCCAGGTGCGGAGAGAGATTCATCCTGATGTCTTTCAGAAAGGAGTTCGCGTTTGCTTAGATTGTGAGAGAGTTTACCCGCTGTTCAGCAACCAACAGCGCCTGGTTTTATTCTATTCCTGTCTATTCAATAATGCACGTATAATCTATGATCTCTTCGAGAAAATTCATGAGCCGTTCACTGTAACGGAGTAATTCTCTGACTCACTACGACCATGACGCCAGGATAGATAAAAATATTCTCATCTGTCGTTCTGTCGAAAGGCCTTTAAGCCAAAAATTGACATTGTTCAGACCGTGATATCAGCCCCCGTGAATAAGACCCCTTGATGCTGCATCGCCTTAAACAACTCGCTCCGTTGCTGGTGATTACCATCTTTGTGGGAGCCATCTGGCTGCTGGTCAGGGAGCTGAAACATTACAACATCCACGATATCCGCTCGGCTGTGGAGCAGATTCCCGCCTGGCGACTCTGGGCAGCCGGGGGCTTGACAGTTCTCAATTACGTCTTGCTGATCGGTTATGACTACCTGGCAGTCCGGGCCATTCAGCATCCACTTTCTCTGGGGAAAATCTCGCTGGCTTCCTTTACCGGTTTTGTCACCAGCTACAATTTCGGCGCCCTGCTGGGAGGAACCTCGGTTCGCTATCGACTCTATTCCGCCTGGGGTCTGACGGCGATGGAAATCCTGCAGCTGATACTCATGCTGGGAACGACCTACTGGGTCGGCGTGTTTGCGCTGGCCGGGGTCGTTTTTCTTTCCCGTCCTTTCCCGATCCCCGCATCGTTACACCTTCCCTTTTCCAGTGTTCAACCACTGGGAGGAATTTTACTGGCTGTTGCGATTGTTTATGCCTCGCTGACACTTATCCGCAAATCACCCATCCGGGTCAAAGGCATTGAACTACGTCTGCCCAGCACCAGGATGACCTTATTACAGCTGGCCGTCTCGGCGGGAGACCTGCTACTGGTTGCCGCGATCGTGTATACCCTGCTCGCGCATAACCTCACCATTGGCTACGGCGAGTTTCTGGGTATCTTCCTGATGGCAACAGTGACGGTGGTACTTTCCCATGTACCAGGAGGAGTCGGCGTCTTTGAACTGGTAATTCTCACACTCGTCGCCTCCCCTTCCTCGGCTCAAATCCTGGCGGGGTTACTGGTCTTTCGGGTGATTTACTACCTGATCCCCCTGTTTTTCGCCGTAATTTTAATGGGCCTTCATGAGCTCTCCCTCAATCGCGGCCTGGCACAACGTACGCTGCAGCAGGCGAATCGCTGGTCGGCGGCAATCGCCCCCCTGATTCTTTCCTGGTGCACGCTGCTGGCGGGGGCAGTCCTGCTCTTTTCTGGTGCTACGCCCATCGTCACAGCCCGCCTGGGATACCTGCAGCAAACGCTCCCTCTGCCCCTGGTCGAGATTTCACACTTCCTGGGGAGCCTGATTGGTGCGGCCCTGCTGGTCCTGGCCCGGGGACTCCAGCGGCGACTCGATTCGGCCTGGTGGCTGATTACCGGCCTACTCAGCCTGGGGATCCTGGTCTCTCTGCTGAAAGGCTTCGACTATGAAGAAGCGATTCTGCTCGGCATCATTCTACTGGCCCTGCTCCTCAGCCGACGACAGTATTATCGCAAGGGAACCCTGATTCACGACCGCTTCAGTCTTCCCTGGGCGGCTACCATCCTGAGCATCGTCCTCTGTTCCCTCTGGCTCGGACTGTTTGCCTATCGGAACATCGAATATTCCCACGAACTCTGGTGGGCGTTTACAATCAAGGGGGACGCTTCACGTTTTATGCGGGGCAGCATCGGCGCGATCTCAGTAGTGTTGCTCTTCTCCTTTGCGAAATTAACCTCCGCCCAGCGTCCCCAGGCACACCCGCCGACCACGGACGAACTGGCACTGGTCAGGCAACTCGTGACAGCTTCACCAGTCACGTCTACACGGCTGGCATTACTGGGAGATAAATCCCTGCTGTTCAATCCACAGCAGACGGCGTTCATTATGTATGGCATCCAGAAACGGTCCTGGATCAGCCTGGGAGATCCAGTCGGGGCCGAAGCGGACCGGGCCGAACTGGTCTGGCAGTTTCGCGAACTCGTGGACCTCTACGATGGCTGGCCCGTCTTCTACCAGATCAGACCGGAAAACCTCTCGATTTATCTCGACCAGGGACTGACCATCCTCAAACTGGGGGAAGAGGCACGGGTCCCTTTAACCGAGTTTGAACTCTCCGGTGGTAAACGACGAAAGCTCCGTCAGGCGATCAATCACTGTGAACAGGCAGAATGTGAATTCACCATCATCCCCAGGGAGCAGGTTCCTGCCATCCTTCCGGAACTGAAGCGGATCTCTGATGACTGGCTGCAGTCTAAGAGTACGAAGGAAAAAGGGTTTTCCCTCGGTTACTTTGACGAAACCTATCTGTCGCAGTTCCCGATTGCTGTAGTGAAACAACGGGGAACGATCATTGCTTTCACCAATATTCTGGAAGGCGCTGACAAAGAAGAACTCTCAGCCGATTTGATGCGTTACGATCAGACAGCGCCCCCGGGTGTGATGGAATATCTGTTTGTGAAACTGATGCTCTGGGGACAGACTGAAGGTTATGCCTGGTTCAATTTCGGCATGGCTCCCCTTTCCGGGATCGAAAGTCGTCCGCTGTCCCCCGTCTGGAACCGGACGGCAAACTTGATCTTCCGCTATGGCGATCATTTCTACCGCTTTGAAGGTCTGCGCAGCTACAAAGAAAAATTCGATCCGGTCTGGACTCCCAAGTACCTGGCAGCGCCCGGCGGACTGGCACTACCTCAGATATTACGAGACCTGGTTGCCCTGATTAGTAAACCCCACACTGATTCGATCCGGAGATCGCACGATGGACCACTGGGATAAAAGAGAAGGCTCTCCCGTACATCTGGGAGAAACCTGGGTTCCTGCAGAGAACGCTTACAACTTCGCCATCTATTCGAAACACGCCGAACAGGTGAAGCTGCTGTTCTTCACCGAGGACAATCTGTTCGAACCGGTCTTCGAATTTGCGTTCGACTATCTGCGGAATAAGTCGGCTGAAATCTGGCACTGCCGGATTCCCAAAGAAAAGATCAAATCCGCAAAATATTACGCCTACCAGATGGACGGCCCCTCGCCGGATGGCATATATGACTGGCATGCCTTTGATCCAGATAAGCTGCTGTTTGACCCCTATTCCCACAACCTTTTCTTCCCCCCCCTGTTTGATCGTCAGCGGGCCTGCCTGCCGGGCTCCAACATCGGACATGCCCCGCTCTCGGTATTACAGTCGATTGAGTGCGCCTTTAACTGGGATGACGACCAGCATATCCATCACACTTCTGACCTGGTCATCTACGAGATGCACGTCAAGGGGTTTACCATACGTGAGAACTCTGGAGTCTCGGCTGATGCCCGGGGGACGTTCGCGGGCGTGATTGAAAAAATCCCGTATCTGCTGGAACTGGGAGTGACCGCGGTTGAACTGATGCCCGTCTATCAGTTCGACGACGACGATGGTAATTACTGGGGATACATGCCCCTGGGCTTCTTCGCTCCGCATGATGCGTACTGCAAATCAGACGACACCTGCGAACGCCACATCGAATTTTGTGAAATGGTCAAAGCCCTGCACACGGCCGGCATCGAAGTCATTCTGGATGTGGTTTACAACCATACTGGCGAGGGAAACGAACAGGGCCCCACCTACAGTTTCAAAGGGATCGACAACACCACTTATTACACACTGACCAATAATCCCCAAGATCCGTTCGCCAATTATTCGGGATCGGGCAACACGCTGCATACCGCCAACCGGGCCGTCCGCAAAATGATCGTCGACAGCATGCACTACTGGGTTAAGGAGATGCATGTAGACGGATTCCGTTTTGATCTGGCCAGCATCCTCACCCGCCGACTGGATGGAAGCATCGACGAATCGAACCCGACCACGATTGGACAGATTGGTTCAGACAACACCCTGACCGACCGCCGTTTCATCGCAGAACCCTGGGATGCAACGGGAGAGTTTCAGCTCGGCTCCCGTTTTCCCGGTCATCGCTGGATGCAATGGAATGCCGCCTACCGAGATACCGTGCAACAGTTCGTGCGGGGGGATGCCGGAAAAGTCGCGGACCTCATGACTCGCATCTACGGCAGTTGTGACCTGTTTCCCGATGACTGCCTGCACGCCCTGCGACCTTATCAGAGCGTCAACTATATCACTTCGCATGACGGCTTCACCCTGTATGATCTGGTCTCGTATAACAGCAAACAGAACTGGGCCAACGGTCACAACAATACCGATGGCACCAACGATTACAGCTGGAACAGCGGCTGGGAAGGCGGAGACGCACCTCCCGAAGTCGAACAGCTTAGAAAGCAGCAGGCCAAAAACCTGTTTGCGCTGTTGATGGTCTCTAACGGCTCGCCCATGTTTCGTATGGGTGACGAATTCCTGCAGACCCAGGGCGGCAACAACAACCCGTACAACCAAGACAACGAAACGACCTGGCTCGACTGGGATCGACTCGAGACGCACCAGGATTTCTTTCGTTTCGTCAAACTGATGATCGCTTTCCGAAAACGGCACTCAACGGTCTGCCGTTCCCATTTCTGGAGAGAAGATGTAAAATGGTATGGAGTTACACGCTATGTCGATCTGACGCCTGCCGCGAAAACGCTGGCGTTCTGTCTGCATGGTCAGAGTGAAGCGGACGTCGATTTGTATGTCATGATCAATGCTGCCACCAACACCTGCATTTTTGGAATCCATGAAGGAACTCCCGGAGAATGGCAGCGAGTGGTCGACACGGCCCTGCCCAGCCCGGAAGATGTGCTGGAACCAGAGTCCCTGAAGCCGGTTTCCGCAGCAACCTACGATGTGCAGGCACGGTCGGTTGTGATTCTGATCAGGCAAAAGCGTATCTTATAAATAATCACTCTTCAGCTGCGAAAGACGAGACGAAATATGGAAGGTTATGCTCAAGTCATCGGCAGTCTGATGATTCTCTTCGTCATTGTGATCATCTCCCGCCGAAGCTTTAAACGGAAACCAGTGTCAGATTCACAGCCCCCACAGAATCAGGCGATCGAACAACCGCCGTCAGATTCAGATCAAAACACAACTTAAATCTGCTTCGCGCTCAGTATTACCGCCAGGATGCAATTCTTTTTACAGTAGGTTACGGGCCATGGATGAGTTTCAACCACCGGCAAGCGGTGCTTCTATTACAACTCGCTGCTGTGTTGTAGGCGGAGGGCCAGCGGGATTATTTCTCGGCTATCTGCTGGGGCGGGCCGGCGTGGAAGTCATCGTACTGGAAAAACACAAAGACTTTCTGCGTGACTTTCGTGGCGACACCATTCATCCTTCTACACTGGAGCTGATGCATGAACTGGGCCTGCTCGATGAATTCCTGGGCATCGCGGACAAACACTTCGAATCTCTGAAACTCAATTTTGAAGGCCAGGATGTCGAAGGGCCTTACTTCACACACCTGCCGACCCAATGCAAATTCATCACCTTTGCACCACAGTGGGATTTCCTGAATATGCTGGCCCGGCATGCCGCTGAATTCCCCAACTTCCAGGTACACATGCAGTCGAAAGCCACCGGTCTGATCTTTGACGGAGACCAGGTCGTGGGCGTCAAGGTGGAAGGAGTGAATGGAGAATATGAAATCAAAGCCGATCTTGTCGTCGGTGCCGACGGTCGAGGCTCGGACATGCGCCACGAAGCAGGTGTCGAAATCGTCGAAAAAGGAATTCCCATCGACGTACTCTGGTTCCGGGTCAGCAAAGCAGGCGAAGTCACCGACAACACACTGGCCCGCATTCGAGATGGGAGAATGTTAATCACCATCGACCGGGGAGACTACTTCCAGACCGGGATGATCATTCACAAAGGTTCCTTCGATGACTTGAAGCAGGAAGGCCTCGAAGCCTTTCGCAAACGGGTCGTCGATATACTGCCCGCCCTCTCTGATGGCATCAACGACATCGACTCGTGGGATAAGGTCCGTCTGCTGACCGTACAGCTGAATCATATTACCAACTGGGCTCGTCCGGGGCTGCTGTTCATTGGAGACGCAGCCCATGCGATGTCCCCTGTAGGAGGTGTTGGCGTCAATCTCGCAGTGCAGGATGCGGTCGCAGCAGCCAACATCCTGGCGGATCCGCTCTATAATGGAACCCTGACTCTGTCAGATCTGAAGCGGGTACAACAGCGGCGTGAACCACCGGCACTCCATATGCAGCGTCTGCAGGTCTTCGCACACCAACGACTGTTCGGTGGTAGCAGTGTCCCCGGTAAACCGATCTCAATTTCCTGGCCGTTACGGAAAATCGCCGGGCTGCTTGCCCCGATTCTCAGACGCAAAGCTGGAAAGATCATCGGACTCGGTTTACTGCAGGAGCATATCGAATGCCCCAGTCGGGCCCCTCGCCCTGCAGAAGCGCCCGCGAAATGAACCGGTTCTACGGGAAGCTCTCTCGTAAAGAGAAACTGCTGGAAACGGCATCGCCATGACTGCTACAATCGAGCAGTACACGATTGAAGTCCGTTTCCTGTGAAGGAGCAGCATGTACTACTCGATTCTGCAGGCATGCGTCTGCTGTCTCATTCTGAATCTCGCACTCTTATCGCCAGCCGGTGAAACCGCTCCCGATCCGGCTCGGGTTCGATCAGCCATTTCCCGTTCCATCCCCCTCATCGAAAAAGCAGCCGCCGGTTCAGCCCGTGAACGAACCTGTTTCACCTGTCATAATCAGGCCCTGGCCGTCCTGGTATTCAGTGAGGCACAGCCGCGGGGATTCAAAATTGATCAGACCATTTTTCAAAGACAGGTCGATCACACAGCAGCTGCCCTCAAGCGGGGGCTGGAAAAATATCAGGCGGGACAAGGTCAGGGAGGCGGTCCTGACATGGCCAGCTTCTCCCTCTGGACACTGGAGCTGGCAGGTAGGAAACCGGATGAAGTCACAGCAGCCGTCACCGGGTATCTGCTGGAACGCAACCGCTCCCGCGATCACTGGCTGCGTAATTCTACGCGGCCTCCGTCCATGTCCAGCGATACCAATACCAGCTATTTCGTGATCCGGGCACTGAGAAATTTTGGAACCAAGGAACAACAACCCCGGATCCAGGAACGTCTCGCTCAAAGCCGCGACTGGTTCCTGAAACTCAAACCGGCTTCCACCGAAGAAAGAGTCTTTCAGTTAAGAGCCTTCCTGGAATTAAGCGTTGAAGAGTCACAAATTCAAACGGCGGCCCGGGAACTGACACAGTTGCAGAATTCCGATGGGGGCTGGTCACAACTCCCCGAGATGACCAGCGACGCCTACGCGACAGGAACCGTGCTGGTGGCCCTTTTACGTTCGGGACAACGGAAGGCAAACGATGTGAGTATTCAACGCGGCATAAAATACCTGCTCGAGACTCAGCTCCCGGATGGCTCGTGGTATGTGAAATCGCGTGCCAATCCATTCCAGACTTACTTCGAAACCGGCTATCCGCACGGGAAAGACCAGTTCATCTCAGTCACTGCGGCCAGTTGGGCCACCGTTGCACTGCTACTGACTCTGCCGACCGATGAATAATCTGTGAGAATCATCAGATTCGATTATGTCCGCGCGCTGCAATCTGTTATAACTCTGGGGAAGTTGCCACGAATGCAAGAGTTTATGACAGCGTCGCACTGTATTGCCAGCCAGATCATCAGGAGGATTCACGATCATGTTTACCCGCATCTCAAACGGATGGGCGCTCTCAAAACAGAGTTTTCACGTCTTAATGCTGGATAAAGAATTGCTGCTGTTTCCCATCATGAGTGGCATTTCCTGTCTGCTGGTACTGGCCAGCTTTGCCCTGCCTCTGTGGAACAGTAAATATGTTGATGTCATCATGAACGATCAACAGGCCCCACAGGATCCTGTCGCTTATGTGATTCTGTTTGCCTTCTATTTCGTAAATTACTTCGTGATGATCTTTTTCAACTCGGCCCTGATGTCCTGTGCCATCATTCGACTGAAGGGGGGCAATCCAGGGATCGGCGATGGTTTTAATTCCGCCCTCAACCGCCTGCCGCAAATCGCCGGTTGGGCTCTGGTCAGTGCGACCGTAGGTTTCATCATCAAGATGATCGAGTCCCGCTCTGAGAGACTGGGACAGTTTGTCGCCGGCCTGCTCGGAATGGCCTGGTCGATTACGACTTATTTCGTGATCCCCGTCCTGGTAGTCGAACGGAAAAACCCCTTTGAGTCAATTAAACGCTCTGTCGGAATTCTGCGCGAGACCTGGGGCGAATCACTGGTCGCCAACTTCGGGATCGGCATGATCATGTTCCTGGTCATGATCCCGCTGATTGCAATGATTGTGGGTGGAGGCTTCTTAATCAGTTCAGGAAGTGTCGCCCTCGGTGGAGCTCTGATAGGAGTCGCCATTTTCGGTATTCTGCTGGCATCCCTGGTTTCCTCCGCCTGCCATTCGATCGTTATCGCAGCCATCTACCTCTACGCTGCAGAGGATGAAGTCCCGGAAGTTTTCGATCATGATCTGATCTCGCATGCCTTCGCTCAGAAATAGAACCGATCGATGTATCTGAAGCAGATTCGAATCAGGAACCCGAATCTGCTTCTCTCCAGATGCGACGGCACTCCAATGGATAATCGGTCAGCATGCCTTCCACTCCAGCCGCACGGATCTGATTCCAGACTTTTGGATTCCGACGGGCCTCCCCTGCTCCACCAAAATTAAACAGCACCTGTTTGCCCTGCTGTTTGAGAGAGTCGACTTCTGACTTTTCGGGAACAAACGTCAGCAGAAAAACATCCAGTTTTCCCTCACTGAGACGAGCTTCCAGATTCTTCCGGCTGACATTTTGTCCAACGCGAAACTTTGGATTCAACTTTTTCAGACGCTGACTCATATCAGCACTCTGATCGAAGCCAAAACAATCGCCGAACAGATCATACTTCTCCAGCAGTTGAATCAGTTTATGTTCGCCTTTCGGATTCAGCTGCTTGATGTTCAAGGCGATCACAGTCTCGCCCCGTTTGCGATCCCTGATCAGCTTCAGAGTCTCTTCCAGAGTGGGAATCCGTGTCTCTGCGAAAGCAGGATCAAACCACTTTCCAGCATCGAGCTGTTGAGCCTCGGCCCAGATGATGTCTCTGATGGAACGTTTGCCTCCGTCAGTTGTTCGCTGCAGACTGTCATCGTGAATGATGACCAGTTCTCCATCTTTTGTCGTTCGAATATCCAGTTCAATGCCCAGCCCGAGATCCAGGCACGTTGAAAACGCGGGGAGCGTATTTTCGGGAGCATGGCGCAGCAGCCCCCGATGCGCGATCAAGATTGGATCCCCTGCGAATAAAACCTCAGAGACGATGCTCAACGTACAGAGCAGACCGATTCCCATCTTTAGATAATTCAAAGCAACGCCCTTTCCGGATTCTGTTTTCATTCGGTTCTGAGTGAGACCAGACAACCAGTTTACATAGCCTTTCAGTTAAAATCAGCCTCCGGGATTAGAATCTGCTTGAACCAGCTTCGCTGGTCCCTTTATCATCGAAAGAGTTCACATCATTATCCGCCAGCTTTCGAATGGTAAAACCCATGCCTTTGAGAATCTTTCTGCTGCTCCTGCTCTGTTTTACAACCAGCTTACTGCGGGCTGCCGAGACAACTTTTGAACTGAAAATGTCTGCGGTAGAGTACCAGCGTTTTGTTTCAGGTCTCGGGAAGCAGGATCTGGCTCTTGCTGAAGTCAGTGTTTTTCCAGGACAGCGATCCATCGAATTTGCAGCAATCGCCGTCCCCCGTGCTGGTCAGCGAGACTGGAAAGCGCATCACGGGCTGACGATCGGTCAGCTGAATCAGAAATTAGAAGAATATGCTGCAGATGGGTTTCAACCCATGGATATCAGCGGGTGTGAACTAAGAGGCTCTGCCCGTTATGCTGTCATCTGGGAAAAGGGGGCCGCTCCCGATTTCATTTTGAAACATTCCCTCGATGATGCCGAGCTCAAGGAAACTCTGGAGACACTGAAAGAAAAGGGGTATAGTCCGCTTTCCCTGGATGGATTCGCTCTCCGCAATAAAGCCTCCCATGCGGGGATCTGGGTTAAACAGCAGGCAAACGCCTGGGAAGCAGAATGTAATGTCCCCGCAGACAGTTTTCCTCAGACCTACGACGAGTTTATAGCGCGTGGTTATCGCCTGGAAGAACTCTGCGGGTTCAGTATTGGTAACACTCCCTTTTACCATGCCCTCTGGTCCAAAGTTTCTGGCCCGATCTGGCAGGCACGATTTCATTCTACTGCCAGTCAATTAGAGGAAGTCGACAAGCAACGCAGAACCGAGAATCTGGAGCTGTCTTATCTGGATGGCTACCAGGTAAACGGCAAGACTTTTTTCAACGCCATCTGGAGAAAACCGGAGCAGAGATCTCGCATGACTCCCTCACCGATCCGCTGGCAGACCGCCGCTGACATACCGGTCACCGGTCTGGAACAGCCGGAATTCGCTTCACTGGACCAGTCAATCAAAGAGTTCCTGCTCGAACACCATCCCCCGGGTGCATCTGTCGCGGTCAGCTATCGTGGTCGTCTCGTTTACGCTCGCGGTTTTGGTTACGCCGATGTTGAGCAAAAGAAAAAGGTCCAGCCAGACAGCCAGTTTCGGATTGCCAGCCTCTCCAAGCCTATCACAGCCGTAGCCATCATGAAGCTCATCGAACAGGGAAAATTGCAGCTGGACACGAAGGTCTTTTCAGTCTTGAAAGATTACCAGAAGGAGCTGGCAGCTCCAGAAGTCGATTCGCGTCTGAAAGATATTACGATTCAGAATCTGCTGAATCATACAGGAGGCTGGGACCGGGATGCCTCCTTTGACCCCATGTTTCGTTCGGTTGCTTTCGCCAGACAACTGGGCAAGCAGCCTCCCGCTGAAGCGGACGATGTAATTCGCATCATGGTACAGAAACCGCTCGATTTTGCCCCTGGTGAAAAGTATGCCTACTCCAATTTTGGCTACTGCCTGCTGGGTCGAGTGATCGAAGAAGTAACGGGAAAGCCTTACGCAGAATATGTGCAGCAGACGATCTGCCAGCCACTGGGTATGAAACACACAGAGCTCGGCAGGACACTGCTCATCAACCGACGTCCCAATGAGGTCAAATATTACAGCGGCAATGTTGGTAGTACAGTCTATTCGAATAATACGCTCTCCGAAGTGCCGCGTCCGTATGGTGCCTGGTACCTGGAAGCAATGGACTCACACGGAGGCTGGATTTCTTCAGCCCCGGACCTGGTACGCTTCGCAACTGCGTTCAACCTGCCGGATGAATGCCCGATCCTGCAGGCTCCTGCCCTTTCCCAGATGTTTGCCCGTCCTGAAGGGAGTGCGGGCTTCACAGAGGATGGCGTCCCCAAAGTTGCCTATTATGCCTGTGGTTGGATGGTGCGGCCGATCGACACAGCGGGCAATGCAAACCACTGGCATATGGGAGCCCTGGATGGCACTTCAACCTTACTCGTCAGACGACTGGATCGAATCAACTGGGCCATCCTATTCAATACCCACCAGGGTGCCGACCAGAAACGACTATCAAACCTGATCGATGCCCCCATGCATCGCTGGATCAACCAGATCGAAAACTGGCCTGAAAAAGATCAGTTTCGAGAAGATTGAATCGCTTCGGTACACCTCTATTTTTTGAGATGCCGATCAAAAAACTGGTAAGCGGTTTCACGCGTCGTGGGTGGAAAATCGTGCTGTGCCTCAGGGTATGTGGCCTGCAGATTCTCTGGGTGTCCTGATAACTGATAGACCGGTTGCGCAATCCGAATCACATCTTTCACCCCCGAGACCTCAAAATTACTGTCGCTCACAGGAGCACATGCCAGAAAAGCCCGCGGCGCAAAGCTGGCCACGATCTCGGTGAAATCAAAGGGAACCTGATTCGGATCATTCTGGTATTTACTGTTGATCAACGGCATATAGCGGTCACTGGTCCAGCCTTTCAGCTTTCCGCCGTAGTACTTATGGAAACGGGTGAAGCCACAGCTTGATACCAGGGCCTTGATACGAGTATCAAAGGCCGCGGTAAACATCGTATTATGCCCCCCCAGCGAATGTCCCACACAACCGATCTGATCCGCGTTGACATAATCCAGTGACTGCAACAGATCAATGGACCGCATATTGTCATAGATCGCCTTCATGGTCCCACTACGGTATTCGGGATGCGCCTTGAAGTCATACGGATACTCACCGAACGAAGGGTAATCGGGGGCGAGTGTGACATAACCCCGCTCTGCCAGTTCGATCGCATACTTCAGATTGGGCAGTCCCCGAATCCCCGCCGGTTCCTCTTTTCCGATCTGCGAATTCGTCTGATGCAGGCAGAGAATGGCAGGCACTCGATGCTCGGCAGAGGCACCCGGAGGAATAAACAGATATGCTTTGACCCGCTGCTGCAGATCGTCGGTGTGATACGAGATTTTCAGTCGCTTCACCCTGCCCAGATCGGTCTCTTCCAGCACTTTCATCTCCTGGGGCACAGGTTGCTTCGGCTGGGGCACTTCGCCCATCACCGTCTGCATATTAGACAGGATGTGCTGTCTCCGAGTTTGCCAGTCGTTCCAGTTTTTGACCGACTGTTTCTCATTATTCTGATCCAGATAGTAAGACAGATCCAGGTGCTCCCGATAAACGGGAGCAGCCTGTTCTGTCTCAGACTGCTGTTCTGCCGCCTGTAACCCGGAGAGACATCCCCACAGACACATCATCCATCCACTTATCCGCAGCATTTCTGATCCGCCTTTCTACAGAAGTTTCTCGCAGATTACATTTGCCATTGAAATAGACGACTACTTGGATTCCGGCTTCACTGGCTCTGCAGCCGCTTCAAGAACATGTTCCACAATCGATTCTTTCAGCAGTTTGTGGTCTGATTCAACATCGATCAGCAGGTTATTCCCGAAGATCACATGGGTCGTTGGTTCGATCACTTCCACTGCCTTGGGACGCACTGAAGAGAACAGGTTGCCGGAAACAGTAATTCCCCGAGTCTTATCCAGTGTCAGACCAGCAGCTTTAAGGTCATTGGTGCGGCGTTTGACCATTCCTTTTCCAATGTAACTGTTGGAGAAGTTATTGCCTGTCACTGTAATCCGGCCGGACTGAGGACCAATCCACAATGCATCTTCTGCGAGCAGTGTGAAGGTATTCGCACTCACAGCACAGCCATGCGCATCTTTGAGAATAATCCCTTTTCCGTTATGCGCGATCACGTTCGCAGACATCGTAATGCCGTAGCATTCCCGGTCGAGGATGATGGCACTCCCGTTACATTCTTCAATCATGTTGGCGCTGACAATAGAGCCATAGGTATTCTCAATGATCACGCCATGCCGCAGGTGGTCATCCAGATTATTTCCGCTCATACACAGGTTAAAACCATCATCGCAGCGCAGGGCATCCTGGTTCTCTTCAAAGTGATTGGCTGAAACAACAATATCATGGCAGCCGAGCAGGTTCAGACCAACAGCCTTGTTGTATGTGATCAGACAGTCTGAAACGCGGGGATCTTCAAAACAGAAGTCCAGAAAGATCCCATCACCGCCGTGGTAGCTGCTGGTAACTCCATGGATATAGATTTCCTGCACCCACTTGGCATTGATACCCCGTCCACTCTTTTCATTTCCGGTCACACGAAAGTTCTGCAACTGCACACGCCAGATACGGGGCTTCGGGTCTTTTTTCCCGTCAGGCAGTTTCATATCAGCCGGGGGATGGATCTGAATTGCATCCAGGCCCTCTTCATTCTTGTTATGGATATGCGTTGCTCCCCCTGCACCGACCAGAGTAAAATCTCCACTGGTAATCACAAGCGGTTTATCAATTTCAAATTTACCGGGAGGCAGCATCACAATCCCCCCCTCAGCAGGAACCGCATCAATGGCTTCCTGAATTGTGGAGTAATTGATTGCGTGGATCACAGGTCGTGCACCAGCCAGTTTCGGCTCTGCCGCTCCTGCTGAAACCGGGCGATAATTCAGCTGAAAACTGAGTGTAAATGTCAGCATTAAAAACAGAACCATTCGTTGTAAACTCATCATGGCAGGCAGGACCTCTCTTGAACAGAAAAGCGGATTGCAGGACTGAGGACCCAAACGACAACGTTGATCCTCACGATCAGATTGCAGGAAATCACTGAGAAAGCACAACTTAACTTTCTTACGTAATTAGTACTATCTCAACGGAATCGACGAGGTTAGTCAAGCAGTAGAAGCCAGGCGGCGCTGAATTGATCTGTATTTAGGAGAGCCTGCTGCCCTGCTTTGAGCGTCAAGCATTATCTGTCACAATGACGAGATCCATTCTGAGTACCATCACCTGTGATCGCGCCAGCGGCTTGTTTTTTATGCTGGGATTGCTAGAATGCGTTCCTGCGACAGTTGCAACCAGATCACATTTCAGTAACATAAACTGAGACAACAGGTTGCATCTGAATCATCACAGATACGACAGCCGGAAAGAGAAACTTTCCGTTTTTGTCAGTAACCTGTGTCGCGATTATCTGGTCTAATCCATCAGATCTGCACCCGTAGCTCAACTGGATAGAGCACCGGTCTTCGGAACCGGGGGTTAGGGGTTCGAATCCCTTCGGGTGTATATTAAACACGGCCTACATTTTTGTAAGCCGTGTTTTTTCACGTGCTTACAAAATTATCTACTCTTGGCCCCCCTCTCTGTGGCCGATAAAATGGCCGATAAAGCAACCTAAAGTGGCCGATAAGCACGCGAAAGGCAAAAATGTCTGTTACCCGCAAAAAGGAAATGAAACCAGATTCAGCGGGTCGATATCGACCTCGCATCGGGTATATCGATTCCAAACGTCAAACTCAGAAACGCTTTAATCTGGGGACCTCAAAAATAGAGGCAGAAGCCAAGCGGGCTAGAATCCAATCCATATACGACCATCAATGCAAAAGATATGGGCAGGATTATTGGGACCAGATAGTCTTACAATTTGCCGAAGCCGTTGCTAAAGACCAGCCAGTTCATTGGACCGTTTTTTCCAATGACTCAACAAGCAATGACTATGAAGCTGCGTTGGAAGTATCCATTCTCAATGAAATGTCTGAAACATATGGAGTCTCCATAAAGTTTGACGATGAGGAACAAATTCAATACGGCAAAAAAGTCTTACGAGAAATGCTTTCCGAAGATGTCCAAGAAGCAGTTTCAAATGTACTTTCTCGATACAAAAGTGAATTTGGGCCTCTCTCAGAGAAAATTCGCCTGTCAGATGATCCACTTAAAACTGACTTTTCAAAACTCGAAGATGCAATACTCGCTTACATAACAAATATAGAAACCACAGGACAGAGACTCGAAAATGGCTCTCTGTCACTCGGCTCCCTCAATAGAGTTCGATTGATAAAACAAGTGAATGAACAGTTTGGACATTTAACTTTAGCAGAGCTATCACTCCAACAGATTGACGAAATCGTCGGAATCTGGAGAAACCGTCCTCCCTCAAAATATCAGAATCGCTGCTCCATCGATCACGCCCAAGGTATCATCAAACAGATCTTTCGATTTTTGGATTGGCTTGATACATCTAAATACAGATGGGAAAAACCCAAAGGGGTCGACAAGATCAATCGCAAAGTGGTTGTGTTTCCGTCTGAGAAACAAAATTCCGCTGTCACAATCGATACTTACACACCTACTCAGTTGGCGGAACTTATTAAAGAATGTGATGATTTCCAGAAAGCCATTATATTACTATGCCTTAATTGCTCGTTCGCTCATAGTGAAGTTGGCAGAGTTACTCTTGACAGATTCGTATTCGACACTCCCCATCCATACGCTGAAACACTAGGCATTGAATCAAGTAATCAAGATTCTTGGCTTCATTTCAATCGGCCCAAAACTGGCGTGTATGGTGAATGGTACTTGTGGCCTGAAACAGTCCGTTATGTAAAATTAGCGATAGACAGAGCTCAAAAATTGGGGGCGAATCTCATTTGTGTCAATGGTCGTGGAAATCCCATGTATAACGAATCATGGAAAGCTCCACAGTCAGCCATCAACACGTGGTGGAACGGTAAAGCGACCAAAAGTACAAGAAAAATTGGAGTAGTTACGAAAGTCGGAAGACGAATTGATAATTTTCCACGGTACCCCTTCAAGTCAATCAGAAAAACGGTCTCAAATGAACTTCGCAAAAAATTTGGTGGCGAAGTAGCGAGCCTAATGCTCTGTCATGGCAATCCAACGAACGATGATCTTCTTAACATTTACGCAGATCGTCCATTTGGATTACTGCATGACGCATTGAGAAAAATACACTCTCTCTATGAGCCAGTCTTTAAAGAACTGAAAACATAATTATCTCTCTTGAGGTCGTGATCGAAGATTTGATAGAGAGAAATTCCCCTCATTGGAGTGGATTGTAGTCTAACTCGACTGTAATATAAGTACAGTGCTTCGTCTTTAGATCGAAGCCCAACTTACAAAACTATTAGGAGATATTTAGACGGCCTCTTGAGGCCATATTTTGACAATTTGATACGACGTGCGAACGTCAGTTCTGCTTCTCTCGAAACGACCAACCTGAACCACTATGTGGTTCCTTCAATACAAGAGGCAGTACTTGGACGAACGCTCCCCGAACGGGGGGCGTCGGCCTTGTGCTGTTCTTGTATACCCCTTGGTCGGGGTCGAGAGAGCGGTCTTGGTTTGACGCTCCCTCTTTTCTTGTCGTTGCTGACACCCGAAAGAGATGCTGAGACGATTTATCGCACAGTAATTTCTTCTAAAGGGTCACCGCAGATGGCAAAATCACTCACGCAAAGAATGGCACTCGTCCACTTCTTCTCCTCCCTGCTCTTCCTGCTTCCACTCCACAATCTTAAATCCACAGTCGACTCTCCAGTCACATTCATCTCTCTACAACTTTCAGTTATTGATGATGGTAGCTGCACGCCCACGGTGCATAACCGGGAGCTCTCCGCATTTCATAAAGCGACATCCGAGTAGATGGTACTTCTTGGTTTGACCTCACGTTTCGGATTAAAAACTTCTTGAATGATTAAGGTGATAGCAATGGCACGTGAATGGTATTTCAGCCAAGGGAGTGAGCGTCAAGGACCAATCGATTCTGCAACATTAAAGCAGTTAGCTTCCACTGGAAAAATCCAACCAGAGACTCTCGTGTGGCGAGCGGGTATGCAAAATTGGGTTAAAGCCAAAACTATCAAATCACTGTTTCGTTCTATTCCACCTTTACCTGATGCACAAGAAGTCAGGTTTGATGATCATGAGTCACAGGGTGCATCTCAAAGGCAAAACGAAAAGCATGGAATCTTCGATACGTTCTCAGCTATCAGCCCTCGCAGAAAAATACTGTGGTTGTTCTGTGGGAGCTCAGGGGCATTTTTCATCGCCTGCTGTGGTCTTTGTGGGATTGCAGGTCTTATCACTGAGAGATCATCTAATTCAAGCATTTCATCTAACGCAACTTCTGGAGGTGATTATGCTGAGAATGAACCGTCCCCTGAGAATAAAGACGAGACACCCTCTGAGGATCAAATGGTGCAGTTGATAGCAGAGTTTGCAATTCTTACGTCCGGGAACGTTAGCAATATGCAAGAAGCAAATGAAACCAGAAACCGTCAGAAATGGATTGATGGATGGAGCAAAACTTCTCCAGAAGATTTTCAGCTTCGAATGCGTTCTTTGGCAAAGGAACTTGGTGCAGATAAGTATGAACACAGCCGTCATCTGTTAGAAATCGAACCTACTTCCACTAAGGAAACAGTCGTTGAAGGTACTCCGGCTCGTATTATCGTTTACGGCCCATGGAGTGCCAAAGTTACGATCTTCTTCATTGGACACCAAGGCCGCTATCGTCTTTACATGGCGACAGTCGGTGACAAGCAATATACAACTGTTGGCATTTCAGAAGGGTGAAATCAAAGGTCATGAGTAAGATGTGGTTTATCATCAAAAATGGCATTGAGGTCGGTCCGTTATCCAACCGGCAGCTTCGTGAATTGGCTTTAACTAAACGTCTTTTACCCAGTGACGTCATTAGAGCTTCTGATTCTGTAGATGTTTTGCGTGCTGATTCGCTCAATGGTCTGTTCCAGCCGGACACGAAGACCAGCCGTCCAACGCCTCCTCCGCCCCCGTTGCCTCAATCCGAACCATCCACTCCAAGGAATCCATTATTTTCTGTGTCACCGTTCATGGTTGCGATGATCGGTCTCGGGTTGTTGACGGTATCCACGGTTTTTGCAGTCATTGAACACAACTCTTCACCGCAAACAGCAATAGCCATCCAGCAAGGCGATGACGTGTTGGATGGAGAAAAGGATGATGAATTCATTGCTGGGAACAATGCAGTCAACACGCCACCTTCGGTCTCTGATCTCCAAGAGCAGGATTCCTCAAAACATCAAACAAAGAATTCTGATACACAGAACACCGCTCCCAAAGTTGCTAATAAAAGGTCGCGTGCTACAGGTAGTGAACCTTACCAATTGGATGGAATAGAAAACCTGACAATTCAAGTTCACAATGATGCCATCTCTGCAGAGTGGCTGGGAAGACTTTGGGAGGAGCGAATCGAATATGAATCAGTTGCGTTTTCCCCAGATGGCGAGATTCTGGCAGCAGCAGGTGCTCTTCGTCATGGACTTGTCCATTGGGAAGGTGTGATTTTATTGGCCGAGGCTGCCACAGGTCGAACGATAGTGGCGATGCGTAAGGTACATGATCGGCCTGTTATTTCGATGGCGTTTTCTCCTGATAGCCAGATGCTGGCGAGTGGTAGCAATGATGGCGTAGTGAAAATCTGGAAACATGATCCACCGAACGAAGTCTCCAAAATGGTGTTCACTCACCCGATTTCCGGTCTTGGGCGTGCCCCAGATCGACCTGAGCGATTGTTTTGGACTGGAAACGGAACAGGGCTGATTGCTACAGGTGGCGTCGACTCTTCTCCCCCACTTTATGGCAGTATTGTCCGATGGGATTCAGCAGGATGGAACGAAACGTATGCGTTACGTCTTGAAGGAAGAGTGACTTCTGCGGGCCTCACCCGAAATAACGAAATCATTACAGCGTCCACATATGGCATCGACATGTGGAATGCTGATACCGGTAAACCAGCAATATTCACTACTGATTCAGAGTTGCTTAAACGGGACGAGTATCCTCATGGCAAAGGTTCTAACTGTCTGGTTTCATCATCCGAGGATGGAGCAGTCATTGTTGCTCGCCCATTCGGAGGCAAGCGTGGTCAATTAAATGTCTATCGCAATAATTCACGACTCACAACGATTCGAGTTGGAGAAGAAGCGGATAGGGCGGTTGTTTCTTCGACCGGCAATATGGTAGCCACCTACAGCCATGGCTCAGATGTCGTGATCTGGGACACTGCGACGGGGGCTAAGTTAGTGACGATTTCAGGGATTCGTCAATACCTCTCAGCAATGACATTCTCACCTGATGACCAGATGCTTGCGATCTCACTTTCCGGTGGGGATAACGTGGGTCGCCTCCTTGTTTTGCGAGTGAAACAAAAATGAAAGTACCGGTGCACTTCTATATTTCAGCGGGTGGTGTGGGCTTTGGTCCTTTCAGCAGCGAACAACTCACGCAATTCGTTTTAGCCGGGATCGTAGATGAAGATAACCTCGTGTGGCGAAAAGGTGACGAGACTTCGCAGCGAGCAGCCACTGTGCTCGATGAGAAGTTCACGGTTTCTGCTATCGAAGATGAACTAGCTCCTTCGTTGGCTGCAACAGGTTTAATGTGGGGTATTGCTTTTGCGATCTGGTTGGCGGCTGCCGGAATCTTTGCATATGCCGTCAGCGGTCGATTTTTGGATCAGCAGTTTGCGACATCCGATGGGAGTAGAGAATCCCTCAAGGATGATCAGCATACCACCAATGGAAACTCGAAACCGGAATTGAAGTCTCCTGCGATATCGAACGGCAAGCAAAAAGTCATTCTTCCCCAACCAATCTTTTCTCTGACATTTGATGATGATGTGATTCCTGCAAACCGCATTACAGAAAGTGGTGCAAGACTTGTTAATGGAAAGATCGGTAAAGCTATTGAGTTCGATGGCAGGAACTTTATCGAAACCCAGTGCACTTTGCCGTCTGGAAACTCCCCCCGCACATTGACTGCATGGATTCAGAATTCAGGAGATTCACGGATTATGAATTCTCATGCCATCGCATGTGGCAGCGATGTTGAGGGAAAGCGAGTCTGGGGCATATATCATGCGAATGGAAATTGGGCGACGTATGGCTGGGGACACTATTTGGAAGCGAACACTCATGTGGATCGTGAGTGGCATTTTCACTGCATTTCATTTGATGGCGAAAATGTCGTTTATTATGTCGATGGTGAAAATGTAGGTGAGAAAAAAGCAAAACTGGATACAACTGCTGGTCCTATGATTCTTGGGACTTATGCCAATCGGGCGATGGGCTTCTGTTTCAAAGGGCTCATTGATGAAGTGAAAGTCTATGATGTTGCACTTGATAAACAGCAAGTCGAAGAGCTTTATGGGAGCTACCGTCATAAATGACACCCGCAATCATCTTTAGATATGAGATTCATCAAAATGAACTGACTTTGATGAGTGCTATCAAACAGTCTTCAATCTGAGGTCTTAGAATGAGCGGACAACCAAGAACTTCAAAGACGACAATCATCGCCAGAATCCTCGCTTTGGGAGCATCACTCGGTACGACTTTTTTCTACGTTCTTGCAGCATTAGGAATGAGTGCAGCCATTGGTCCAATCTGGATCGGTGCTGTGATCGGCATCAGTCTTTTTGTGTTCGTTATGTGGGCGATCATTCGATTTTTAGGATGGGTCATGTCTGGCGATGATCCCAGCTATCAACAATACATCGCTGAGGGTGGCGATCCATATTTTGATGGGCTGCCTCCTCCCTTTAACACAGACTCTTGGACGCAACGCGTAGGCGGACTTAGCGAGCCTGACACCGACTTTGTTCCGCCAGACAATTGGGAATTCCAATGCCTGAAATGCGGAGCACGGAGAGAGCATCAAATCGATATCTGCTGGAATTGTGGACACGGAAACGATGTGCGGCAGTGTCATGGCTGCGGAATGCTTGTGAAAGAACCCAGTTTTGGTGCGTTCGAAACTACAGGTGTGATTTGTCCTGAGTGTGGAACAATTCTTAAATCCTGAACTTAGCAGAAAAGGATGGAATGATATGAATAAAATGTCAGCTTGCTCGTTAGCCTTTCTGGTACTTTCTCTTGCTACTGGGCGG
This sequence comes from Gimesia benthica, assembly GCF_009720525.1. Taxonomy (NCBI): domain Bacteria; kingdom Pseudomonadati; phylum Planctomycetota; class Planctomycetia; order Planctomycetales; family Planctomycetaceae; genus Gimesia; species Gimesia benthica. The sequence continues at coordinate 1,692,639 of NZ_CP043930.1, forward strand.
CAAGCGTTTTCGCAAAAGGTGTTTTCTAATTGGCCAAGACCCTCCGAAATCAAAGTAAGGTTAGGAGCACAATCTGTCGGTATTCCACCGGGACGACTACCCGGACATGGATATCCCGACATGCCAATTTCAGTGGTGGCTAAACAGCCTCTCAAGTTTTTAATGGTATGTGGAAATGATACCTATTTGTGGAGTGGCAGGACTCTGGGGCAATCTACGCCTGTTGCAAAAGTTCTATCACCGGGGAGATCTGGAAGCCTAGATAATAATTATGCAGGCATTTCTTCTGTTTTTCATGACAAGAATAACAATAGGATTATTGCGTTTTATCATGCTGAGGATAGTGAAGGAATCGGTAAGGTTGGTATCAACGGAGTCCAAGGATTTTACGGTAGGATTTGTGTTGCAGAGTCTCCTGTTGGCAATTTGAATTTTAATAAAATCGGTGCAGCAATTACTGCCGACCAACCCAAAAAACTGCGAGCTTGGGAGACAGAAGGTGGGCCTAAAGCCGCGTGGTTTGCCCAAGGAGTCGGTGATCCAACTGTGTGTGTTGATTCAACAGGGCAATATTTACTTTGCGTATATAATGAATTGAGCAACAGGCTCAAAGCTGGAAGAGGAGTCCAATTATGTATTGCACGCTCTCCTGTTGGCTCTGGTGGCAGGCCGGGATCATGGAAAAAGTTCTATCGTGGTTCATTTAAAACTCAAGGTATTGGAGGGCATGATACTCCTGTGATCTCCGCCGCTCCCAAAGGTGACGCGATCAGTCCGCATATACAGTATGTTTCAGAATGGAATAGATACCTTCTTGTTTTTTCGGTTGGAATATTTTCCGAAATAAATGGAAATCCTCCAAGAGTTTCAGAGAGTGGCGTTTATATCTCGACTTCAAAAAATGCAACTGACTGGACGAAACCAATACAGATCAAAAGGATCTTCGCTATCTTTATCAATGGTCAAGAATGCTTGATGCATCCCTTTCTGGTCATAGATCAAGTTAAAGATGATGAAATTACCGGCCAGTTGATGTATCGCTACACTCATCTATGGCCGAGAGAGCAAGGATATCTGGCATCGACACCAATTCATATTTCAATGAATTCCCAAACAGGTTCTCAAAGTAGTCGCTCGTCAATGAAAAGACGAGAGTCGAAACCCAATAAACCTCTGAGGCAAAAACTGGCAGATACGAAATGGAAAAATGATTACCAAGGTGATTTCCACTGGAAGAAAGACGGTCGTCTTTTATTGAGAGGTGTAGAAAGAAAGTGGAAGGTCATTGGTCCAAACCGAGTAAGAGTTTTCTTTGATAAGCACACCAATGATCTTATTTTCAATGATGATTTAACCAGTTTCAAACAAATAAACGGCAAAGAAACTATATCTGGAAAGCGGCAGTAATTGATAAGTCGGAAAACCAATAGAATTAGTATAAAATTCCAATCGCCGGTATTTACAGCCCCGCCCGTCTCAAAAACTTTTCAGGATAATTTTCCCAGTATCAGCCCATAAGAAAATCCAATTTTTGCAACCAGCTTCGCATAGACAAATCTTTGTCCGATGAACGTCATATAAGACAGGTAGGGGGTTTAGTCCTATATAAGTGCCCACCGGGGGTTACTTTTTCACATAAACTATCCAACAATTCGCTTAAACAATTTTTGTAAACCAACACCCCATCTGAGCTGAATCTGATGCATGATTCAGCTCAGATGAAAAACACAACTGGATCGCAGGTGTCTCAATCTCAGAGGTCGACCTGTCGCATCGTCTGCTGATACTTCTCTTCCAGTTGTTTATCGAGAGCTACGTGCTGGTAGATGCTGAGAGTTTCCCGGCGTGCGTGGCCAGTAATCAGTTGTAGTTCAGCGTCTGCCAATCCTGAGTGCTTGGTGAGCCAAGTGATTGCTTGGTGTCGGAACGTGTGAGGTGTGGCTTTAACCCCAGCTTCCTCAGCATATTGTTTCACGATCTGTTGAACACGACGGGTTGAAAACTTGGATGCCCGTTTCGTCTGGAACAACCAGCGGTTTGTAGGGCGGTTGGCTATGTGAGTTTTCAGGGCTGTGGCGAACGTCTTCCCGAACAGAACATACCTGTCCTTACTCCCCTTCCCCTGTTCGACGAAGATCTTACAGTTCTCCAGATCGACATCAGATACTTTGATGCCACACAATTCTGATACACGAACACCAGTGTAGAACAGAAGACGTAACATCAAGGCGTGCTGTATATCCTCGGCCCGATCTACGATCTGGTAAAAATGTCTGAATTCCTCTGCCGTCAGTACGCGGGGAAGTTTCCGCCCTTTCTTCTTTGGCTTGAGCTCACACTGCTCACGAACACGGCGACTGACATATCGCCAGTCCTCATAATCCAGACCAGCTTTTCGAACGATCCGGACAACCTGTGAGACAAGCTTTGATTTCGCTTTTTCGTTTTGTGATACGCAAGACGTACGTTTTTGATCGGATTTATGGTTGCCCATGGTATGATTTCCCCTGTTTAATTTCGTGATCTGCCTATTATGCGAAATTGCACGTTTTCACTTCGCCTTGAATACATCTCTCTTCCGGGTGTCGCTAATCTGAAATAGACTCAGTAAAATCATCTTCTGGTGTCGTCATGTGGTAATTCCCAATCAGAAATGGGTAAAAGGAAAGATAAATGGATCAGGAAACGTGGCAGAAATCCGAAGAATTAATTTATGAGATCGAAGATTCTCTGGATGAGTTACTGGATTCGCCTGAACTGGAGGGACTGCGGTCCAAGCTGTCTGAGTTGGGAAGGCGATTGGGAGAAAGATATAGCGTCGGACTGAATTGTGTTGTGGATATAATGGATTGGGAGAAAAATCAAAGTCTGCCATTATTGAATACTGGAATCGCAACTAATGATACTGGAGATACGAGTCGAACTTGGAATTCTGCTTCGTTTCAAAGGTATGTGGTCAATGGAGAGATTAAGGTTGTCCCACATGATCACTGCCCCAGTTGCTGGGGGATTGGTTATTCAAGACGGAAATTCCGACATGTCCTGAATGTAGCATTGAACTGGGGAAGGAATGCAAGATCCTGCTCGATTCAGATGAGTGTCCCCACTGTGAGAAAGGGAAACTGTCGATGAATGATGCTCAATGTGATAAGTGTGGGTTTTCAATCGATCCTAAGTTTGTTGTGTGGGGTTGAGTTCAATTCGAAGCAATCGACACAGACTTTTACTGCTGAGTAAGATGAGGACCTGAGAATATTCATCTTTCTTAATTGGTACGTGTGAGGACTGAGAAATGAAAAAATTCTTAGGCTTGTCACCTGAAAATCAAGTGCTTCGAGCAACTGTTGCAATATTATTGCTTATGGTTTCTTGTTGGTCGATTCTAGGTGTAACTATATTGACAAGTCTTGATATCCTTCTCTCAAATTCACCAATGCAGAATTTGAATAACGATAGCTACTTACTGATCCTCGCGTATGCTTTTACCATGTCGATGGTTCTTCTCATTACGATAATTGATCTCTTGTCCATGAAAAAATTTAAGGATGCATTACCGCAGTTGATTGCAATTATCTTTCTTAATTCATTGGCTATAATTGCTTATTGGGTTTATCAGTTAGTAAACGCTTTAAAACATTTAAATGATACTGCAGATAATAATTGAGAAGATGAAGAGGTGACGGATGAGCGATGTGGACCTGAGTTATTAAGACCACAGCCATTTTGGCGATCAATGTTGAGACTGAAAAGCCAACAAAACAAGGGGTTTCAGAGCAGAGAATCCGAAGAACTCTACTTGTCACATTGACAGGTTGAATTCGGGTGTCTTTCCCTCAGATTCTCATCTGACGCCGAATACCTTTTCCATAGTAGGTTCTCTTGGGAAAACGAAGGGGATTGCATTTAACTATGGCCCGGATTTTTGGTCTTCGTTTTTTACTGTTCACATTCAGATCTCCCGTAAATTAATAGATGGTGTCCGGGAGTCCTCCGTGACTCCCAGACACATGTCGATGATTACTCTGGTTCGAAACCGAAGTAAAACCGGGGACTGTGTTGAAAAAACACGGTCCCCTTCTGAGAATTAGAACGACAGCGAACAATACAGCATGGACTACAAAATCCCAACACTTCGAATTCCTGCTGGAGTTCTGTGGTGTCCCAGACCTGTCCGTGCTTCGCTTCGAGATATTCTCGACTTCCCTCAACCGCGTTGATGTTTCGTGTCATTTCCCGACGAATGGATTCTGTTCGATCAGTCATTAACATCTCCTGAAAAAGTGAAAAGCGTTTGTTTCAGAGTTCATGCGGGTGTCATTTCATTTCGTGAGACCTTGAGACTTACGTTGACGCCTCTTTTTCAGTCTTTCTTGGTGGCGGAATCTCATCTGAGATCGCTGTTTGATAGGTCCAGCCCATATCGCTCTCCCCTTAGAAAGAAAAAGCTGATGCAAGAATCACTAAGATTCTCACACCAGCTTTGTGGGTATCTGGTTTCTGGAAATCAGGGTTTAGAATTCGTCATCTCCGAAATAGCCGAAATATTCATCTGCCTGCTCGAAATCTTCCAATTCCTGTTGCTGCAGAATTTCATCCCACGGCTCGTCATACGGATATTCTCCGTCGTTCTTTTGGGCGAACTCGTCAGCCGCCTGCTCGTCGAGCATATCTCCGTATCCGAAGCTCAGATGTCCCTCCATAAACTGATCCAAGTTGCCATCCATCATGTGTTTCTCCCGATAAGAATATTGATGCTGTTAACACAGTGATTGAGGGTGTCAGAATCAGTATTCTTCTGGCAGGAAAATGGTTGTGGCTGATCGGTCAGCTTCCGTAATTACCCAGATCTTAGTGTCGTCATTGAGATGGTAGACTGAGAAAATCCGGTCGCCGTCTTTAAGGGCTTGTTCATTGGTCTGGCGATCTTCTTCGCACAACACGCTCCAGTCCCCATGCTGATGTCTCTTGAAAAACTCAAGCGGGGACTGATTGTTTTTCTGGAGTGCATCGAGAGCACCATGCGTAGATACGGTTCGACCGAGTTGGAAGAGAGGTTTACTTTTTTGGATCATCTCGTTTCCTTCAAAAATGATTGTTGGTTACTCGAACAATCTTCTGATGGGTGTCAGATATGATTCAGTTGCAGTCATGCTACAGGGGCATGAAGAGATGTGGTGCCAGTTCATGCAGGACCTGATCTGTTTGATTGAGAAGATCTGGAGAATTATGGTCCAAAACAAAATTTTGTGTCCAAAAATCACAGACTGGCACTCTTATATATTGCCATTCCCGAAAACAGGGAAATTTGATAGACTACGATCACTTTGAATTACTAAGACATACCGTGCATTACCATGATTTACGACGCATTACCTTCGCTGAGGTAAATAAATTATTGCCGTTTGGTTACGGCCTCTTGCACGGGCTGATGTGAAAAGATCATGCAAAAAAGTCTTAGGACAAAAGATGGCCGCAGGGATCACGCTGATTCCAGTCAAAGTGTGTTAAATCCTCCACACTTTAAGTAGTCTGAGTCTGAAATGGAAAGTTTTCCCTATAAGGGTTTTCTCCGGGCAACGGACTGGTACTTGATCCAGTATAAACGCCTACGTCCCGGTCGATATATACACTCTAAAAACTGCCTGTAATTAAGATGATGTCAGTAGGTTTTGATTAAGTTGTACTACTGGTGACTGCTTTTAATTGATGAAACAAACAATAATGAAAAGCGAAATCCCTAAAGAACTACACATAAAGGGAAATGAAGAATCATGGAATAAGCATTACTTCCAATTACTTCAAAATCCCTTGTGTGTGGTAGGGATGGCGTTTTAAATATTGCTTTATAAATAGCCTCTTTTTGTTGTCTTTTGAAACAACATTTCCCTGAGACAACATGAACATTTACCAGACAACAATAAAACACATTTGAAACGCTCTGTATGCCCCCAGATTTAAATGTCTTTATTCAGAGTATTGAAACCATTCCACAATAGATAACCATTTATTGTGTTTTGAATGTTGTCTTCTGCTCCCCTTTCATGTGTCAGATGGGAATCACTTCATATTCAGCTGCTTCTCCATTAGCCAGTTTTTCAATGGCCCCAAAGGCTTTAGTTTCTCTGTCTGCTGTCATCCTGCACAGACTGGAAATCTTACTGGCGAAACAGATCGTGACTGGATGATTGTTGATTTCATCCCCTGACATTCCAGTTTCTCGCATGGCCTTGAGGTGTCTGTGAAGAGATCCCACAACAGCGATGAGATTGACTGCATCCTGAACTGCAATGGCATCGCTGGCAGCTTTTTGAAGACGCTCATTATTGCCGTCTGATATGGCGAGTTGATTAAGCATTTTATGCTCCTTGCTGGAGATGTGTGGTAATGGTTTGAAGGCAGGTGTCACTCGGATTCTTCCGTCTGTTCTTTGAAACGAGCTAACACTCGATAAAACGATGCCCTGCTCTTAGTCGTTTTCTCCATATAATACTGACACTGCTCCAAGGGCTGATCGGGATATTTACGCAGAGCAATTTGAAGAATCCGAAAATCTCTCTCTCTATTTGAAATTCTCTTTGTTGCTGAGGCTGGTCTGCCAAGTGTTTGAAGCTGGGCATTCAGAACAGGCCGCCAATCAGTCCCTTCCACCGTACAGAATTTGTAGATACGAATGGCCGGTGTCAGTAATCGCATTGAGAGTTGCTTTTCACTTCCCTGTTCTTCAATGTAATCGATTATTTCGGCAGCAGCCTCTGGAGGGCATCCGGGATATCCATCGGTAGCCATTACCCGAAATTGTTCGATTATCTCCTGATTGCTGAGGTCCAGTCTATAAACCAGACAACGACTCAAGACTGCATCAAACATCGGATTCTTTTTAGGAATCTGATTGGCACAGAAAATGAAACGTGACGTGGTTTCGAAACGTGTCGGAAGATCGTCCGGTAATTGTGAACTATTGTAAGTAACAATTCGATTTGGCTGACCATATAGAGCACTTCGCAGAATGCCTAATGCACTGGCACTCGTGTAAAGAGAGTCGCAGTCATCAAAAAACAAAACGGCATCATTGTTTCTATTTTCATACAGCACGCGATAGAGTTGAAGAGTCGTACAATGACTATTGAAAAGCACCATGTCCTGACCTTCCTCCTCAAGCGTTCGTGTGATTGTATATGACTTTCCAGTTCCGCCATTTGAAATAATAAAGATGCTGTGATACTGAAATTGGGAAATCATTTTTATCATGTTTTTTAATGTTTGTTGCTTCTTTTCGAGGCGTGTCAAGGAGCGATTAATCGATTCCATTTTTCTATCCTTTCACAATAATTGCGGGTGTCATTTTTAAAGGATCGCCGCCCTGATCTGGCATTGTCAGTGGTCTTCAATCCGAACTGAAAGACCACTGAGATCTGTAATGATCAGTGACGGCGATCACTCCAATTGCGGGTGTCAGCCAGCGACTTCGACAGGCTTTTTGCTGAATGACATGATGTAGTCAGCAGCCTTAGAGGCTTGTGAAGAAGCTTGAAAGATGAATGACGAATCCTGCTTCATTCTTTGAAGCCATCCATTGAGGTATGCGTGGTGGTTTTCTTCATTGGTGGGAATTCCAAGTTCTGAGCAGAGATAGCACGCTCCGATCTCCGCGATCAATTCGCCCAGTGCATATCCACCACTCTTTCGATCCCAATTGAGACGGTTGGTATGTTCTGCCCAGTGCACAAGTTCATGCAGCACCGTGTCATAGTATCCCGATCCTGAAAACTGATCTCGATTTGGAACTTGGATATAGTCTTGTGCGAGATCGTAAAAAGCTTGGTTGCCACCGTGTCGAATATCAGCTCCGGTTGCTTCGATCAGGGCGTCAGCTTCATCAAAAGTGTTACTGACCTCATTACGGGTGTCAGTTTTGAATCCGACACGAAGATAATCCAGATGATCTCCCTCAACTTGATCAACACAGAAGACGGTATAGGTCCTAAGCAGGAAATATGTCTCCTCTTCGTCGTGGCCCTTTTTCTTTGTTACCGCTTTGCAGAAAACGATCTTGGTGCCCCACTGACCTTTTGATACACGCGAAGGCCGTCGCATGATTTTGCCACCGAGCTGTTCCCATTGCCTGAACGTCCCCCAATACCGAGATTGAAATCCATGACGCTCGCTGGCGAGCCCCAAAAGAAGTGGATTAACTCCTGTGTATAATTCACCGGAGACTATATTTTTTCCCATCCCACTGTTGCGATCACGGGACCACGGTTTTCGCCACGGCAGAAGCGAGCCACTCTCTAAAGCGGTAATGATTTGATTCGTGATTTCTTCGCGAATTTTCTGATTGTTTGACACTAGTAGCCGTCTCCTTATGAGGTTGATTGGACGGCGTACTTAAGGGTGTCAACCAGAATTACTTGGCGTAGAAGCGATTATCAGCGAGAAATGATACAATGCTCTGAAAATTGAGAATTCAGAAGGTGAGACGGAAGAAAATGAGACCGATTTTTGCCAAATGTTTACAGAGGAATGTCTTTATTTCAGCTAGAAATAGCGTGTTTTATGAAATCCGAATGAGCTCAGTCTCAAATCTCAATGAAATTCAGCAATGTAAATACACAGACTCATTTCAGGCGAGACACCCAACAATAATTCATTCCTTATACAGGATGAACACGAATTATTACGAATGAACGAGCGGGAATAATTTTTTGGAATATTCCTTAACTCAAGCAACCTGCATTCCAACATTCGTAATGAACCAGACACAACATTATTTAATCATGAATGCAACATTTGGATCATCCAATATTGTATTTCGATTGCTCATGAAATCTGTGATGGGGAAAAAATGATTTCTGAAATTTTTGCTTCGAAACAATTTTGGGCCAGAAAACGGGAGTTGATTAAATTACCCAAATGTTGTTTTAAGATTCCCCGGACTTTTGGGCCGAAAGAAATAATTTGGCACTTTAATCTGCGGCACAGAATCATTTCATCCCACAAAAAAATCCCGGTAGAGTACAATGCTCTACCGGGAAGTCATTAACTGGTGACAGACTAGGATCTGCACCATTTTATAATTCTTCTGTCTTGTCATATCCCATCTGAGATGCGGTCTTATCAAGTGTATTCCATCCTGCAGACAACATCGCCTCTGATACATCTTCAGTTGATTTGCTCAATAATTCTGCTGCCTGTTCTTCAGAAATATTGTATCTCGATGCGATATCAGATAACTCGAAACTAAATGATAAGGACTGGCACTCATCGATTGGGAAAAACTGTGATTTTATTAGCCAAGCCAAATCAGCATATGAGTCGCCTTCCGAAAGCAGAAGATATTTATGCGGATCTGGCAACTCATGTTTTCCACCATACAGAATACCGGCTTCAATCAATTTTTCGGAATCCAGCTCTATAATATTTCCTTCTTCTGGCTCAATGACTACAGATTTGATGTTAAGTCCCTTGTTGGCTCGATCCCATAACAAATCAAGTCCTTCAAATAAACACGGTGGGCATTCCCCATCGACTGCGTTTTGAAAGCACTCTAATAGACCCTTAAATTCGCAATCATCTTCGGGTTCTATTTCCAACACGGTTTGAGCGATTTGTTTAAGCCAAAAGTCACTATTCTCAATGATTGGCTGCAACAATTCTGCAGTTATTTCAGGATGATCACTCAAGAGATCCTTGAGAGCGTCAGCAGCTACTTCAGTCGCTGTATGATTCCATTTATGACAAGTCCACCAGGCAACCTCTTCTCTGGGTTGGCTGTCTATATCCAATAAATCCTTCATTTCTTTCTCCATAGTATTTTTTGTTAATCCACAGCAGCAATCTGACAAAAGATAGTGCTGAGTTAAATTCCCGCTCGGAAGTAAATCGATCATCCAAATATTGATGGATAGTCAAATACGATATCGAGTAGCTTGAAAGTCGCCCAAAACGATTAAGCGAATCTGAAATTATCAGATTTCAAAAGAGGTGCCTAGGAGAGTTGAAGAGTATCTTGAGCCGTTAATTTAGCTCAGGATGTTTCAGAGAAAATGGTTTTGGGGCCAAAAATCGGCAACGGTGAATTTAGATTTATCGAAGAGTATCAAACTGCTGCGAGACTATCCGTATATACGCAGTTTCATTGATTGAAATTCAGTGTGAACGAACCAAATCGTTCTGGTTCTCGACCTGAATCTTCCCAGCCGTAAGCATACATCCCAATGTGCCACAGGCGAACAGTTGTATCTGCCATGATTTGAAAGCCACAGTCCCGTGCTCGCTGCGAGAATGAATAATCCTCTGCTAAGTAATCATAGCCATCATCACGCTGGTAAAGCATCGGGTGGAAAAAGGGAATCATAGTCTCCCCAAAACGCTCATTGCACATTGGAAGTTTCAGTTCTTCCTGAATCTTGCGGTAGGCATCCCGGCGGATATGGAGAAAACCAGTTCCCGCATACAGGATTTCTATCAGACCCCCGCCCTCTCCAAAAGTCATCTTTGGTGTGCCCGGCAGCACATGGCAGGCCAGTTCCCGTTTTCCTTTTTTAGGATAGATACCACAGGAAATTGGCAGGTTATGTTTTCGCAGTTTCTCGATGGCATCGGGAAAGAATCCAACATCAGAATCGATCCACATCGTTTCTTCAAAGCCATCTTTCAGAGCATTTGTGGCCATTTGATTGCGTCCCTGATCGATGGCAGCGTACCCACGAACACGACGCACGGCATAACCTCGTCGTTCCAGTTCCTTCAGGGACTGTTCGCATTGAGGAACAATGCTCCCCGTGTAAGGCACAAGTATAACGCATTTTCGTGGGTCCATCGGATGAGCAGAAGCACGATTTCCCACTGGTTGTGTTGGAATCTGCCCCGATTTGTGTGTATGGTGCCCAGCTTGATTGACTTGCTGGTCATTGGGGATTCCGACAAAAGATAATAGCTCACTGACTCCAGCCTCATCATTCAATTGTTCCATCTCGACAATTCGGAGATGATCCGGAAATTCTTTGGCGAGTATTTCTGCCCGCTCGTTGTATTCATCCCAGTACCGTGCGATACCTGATTCCCTGCTCTGGATGTCGTATTTGGGGAAAATACGAGACCAGTTGGGTTCGTAATGCCATCCCGGTGGAAGATCTTTAGCCCAATGGTTTGTGGGAAGAGGATGGACCAGATCCAGCCAGCGGCAGAAACTCTTAACGACGGCATCTTTATCTCGTTTTAGACAGATGATGCGAACGTCGGGCTCTGCTTTAATGATTTCTTCTGTGTAGGGAAGGTAGAAGGATGCGATGTCACCTATAAATTCAGCATTCCGTTTCCGCCGCATTCGGGCAAAACGTTTGGCAATGATGCCGCTGTTGTGTTCATGATCCCACGGAAGCAAAGGGGCTTCTTCATGGGTGACATACGTGTTCGGTTGAACGTTTAGGATTTCTGCCAGAGAAAGCGTTCCACACCGTCCTGTTCCCATGCCGAGGATGATCTTAGATGTTTGTGTCATTGATTTTATTTTTTAATGTGTTTTGTTGAAATGTGCCAGCTCTAATCTATCCTGACAAGCATTAAACGGCATTCCTTGAATAGGGGGCAGTTTATGAAACATGCGAACTTTTTTCTTGTTATTATTTTGTGCGTTTTTTTACGTGCTACGCATACAGGACAGCTAGTTCCACTGAGCAGTATCAAAGGGCAATGGAGTGGTAAGGCTCCAGATGGAACCGAGATTTCTTATACTTTTACAAAGGGGCTTGTCGGGAAATACAGAATTACGGTTGCAAAACCTTACACCAAAATTGATGTCGAATAACTTCGAGCATCCAACTTTCAAAAACTTTACCTAGTAGGGGATTATCGAAAATATAGACAGGCAACGTTTTCGCGTTGAAGCAGTTCCGAGTCATCCGATTAGACAAAGTAAACGCCTTGGCAAATTCTCGAAGGCTGCTGTCGTCTTTGCAAAAGTGAAAGAGAACTAATGTCGGTTATTTCAGACAAATCCTCTCTCTATGCTGAAATGTCTTAGGGCACATCTTTATGTAGATGTTAATTGTTTTAAAAGGAAGTGAGGGGGAACTTTGTTATTTTCCAACCCTGATTCCCAATTATCGAATAATCTCAGCTACGTTACTAAGCTGATTTTCGTACCAATAGGGATCTCTTTTTCTGTATACTCCTCGGGTAGCACCAGTATGATCCCAAAAGCCTCCAGTTCTTCCAGGTTCTTAACGGCGTCAGGTACTCGCATATAATAATCCGCAATCTTGGTGATTCTGGTTTCGCCATCAGGAAATATCAGTTGTATCTCCGTTCCCTGAATGATCTGACCGATTTCAGGGTTTGAGATAACTGAGCGTGGAATTCCTGGTAATATTCCAAGTTGATTTTTGTTGTTGTAGTGATAGTCTTCTACAGTATATAGTTCGATGGACATTCAAGTACCAAGTGAAATAATTGTAATGCTTTAGAATCGATGAAAACTATTATGGGGTCCAAATTGCTATTTATTCAATAATGAGACTCATTGTCGAAAATCCTCTGCCACTTCGACCACATCCAGATTATCGTGCTTTGCTGCTCGATCTAATAAACGGTTCAATAGCCCATCATCTAATTCATAATATAATTCTGCAAATCTCCTATAATACTCATCGGGTTCTGTCTTTACATATGCATCGTTTTCATCGGTTAGGATTTGATCGACAATCGGCTCAATGTGTTCAATCACCCATTTTCGAGGCATTGTTTTGATTACAGCACGATTTAGGGCAATGGATCTGTGTGCAACAGATGCTAGCTTAACAAGCGTTTCGAATAGTTCTTTTTTTAAATCATCATTTTGTGACAAAAGAAGAATTGATAACGTGAGGCCGTGTTCTGTCTGTAACCCATATCGACTAACTTCCAACTGATCTTCTAGTGCATTCCATTCAGCCAAGATCACTGACATCGCACTCTGATGCAAAGACTTAATTCTCGCCCAGCGTTCTTTGTCGGTGTTACTTATCATTAATTTTATCCCACAATGAATAATGATCACTTTTTCTTAACATAATCCCACGGTATTTTTCGGTAAAGATCGATATATTCTTGGATTGTCATTGGCCGATCTGGATGTATCGTATGATGTGTTGGAAACCGATCAGGTGGTCCACCTAAATCGGATCCATCAGGCGTAACCACGAGTCCTGACGGAAGCTCAGTTCCTTCGTCAATTTTCCAATAGTGACCGGTTAACGGAGCTGTGTCAGGGTTTCCAAATGCTGAATTTCCTTTTGGCCATTCACCAGGCTGAGGCAATGGGTAATCAGAATCTAAAGGTGTGTCGGGGGGAAGTCCAAGGTCCGTATCTAACCTAATATCCTTGGGATGATTTTCCGTTTTCGGCGATCTACCAAATGCGTGTAGCTTTGTTGGTGCCTTATCTAAGGGCTCGTTTACTTTGTTTTCCAACTCTTCTAATTGGTCAGCATCCGCTTCATCCGGTCCACTGTCACCATCGTCTCCATCTTGATTAGCAGCTTCAATGAATCCTGCAACGATAATAGTAAACGGAAGATAATCTCTAATTGCCTGAATAAAGTTATTAGCCTGCTGATTTGCATTTGGCAACTGTTTCTGCTGCCTTTGTTGGCCTATTACCTTATTGACGTGATCAGCTCCTCCTTCAATCAGAATTTCCTGTGCTTCCTCAGGTAACTGGTTAACCTCGTTCGGATCAAGCGGCAAGGCAATCCCTCTCGCCCTCACCGGTTCAGGGGGAGCATCTTGCATCACCTGGTTATGTAATGCATTACCTTCAATCTCTTCTAAAGCTGTAGATGTCACGATACCAAGAGGCCCTGTGACATGAAGAGCCTGATGAGCCACACCAGCACTAGCTGCATACGATTCCCCTCCCGCATTAAGTGCATCCTGGTAGATTTCGTCGGGAGCATTGAAATCACCAGTATAGAGCCATCTGTACAAATTGCCCGGATGATACCACGTGGGATGTCCTCCCGGCTGCAATCCAGGATTTGGTGGAGGAGGAGCTTCAACAAACCCTAAGGGTTCTGTTTCCATCTCGGTAGTACCACCGGATGACGTCTCTCCACTTCCAGAACTGGAAGAGCTACCTGATGAACTACCTGAACCAGAAGAGGAAGTCGATCCGGAACCGCTGTTTGAAGTTTCTCCGCTTGTGGAGCCTGAGCCAGTACCCGACCCTGAGGTAATGTCCGAAGTTAAACCAGCCCCCGAAGAAGATCCACTTCCAGAGGTTGTTCCCTGCAAGTTGTCAATCCATTCCTGAACCTCAACTACGATAGAACCAAGGGGGATGCCGAAATCTAAATAGAGACCGTTAGCATAATAGTATGCCTCTCCTACAAAATCGAAAGCATTTTGGTACTGATTACCATCCAGATAGTAATCAGGATCACCGCTATTGTTCGTTACATTGTCGAGATGGTCTTGTGCAGTTTTGATCTGTGCATCACGGTCAAGAGCTGCCCTTTGCTTGCCAAGAGCCGCAGACACATTGGCCGTTCCGATCCTAAAACTGGTCCAGAGAGAGATAAAAGCATTATCCCAGTCTGCATTTGCGGATGCCATTGCATTTGCAAGACCCTCGTCTGCTGCAATCTTCGCCCCCCAAAGATCTGCAGAAGCATCTTTCAAACCATTAGAATAATTTCTTCCCGAATTTGCCGTAGACTGAGCGTAGGTGTTACTTGCTCCAGAAAGTCCTCCTGTCGCCCCTGATACTGTCCCGATGAGTGAGATACCAAAACTTGTCTGGATACTGTTAACTGTATTCCCGTATGTGATATTAGCATTGGAGATCGCAGATTCGTATTGTTCGCCCTCATATGTATCGGCAATTTGATTTGGAGTGGCATTGGAATTTTCTCGTCGATAGGCATACCACGATGTTGATTCGGCATTCAAAAGTGCTCCCCAACTATTGTTTTCAGCCTGGAGCCAAGCTAAGCCTGCGTTACTGTTTGCAATCGTTAAATTCGCATCATTCGAAGCTTGCGTTGTGACAAAGCCTGATACTGCTGCTGTTATATCAATCATATAATCAACATCAGCATCAGTTAATGCTTTACCATAGGCCGCATTCAGTGATGCAAGTCTGCTGTCGAGTGATGCCGTCGCGGTGTTAACCGCAATGTCATAGTCTTTTTCAGCATTCCGGACTGCGATATCGTGTTCTTTATCGGCGTTTGTTGTTTCAGTATAAAATGCCAACCATGCATCCCATTCTGCGACAACATAAGTATATTTGGCATTTGCATATTTAGTTTGTAAGTCCATATTGATCGTTGCGATCGTAACTGCCAAATCATGTTGTTTAGCTGTAGCAAGGTCCGGTCCACCGGGAACTTCATAGATTCCATCACCATCTAAGTCTTCCCCACTATATCCATGTGGGTACGGTTCATTTTCATACCAGTCCTGATAAGCATAAATTGCCTGTTCCATTAAATTTTTTGCGTCAAGTGCTGCCTGGACTACCGTCGTCTCATAAGCTCCCCAGGCAGCATTCACAGTGCTGATATAAGTTTTACCAGCAGCTACAGACCGTGTGACCCATGCCGTTTCGGCTTGTGTCACAGTTGAATTGTATGTTGTAACTGCCGAATCTCTCTGGTCAACAAAGTCACTAAATGCTTGGAACGTTCCAGAAACATAACTGATGATTGCCGTCCCAACCGAATTTGCATAAGTGTCTTCTGATGCACTGATAGAATCTACATAACCATTGATATTATTTGAAGTGGAATCAATCCAAGTAGTTGCTGCAGCCGTCACTGCAGAATCGAATGCATCGCTTGCGGCAATCAAATTAGAATTGTAATCAATCCATGCATTGACACTCCCATCTACGTATGTGTTACCAGTTGAATTTGAAGAGAGTGTTCCATCAGCAGAAACCGTGACCAGACTTCCAAAGGGCGAAGCGGTCGAACTACTTCCGGAACCAGATCCGCTATTAGAACTCGATCCACTGGTGGAGCTGGAACCGCTTGAAGAGCTAGATGAACTTCCAGATGTGGATCCACTCGTCGAGGATGAGTTGCTACCGGAAGCGGAACCAGAGGCACTTCCGGAAGTAGAACTACTTGATGATGAAGATCCACTACCAGAGGTAGAAGACGAACTGGAAGTGCTACCCGAAGTTGAACTGGATGAACTTCCAGACGACGAGCCTGAACCGCTCGTATTGTTCAGATAGGCAGCCACGGATGGATAGTCAAGATTAGCTTGTGCAACGGCAGCATTGTATGCATTTGCTGCTGCAGCGAGATCTGAAATAGCCTGCTGTTTATCTGCGTCTATCTGATTACTTGTATTGGATATGATTGTATCTACTGCGGTGTTGAAAACATTTTCAGCTGCAGCAATTTCTGTTTCGTAAGCACTTAGCAAATTTGAAAAAGTTGTGTTGTAGTCAGATACCGCAGCGTCAATCTGTGTTTCGTGTTCACTATTCGCAGTGGTGGCAGCTTGGTTCCACGCATTTGACGCAGCTTCTGCCCCTGAGTTAAATGCATCAATTAAATCTACATATGGATCTTCTCCCGATGCCGAACCACTTGCTGATCCTGAACCACTAGACGAACCTGATCCACTATTCGATCCAGAACTCGAACCACTACCCGAATTTGATCCACTGGAAGAGCCAGAGCCGCTTCCTGAGCTGGAAGTGCCACCGCTTGAAGAACCACTCCCCCCTGACGAAGATCCGCTTGACGAAGCTGAACCAGATGAACTTCCAGATGTTGATCCACTCGTAGAGCCTGAGCCGTCTGTTGAGCTGGAGGAGCTACCCGAAGTAGAACCGCTTGTTGAAGCCGATCCACTAGTAGATGTTGAAGCAGAACTGGATGTGCTCCCCGATGTGGAACCACTGGTTGAAGAAGAACTACTTCCAGAGGAAGAGCTGCTGCCGGAAGTGGAGGCTGAACCAGACGTACTACCCGATGTGGAACCACTTACGGAACTAGACCCACTCGTAGAACTGGAAGAACTACCCGATGTTGAGCTACTTCCAGACGTGGAGGAACTAGCAGAAGAGGAGCCACTCGATGACGACGAACCGCTCCCAGAGCTGGATGCTGAACTGGAAGTAGAGCTGCTCGATGATGATGATCCACTGCCAGAAGTAGAAGACGAGCCAGACGTACTGCCCGATGTAGAACCGCTGGTCGAACTCGATCCGCTGGATGAGCTTGAAGAACTTCCAGAAGTGGAGCTACTACCTGATGTCGATGAAGATCCAGATGTGCTGCCACTGGTTGAAGAAGATCCACTTGTGGATGACGAACTACTTCCAGACGTGGACGAACTTCCGGTAGATGAGCCACTGGTCGAGGATGAACCGCTTCCAGAACCAGACGTGCTGCCAGAGGTTGAACCACTCGTTGAAGAAGAACTGCTTCCAGATCCACTACCTGAACCTGAGCTGTTATTATGCGACTCATTTTCGACATCATCAATAGTTACCTGAGTCCAGATAGTTGTACTGTTCCCATTGGTATCGCTTGCCTGAACTGCAAAGAGATCGAAACTGCTGGTTTCATAATCAAGGGCTGCCAGCAAGGTGACAACACCGGTTGTGGCATCGATACCAAACGTATCTCCACCGTAGGTGATTGTATATGTAATAGCATCGCCTTGAGCATCAGTTGCTTGCATGACGCCAATCTGTGTACCTACAGCAGCATCCTCAGACACAGTCAGGTAGTTGGTTGTTTTACCAAACTGCGGAGCATCCTGAATCTGTTCCACAACAACATCAACTTGAGCATTTGATATATTTCCATCCGTATCGATTGCTTGTACAGAGAAGACAAGATACATGGCGGTTGCATAATCCAGTTCAGCGATTAAGGTTACTTCACCAGTCGAAGAATCAATGGAAAACGTTTCTGTTCCTGATGTTAGACTGAAAGTAATGACTTGATCCTGAGCATCGGTGGCCTCAACTTTTCCGATAACAGTGCCCACTGCCGTATCTTCCGACACTTTCCAGTAGTAATAGCCTTCTCCCTGATAGTTCGTGCTGAACTGGGGAGCTTCCTCTTCAACAAAGCCTGAACCACTGGAAGAACTACTTCCGCTGCCTGATGAACCACCGGACATCGTTGAACTTCCCGATCCTGAGCTGCTACCAGAAGAAGAGCCGCCAGAACTGGAACTACTACCTGATGTGGATGAAGAACCGCTGCCCGAAGATGACCCGCTGGTCGATGAGGAACTGCCACCTGACGATGAACTTCCGCCGGAACCGCTTGAAGAACTGCTTCCTGATGTTGACCCACTGGTTGAGCTGCTTGATGAAGACGATCCGCTGGTGGAAGACGAGCTACTGCCAGAAGTCGATGATGATCCGCTCCCAGATGACTCAGATACGTTTTCAACAAAAATGTTCCCCCAAGTTGTTGAGGAATTTCCATTAACATCTGTGGCACTCACTTCGAATGTGGCGACAGCACTTACTTCGTAGTCGAGAGCTGCGATCAGCGTCACATCTCCAGTGGCGGAATCAATAGAAAAAGTTTGAGTACCGGATATTAGTGCGTATGTAACGGAATCGCCTTGAGGATCGATTGCTGATACGGTTCCAATAACAGATCCAATGGCAGTATTTTCAGCAACATTCCACGAATATCCCATTCTGTTGTCTGTGAATTCAGGGACCTCATTTACGTCGGTTATAAGTACGTAGACCGAAGATGAAGCAATATTCCCGTTAGAATCTGTTGCACTAACTTGAAACGAAGCAGATTGACTGGTTTCATAATCCAGAGCAGCAACCAATGTTACAGCTCCAGTAGTGGAATCGATCGAAAAAGTATTCGTCCCGGAAGTCAGAGCATAAGTGATGCCATCACCATCAGGATCGGTGGCTGAAACCGTTCCAATGACGCTGCCTATGGAAGTGTCTTCGGCGACAGTCCACCAATAACCAGTTTCTCCTGCACTAAAGGTCGGGGCTGAGTTACTGCTCGAACCTGAAGAACTCCCTGATGTTGAACCACTTGTCGAGGAAGATGAACTGCCAGATCCAGAGGATGAACCACTTCCAGAGGCAGAACCAGAGGTGCTGCCCGATGTTGAGCTGGAGCCACTTGATGAAGCAGAACCGCTTCCAGAGGATTCAGTTACATCGGTAACAGTTACTTCTCCCCATGAAGTAGCGACATTACCTGCGGTATCAATTGCGGAAATGCCAAACGAGACGAATGAACTTGTTTCGTAGTCCAGTGCGGCAATTAAAGTAATTTCACCTGAAAGTGTGTCGACAGCAAAATACTCAGCTCCCGAAGTCAATGCATATGATACTTCATCTCCATCAGCATCTGTAGCAGAGACCGTTCCGATTACGCTTCCTACAGGAGCATCTTCGGCCACAGTCCACCAGTAACCCATTTCGCCTTCGCTGAACACTGGAGCTGAGTTGCTACCTGATCCAGAGGAACTTCCTGATGAAGAACCGCTGGATGATGCTGTCCCACTACCAGAACCCGAAGAAGTTCCACCGGAAGCAGATCCTGAACCGCTGCCTGATCCACTAGAAGATGCTGAACTGCTACCAGAGCTTGAACCACTCCCAGATGATTCTGCAGCATCCTCTACATAGATCTCTCCCCAGCTTGTGGCAAAATAGCCATCAGCATCGGTAGCTTTTACACCAAATGACGCAAATTCACTCGTTTCATAATCCAGTGGGGCGATCAGGGTAATTTCACCAGAGTTGGCATCAACGGCAAAAGTGTCACTGCCCGATGTGATTTCGTAAGTGACAGATCCTCCCTGCGGATCATTGGCAGATACAGTCCCGATCACTGTACCAATCGTCGTCGCTTCTGAAACTGTCCACCAATAGCCCATCTCCCCACTAGAGAAAATAGGAGCTTCCACTACGTCAGTGACGCTGACTTCTGCCCAACTGGTGGAATAATTTCCGTCCGTATCCGTTGCCTTCACCCCAAAGGATGCGTATTCGCTAGTTTCATAATCCAAGGCTGTGATCAGCGTAATTTCGCCGCTGGATGAATCGACAGCAAAGGTCCCGCTTCCAGAGGTTAGTTCATAGGTGACAGCATCCCCCTGTGGATCATTGGCAGAGACTGTTCCTACGATTGTCCCCACTGGAGTGTCTTCTGGTAAACTCCACCAGTATCCCATCTCTCCGTTTGAAAATTGAGGTGCTTCATTTACATCAGTTACATTGATTTCACCCCAACTTGATGTGGAGTTACCATCAGTGTCGGTAGCAGTGACTCCAAACGAAGCATATTGGCTGGTTTCATAATCGAGTGGAGCAATTAAAGTGATTTCTCCAGTAGTGGAATCGATGGAGAAGGTTTCAGCTCCTGCGGATAATGCATATGTGACAGAACTACCTTGAGGGTCTGTTGCGGAAACAGTACCAATCACAGAGCCAATGGCAGTGTCCTCTGGCAAACTCCACCAGTACCCCATTTCACCATCATTGAATGCCGGAGATTCAGCAACATCCGTTACAGCAATCTCACCCCATGAGTTAGCAACATTTCCCTCCGAATCGGTAGCACTAACTCCAAATGATGCGTACTCACTGGTCTCGTAATCGAGACTTACAATGAGGGTAATTTCGCCAGTAGATCCATCGATGGAAAAGATGCTGGCACCAGATGTCAGTGCATAGGTGATGGAGTCACTCTCAGGATCTGTTGCTGAGACCGTTCCAATTACAGATCCTACGGCTGTGTCTTCTGCGACACTCCACCAATAACCCATTTCTCCATTATCAAATTCTGGTGGCTCATTGGTACCGCTTAGTAACTGGCGTTGCTCTAAGCTTTGGACTGTAGCGTAATGCTGATGGGTAAGCTTTTTACGCCGACGGAGACTGCGTCGTACCCGCCTCTTTGGGTTAAATTGGAAGTTTAGACGTAAAGAGTACAACCAGTCCTTCAACACCATGGCCACATATCCTTCAATGCTGCTACCCGAGCGAAAAGTAGTGATACTCAGTGCGTACCTGATCTTTCGGAAAGTGCCTTGATTATAAAATGCACTTTCAGGAGTTCAGTTTTAGACTGAAAATATCAACACATTGTTTGTCAAATTGACAGTTAGGTGATAATGCTTCTCAAAATTGAAGTGACTCGTCCTTGAGTGAGGAGAGTTGAATCGTTCAACAAAACACATTGCATTATCTTGTGCCTGCGTGTTTTAGAGGTGAGGAAAAGAATACAGGAGGTATTTCTCCGGTTCAAGTAAAATATCAGAAAAATATGAAAATGTGTTTATAGTGAAAACTGCTCTTATTTCCAGTTGCCTTTGTTCACTTTTAATGTTCATTTTGCTAATCGAGTAGTGCAAGCGATTGTGAGCGTCCTAATATCTCACACCATTTCCTGCTCGGAGATAAAGATTACGGCAAACAATAGTTGGATTAGCATACATCAGGAGAATCATAAATGGGTGAAATGACTCACAAAGATTATGAGGAGCTCATTGAGCTGCTTGATGGCCGGATTGACGAACTAACGAAGCCAATTCACAGCAAGCAGATTCTGAGATTTGCCGAGGCAATTCGATCAGCGGATGTTGGTGACGAGGACTCAGAAGGGACTTACTCCGAAGAGGATTACTCTAATCTTGTTGAGGCACAGAATATTGTAAATCAGCTACTTCCTCGGATTCTTGAGAATATTCGAGGTCGATCTATAAATCCAATTTCTGGATGGAGATTTGAATCAGTTACTACCGGAGTGAGTGACCACGGATTGTGTACCATCTGTGAAAAACCTTATCAACACTTCAAACATACGGTAAAAGCTCACCATTTCGACTTACATCCAAATGCTTATGGAGGAGTATGTCGTGAATGTGTGAGACGATATCCCCCATTAGAATTTGTTGAACGAGTCGATGTCAGTGAATGGCTTGATCAGAACCTAGATGTCTGTCCCATAGTTGAATCAGATAATAAGCGTGAAGGTCAGCGTGTTGATCTGATTGACGCAATTCGTCGTCATGCTCATTCAACTCATTATTTTGGTGAGATAGTTCAGGTAGCACCTGAATGGTCACGAGGTGCATTCGGGGAGTGGCGATAGTGTTTCTTGATAGCACAGAAATTTCGACTCCTTGCCCGCTATGTGATTTCGAGAATCCTTTCACATTGAAGCAGGCTCGATTACGGGACGTTATCATCTGTCGTGGTTGTAAAGCTAACATTCAGTTAGATGACCAAATGAATGAGTGCAAGAATGCGGTCCGTCGAACAGAACGGATGATCTCTGAGTTGCAGAGCTCATTAAAGAATATGAATTTCAAGTTCGAATTATAGCAGGATTTCAAAATGAATACGGATATCGTTCAGCGGCTCAGATATAAACTCCAGAAACGGGCTAGGAAAGTAAATTCAGCCGGTTATCAAACATTTCATTTTGCATTGCAGAGATGGTGGGGATTTCTGCATAGCAATGAATTATTACTTGGAATACTAGAACAACTGGCCGATTTAGTTCCTACAGCAAAAGAAGATGCAGAAAGAATAATCAATGGTGAACGGCTTCATGGAGAATCCGAAGAAGAGGAGTCATCGTTGGCATACTGGATTATCAAATTATGCATAGAACCGGAAGATGTTAAGGATAGGGAGATATATATTGCACACAGCTACTCACAATCTGGAAACCATAATGAAGCCCTCGAAATATTCAAGGATATGTTCGTAGATCCCCTTTATGAATATATTGACGAGCAAATTGATGACCAACGTGCTGTTCTGGGATTACTTCGACGCTATAAACACACCTGCGAGTGGTTTCAGCGAAATGATCTTTTAGACATCTACCAAAAGGAAGTAGAACGAGGTGCTCAAGAAGGAAAGAAAGGCCGGGGTGAAAAACAACTCGCACTTCATCTTTATGAATATCTATACAATCAAGGGCTTTCGTTCTCTATCGAACCAACCTCGGTAAGTGGAGAGGCAGACCTCATTGACTCCCAAAATACAGATGACCCATTAATTGCCGATATAAAACTATTCGATCCTTCATCAAGTAAAAATAAATCCTACATCATAAAAGGATTTCAACAGGTCTACCAATACACACTCGATTTCAATGAACCGTTTGGCTATCTGGTGATTTTTAAAACCTGTGAAGATGGGCTTGCCATTTCCGCAGCCAATCAAGAGCAATCTACATCCTTTGTTACCGTGAATGGAAAGACAATTTTCATTGTGATTATCGATTTGTATCCACACGATAAATCCGCTTCGAAACGAGGGAAATTGAAAATCCACACGATTTCTGAGGATGAATTGGTTACTCAAATAACGGAGGACCAAGAGGCTCTTCGGTGAGACCTTAATCTCAATTCAGGAGTCAGGAGAACAAGCTTTCCACTTTCAAAACCAAATATCACAATTGGGAAGCGAGTTCTTCAAAAAGATTTTGTCGCTATCACTCATTGGACAACTTTTATCAAAATTCATGTGGCCGACTTTTTTTAAAGTGGCGAGTATTTTGACCGATTCACTATCAAAGGGAATATCGCAGAAATGGATGTAGTCTAAGCGTGGAAAAAGCGTCAAAGAAGATGCAACCTCTCCCGTCACCAATTGCTTAACACCATCCTTCGTAACCCGCTGCCCTGAGAATCCGAGTGTCGTTAGATTATTCAAGTCTCCGAGAAAATTAAAACCTTCATTCGTGACAAGTGTGTGGCTGAAAAAGAGTTCTTCCATGTTCAGGAGATGACCAATCATTTCCAGTGTGCTATCATCCGCCTGTGTTTCTGAAATGGTTAGTTCTCTCAGATTCTTGAAATTCAGAAGAGCGTGGAATCCCTTAGAGATTGGTGCTCCAGTAATATCGATTTTTTCCAAATGCTTTAAATCGCTAAGTGCTTCAAAACCCATATCACTTATTCGCACTTGGAAGAGACCCAGATTTTTGATCCCCTTGTTCTGCCCAATATATACCATTGCCTCATCAATACGACTTATAGGAGAACAATGTAGTTCTTCTAGCTTTGGAAATGATTTCAAATATTTATAATCGAGACCAGCGATCATTGTCCGAGAAAGATCAATATACTTTACATTTGGTAATCCCTGTAGCTCTTGCAGTCCAGATCCCCGCAATGCAGTGTTACTAAAATCGAGCTTTGATATACGCTCCAATTTACAAATTTGTTTGCAGATATTTGCTATTGCGTCTGAACTCTTTTCAGATCCTTGCATCGTGATAAAAAGCGACCCATCTTCCTTAACTGGAAAACAGCTGACTCGCTCCTGCTCTAATCGCTTGATGATTTCTTCTTCGGTCATTGCTCTGCAATCTCATTTACTTGGTGATATTGAGCTGTTTCAATTCATTTAACTATACAAGATCAGCACCATTGCCCTATTTTCAATGCACCTTCATTAGGCAGCATAGAAAGTCTTGTCAGGAAATTCTTTATTCTTCCAATGCAAATATAGTTTTCTTTTTGCACATAGTGCGGAAGTCATTTTGTCATCGCTGGGGACATTAGAGAGTATTTCAATCTCACCAGTTCCTTTATTGATTTGGATCTGGCCGACACAATCTTCATTTGGGCCATATTCGTAAATGGCAAATGAATCTGACTCAGAAATCTTGTATATGGTTACGTAAATTGCCATGAGCTTGGCCAGTTATTTTGTAAAATCACTAGGTTTTATACTTAACGCAATTTGATGATTATGTTCTCGAAAACCAAGAACGATAGCTTCAATCTGGGAGCCAATTGCTGGAAAATCAGTGGGTGACACTCTTTTTTTATTCTTAATGTGCATGATTTCGACAAGGCCTTCATATTTTGTGTCAGGAATATCAACGAAGAAACCAAAATGTCTCTGCTTTGTGACAGTGACTTTTAAGATGTCTCCCACTTTAATTGTATTGATTACTTCAATCCAACTATTGTCATGATTCTTCATTGCCCAATTCTTCTACCATTCTGTCCAAGTATTCTCTTAATTGAGTCTCAGTCATTTCAAACTGAGGTCCTTCTTCCATCACCGCTACGCCCAATATTTCGTTATGATACTCTGTGGATATTTTGGCTCCTAAATCCTGCATAATACCAAAAGCAACTTGAGCTACTCGAACTGGATCATAGCCCCTTTCAATCTCACAGATTAAATCATTTCGGAAATCATCTGGTGTATATGTCACGTTAATTCACTTGCGATTGATAGGGCCTGTAGTTTTTTGCAGATTCCAATAGGATGACAATCTTAATGTAATTCTACCTGACTTCAATTAGACGTTGCCCGGTCATTAAGGGGTCAGATGAAGCGTTTAAATTCTTGAGACCAAGCATTAAGACTGGGGGATCGGCATTGAGAGATTCGATAGGAACCATGCCATAGCCTGTGACCTCCCATTCACTTTCAGGATTACCATCCTTCAATTTCATCTTCATTGTTGGGCAAGGAGTCAGGCCATTTAGAAGGTGGACGACTACGCTGACATCCTCACTGGAGTGAGTCTTGTGAGCGTAAAGAATTTCGATTTCACTTAAAGTCATATTTACAATTCACTGACTGGTAAAATCTTTTAATTTATTGATCCAAGATATGTGATCTGCATCTCCAAATCGAAGAAGAATTGAAATTCAGAAGGGAAATTCATGTCACGGTAAATCCGAATCTCTCATGGCATTATTCAAGAATGAACTTTACCTCTTTGGGGATTATACAACTCAAAACCTTCGGAATGCCAAAAATCTTTTAGCCCAATTTGATTGTAGACCTCAATCTCTTCATCGTAGAGAGGATACATTCCAATGAGGTGAATGGTTCGATCAGGAAGGTTAAAAGTAGAGTTCTCCTGATCAAGAAATGAGGGAGCGAACGCCAAAAATACATTCATATCACTTTCATCTGAAAACGGATCGTCCAGTTTAAAAATATCTCCATAGGAGAATGTATTTTTGCCAAACAATGCAGAAGCGAAATAGCCTGCGGCAAATCCCCAACTCTTGTCAGAAGTATCCAACGAAACTATCAATTCAGGCTTACCGCCAATCCAGTTGGGATGAGATGCATTAGATAACCCACAGGTAACTGCCGTCAATATTCCTTCTTTTGGCAAGTCCTCAAAATAGAAAATTTTGATTTTTGGACAACCTTCTGATTGAATTTCCAAAGTATCATCAATCGTTCCAAATCGTTCTTCAAGAGCCTCTCCCCATTGCTGGTCAAAAGCGTTGTCCATAATACTCATAAGCCTCTGTAAGAAATAATATGAATTCTTGGGTATACATTCTTTAAATAGATTTGAGTTTAGTTCGAAGTAATAATATCGATGGCTTCATCATCGCCTCTGTCTTTGGCCACATCAAAAGGTGATTTTCCAAACTTGTTTTTTTGGTGTGCATATTTTGCACATCCATACTCAGCTAATAACCTTAAATACTCATATGATCTCTTCGGATTTTGAACAGCGATCCAAAGTGTAGTTCTCCCGAATTTATCTGAGATGGAAAGATCGCCTCCGGCATCAAGTATTGCACGAGTTAATTCAAGATCCTGATAAGTCCCGCAATAATGCAGAGGTGTATCCCCTTTCTTTGTTTTTGCATTAACGTCTATACCTCTTCTAATCAGTTCCAGTCCAATCGGTGCGTTATCGTAAGCTATAGCTGAATGTAATAAGTTTGTTCCATCATCCTCTCGAATATTTATATCATCAAGAGAATTAATTATTTTGAGTGCATCTGGTTTCTTATTTCTTATAGCACTAAATGCAATTGACGTCATTCTTTAATTCCTGTTATTCATAATTTTCTGATGCTGCTTCGGACTCATCCTCACGTTGACTGCCCTTTGTCGTCATCGTCATTCAATTATGAGACAAAATCGATTGCCTGTTCTGAGGCGTTGAGAATGAGTCTGTTCTAAAAAATTGCCTGATTAGGGCAAAGCAAAGAATCGCTTTTTTATCACAGGAAGGTGAATTGAAGTCCAGTCCTGTTGATTTCATAATATTGGATAGAAAGCTGAATCGAGTAATCCCCAGATCATTTGAAAGTGCAAGATAGTATGGTTGGTCGTGTAGAAAAGCAACTTCTTGAAAAAATAGCTTCACAGATAGAACAACTGCGATTATTAAATCCAGATGATTTATCGCATAGAGAAGGGCTAACCGACGAAATTAATTTTGACTCTGCAATCCCAATCATTAAAGAAAATCTGGAGCAGTTTCAGCCTCTTTATAATCGAGATTTATCTAAGCTTCCTTCGAAAGAACTCGATAGAATCGAAGAATCGTTTCGGTTGGTTATTGATTCAGCGGATCAAATTGCAAATTTTCGAATTGGAGATGGAGTAAATCCAAAACAAAGATGTAATGAAATCATTGTTGACATAGAAAAGAAAAGAGGCCAAATACTTTCTGGAATTCTTCTCCCGTTAGCTGTAACTGGAATTTGGGAAATAGATGTTGATTCGATTCAAAAGAAAACCAATAAAGTAATTGACCAAATCGAAAACAAAAATCAGGAATTAGATTCTTTATTAGAAGTGAGCCAAAAAGAGACATCAGCAGCTCTTAATGCTATTCGTGAATCATCAGCTTATGCAGGAGTGACTGCAAATGCAGAGGCATTCCATAAACAATCCAATAAGCATTTCTGGTCATCATTTCGCTGGCTCATTGCAACATGTCTGAGTGTTTTATTGACAGCGGGGGTCGCGATTTACTTTCTCAATTCTATAACCGGGGATACAACTATACCAGCAGCACAGAAAACAAACATGCCCCAGTCAATTCCAGAAGCTATCCAATACATATTTGCTAAACTAGTGATATTTTCAACTCTCACTTTTACGATTGTCTTGTGCTCTAAAAACTATAAGTCACACAAGCACAATCAAACTTTATACGATCATAGGGCAACAACATTAGACACGTTTCAAGCCTTTTATAACGGGTCTAATGATGAGCATGTTAAAGATGCGATCTTGTTGCAAGCTGCTTATGCTGCGTTTGGAAATCGGCAAACAGGGTTTGAATCTATTCAAGAAAAGGATTCCCCGCCACCAATGCAAATTGTGGATGTTTTGAATAAAACTGTTAAAACAGCAGAAAGTGTTGGAAAGGATATCAGTCATTCATCATAAGGTATTGAAATCTATATGATGACTACTTTTCTCTTCCCAATCTCGCATGACCAATTTCAACACATTCAGCATCAACATCACAGCCAACGAACTTCCTTCCATTTCTACGACAGGCTATCGCCGTTGTGAAACTACCTGCCATACAATCGCATACGAGATTTTTAGGCTCAGAAAAATATTGGACCAGCATCTCAACCTCAGTTTCATGTTGCTGCCAGTCATGAAGTGATTTGTCTTTTCCCTGAACCAGCGAAACATCAGACCAACGCTTCTTTTTCTTCCATTTCCCTTTGGAAAAAATCCAGATCGGTTTCCATTGGCTCGCAATCTGGAGCGGATGAATCATGTTAGAATCGCCACTCCAGATTGAGGCCATCTGCCATCGGTACGTAAGGTGTTCTCCCAGACGCTCCAGCACCTCTGGTAGATGATATTGGCCGCTGTAGGTTACTAGCAGACCACCGGGTTTTAAGACCCTATCACAGAACTCACTCAGTTCGGAAAGTTGTGGAAGGAATTCTTTATTGTATGGAAAGTCGGTCAGCACGAGAGAAACACTATTTGGTTTTAGTTTTGCCTGTTTCTCAAGATTCTGAAACCGACAATTATACAGTCGAATGTCCTTAGTAGATGATGGCTTAACAACGCTGTTGATGTTCCGGGCGAGTGACTTAACGTTTCGTCTGGCACGTCTTTGTGCCGAGATCGTGTCGAGAATTCTTCCATTCTCAGACGGCAAATCTGAAATCACTGAGCGGGCAATTTCTAGTTCCTTGGGAGTATTGGTGATGATCTGATTGTAACGTGCACTTCGATGCTTACCGTCCTTACCCCTTAGCTTTTCCAACTTTGGAATTTCCAAAGTTGAGACCAATTTTCTACGAACTGTCTGAACTGTTTTTACGTCGGCCCCAATGATTTCCGCCAGCCAATTATTGGCGATATCAGGAGTGCGTTTGAGCTCTTGTTTTATCAAATCACGCTTTTGGGCTGATGTGAGGTGCCTACGCTTAACATTGACGCTCAGTGCGTATTGCCACTTCTCTTCCTCGCTTAGGCCACCAATGACTTGGACTGGGTAATTCTTAAATTTCAGTTCTCGTAATGCTCGCTCACGTTGGTGACCATCTAGCGTAATCCCATATTCATCTTGGATGATTGGATACTGAAGGCCATTCTCTTTTATGTCAGCTTTCAGAAGAGCGAATTCGTCTGGAGAGAGATCTGGCATTGGCTGGTATTTCGGGGTGTCATTTCTCTTAGGACTGGATCCGGATTTCTTTTTCGCCATGTTCAATTCCACTGAACTTTATGACAACTTCATTTTTTCTTGGCACGATAGGAAGGCTTAACATTACGACACAGTTGTTCTAACTGGTGGGCGATCTGTTGCATCTCGGTAGCACTAAGAGTGATATGATTATTCACAAAGAAGCGATTGGGCTTCGTAGGATTGATGACAGTAACTAAGCCACGTCCAATGCGTTCTTTGATAAACCATCCGGGGAGTGCAAGAATCGGTTGTACTTTGACTTGATTGCCAATTGCTGATGTTAAATGTTTTGAAAGCCAATTAGATTCTGCTTCCAGTTGGTTATGAGGGATCGGATGCTCATAGTCAGGAAATCGTAAGACATTGTTCTGGTAATCAACGATTAGTTCTGCTCTGCCGTCACCGTGTTTTGGTTTGCCTCGCATTTTAGTGTTGATTGAAAATACTCCGCTTGGACTCACCACCACATGATCTATATTTCCATAAGGAAATTGGATGTCATGAAATACTCTACAGCCATCAAGCATTAATTGGTTTAGTTCTTCCCCTGTAAACATCTCGCCTTGTAAGCCAAGGGCATATTTTTTCTTTTCGTCTAAGGTCTTTGAAAGTCGATAACCCAAAAATCCCACAACTCCCATCCCCATGGCGAATGATATCGCAGTACGAAGGGCCGACTCCGGCTCACCTCCAAAATATGATTCACTTAGATGAAACGAATAGAGAAGAATCGGTGCTCCCAGCATGAACATCAAATAGAGTGTGACCTCATCACCCAGTTCATTTACTTTTAATTGGAGCGAATAACCGGGGGGCCTCATTAGATCTTGGGTTAGTGGGGATTCTCGATAATGCCTGTTTTGCTTTCGAAGCCAGCAATAAATAATGGCAACTGCTACCCCCATACTAAGAATTGAAAGTAGTAAGGGAATTAGAATTAATGAAAAGTCCGCCCACATCTCTTTATGACCGTTTTTCTACCTGATCAGAGTTCAAGAATGTCCTTTAAACCGTCTAAATCCACATGGGCTCAATTATTGAACATAATTGCATCATATGGTACTCTGGTAACAAATGATATATGCCTTTTATAGAGAATTTATTATCACAAAACATACCACCTATCTCCAATTAAAATATGATCTTAGGTTGCTAAGGCTCAAGGTATTGGATTGGGTTCTTGATTCAAATCTTCGTAATAGAATTTACAATTTTCTTAGGAATAATAGTTAACCCCAAAAATGGCGAACGGAAACGGTAAACAATCCGAAACAGTCTCTCAGTCAGAGATTAACGGCATTCTCTGGAAAGCATGCGATACCTTCCGGGGAGCGGTCGATCCTTCAGAATACAAAAACTACATCCTTGTGGTGTTGTTTGTGAAATACATCTCTGATGTATGGCAGGATCATTATGATGTCCTCGTTGCCGAATACGGTGATCCCAAAAGCAAGACCGCACGGGAGCGGATCGAGCGGCGGCTCAAGCGAGAGCGATTTGTGCTGCCAGCACATTGCACTTTCAATGCTTTATATGAACAACGGAACGAAGCTAACATCGGTGAGATCATTAATACTGCTCTCGATGAGATCGAAGACTCGAACAAGGAGAAACTCGAAGGCGTCTTCCGAAATATTGACTTCAACTCGGAAGCCAGCCTCGGTCAAACGAAGGAACGCAACAATCGGCTCAAATCATTGTTGGAAGATTTTAGCGATCCCCGACTCGATCTGCGTCCCAGTCGGGTCGGAAACATGGATGTCATCGGTAATGCTTACGAGTATTTGATCGGTAGGTTTGCAGCCGGTGCCGGCAAAAAGGCAGGCGAGTTCTACACCCCGCCAGAAGTTTCACAACTGATCGCTCGGCTGGTCGATCCTCAACCGGGAGAGCGAATTTGTGATCCAGCTTGTGGCTCAGGTTCTCTGCTCATCAAGTGTGGTCAGCAGGTCGGCTCTAAGGACTTCTCCTTGTGGGGACAGGAGAATATTGGGGCGACATGGGCACTCGCCAAAATGAACATGTTCCTGCATGGGATGGATAACGCCCGCATTGAGTGGGGCGACACAATCCGCAATCCCAAGTTGCTTTCTAACGATAAGCTGATGAAGTATGAAGTAGTGGTTGCTAATCCGCCATTTTCACTCGACAAGTGGGGGGCCGACGAAGCTGCCGCTGACCATCACAATCGATTTCATCGTGGTGTGCCCCCGAAAAGCAAAGGCGACTTTGCCTTCATCTCACACATGATTGAAACGATCACTGAAACTAGCGGACGAGTTGGCGTCGTTGTTCCTCATGGTGTTCTTTTCCGTGGATCTAGCGAAGGAAAGATTCGTCAGCAATTGATTGAAGAGAACCTACTGGATGCTGTAGTGGGGCTACCGGCAAACCTGTTCTACGGGACAGGCATTCCAGCAGCCATTCTGGTCTTTCGAAAACAGAAGCCTGACAAGACGGTCCTCTTCATCGATGCCAGCCGGGAATACGATGACGCCAAGACTCAGAACCGATTAGCTGATGAACACATCGAGAAAATCGTCGCTACCTACACGGCTTGTGAGAACGTGGACAAGTACGCTTACGTCGCTGATTATGAAGAGATTAAAGAGAACGACTTCAATCTGAATATTCCCCGGTATGTTGACACTTTCGAGGAAGAGGAGGAGATTGACATTCGGGCTGTGCAGGAAGAGATTGATTCTCTTGATGCCGAACTAGCCCAAGTCCAAGAGCAGATGCAAGTGTATCTGGAGGAGTTGGGGTTACATGGATAGGCCCGAAACTTTGTTAAATGGTTGGAGTTTTGTGAAACTGTCGAAGATTATTCAAGATCTTCCATCAGGCGTTAGCGTCAATGGGGAAGATCGCTCCGCTGACCCCAGCGAAGCTGGTGTATTAAAGGTGAGCAGCGTGTCGAATGGCCGTTTCTTTCCTTCTGAGAATAAAGTTATACGTGGAACGGAAGTAGAAAGAGCAAGAATGCCAGTCAGTCGTGGCGATTTGCTCATTAGTCGCTCGAACACCTTTGACTTGGTGGGAGCATCGGGAATGGTTAAGGAGAACGCCCCCAATTTGTATCTCCCCGATAAATTATGGAAAGTAGTTCTCAAAGATCCAACAAAAGACAACTTGGAGTGGCTTCTTCAATTGCTTAACTCATCTTCAATGAGGCAGTCGCTCAAGAATATTGCCACTGGCACCAGTGGAAGCATGAAGAACATTTCCAAGCCATCATTTCTCTCTATTCGAGTGTTACGTCCGACATTTCCCGAACAGCAGAAGATAGCCGCCATTCTTTCGACGTGGGATCGGGCGATTGAATTGACCGAGAAATTGATTGTAGCCAAGCAGAAACGCAAACAAGCCCTTATGCAGCAGCTTCTCACCGGCGATTTTCGGCTTTCTAAGTTCGCAAAGGGCACTCAAACTGACTTCGATGGCATTGTCAGGATTCCCGCTGCTGTTCGCAGAGGCATTTACCCTCCTAGCGTCCAGCCCGGCATTCCAAAACTCGCAGACCCGCCCAACGGCTGGAAGCGGAAGAAGATGGCCGACTTGCTACACATCGAGAAGCGATCAGTTCGTTTGGAGGACGATACCGAATATCAACTTGTCGTTGCAAAGAGGAATCGTGGGGGGATTGAACCAAGGGAACGCCTTCTTGGTCGAGACATCAAGACTCCGACGCAGTTTGAAGTTCGTGGAGGTGACTTTTTGATTTCTCGACGACAAATCATCCATGGTGCATGTGGGGTTGTCCCCGCCAGTCTCAATGGTGCCATAGTTTCGAATGAATATTCCGTTTGCACCGTCAACGGGGAACTAGACATGACCTTTCTAAAGTACCTGACGCACTCGCTTTATTTTCAGCAAACGTGTTTTCATGCCAGCGTCGGTGTTGCATTAGAGAAGATGATTTTCAAGATCGAACAATGGCTCATGTTTCCATTTCTCATCCCTCCTATTGAGGAGCAGAGAGCAATTGCTGCTGTTTTGGTTACAGCAGATCTGGAGATAGACTTGCTAAACAAGCGTTATTTACTTCTCAATACTCAAAAAAATGGACTCATGCAACAGCTTCTTACTGGGAATACTCGAGTAATACCTGTAAGCGAAAGAAAAACAGATGCTTGATATTTCTAGTTACGTCAAACAAATTAAAGATGATGCTGATAAGCCTCTTTTTCAAGAGGCAGTTAGATGTGCAAAAGAAAATGCATTTCGAGCAGCTTATGTGATGATATGGATTTCATGTGCTGAGTCTTTGAAACGAAGATTTAAAGAAGCCTCAAAAAGAGATGGCAATGCACTGAAAATTCATGCGGAAGTAGAAAGAAGAGAAAATCTACATAATTCGGTAGATAAATATTTATTAGATCAAGCTAAGTCTTATGGGATGCTTTCTGATAGTGCGTTTACGATTCTTTTTCATATTTATGAGCTTAGGTGCATTTATGGTCATCCATATGAATCAAGTCCGACTGCTGAGCAAGTGACACATGCTGCATCTGTTGTTGTGAAAGAGTTATTGTCACACCCTGTTCGTTTACGTCATGGATTCTGCGAATCGTTACTTACATCTCTGCTCGAGGAAAAAAATTATCTCGATAATCAACAAAAGGCTGTGGAAAGTTTCACAACTGATACGCTACCGAGAATTGATGAGCAGGTATTGGATTGGTTGTTTTTGAATTATATGAAAAAACTAGAACTAATTGCTGATGACCCATCCATGAAAATATTCTTCTGGAGGGGGGTATGGTTCTGTCGTTCCATGCTTTCAATAGCTGGGGTGGATATTTTCTCGAAGGACGAATGGCATAAGCATGCTGTCAAATACCCTAAGACTCTTATTCACATATGCAAAAGAAGTTGCATCTTTATTGCGATAGGAAAAAGAGCAAGGTCAACTCTTGTTGGAAAGACTCTTGATATATCTTCAACAAATCCAACTTTACTTCAAATACTGGAGAAACTTAGTTGCAAAGGTGCTTTATCAGACCGTTTAGAAACAATATTTACAGATCACCTGCTGGAGATAGCGGACTCCCCCAGTGGTGCTAAAACTATCCGGGCCTCCCACTTGACCACGAAAACATGCTATCCAGCAGTTATTAAAGCCTTGCAGTCCTATCACTATTACACACAGAGTCCGATTGTGGATTTTGTTGTTACTAATGGGGGCAGTGGTGTTGAAGAATTAGAAGTAGAATGTCAGACAGAACTTGGAAGAAACATTCTTCAAACAGCTCAAGGAAATGAGGGAGCTGCTAGACAATTCTTAATCAGCGAAGGACTTCATAAATGGCCTCAACCATTTTTGAGAGGAATTCTTCTCGAATGCTTCACGAATGAGAAGAATGAATTACGATTCAAAACAGATCGACTCAAGGCTGTGATGCATGCAATTGAACAATGTGATTCAGAAGATTGTGAGAAGCATTCTGATGCTGTTGTTGATTCACTAAAGTCTGCAATTCCGAAGAATGATTGGTTTGATGAAGATGATTTCGATGAGGTAGAAAAAATTGTTAGAGAATATGATTGGGCCGATAGAATTGTGACTGAGCTTTCAAGAAAGAAGGTCTCTTTGTTTGGAAACAAATCAGATAGCAGAGTTGAAGAAGATAACTGAAATGGCAGTTTCGGAGTTCCTTGAAGATTTGGTCTCGCACCTGCCGGCGTTGCAACTTTTGCAACAGGTCGGCTACCAGTACCTCACTCCGACTGAGGCACTCGATCTGCGAGGCGGCAAACGCAGCCGGGTCATATTGGAATCAATTCTGCACGATCAACTCCGTAAATTAAACCAGATCAACTTCAAGGGACAAACACACGACTTCACTGAATCCAATCTCAAGAATGCCGTCGATGCCCTGACCAATATTCCCTTCGATGGTTTGGTGAAAACTAACGAACAAGCATTCGATCTGCTGACGCTGGGAAAAGCTCAAGAACAGACCATCGATGGAAACAAACGGAGTTACACGCTCCAGTACATTGATTGGGAACATCCTGAGAATAACGTCTATCACATTGCCGACGAGTTCGAAGTTGAGCGAACTGCTTCCCATGAACTACGGCGTCCTGACATTGTGCTGTTCGTAAACGGGATTCCGTTGGCTGTGATCGAGTGCAAGCGACCTGATGAACATGATGCAGTTGAGGTCGGAATCAGCCAGCATCTTCGTAATCAGCGACAGGGCGAGATTCCCGGTTTGTTCGTTTATTCCCAACTACTCGGTTCGATCTGCCAGAATGCAGGCAAATATGCTACAGCCGGAACTCCCAAGAAGTTCTGGTCTACATGGAAAGAAGAACACGCTGGCGATCTTGATGTAAAGTTGGCAAAGCTGATCAATACTCCACTTTCTCAAGAACAGATTGGCCGACTGTTCGAAAGCCGTAAACCATCGATTGTCTCCAAAATGAAGGAGATTCTGGCAGCAGGAAAGCGACTCCCATCGCCTCAAGATCGAATGCTCTACTGTCTATTCCGACCAGAACGACTACTGGAGATGACGCATCGGTACATTGTCTTTGATAAGAATCAAAAGAAGATTGCCCGATACCAGCAGTATTTTGCGATTGGTGAGACACTGGCTCGTGTCACTAAAACGAAGGGAGATGAACAAAGGCCGGGAGGGGTGATCTGGCACACGACGGGTTCTGGAAAATCTTTAACAATGGTAATGCTCGCCAAGGCGTTGTCACTCGAACCATCAATCAAGAATCCAAAAGTTGTCATCGTCACCGACCGAGTGGATCTTGATCGACAAATCTGGAAGACGTTTCTCGCCTGCCGTAAATCGGTTGAGAGAGCAAACAGCGGGAAGCATCTAGTGGAACTGGTGTCACAGGGCAAAGCCGACATCATCACCACGATCATCGACAAGTTTGAGTCAGCGGCGTCTTCCCACGAACTAAAAGACGAGAGCAATAATGTCTTTGTTCTGGTTGATGAAAGCCATCGTAGCCAGTACGGACTGGCTCACGCCAAGATGAAACAGGTATTTCCCAATGCCTGCTACATCGGTTTCACCGGCACACCATTATTGAAGAAAGAAAAAAGTACCGCCACGAAGTTTGGTGGCTTTATCCACAGTTATCCGATGCGAAAGGCTGTTGAAGATAAGGCGGTCACTCCAATTCTATACGAAGGGCGGATGTCGGAGCTTCATGGTGACCAGAAAGCCATCGATAAGTGGTTCGACCGAATTACCAAGGATCTGTCCGATGAGCAAAAAGCTGATCTCAAGAAGAAGTTTCGCCGGGAAGAGGAACTCACAAAGACCTCCGAACGGTTGTATGAAATCGCTTTCGATCTGGTGTCTCATTTTTGTGAAAACTTCAAGAGGACGCCTTTCAAAGGTCAGTTTGCTGTCAGTAGCAAAGCGATGGCTTTGAAATACCACCAGTTGTTCGAGGAAATCGGGAAAGAATCCCCGGACAGAAAGATTTCCTCTCGTGTGATTATCTCGCCACCTGACACACGGGAGGACAACGAGACCATTGAAGAAGAAGATATTCCAGAAATTCAGCAGTTCTGGAAACAGATGATGGATCAGTTCGGCTCAGAGAAAAAATATCTCGAACGAACCATTGACGACTTCGAAAATAAACCGGCCCCAGAAATCATCATCTGTGTGGATAAACTCCTGACTGGCTTCGACGCTCCCTGCAACACCGTTCTTTACATCGACAAGCGACTCCGGGATCACAATATCCTGCAAGCCATCGCTCGTGTGAATCGTCTGTTTGACGGAAAAGACTTTGGTTTGGTCGTTGATTACCGGGGGATTTTCGGAGAACTGGATGAGGCCGTTAAACAATATGACTCGTTAAGTGGATTTGATGAGGAAGATCTTGAGGGTACATTCACAAATGTAGAAGAAGAGATCTCCAAGCTGAAAGAGCGACATACAAATGTCTGGTCTGTCTTTAAGGGAGTCCAGAACCGGCAGGATTTGGAAGCAATGCAGCAGCATCTTCGTCCCGAAGATGTGAGGCAGGATTTCTATGATGCCTTGAATGAATTCTCAAAAACGCTCCAACTGGCGATGTCATCAGCTAAATTTCATGACGATACTCCGAAGGAAGCAATCCAGAATTATCTGAGTGACATGAAGTATTTCCGTAATCTCCGGGCAGCCGTCAAACAACGGTATAATGAAGCGATTGATTACAAAGAATATGAAGACCAGATTCGGAACATGGTCGACAAATATATTGGGGCCGATGAAGTCAAACGCATTGCTGAGCCGGTCAACATCTTTGAAGTGGATAATTTGGAAGAAGAATTAGAAGGAATTGAAGGCACGGCTGCCAAGGCGGACTACATTGCCTCACGTGTCAAAAAGACCTGTACCGAGAAGATGGATGAAGATCCGGTTCTCTATCAGAGATTATCAGAAGTCATTGACGAAGCGATTCAGGAATACATTGAAAAACGAATGAGTGAGGAAGCTTACTTCCAGAAAATGTTCGACCTTTGGAATGAGGCAAAGGAGCAAGGTTCTTCTAACGTTCCGGCAGAATTACGAAGTGATCCAGAAGCCAAAGCATATTTCCGACTGTTTCAGGATGGATTTGAGAAAGCTGCTGGTGAAGA
Source organism: Gimesia benthica (assembly GCF_009720525.1). Classification (NCBI taxonomy): domain Bacteria; kingdom Pseudomonadati; phylum Planctomycetota; class Planctomycetia; order Planctomycetales; family Planctomycetaceae; genus Gimesia; species Gimesia benthica. The sequence goes on from NZ_CP043930.1 coordinate 1,730,676, forward strand.
AAGAGACGATCTGGCTGGGATCGCTGCTGAAACTGCATTAAAAGCCAAGAAAATCATCGATGAGAAAAAGATTCGTGACTGGACCGACAACCGGGATGTTGAGAACGCAATTCTGAATGACCTCGATGATCTGCTATTTGCCGCAAAAGGTCGCTACGATTTGAATCTGACAGGCGAGGATATTGACGAAATTCTCGAAAGTATCATCCGTGTCGCCAAACGCCGGGAGGTTCAGAAATGACTCCCCGGAACGGAGCCACCACGCTAAAATCACGGCGACTGGCTATCCAGTATGGTCGCAAGAAGATCGACTATGATCTTTCTTATTCATCACGCAAAACATTGGCAATCGACGTTCATCCAGACCTGTCGGTTGCCGTGACTGCTCCAAAAGATGCTACAGATTCTGCTGTAAAAGAGAAGATACAGAAACGAGCATCTTGGATCATTAAGCAACAGAGATTCTTCGAGAACTATCTCCCTACTATTCCTCCCCGACGATACGTCAGTGGTGAGTCACATCGCTATTTGGGGCGGCAATATCGTCTTCGTGTCCATAAGGGAGACGAAGACGCTGTGAAAATGGCACGGGGCCAGATCAATGTCTATATCATCAATGCAAAAGACAAAAGCCGGATCAAGCCTCTTGTCGTTGGTTGGTTTCGCCTGCGTTCTGAGGTCGTTTTTCGAGAGATATTTGATTCAGTGGTGACTAAAGCCGTTCGGTATGGGATTGAGGCCGATGGCTTCGAAATCCGACGTATGAGAAATCGTTGGGGGAGTTGTACGCGTGAAGGTCGAATCCTGCTGAATCCTGACCTCATTATCGCTCCCAAAATGTGCATAGAGTATGTGATCATCCACGAACTCTGTCATCTTCAAGAGTATAACCATAGTCCAAAATTTTACCGATTACTGAAAAAGATCATGCCGGATTGGGAACAACGGCGTGAGCGATTGAATGATTGTGTGGTGGAGTGAATCGTCTTATGGTACTTTTCAGAATTGCAAATGCCATCTGCCTTGTCTTCACAGCGGTATGGTGGTTACTGAACCGTCACAGCGATATGGCTGAGCCTATCGTTTTCATTATTGTATGTTCGATAGCTGTTTTTGAAATTCTCGGAGAAATCGTCGCTAAACGAATTAAGAATTATAGAGAATCTCAAATATCATTAGAAAATCAGATTCTGCCGGAGGTTCTTGACAGAATTGAGCGAGAGGAAAGCAACATTCAACAGGTGATTAATGGGAGGAGAAAAGAAGACAAGATCATCGAAGAATATCCGATTGAGTTGCTTGAGCCACATGTTTCCAGTCTCAAGGAACTAAGACGATTCTCGCAACTTGCAGATCGATTAGAAACAGAGCTTTCCCGAAACAAAGAGCTACCAGCAGGGCAGAAAGAATTCCGAGAACTTCAAGAAGTGCTTTCTGAAATAAAGTCACTGGCGAAAAGTCCTCAAACGAACAATCGACTTTGGCTGTTGTGGTTATACTTAATGCTTGTAATGATTAATGGTGTATTTGCGGTCTGCAAATTACAGCTTCCGTTTCCCAAAGAAAGCATTGAGGCTGGTGATAATTTTCCAGTCATAAATGTTGAGTTGCCGTAAAGAGAAATCCTCAAATCGTGGATAGCAAGCCAGATGAACACAAACAAATCAGGACCACAAGAAAATATAGATCTTGGTAATTCAAAAGTCGTGAATATTCGGGACAAGTTTGACAACAAAACCAAGGAGATTCTTGCTAAGAGAGTTGGGTATCTTTGTTCAAATCCTGATTGTAAAAATACAACCAGTGGTCCTCATACAGATCCTAAACTAACAATAAATATCGGAGTTGCAGCACATATTACGGCAGCTTCTCCCGGCGGACCTAGATATGACTCAAGTTTGACACCAAGTCAACGAAGGGATTCCTCCAATGGAATCTGGTTATGCCAAAACTGTTCAAAGCTGATTGACAGCGATACCAATTATTATTCGAAAGACCTTTTACAGGGCTGGAAACATAACGCTGAAAATCATGCAAAGCAATTGATTGAGCGGGAGCTAAATCAAGGGTGGGCTACGACACTACCGGAATATTTCGAGAGTCTGATTAGTCTGGAATTAACGACCTCGCCACCCATAGGTCGAAATATTGGACAATCCAGTGATGGCCAATTCTGGTTAGTTCTTTGGGATTCAAGGAACGCAAAATACCAATGGAGTAAAATTACGGAAAAGTATGCTGAGCAGGAATTGCAGAGTGTGTGCAAATATAGAAATGTAACCAACTGGCAAGATTTGTTTGAGAAATAACAATATTTATGGCAAAGCATTTGCTCTTGCCACTTCGAATCTGGTTGACAGCTCTTTCCAAACTTCTTCAAATTTGGGTTCGTGATAGACCGCGTCAATGACTGACAGAAATTCAAAGGGGCGAACAAAAAAAGCTCCCTTCCACGCCCAGTCAAAAGCAGCCGAACTATCTAAATGGATTGCATAGACAGTTCCTCTCCCCTGCTCGGATAGGCTGCTGATTTCTTTACAAATGAGTCTTTGCCATTTTTGCTTTGTATCGGAACTCCTGCCTTACGGCATAACTGGCGTCTTCCAGAATAGAGACATCTGCTGGCGGTAGGTTTAGATCTGAACTGAATCTGGCAGGTTGAAAATAGGTGATTCCATAGATTCAGGCCGTCTGAATCTTCATCCATCTCTAACACCTCTGTTTCTTCAGGGGTAGCCAAGAAAACTTCAAGTTAAAAGTGTACATCCTCATTGAAATGGTGTATTTTTATGCATTATCAAAAGGTACACATAATCTGTTGGTTTCTCAACAATTTCGAATCTTGCGTCATCCCAAACAGAACAATTCATCAAAATGAGATTTGCGGATTAAGAGATCGCACCATGCCAGTAACACACCTACATAGTTATTTGATTTATCCCGGCAAAAACGTTGAGAAGTCAGAGTTGCACTCAATTCACGGTACAACTCTGGACTTATCAGGGAAATTATTTGACATGCTGAATCAAATTTACAATCGTACAGCAGATGAATGTAAGACTGGTGTCCGTTTTGAAAGTACCAACCAAACGAATCCTGCACGTGATCTAATTGTTGGCTACGCACAACGCCCACGAAAGGATACAGGACTCAAATTAGCAAAACGTCTTCAGCTCTTCACAAGTGGTACCCCGGGAATGGGGTTACTTTTTTTATTGAGAGGTAAAGAAGGTAAAAAAACCAAGACCCTAATTTCAAGATTCCCCGCTGATGTTGGGATATTAGCCGAAGAACAGACGAGTGGATTGAACATTGAGTATCTCGAAAAGGTATTTATGAAAAACTCAAACAAGTATAAAGCTGCTTGTTATGAGGATGAGTCACTGAGTAAGAAAACGGGATACTGGAAAGGGATCATTGTTGATCATCAAATACACTACGGAGTTGTACGAACTGTATCTGATTATTGGGTTAAAGATTTTCTGGCTTCTGATTGTTTGACAACTCCAGCAATGGGGTCATCCAGACTTGCTAAAATGATTGGTGAAGCAGTCAAAAAAACAGCTAATCCCAATATTAAAAGCGAGTTAGTTAGTGTAGCACGTCTAATCCCAAACTTAGATGGAAAAAAAGTGAGTGGAGAAATTATCTCAAAGCAGTTTTCCCTTTCAGATTCTGCTGCAAAAGCGTTTGAAGAAGAAGCCAAATCAAATGAATTATTTAAAGAAGAATTCATGCTTGACGCGAATGCATTCAGAGATGTGTTGTCGTATGAGTCACGTGAATTGAATACTGGGGCAATTCTGACTGCACCTGCAGGGCAATTTAAAGAATTATTTACTGAAAAAGTTGTAAACAAGGACAAAGGAATAAGTCTCTATTCAACTGAAGGAGAACTCGCTGATTTGAGATTGAAGAAGACTAAGCCATGAGCAATTTAAAATCCAAATACACGAAACGATACGAAAAGTTTCTATTACCTGCATCTGCTAAGCTTAAAGAATTTTTAGAAGAATTATTTTTGGGTAATGACAATATATGTTGGATTTCAGTGCGGCCCAAGAGCATTAAAAGATTTTTAGCGAAAACAAAAGCTAAGCTAGGAGAAGATCAAAAATATAATGACCCCATGAATGAAATTCAGGATCAGTTAGGGGCCTTGATCACAGTACGATATCTTTCTGATGTTAAAATAATACAAGATAAAGTTGATCAATTTATTTCAGGAATAGAACGGCAGTTTATAGAGCCTAAATCTGCGTCTGAGTTTGGATATATTGGATATCACTTCATTAAATTTTTACCCACTGACATCACGGCAAACATAGACTCTGATGACGGACCGGATTTTTTTGAATTACAAATCAAGACACTCTTCCAATATGCATGGTCTGAAACGAATCACAAAATTGGTTATGAGCGTCATCAGGAATTAACCGAGGAGCAAAAAAAAATGACCGCATATATAGCTGCTCAAGCATGGGGAGCAGATCGATCAATAGAAGAATTAAACAATCAATTGAATAATGGAACCCCTGATGTTTGAATATGTGAAGGATGCCATAAAATTTCTCTACGATCGACGAACACGTAAACGAATATTGGGATATCGCCCAACTGTCATCTGCCTGATTCAAAATACAGAAAACGAAGATTTGTTTTTGTTTATTCGTCCCGCTCAGAAGTCTCATGCTTGGATGGCACCACAAGAAGGGATTGAGGCAACTGAATCAATCGAGGATGCAGCAATACGGTGTCTTGAAGATGAATTAAGCATAACGGAAAATAAGGTACACTATCGCAGGTCAGTCTGGTTAGGTGTAGAAAAAATACCTGAGCAAACTGGCGAGCGTGATGTAGAGCATTCCGTTTTCAAAATGCGTGGCAAGGCTTATTATGCTGCTCTTATAAAAGTGTCATCATCCGTAATGATTTCATGTAATCCTTCTGAAGTTGCCGAGAGTGAATGGTTATCTATTGAAATGATTCGGGCACGCTTAAACACAAACTCAGATCGAAAACAGAAATTGATCAAATTGATGTTCAGTAAGCTTTTGAATACTAACATCAACTCCGCTTGAGTCACCACATTTCTTTCGACGAATAAATACGTTTGGAGGATCTCGTCGATCAAAGAAAAGACTGGAGCCATCATGGAACTCACAAAACGTCAAAAGACTCTATTCGACTGTCTGGTTATGAAATCGGCTTACTCCTTTATATATAGGAATTAGAAAATGACGAATGACAAAGCAAAGGCAGACTCCGAAAGTTCTCACGACCAAAAACAATACCATAAGCCTCCTGATCGCTTGCTGGGCTTTCCTAACTCAAAACCTGTGAGGAAAAAAGGCGGGCGAAAGCGTTGGAAAGACACAAAAACGAAAAAGATTTATGAGTGGGATTACCAACATGGTGATGTAGAAGGCTGGGACAAAACAGGTAAAAGACATTTAGGGTCCTTCGACCCCAAAAAAGGAAACCAAGTGAAGCCCCCCGATCCTTCAAAGAAACCGATTACACCAACGATTGTAAAATCAATGAATAAAGAGCGATATACACTAGCTTGGTATTCAGTTGAAAATGAGTCCCTTATTGGAGAAGAGGATATTCCGCTTACTCAAGACACTATTCGTAGCTGGTTCTACCTATCTGAAGAGGACACAGCAATTGAATGTTATGATGTGACTGCAAGCCAGAGGAGAGATTTGATGAAACTCGTAAAACACAAAATCGATTTGAACGAATTTAATTACCAACTTGAGGGGAGGGCCGATAAACTTACATGATATTTAGCTCTGATTCATTATCGAAGTTGTAAAGTAACATTTACGTAGCAATCGTATGTGATAAACCAGAAGAAAGTAGCACCTTGATTGTAAAGATTGGCTATGGCTTTGGTTTCAAACCTGATGAAAATGTGTGGGGGGGCTCGAAACGTTTGGGAACGGGTACGCTGTATGGATCAGGAAATCCAAGAAGGATTCTTCTAAAGAATATGTAGAGAAAACAAACCTGTTCAGATTCTGGTTACTCTGGTGGAATCAGCAGATCAGTCATTTGTCGGATACTATGCTAATCAAGATCTTGGCTCCAAGAAAAATTGATTGGTTTTCATTGATCACAGCTAATTCCTGAATGCATTCGCCTTATGCTTGGTAAGAATACTCATGGCCAGAGCACTGAGTGGGTTCGTCATGAAAACGTTCACAACAGAGGTGTGGCTGTTATCGGTAAACGCAAAACCACTCTGACAAAACGGATTAAGCTTTTGGGATATTCACCAGAAATATCATCTGTATTTTGACCAAAAACATCCCACGGTTCGCCCTCTGTATATCGCATTCAGAGTAGATGGAGTTGTTGACTCGATTTATCGAGTCCTTGAGATAGAACATTCAGTTTGGGTTTTTGATCTCATTCTTGAACTTGTCAATTTGACAGATGACTGGTCACAAGAGACTCACGCAATTTGGCGATTCGGCCCGGCAATTCCTCTTGTAAAGCCTTTGCGAACTGGAAGCGGAATGTACAATCGGTGTGTCAGGTGTGACTTGGATTTACTATTGACCTGCGAGACAGTTCAGGAAATTGAGACAGAAATGGGGCAGTAAAGATAGTATATTTCTTGCATCCGAAAGAGTTGTTGCATGTCACGATATAGCAAATGGGTGAAAAATGATTATGAAAAACTCAAAGCACTTCGTGCTACCGATTTGTTTCAAAATCACCTTCTTCCCGATATTAAAAAAGGAATTGTCTTTCCTGCAGTTCGTGGAGGGAAGATTGATTTCTACCATCTAGGACGAAAGCTATTTAGTTTTGATGGAAAGTCATTCAGATCAAATATAAAGTACCTCGTTGTTTTGGATCAAAACAGAAATGGTGAAGTGACTGAAAAAGGATTTCAAAAACTAAAACTATGCCAATCCTTTGAAGACGGGTATCAACAGATCAAAAAGAATACGAAGTTATATGTTGATCCTGAATCGGAACAAGTATCGAAAGTCTGCAAAAGGCATTCTTATTTTCTTGACAGTACTGGACCAATAATAGTCTTAGATATCGAGTTGTCACTGACCGCACAAGAGGAAGATAGAACAGCAGATCGAATTGATTTGATCCTCTTAAATCAAGAGTCAAAACAGATTCGTTTTTTTGAAGTTAAGACTTTCAAAAACAAAGAACTAAAAGAAGCAAATGGGCACATTCCTGTTGTGGGTCAAATTGGGCGATATAAGGAACAGTTAGCCAATGAAAAGAGATATAAATATTTACTAGAAAGCTACCTAGAATATGTTGAGATCATCAATATGCTATTTGGTATCAAAATACCTCAACCCGAATCCATCGACCGTGATGTCGATCTATTGATATTTGATTTTGGGAAACCGGAGCAAAAAATCCTTGAAGAGAATATTCTGCCAGCATTTAGTGATAAATTCAGAGTCAGCGTAAGGGGGGATGCTGGAGGTTTAAGTCAAGGAACACTTCAAAAATGGTGGGATGAGTAGACGGTGTCGAGCAGCTAACGATTAGCCTGACATTGAGAGTGTGCGATTATTATGGAAGGTGTAGAATGCTGGCTTATTTTTCCTTCACCCAAACATCGTCCTCAAATTCGCCACCAATTCATACTCACCTTTCAGGTACTTAATCATAGCCAACTGAGCCTCAAGTTCATCCAAAATCTGGGGATGCTCAAACAGGATGTCTGCCGAATAATTGGGATCATTCTCTTCCAGCGTACAGTCAAGGCCATCAATCACTGACTGAGCGACAGTTTGAGCCAACCCAACATCATTTCTGCGGCAACAGAGAATGCACATCCCGACGCTGTGCTGCACGATAGATACAATAGGATGAATGTCTTCCATCAGAGCGTCCAGTCCATCATCGATTGTCATGAAATCCATTTCGAGGGCATTCAAATGATCTTTCTTAGGAATCACACCACTCAACAATGCATCCCAAAGCTCGTTCAAAACATCTTGTAAAATTCGCAGGTCTTGTTCTAAAAGATTTTCTTCGAGGAGATCGGCATAAGATGTCAGCAGGCGGTCGGCACACCAGACGGAAAATAAGCATCGCTCAAAATGACGGAGGGGGCGAAGTTGTTTCGTCATGAATTCGGAGTAGTCGTCCATGTTTTTGACCGGATTCTTCATACATTCTATTTCACTCACTTCCCCTAATTTATAAATGTGGGCGTGCAACGGTGGATAAATTTGAAAATATGTTGAAGCTATTGCGGCTAGTTGAATTGTTTAGATTCATTTGGAATGAACTAAATGGGGGGCCTTTAAGTGCCACAAAAAGTAGAACTTAAAAATACTCATATATGGTAGGGACAAAGTAATAAATATATACTTAACAGTAGAAAGGTACTAAAACTATTTTGGTAACAACAATTAATCTGGAGCAATTCGATGCCAAACCTGACAACGGGCCAGACTGTCTTTTGGGATGGCTGGAGTACAACTGAAGGATTCTATGTAGTCGAAGCTGAGATTGTTTCGATTGACGACGAGTACGTTGAAGCACGCCCTAACCGAAAATATTATCCGGGTGGTCAGTGTACTGACATCCCAGCCGATGTCGCACAGCCAGCCCATCTTAGAAGCAGTTACTTCGACACGCCATTGCACGAGCGATTACAAGAGAACGTCGAGTTCGTTCGCAGTTTGACTCAACCGAGCGAAGGAGCATGAGGCTACCCTGCCAGATATCATGGCAACGGCGGCAGACCAGAATGAGCCAATCCTCGTTATAAAATCCCGTATCGTATCTCAGATGATGGGTATCGATTCCGGGTCTGCCGCATAGTTGGCACAGCCCATGATCACGTTGATAAACGCGTTCGCGAGCTCGTTGCCTTTTAACAATTTTTAAATAGTGTAAATCATTTCAGAACCCTTCATTAATCCAGTCGTCTGCAATGTCTACACTTTTGACCATTCGGCTTTTATGTAGCAGTGTATCCAAATCAAAGATTAGTTCATCTGAGTCTTCTGGTAAGATAGAAATAGATCTTCCATTTATTGAAATACGCTTTGGGGTTCGGTGCTGCTCCACATCCATAGTTGCAGGTGAGAAAGCAGTCCCAACACTATCCCGAAATGACTGAGCTTCACCTATGGTGAGGATTAGTCGGCCACCTTCGCTTGAGTGGACTTCAATTCTATTATCGTTTTGGGTTACGTAAATACTCATCGGTTGATACCTATAATCTCTTTTTGCTTTCAATCGTATTCAAAATCATCGAAGTGAATCCAAAGCTTCTGTGGTCGCTCAGATCATGCAGTTCACTGGCTCCATTGAATTCCAAAACCTTACGAGCGTATCGTCAATTGCACAGCGAATCCTTCTGTTGTGATTCCAATATCATCTAGTGACGCGACACATCGTCCTGACTCAGAATCAAACAGAATCAGATTTTCCATGATTATCATGTCTTGAAGCAGTTCTGCTATATCCTCCAGAGTTAAATCGACACTGACGCCATCCTTCTCGATTGTCCATAATGTTGTAGTTTGGATTTTCATTTCTGTATTTCTACCTTCTTCATAACATGTGGGCGTAAAATCAGCCCGGAAAATCAAATAATGGGATGCCAAATCAAGCGATGAATTGGCGGACGCTTTTGAGCTCAAACCATAGAGCCGAAGCATTCCAGTAGAAGAAGGTAAATCAATGTAATTCTTAGTAATTGAGAGAGCGAATAATAGCAGAACTGAAAGTTCTAATCCAGAGGAGTTTCAATCATTCAACTTTTGGTTCCAAAGTCTGAGATCGTTTTTAATATGCAAAAATTATCCAGAATAAGATCTGGGTGGCTTTTGTTTCAAATTGTGAGGCGTTCCATCACTCTCAATGTAAACCGATTGTATTGAGTGTATACAAAATCATGAGGTACTACTTATAGGTTACTGAAATTCTATTAAAAAGATCTCTGTAACTGATAATCTCTTGCCCTTGAAGTCTAATATACTGGTTGCCCCATATGGAATTCACTATAGTTTCGATTTTCCTTTTTTGAGAAACAGGGAACTGGAGCCCAAATTCTGGATATCCATATTTGCCATGCCGGGCATAGTCGAAAACATAGGAACGTAAATCTTCTTCTATTGAAAGGTAGCGAAATTTCTCTTGACCATCCTTAATTTTATATGCCACTTCATAAAATACTTTTAATTGTTCCTCATTATGTTTCTTGAAATTTGGTGGTAGAATTTGCTCATGATAGGCATGAATCAATTTGTTGATCTCAATCTCAACTTTTGTGGCAGACTCACTTAACTCATAAAGCGTTTTTACTTTCTTTTTAACCTCTGTCGAACCGTACTTCAAATTATCCAGTTTTTTTACTTTCTTTTTCTGCTCTTCATTCAACCAGTTAAATGATATACTTATGGGTTTTTTATCTTTATCCGAGAGCAAGTATAGACGTTTCACATCTTTTAACTTTTCGTCTTTTTCTAAAAAGTTTTTACCATTGGCAAGATACTGCCCCGAGAATTTAAAATGATATCCATCCTCAGTTTCGACATCCCATTCATCACTGAATGTTAATTGAGGGATTAAACAAAATAAAATAAAGCCCATGAATGTACGCACTAAATTCTCTCTATTAAATGATCGGATAGCATGATTACTGGACTATGTTACTCTTCTTAAATCTGGGAGTGAATCAATTATATTCCGCTATTTGGGCAACTCCAACTTTGTGATCTCTGCCAGAAATGCGTATTGGGGTGAACCAAATGAGGATGGGTTTGCATTAACAACATTCACGGTAAAAGTAATACGCATCTTGTGATAAGATGAAATTGAAAGCTTATCTTTCAATCCTCTAGCAACGTCATTTGAAGCAATATATGGATTAAGTCGATCACTCATCAAAATGTTGCCATTCCCAATGGGATCTGCTTTATGGGGATCCCGTTTCGCCGACTTGATCGATAATAGATATCCATCGATGATATATTCACCGGCATAATTTTTACTTTTATATCGATGTATATCTGATCCTTGAATCCACACATCGAATTGGTACGTGAGGCCAACGTATCTTTCTGGATAATCAGCAATATCCTCTAATGATGCAAATGGAAGTTGAGCACGAATAACCCTCTCCATTTCCATACGTTTCTCTTCTTCCCGTTTGAGTCTTTCCTGTTCTGCTTTTAGCTTATCTTTTTCTGCTTGGATTCTATCCTGTGCTTTACCAATTTTTGCCCTTCTCTCAATAGCAGAATCGAGATTTCGTTTTATCGTATCTGCCCTAACAGCAATCAATGCTTCATTTTTGACCTTTCCGTCAGGGATACTGTAGTGTGTCTTTGCCTTATTAAACTCATCGTCATTCAAGGCATTTAGAGCCTCTAGGGTTACTCGATCAGAATTGGCTAATTCTGCCTCTGTTAGAAGTTGTTTTATTTCTTCTTTTTCATTGGCATGAGGATGTTCTAAATAATCCTTGAGTAATTTAATTCCATCTGAAACATCTTTGTTCTTGAATTTATCTTTGGCGGTTTCCAGAAGAATTTCAGCTTTCTGCTGTGATTCTTGAATTCGAACTTGTCGAGCTCGATCTTCTTGCCATTGGCGAAGTTTTTTGAGAGCTTCCTCCCCGTAGTGATCGTGATCTCAGTTGCATTCTCATCAGTGATTGCGGCAACTAAGTCATTTTCAATTTTTTCTTCATCAAAGAATGACTTCCCAGCGATCATCTCATTCGCCGCATCAACGGCTTTAGAAATGCGTGTATTAGCTTCTGCAACTTCTTTCTTATGAATGGCAGCAACTCGTGATCGATAAGATGAGTAAGCATCCCAAGAAATGAAAAGAACGATGGCAAGAGCGACCACTCCAACCAACAACCAAAGTGAATAAAACACCTTCGTTCCATTATCATCTTCCGCATGCTTATCACGCCGAGGAGAGCTATTCTCGGCGATTTTGTAGGGCTGCGACAAATCAATTATTTTACCGCAACTGGGGCATCTTAATTTATTGGCGGAGCCACCAGCTTTGGTAGAAAAGCGATTTCCACAGGGGCAAGTGATCCTGATTCTCTGTATACAATTTGTTCGATTAGCATTTGATACCATTTCTCAACCTACTATCAATACCTGTTAAAACAGTACGGTTTACTAAGTCTCTTTAGTATACTATGGCTGGCGAACGTAGCAAGACGGACACTCCCTACTGTCTCTATGAAATGTCAATTTGACATCTTGTTCAATCTGGGATATTTCATCGGTAATTTCTGTTCCGAAATACTCCTCGATGGAAATACCTGAATTACATGACAAGTCCAGCAGATAATTTATTTTCACTCTCCCCTGCTACACACCAAATCTTCCTTTCTGATTCCTTTCATTAATCTTTCATTTTGATCCCAAAAAATGCCGCCGAAAACTCTACTTAAATTGGAAGCAGTGTTTTTGTTAAACTGCTCGTTCACTGAATTATGAAAGGAAAAGGGGGAGCCACTCAGAAAAACAGCTCCCCCACAAAATAAAAAAATGCTTACAGAATATAATAGTGCTGATAGCACATTTTCAGATCACGTATCTGAAGGATTTCAGAACAATCTTTCGGCTCCAAAACCAAAAGTCCCCGTTTTCGATGACTGGCAGTCCGTCCCGAGAGAATACGCCACCAGAAATAAATGGACTCTGCGGTTCAGAAAAATAAAACCCAAACAATCCCCTGCAGCAGTATTTAAAATCATCCAAACCCGCAAGCTGGAGACAGTAGATCATGAATTCGAGTCTGAAAAGTACATCAGCCTGTATCACGTCAGCCAGACATCAGAAATCAAACAAACTCCTCTAAATGTGGCACGACATCTGTATTACCGTTGTTTCGTTGAGCCTGCTGATCGCAATAAATTAATTAAGTGGACTCAGGGAGCGTGGGAACATGATGGAGATGAAAAATACTGGGATGCAGAGAGTGACAACTGGGGCTGGCGACATTTCAAAGAAAACTTTGGTCTCCAAAGTTCCATAGATCACATTCGTGGAAAAGATATTTACGGAATTTTTGGGTCCAAAAGTTCGTACTGTTTAATCATTGACCTCGACTACCACAACAAAGGTCTTGTTTTATTTTTAAAGCGTCTGAGTGCCCTGCTAGAGCTGTTTCATGGGCAACACCGATGTCACTATCAGGTTTCTGAAAACAACGCGGGAGGCGTTCATCTAATATTGTTTTTCGGGGTCAATTCATCTTTGAAATCACGTCGTCGCTGGCTGTGGCGTCAGTTGGCTGATGCGGACCGAAAAGATCCAGAACTGAATTTCACCAGAGGTAATCTGTATGAGACTCAATTTAATATTGAGGTTTATCCCGACACGCAACGAGGTGTGAGACTGCCATTGGCTCGCGGCAGGACAATGTTGCTAGATAGACCACTGGATTTAATCACCAGTCGTGGCAAAGCAGTACAAGATGTTGTCGGTTACATTCAGTGGTTAGGTGATTCCTACAGACAATATATTCCCAAAGAGGATGTGTATCGCTATGTTGTTGAGCGACTGGATGTAAAACCTGTTGAAATTAAAGAACGGAAACAACAAAAGACGGCTGTTCAAAAAGCAACAAAGCCACAAAAACAGGAAAAAAGATCGTTAAAAGGAAAGACGCGTGGTGCCATTGTTGGATTCTGGGAAAATGGAAAATCTGAATATTTCATTCATTTGAATGCTGCTATTAATACAACATTGCAAGCGATGCATGCTGAAGGGCTGGCAGAAGAAGACGCTGTTGATGTTGTGATGTCTTATGTTGAGGACCTGCCAGATAAAACGGTCAGTTCCCGATTGGATGATTTGCCAGAAGTTAGGCGTGTTGCTGAGAGGACCGCAAGAAAGATCTGGAGTTCTCCTATTCCAGTGAAGTGGCGAAAGTCACAGGAGAGATGGAGCGATATTGGATTTCGTGTTTCTGACAAAAACACGTGGAATGTTTCTCAGAAGAAGTATGAAGATGTTGTAGTCGATTGTCCCGAGTTAGAGTTTACGGAAGTGGAAAAGTCTCAGTTAATAAGGGAAATGGCACCATTATTGGTCGGAAGGAAACAGGCACAAAAACAGGAAAAGCAGGACGAAGTGATTCGGGCTGTTGCTTATTTATTGAGGTACGTTCTGTGTTGTCAGAGAGAAATACCAGTTACTGCACTGCCTCATATTCTGACTGATTTTCAGGTCAAAATGAAAAGTCATGACAAACAAACCCAGTTTTTGAGACTATTAACTGAATGGGACTGGATTTACGTACGAGTTGAGTATTGTCATCCCGAGAAACACAGGACTAAAGCTGGAAATAATCGAGCTAGAGCATATGGTGTAGGTAAAGCATTTACGGAGCGATTACAGGCTGTAGTGGAAGAGTCAGAAACAGTAATTACTAACCATACAACAGAATACAAAAGTGATCTATATACTGTCTCCTACTTTTTCAGGAGACCAGAAAGTTTATATATTTCTTCCTTTGATGATCAGCTTAATAGCCAATTTTTGGATACAAATCAGCCAGTAACGCACAGGAAGTCTTTGACCTGATGAGAAATTGTATATTTTAGAACAACATTCTGAACTCAATTCAGGTTGGTGCTTTTTTCTCATTTCCATGCCGGCCCCAGACAAACACCAACTAGGGTTAGTACCACATCATTTTCCCACGCACATCCAGCAAGAATTAGTTCACAGTACAAAAAATGCTTTACCTACAGTCATTCTATTCTGTGAACAGTTTCCGTGGCATCAACCTCCATGAAAGCGGTTAGAAGTTCGTAATTAATCGAATCCCTGATGTTTTCAGGCTGTTCAGGAACTAAAACAACTAACCCCCTTGATTACAATGATAAAGCCCCTGTGAAAAATGAATTCACAGGGGCTTTTGAAACTTTAAGTTTCTCATATACTTCTCGTTGCAACCCACACGCTATTAAATAGCGGACTGTCCACATTACAACCCACTGCCCGCAATAAAGCAGGCAGAATACTTTTGGCACAAAAATCAATAATCCAAAATAACGCCATCATCCAAACCATCAATCAATTGATGATAAAAATGCTCGATTGGATCCCCGTTACCAACCATAATTGTGAAAGCATCATAATCACTATCGGTAACCTGATCACACATCGTGTTTACTGATGCTCTCACCATATTATATACGTCACTACGTATTGTGCAGTGATTTTTGCCCATGCCACTGCAATAGGTTGCTTCCCATCTGCCATTATATTCATCTACCCACTCACGATATTTGCAGGGTTGATTGACTTCGGTTTCATGCTCCAATACTTCCCCGCTGTCATCAGCCCAATCAGGCATTGATAGCACCTTTTTAGGCTCACCAAGCCATGCAAAGTAATCGTCTATTACTTCGCAATGCAGTTCATATAGTGCATTGGCGATGATTCGTTTTTGTTTTTTTGTCAGGTTGTAAAACATCCAGTCATTGCAATATTTTTTGATCTGTTTTCTTGTTGGCTTTTTTGGCTTTTTGATTTTTGTTTCCGTTTTTGTCATCTCTCAAATTCCCCTCATAAAAATTAAAGTATGATTGTCTGCCCCAAAAGCAGCAGGGCAACCTTATCACCAATTTGAGGAAGTGGTGCCCAGAATCATTTTTGACTTTTTGTGCTCAAAAGTTTCTTAGTTCCTCGACACATCTATTATCTGATCATTTACAATCTGCTTTATTTGCCAGACTAAATAAGCTTCCATATCTTCATCAACTTCTGAAGCTGCATCCTCTGCGGCTTGATATAAACTGCTAGTGATTTTTTCATAAATCTTTTTTTGCTTTTGCACCTTCAAACCCGAAAAATCTAATATTTGAACTAGAATAACAGTTAATTTCTCTCTGTCTGTCATCATTTTTTCCCTTTCGTTGAACGAGACTACGTGTAAGACATAACCAATGCAGGAAATCTACAGAAATCCAAGTTGAGGGACGACCGAACAAAATGTTGCTAACGTCCCTCACTCTTTGCGGGAGGTCAGGTGATAACCTCTCCAACTGCCCTCGATATAATCGCCGATACCTGATTTGTGAGTATAAAGCTTTCGACGAATCACATTATCGACACGGTTGTTCACAATGTATTCAGGATATTTCTTCTGCATTTCAGCAGTTGTGATCCAAGCCCCCTTGGCATCAAGTATGCATTTAACAATCGCAGCCATTTCCTGATCGACACGGTAATTCACTCCATTCATCTGTATGATTTCTTTTTTGATATCGACTCTCGCGGGAATCTCCAGTCGTGGTTGCTCTGAGATCTGTAGCCACTCATTCCAAGCTTTGACTTCACTTTTGGGAATAACTGAATTCGATTCCAGATCGAGCCCAGCTTCAACCATCCTCTCCATTGCTTCGTCCCCAAAAAAATCGAACAGTTCACTTTTGGACCAAAAGTCTGGCAGCCCTCCTTTCTGTCCAAAAGGTTTTATAAATTCCAGCACTCTATTTTCTTTGTTCAGAACACGCATGTTGGAAACAACATGCCCATCTAAATAACTGATGAACTGGGACGGTATGTTTAAGATGTCCCGTAGTTTTTCGGCTACAGTTTCAATCGGTAGACCGGACAACTCCAACGACGATTCACTCGCACCATGAACAACTCTGATTGGCATTACTTCCTCCTTTGAATTGATAAAAAGTGGAACTCAGAATGAAAAGAGAGCTTGGTTCCTCCCAAGCTCTCTTTACAACACACCTCCAGCACGATTCAGTTCTCAGCATCAAAACGCATTCTTGAATAACTGGTGATTGTGTTGCCTCCCTCATCCGCTCCAGTCTCACCCTGATGTCTCTTGCCTTGTGAGACTGCATCGTACGGAATGGGCTGAATGAATCGATGTGATGAACGCCATCGCTACAGGACTATACAGACGAAAAAAATAATTGTTAAGCAATTATTTTGATCTCGCCAGAATATTGGTGGCGATAAGCTCCAGACAAATAAGGCATTTACGGTCGTGCGAAATATTTTTGGAACACTCATGAACGACCTTAAATTCAGAAATAGGTTGGCTGGCCCCAGATAAATCGAAAGCAGGTCACACGTAAGGTGTGTCAGATTTCGATTAATTATTTTAATGATTTTAAATGGTGGCTCTGTGGAGGGCCTAGATGCGACGAACGCTATTGTCAGAGCAGCGGTTTGAATTGAATATTTAAAATCAGAAGCTTGTTTTTTCGGAGATCTCACCAGCCTCACCGCATTCAGTGTTTTTGGGCACTGAAAAATAATTTGCCCCAAACACCCGGCTGACTAAAATTAAGTTCGAGCATCTTCAAAATGCTCATTCTGCTCTTCATTGAGCAGTGGATTGCAATCTCCTTTTTTTTACCCCAGTGCTTTCCTGCCGTAAAAGGTACGCACATTTACAAGGTCTCAAGTCTCACAGAAAAGGAGATGAACCAATGCGTGGTCACGATATCCCACAAGCGGCCAAAAATAATACCATCAGGGCATATGCTGATTTGCACCGCAAATTTGATCTCTTTTTGAACGGACAGATTACGAGCAACCTGCTTATCATCGCTCGTTCTGGAGTCGGAAAAAGTTTTTACCTCAAGCAAAATGCTGATTGGAGAATCACAGCTTTGCTCGAAGGAAACGTAAAAGCTCTAAAGACATACATCAAGCTGTATCAACATCGGCACAAATTGATTGTGCTTGACGATGCAGAAAATCTATGGGAGTCAAAAAACGGACGTGTTGTTTTGAGGGAGCTAACGGAAACTTCATATCCCAAAACAATGTCATGGGAAAGTACAGCAAAAGAGCTTACCGAAACTCAGACGCCAACAACATATCAGACAAACAGCAGAGCCTGCATCATCTGCAATTCATTTCGTTTTGGCCGTACCGACGAGACGGCTGCAATCATAGATCGATGTCAATGCTACTGTTTTAATCCTACTAATGAAGAGGTGGTGAGATATGTAGCTGAGTGGTTCTGGGATCAGATTGTTTTTGATTATGCCACATCTAATTTGCATGTAATCGACAATCTCTCCGCTCGTATGTTTGTCAGGGCTTGGGAGCGTAGGATAAAGCAGGATGAAAACTGGAGAAATGAATTCCCTTTGCTATCGGGTATTGATGCCATCGTAAAGCAGGTTTGTAATGATCAAAATCTGACGACTGCAGTAGACAGGGTAAAAGAGTATGAACGTATTGCGAAGCTAAATGATCTCCCTGCCAGTCGAGCGACTTTTATGCGACATCAAAAGGAGCTGAGAGAACGCGGAATGCTATCACTCAGCCCTCCAGATTTAAAGCTTTTGGTAAAAGGCCGCCCCCCTGCCATACCGATGGGCATTGAGGCTATTCTGGCGGAAATCGAAGCAGCCGAGTTGGAACAGAAATACTTTGGCTCAAATTGCTTTTCTTGAGACTTGAGACTTTTCCTACCGTAGGGATATTGGACTGTATTGAGGATCTGTGTCTCTCGATCCCAGAAGAGCCGATAAGGTGGCCGATTAGGCATACTAAAGTGGCCGATATGATTTTCACAGATCTCAGAAAACCCTATTTTTAATGTGTCTTTTGAAGTTGACCTCGAATCCCTTCGGGTGTACTTGACCATAAAACTGAGAAAGCTATCGTGAGTCCTATTGGAAACACGATAGCTTTTTTTCATGGCAAGTCTGATCATTTTCCATTCGGAAATCTCATGATCCAGCAAAGGAACATCATTGCGAGAGCTGGAGGTCATCAATCCAGACCTCCGCATCAGCATCAGCCTGGCTGATGAAGCCAATCCAGTCGAGAGTTCGCCATTCAGGATGAATGCAGGGTAGATCCTTGAAGCGACGTGGCTTCTGACCGGGAAGAGTGACGACCAGATCCCACTTGCCAGCCTTATCTCCCAGCGGCGCGACGATTTCCACGTTGACCCACTGCCCCACAGGGAGTTCCATCAAAGTCTGCCGGTTTGCCGCACGGAGTTTCCCCTGCTCGATCCAGAGTGTAGGACCAATTCGATAGGGATTTGCATGATCTCGCCACTCATGCTGAAACACAGCCCCTGATCCCAACTTAAGCGCAAAAGCGCAGCGGCCTCTGCCTTCAGCATATTTGGGAGCAACCGTAATCATGGGGTAATAACGACGCTGTTGTCCGGGAGTGTCTCTGAGCCTCAGTGCGTGTTGACCAGATGGTGCGTCAGCGATTTCCACGATGTCGACGCCACCCCGTTTTTCGTCCTGCCCGATAGAAGTTCCGGGAGGCAGCCCCCCCTCTTCAAAGTCTTCCACAAACGCCAGCGCTGGCGTGGGCGGGGGATCTTTCATTTCGGGAAATGTCAGTGACCGCGCTTTATTCACCCAGTCTGAATCTCCATAAACCCCTGCCCGCCCGTAATCAAACGGTTTAAACCCGATTTTGTAAGCCGGTGAATTCTGGGCCAGGTGATAGTTACCCTCTGCGGGATCAATGAAATGGGGATTGGCAATGATGGAACCCTGATCTTTTCCGGTGGCCTGCCATTCCGCAAAGGTCTTTCCCTGAAAGTCAATCGGCTTTCCATCGGTGCGCCAGTAGAGATTATGATTCAGCTTGACATTCTTATCAGACCAGTTGCCATGAAAGAGTTCTCCTGAATCAAAGATGACGAGATTGCGTTCGAAGGTAAAGGAAAGATGCTCTTCGACCCGACTGCGTTTTACCTGGTACTCGCGAGAGAAGGCGAAAATATTATTTCGAATCAGGTTCTCTCGACCGTAATGCTGATGATAGCCACCGGACCGGGTACGATACACGAGGTTGTTTTCCATCAGAATGTCTGTACTGCCCTCATCGTTGTAAAGCCCCCAACCACCATAACTCCAGGAGAGAATATCGTGAATCACGTTGTTACTGACGGTGGTTCCAGGTGAAGGACCGAGAGTGTAAACGCCCCCCATGTCACTCAACCAGCCCCAGCCTAGATGGTGAATGTGGTTAAATTCAATTTTATTGCGAACAGCGAGACTGTCCGTGTAGCCCCATCGCCAACCGACTGAAACTCCTGTATAGAAGAAATCCGCGATTTCGTTATGGGTCACCGAATTATCGCCGGACTGACCAATCCAGACTCCAACCGCACAGGGGAATAACCGACCTCCGTGACGAATGAGATTATTGTCGACATTGATCTGTTGAGTGCGTTCCTCTGCCTTGGAGGCAATCCGGGTTTCGCCAATCCGGATCCCCCCAG
Source organism: Gimesia benthica (assembly GCF_009720525.1). Classification (NCBI taxonomy): domain Bacteria; kingdom Pseudomonadati; phylum Planctomycetota; class Planctomycetia; order Planctomycetales; family Planctomycetaceae; genus Gimesia; species Gimesia benthica. Next base: position 1,750,914 of record NZ_CP043930.1, read on the forward strand.
CTCCCAGATCGTGCAGATCACAATGTGTCACACTGCTCTCACTACACCCCTTGCGAAACCAGAGTCCATAAGTGGCGACATGTCCAATTTCACAATCCTCGAATGCGATAGAACGCCCGCCATCGACCATGACTGCAGCCTCAATCGGTGAAGCAGCCTGTGAAGGTTCAAACCCCTGAGGAGGTGTCTTCCAGTCGGTAAATCGAAAAGCGAGGCCTCGAAAAGTCAGGTGTTTCACAAACTGACCGGTGGCAGGGTCTCCCTGCAAAATCAGCAGTTTTTCAGCCACTGGTGCAAATGCTTCAGCTTTGTCAGGAGTCTCGCCCTTGCGGGGCCAATAATACAGCTTACCTTCGGGAGCGAGATACCATTCGCCCGGCGTATCGAGTGCAGCCCGATAATTTTCCAGGTAATAGGCTGTATTTCGGGTGAGCGGATTCCAGTGCTTCATCTGCCGACCGGAAGTGAGCAGCTTACCCGATGGGACATCATACCCGTCCAGGTATTTGCGGGTATTGTCCCATTTATGAAAGAAGAGTGCCTGAATCCCATTTTGTTCCGCTTCAGGAACCTGTTTCAGGGAAGCCAGATCTGCAGGATCTGCGTAGAGCGTTTGCCGGGCGATTTTCTGAGGTCGAGGGCCATCTGTTTTTCCCATTTTTTCCCGGCTGTTCCGGAGATAAAAGAAAAACTCATCCGGTTCCCGAGCCCGCACAGCCCGCTGTCCATTGACCCAGAGCTGCTCGAATTTCCAACCGGGATCGATGGTCGTAGACCAGACCCCATCCGGATCAACTTTGAATCCGGAAATCTGCTTTCCCCCCGAAATGACAGTGTGAGATCCCGGAGCCGCCTGATATATGATGGGGGCTTTCTCGGTACCGGAATCCTCATGAGTAAACAGAACAGGTTTCGTAACAGGATAAACGCCGTCCTGCACGATTACCTTAACTGGTTCTTGTGGCTGACGCTTTCGGATTTCGTCACGGGCCGCGTCAAGAGATTGAATCGGCCCGTCTGGTGAAACCTCAATCACGATTTCCGCCCGGGCTGCAGAACTCACTAAAGTCGTTAAAATCAATAGAAAGACAAACTGTTTTAGATCAAATAACTTCATCACTCTTCCACCTGTGCCCACTCTGGCTGACATCAGTTCATTTTCATCAGTCGCACTACAATGATTAAAGACCTGTGAGCTCAGGCTCGCAGGTACTACTTCCTGCATTTTAGCACAGGCATGTAGTATTCGCACCGCATCAGTGTGTAAGTTGGATACCACCAAGGAAAACTAAAATAACTCAATCCTAAAACTCAGCATGAGAGTTCAAAATTGAAAGTCTTGCAGAATATTAATCTCAGTCGCACCATCTACTCTATCTTACATGACTAATCCCCATCATAGCCTGGCAGTTCTGGATAATCTCATTGACAGCTTCTGTCTTAAGAATAATAGAATACAGTGTAATGCGTCGGCTGTCATTCATTGGAGCATGTCAGAGTACGGCACTGAGCGCCGGCGATGATTGTCTTAAACTTCTCAACCCACTGCCTGTTAACGTATCTGAATCCCGCTTGAAACAGAGTTCAAACGGGATTCAGTTCAGAAAGTCAGAGAAGAATACGTCTCATCAAAGAGAGAATAATCGCGGGATCAAATCGGAGATCCATTTAGAATGAAGTCAGACAAAGGCTCATTCAGCCCCCCAGGTGAAGCAATAAAACCGAAGGAGATCATCCCGCCGGCTGAAATATCTTCATTCCACGAGGCACCGCGAATGACGTAGGTATCCCCCACATGCGAGACAATTTCAGCATTCCAGATATCAGTAATGTCCCCTGCAAAAGTGAACTCCAGCGTCCACTCTTCCAGGATGTCATCACTCTCATTCCGAATCTCAACCGCCCCCTGGAACCCACTGCCCCAGTCATTGACGTTGGTAAAGTTGACTTCCGCAGAGGGGGTGGGAGCATCATTATCCTGTATGGATCCAATCCCTGTATCAGTAACCAGAGTCGCTCCCACAACCTGATCAAGCACGACCTGGAATTCTTCTCCGGACTCAATCATTACGTCCCCCAGAATCGGGACTGTGATTATTTTCTGAGTTTCTCCAGGCTGAAAGATCAGCTGACCACTGACAGCCTGATAGTCCATGCCTGCAATTGCAGTTCCGTCCTGAGTATTGAACTGCACCATCACAGTCTCTGTCGCAGGCTCACTCAACGCAACGGTAAATACGGCTTGAACGATACCGGTATCCCCTTCCGTGACTGTCACATTGTTGATGAACATCTCGGGAACGACAGCAACATACTCTTCGACGGTCACTGACACAGTCGTCGTAGTAACACTCCCCGACTCAGAAACGGTCGTATAAACAAAACTGTCTGCCCCCGAGTAGCCAGCATCCGGAGTATAGGTCAGCGTGCCATCCTGATTGTCGACAACTTCACCATGCGCTGGTTGAGTAAACGACTGCAGCGTCAACCCGCTACTACCCATCCCGTTGACGGGATTGATGTAGTTCCCGGACATAACCAGCATACTCAGCATTGAAACCGAATCTGCATAGTAATTCGAGTGTGTCGTAGCCACACTGTCAAACACCGAGTTCAGCCAGGTTTGGTCTGCCGTATCAGAACCGGTCATGGCTGAAACGCCGACCGCTGCTCTGAAGAAGGGATCACTCCAGTTATTCAATGGTGTTCCATCCAGCTGGTATCCTCCCAGAATCTGAGAGGGATTCCCTCCCGATGACTGCTGAAAGAACTCAGAAAGCATCTGTGCCTGAGCCAAAGAGACAGAGTCACCACTGAAAACGGCATCCGCACCTAAACGCCAGGGCACACGTCCCGCGTTATACCAGTAGTGTTGATCGTTGACCTCAAGAAATCCAGAAGGAGCCGGTGACACTGCACCAGTCTGAGGATCAACGGTCACAAAATCCGGAACCAGTCCCGTCCCTGATTGCTCCTGCAGCTTCGTCATTACGTCCTGTGTTGCGGTGATAACTGCGTCCCAGGCTCCGGTCTGAGTCGCGGCTTCAAAAGCCCGAAAATGACCATTCATGAAGTCGCTGGTACGCACTGACCATTGATTCCGCTGACCGCCGTTGGGATCAACCCAGTCTCCCAGCATCGGCAGATGACTTTGCGGACCGATCGTCGATTCATACATCGCATTAATAATGGTGATCGCTTCCTGAAGATAATTGATCTCACCATCACTGCCCCATTGTGCGTCAGCCACCAGCAGAGCATAGGCAATATCGGCATCACCGTCGAAGGCACTGCTGTTTCCATACGCATCCGGTTGTGCCCAGTCCATCAGGTCAGGATTCCCTTCGCTGGGGTTGGCACGGGAATAACGGAACAGGCCATCAAAAATGGTCTGTGCATTCGGATCGTAACCATCCATATGCGACAGGACCAGCATTCCATAGCCCTGGGCTTCTGAAGTAGTGCGTCCCTGTGAATCCATCACTACCCGATAGCCATTCCCGCCTGAATCGACTCGCAGCCAGTCCGACTTCCATTGGTCGTAGTAGTTGGCCACAATCTGATCCAGTTGCTCCTGGCTATACTGGCTGGGTAGCAGTGTTCCATCCACATATTGCTGAACGTGACTGCCAAAATCTGGATCACCAGATGAAGTTCCAATCGAAATCGTGACAGATATTTCAAAGAGAGTTGTCACTGATATTTCATTTTCATTGGTCACTACATCATCATTGGTAATCGTATTAGTTGCGGTTGCAGTCCCCCCATCCAGTACCGCACCGACGGGACTGCTCAGAGTCACATAAAACTGCTCGTCCGCTTCCACCTGTGTATCACCATAGATGCGAATCGAGATCGTTTTCGAAGTCTCCCCCACAGCAAATGAAACCTGACCGCTGGAGGCTTCATAGTCTTCTCCTGCAGTCGCAGTTCCATTGGAGGTATGATAATTAACCGTAACAGGTTGTGTTGCCGCCTCAGACAACGAGATGACCAAAGTCGCCAGTACAGAACTACTTTCGCCCTCCACAACCGTGGCCCCAGCGATACTCACCACAGGCGTTACCTCTTCAGGAGGCTCTACGAGTCCCTCCCAGGCGACGGGATCCTGGTAATACTCCTGCACTTTGGTAATCCACCAGTAATCGTCGGTGGGCTCGCTACCTATGGAATCAGTACTGATCCCGACACCCGCCCCGAAGAGAATCTGCCGGACTCCTGCCGCTCGTGCCTCTTCCACATGCGAACCCCAGGTAATCGTATTACCGTTAACCGTCAGTTTGCTGTCATTCAGTGCATTGGTGGAAAAGTAAGCCAGACGATCTCCACTTGCCGTAAACGTATCCCCCAGAAAAAAGGTTGGGGCAGAATCTTCATACTGACGAGTCGTGTTGGTAAGTGGATCGAAGACACCATTCTCATCATACGGGTTATCGGCCAGGCTGTCGTTGATGTGCCCGACCGGAAGTTGCCAGAGCACCATTTCACGCTCTGTTGTCTGCGTGAGTGTCTGGACGATCAACAGATAATTGTGCCAGTGGTCACTGTTCCAGAACCAGGTACTACCCGCCGGATCGTCAGCTGCACCATTCTGCGCCCCGGCATCCAGCCCATATTTATCCAGCGAGATAAAACCGGCTCCATAACTGAGAATACCGGCATCCATATAATACTGGGCAATCAATTCCGCTTCGCGGGCGATCGCGGCTCGCCCGGCTTCGATACCCAGCGTATCAGTCAGGTGCACGATACCTGTACCCGGAATCGGTGTCTCAATTCCCGGTGATGCCCAGAGGTTAAACTGCCAGCCGAATTCCACATTCGGTGCATACTTGCTGATGCTGTAATTGATCGCTTCGATCAACCCGGTTACCGTATTATCGAATTGCGGATCCACGCCTGTTTGCAGGACACCACTACTGTAAGCGGCACTCGTCATCGCGGAGATATTACCCGCAGAGGTACCTGCGTTTTGCATCAGGTACCCAATAAAATCAGGCTCCATAATCATCTGTACCAGTTCGTCCCCTGCTTCGGTGCGAATGGTATCTAATGCAAATTTCAGATCCTGGAAATAGCTTTCCATATACGACAGGCTTTGGATATGCGCCAGATCAGTCGTATAACTTTCTCCGCCATCCGGAATGTTGTAGTACACGAACTGAGGTATCATGCCCAGCTTCATACTTTCGCGCACGTAACTGCTGACCCGGTCCGGATCCCAACTGCGCCACCCCGCAATCGGGCCCCCATTGAGATAGATATAACGCGAGTCTACATACTTGTTGGTCGCATCACTGTTACCATAATCCTGCCAGAACGAGAGGTCGCCAGAAGTATCTTCACTCACCGAGCCAATAGTCACATAATCCGGCAGGCCCGGAAGCTGGCCATCGACAGTCCGCACACGGATCCCGATAAACCGTTCTTCACCGGAATCAAGATCCATGATGCGCAGCGAAGCTCTGCCCGCCTCCAGTCCGGTGATCCGTAACGTGTCCCCGTCCACCATCTCGGCCTGGATCACGCGTGAATTATTTGTCACCACGCTGAATTGCGCCGCCTGGTTAGGTGAGGTCAAAGTATAATCATAGGCCGCCTGATCGATCGTTACCTGCAAGGCCTGCCCTGCCAGATCCACGCCCTGAATTCCGATTTCACTGGCATCTCCGGCAACGTAGACGACTTCATCACTCAGCGCAGTTCCGGCTGCATTACTGACTTCAACCTGATAACTGAATACGCCATAATCCCGATCCGTCAGCAACAAGCTGTCGGTCTGAGGCGTGGAACTGCCTGACAAGTCTGCCTCGTAGATCAGCGTCCCGTTCTCATACAGCTTCCAGTGATCTGCCGCATCCCCGGCCCAGAGATTCATCGTCACTCGAAATCCTCCGGAACTGGCGTCCGCCAGCACACTGACACTCGGTTTATTGGGTGCATTGATGACCGGATCAGGATCACTTGGGTCGTTCGGATCCGTTGGATCACCATTTCCCATAAATACAAAATCAGTGGGTTCACTGTGAGTTCCTCTGGCGACAAATCCGATCGCCAGTGATTCTCCAGGATCCAAAGTATCATCCCAACTGGGAGGTGTGATCCGGTACTGGCCTCCACCCAGGTTCTGTACCTCGGCGTTCCAGAGTGACTCAATCGTGCCACTGTATTTGAATTCCAGTTTCCAGTCCGTGAAAGCAGTAGATTCATCATTGTTCAAAGTCAGAATCGCGGTTCGACCGGAGCCCCAGTCATTATCAACTTCGAACTGAATATCGGGCGCATCGGCCAGCGGATGCGCAGCCAGAAGCGTTCGTACTTCAAGCGATTCGGTCTGTTGAGAAATTGTGGCGCGAGACCGCCGGGGGGTAGAGTGCTGTGTAGAGAACCAATGCAGCAGGGTCGCATAAAGTCGTCTCATTTCATCTGCTCTGCGAATACAGAGCCCTTTCAGTCTGTGCCAGGACAGTGCTTTTCTCATGCAGCAGGCCAGCATGAGAAAACAATGATGTTGGCACGGCTTCAGGATTCAGATGAAACTGAAACGTGCAAAACTCATCGTAACACTGCTTATCGTCGGGCGTGAGCAGAAGACCTGAAGGGAATCAGTCGGCCACATGCTCTATAGGTTCCCGCGAATCTCTTGGCGCGGAAGCTGTTTCGGCCCAGAACAAACAGCAATGTCCGATTTTTAGAAATGCTTTTAACCTGGAACCAATCCAGGCTCAGAACAATTCGATTTAAACAGGTCCCCCTCCCCTGTGTCCAGATGAAATTTGAAAAGCTTTTTTGAAAAGCATGGACAGACTGGTGTGCTTATGAGGCTTTTGTGAAGGAAGGACAGACTTTCTGCTTCTCATCTAATTAGAAAAGTTCGTGAACCGGCTTTCCGGTCCCAACAATGCTGGTCGGTCGGCCTGAGGCATCATCGAAGTGAGTTTCCAGAGAGATCCCCATCTTCTGATAAATTGTTGCCAGCAGATCCAGGGGAGTAGTTTTGCGTTCGACCACAGCACCACCGAATTTTTCACTGGCCCCCACCACGCGTCCTCCTTTGATGCCGCCGCCAGCGAACATCACGGTGAAACAGTTTGACCAGTGATCCCGTCCCGCGTGGCCGTTGATCATAGGCGTCCGGCCAAACTCACCCGCGCAGAAAATCATCACATCATCCAGCATACCTCGTGCTTCCAGATCTTCGATCAGCGTTGCCATCGCCTGATCGAGGGGAGGCAGATGTGTCTCCAGCCCTTTTTCGATATCGTTATGATGATCCCAATAGCCGGTATTGATGGTCACGCAACTGCTGCCTGCCTCGACTAGCCTTCTTGCCAGTAATGCGCTTTGACCATACTGATGCCGACCATATTGATCTCGCAACCGGTTGTCTTCACTATTCAAATCAAAGGCTTTACGAACCCGTTCGCCCGTTACCATTTCCAGGGCCTGCTGTTTAAAGGTATCCAGCCCCTCGATGACTCCCGACTGATCAACCTCACGATTCAGAGTGTCAAACTGCTTCAGCAGTTCCCGCCGCGATTCGACACTTTTTAAAGTCAGACCGTCGGGTAGAGCCAGGTTGGGAATTTTGAAGTTTTTGGAATTTGGATCCGTCCCCACTTCAAACGGGTTATACGATTTCCCCAGGTACACGGCCCCCTGATAGCCAAAGGCTTCTGACTTGGGGATAGTAACATAGGGTGGCATATGCTCGGAATGCGCACCAATGGTACGCGCGATCACAGAACCAAAGGACGGTTTCTGAGGCGCATTTCGGGCCAGCGTGGGACCGAAGTAACCGGTCTGCATCCAGTGCGCAGAGGGCGCATGGATTCCGTTTTCATGATGCACCGATCTGACCTGCGAAATGTGATGCATCACCTTCGCCTGCAGGGGAAAACGCTCCGTCACATGAATATCCGGTACGGACGTGGAAACGGGTCGATACATCCCGCGATATTCAGCCGGAGCATGCGGTTTCATATCGTACGTATCCTGTTGGCTCATGCCTCCATGAGTCCAGAAGACGATCAAAGATTTATTGGACTTCGGCCGCACCGTTTCTGCTGCCGTGGCACGGGCTTGAAACAGGTCAGCCAGTCCCAGACCTAACAGGGGTGCTCCCAACTGCAGGAAATTACGACGACTTACGCCAACACAATTGGAATATTGATTTCCTGACAAGGATAACATCAAACGCGTCTCCCACATTAGTCCCAGCTGAATTCTGCCCGGGACAACAATCTGTCAATGATTCATCATAAACTCATTCGTGGCCAGGAGCGCCCAGACCAGTGAACGATACGCCTCATGTCGGTTCTTTTCGCTATTGAGATATTTCACAGCCATTTCGACTTCCGATGTTCTCGGGGGCCGCGATAAGGTCCGTACAAAGATCTCACGAACATTATCTGAATGCGTTTTCTGATTTGATGCCAGCAGTTCGATGTAACCATTTTTATCGGTCAGTTTTCGCTGGATCTCCTTCGAATTCACCAGTTCGAGCGCCTGCGACAATGCGGGATCCACGGTCCGCTCACACTCACAGGCCGATGTGCGGGCAGGTCGCCCAAAGACATCCAGGAAATTGAAACGTACATTTTCATCGGGTAGATTCACCGCCCGCATCCCTTCAGGGAACACCCCCGGCCCTCCGGGGAAAACAGTGGGAACATCTAAAACCTGGCTGATCCCATCCAGCAGTACTTCCGCAGAAAGTCGCTTGGGGTAATACCGGGCAAAACACTGACTGTCTTCGGCATTGGTCTCATTCGGATTCGCACTGAGCCGATAGGCATAGGAATTCGTAATCTCTCGAATCAGCTGCTTCACATCATACCCATTCGCTGCAAAGTCATAGGCCAGCTCATCGAGCAGAACCGGATTCGTAGGCGGATTCGTGCTGCGGGCATCATCGATCGGGTGAATGATTCCCCGACCGAAAAAATGCCCCCACATCCGATTCACCATCGTCCTGGCGAAAAAGGGATTTTCCGGACCGGTCATCCATTTTGCCAGGTTGCGGCGGGGATCGTCAAAACGTGACACCTTAAAATCAGGACCTCCCAGCGGTCGAGGCTGCATCAGTTTTCCGCTCCGTGGGTTATGCACTTCTCCCTCATCTTTGAGATAAATCACTTCATTGGTAGGTACCTCGGCATCAGCAAAGCCCCCCTTGCGTCCTACGCGACTGAAGATGGCAGCGAAAGAATAGTAATCGTCCTCGCTCCAGCGTTCTGCAGGATGATGATGACACTGGGCACATTGAACCCTGACACCTAAAAACGCCTGTGCCACCGACTCCACGTAATCTGGCGTCGAACGGACCGAGCGGTACCAGATCGCGGGCGGATTCTGAGCCTGTCTGCCAGTGGCAGTCAGTAGCTCAGTCACAAAGCGATCGTAGGGCTTGTTGGCTGCGATGGAATCACGAATCCAGGCAGAGAACAGCATCGTCCCCGCCCGTTGATTGCGAGTGCCATAGCCGCTCCCCCGGTTCTGTAAAATATCAGCCCATTTTAAAGCGAAGTAACTGGCATACTCGGGACGCTCCAGCAGTCGATCGATCAATCGCTCCCGTTTGTCAGGTCGGGAATCCGCCAGATACTGTCTGACTTCGTCGACCGTAGGCAAGGTACCACAAATATCCAGAGTGACCCGGCGGATGAAGGTCGCATCATCTACTGGTTTCGAGGGTAGAATCCCCAGTTTTTTCCATTGGGCTACCAGGTGTTGATCGATCTTCGAGAGTTTCTCTTCCGAAGGATACCCTGCGAAATTTTGCTGCCCCGTGGAATGATAGGGAACCACTCCCTGGAAAACAGTAATCTTCTCTCCAAAGCGGGCCATCACGGCAAAGACTCCGCCACGCGATTGAGTGGTAATCAGACCTTCCTGATCAACCTTGCCGATTTCCGGATAGTTTGATTCGTAAATAGACTGGTGCGTGACGTCTCGCTGAGTCTCATCTGAAAAGTGAGCTGTCACCCGCAGCTTCAGGCTGGAGCGCTGCTGAAATACACGGTTACCGGGCGACAGTTCAATTTTGATGATTTCAGGATCATCAGGATGTGGGCCAGCGGCTCCCTGTTCGATCCAGTCATGCAGCAACGCGTAGTCCGCGGAATCTCCTTCCAGTAACCGCCCTCCACCATGGGGCACCAGACCTGTTGCCTTGAGCAGCAGCAGACTTCGATCGGGATCACCGGGAAAGATTCGCCTCCCCCGTGATTCCCGCGCAATTGCAGAATAATCCATTGCAGGATCAAAACCGAGCAGGGAAATTTTAAACCCATTCTGCCCAGTCGATTTTCCGTGACAGCCCCCACTATTGCAGTTCAACCTGGTCAACAGAGGTACCACATCCGTAGTGAAATACACCTTCCGTTTCGCTGAATCCGCAGCCAGAGCTGGCGTCTTATCAGCAGCGTCCAGCATGCCCTGTCCTGAAACCAACAGGCAGACGATCATCCAGATCAGCTGATAACTTCGTGTTATTGAATTCTGCTCATACAGGAGACGGAACATGAAATCTCGATTCGCTCTTATTCAGTTGAATTGGTTATTTCCAGATTCAGGAAACAGCTTCCATGATAGACCGCCTGGTCTTCCACAACACCGACCGCAGACAGACGTATGAAAGGCTGTTTCCCTAGAGGTGCATCCTCATTGGCAATGATCTGCAGAGTCCCTTCTTCGGTCTGTCCGACGAACGTCACTCCCCGCACGCGCAGCCCGTCTACCTTGACCGCAGGGGCTTCCACTTCGGTATGAATTTTACTGATGAAACCATTAATCCGCCGGGCCGAATATTTCACCTGAATCGTTTCACCGCGGCGGATCTTCCTGGGAGCGTCTGTATCTACGGCAACCACAAACGCAGCTGGTTTTACCTCGAAACTGACAGGATTGCTGAACAGCATGACAGACGTCTTCTTTTTCGTCTTGGGGTGCGTCACCTCCGTCTCTGCCTGAATCGTCAGCGTGTGGCGCCCTTCTGGAAAATAAGGTGGCAGGTAAAAACTGAGATAACCCTTATTCACTCCCGCAGGAATCACGGCACTCTGATTTTGAATCATTTGCGGGAGCCCCACTCCCTGCAGCTTCACCTCCGCCTGATCACTCAGATCCCGCCGATCTACTTGAACCGCCACATCCAGTACAGAGCCGGGAGCATGCCGTAGTTTCATCTCACCAAACAGATCGTGCTTACGGGTCAACTGGGGGTTGGCGGTAATCTTAACCGGCGCCGTATCGGTAACAGCCAGGGGAATGCGTGTCGTCAGTCGACTAGTGGCGTTCGGTAAATCCGTTCTGACCAGAGTTCCGCCGCTGATTCTTCCGCCCGCGCCCTGCGCAGAACTGACTTTCAGCTGCAGATTTTCAACAAAAGCAGGTGCAGATTCGGAAGCACTGAAGGTCAGCAGTGCCCGCTCTGTATGGGGCCCCAGCCAGACATCGGGACACTCAATTCCCGGGGGAAGATTAACAGCACTTACTCGTATGGAATCTGTCATCCCCCGTTTTCTGATGGCATACACATCCAGTAAAGCGCGGCCTCCTCGCTCAATATTGAGAGAAGCCTGCTTTTGATGGTGTGGGACGACCGCCAGGTGGAACTCCGGCTCCTGTCGTCGGAGACTGAAGCGGTACACACGACGCGGGTCATCATCCAACCCGCCGCGCAGATTCCGGACCATGATCAGATAGCGTCCATCCTCCGGCACCACCCATTTACCAACAGGATCGAGATGACTCAGAGAAAACTGCCTGCTCCCGCTGTTACTGATGTGATCCGTAAATCGTGCCAGGACCTTCTGCCCCGCTCCATCCAGCAGGCTGATATCAAGATCCACGGGAGAATTGATCCGCTGTCCCCAGGCCTCAAACCAGAGTACTTCCCCCCGCCGGGCCTGGAAGGCATACCAGTCCTGTTCGTCACCGGCTATCAACTGACCGCTGACTTCTGTGGGATAAACAAGCTGTTGAGCCGTTTGTGCAGTCTGATGCGTTTCCTGCTCCAGCACGACCGGTAAATCAGTCAGACTGATTAATTGCGGTGCGTGCCCCTCTTCTAACTGAAACGCAAAGCTTTCCAGATCGGTCTGCTCGCTCTCTCTGCGCAAAGGAACATGAATGGAATCTCTGTCTGCCGGAGCTCTGATCGTCAAATCCAGCCGCTCGAGAGCATTTTCCCCGTTAGGGCTGCTCTGAGTGAACTGCGGCTGATCACTACTGCTTGCCACTCCCAGCTTGAGTGACCGCCGTACTGCTTCCACAGCTGCGTCCTGTGCGAGTTGCTGCTCAGATCTGTTTTTCAGTGGGTTCAGGTTCCAGCCGTAGATTGAAACTTGAGCGGTCTCCCCATATTGCACGACTGCGGGCATAGTAAACAGCATCCGGGGCCCGGTATCGATATCCAGTCGATAAAAATGATTTGGGCTGCCGGAATAAATCAGATCAAAGACTTTGACTGCATAACTGTCGTCCGCAGGGACTCGAAACGAAATCAGCGGATCATTGCCAAAGAACCCACGGTTGACCGCCAGGCGTCGTCCCTGGGAATCAAAGACTTCCAGAATGGGACGCAGGCTCGAATCGATTCGTTCTGCGCGACACTCAAGCACAACCCGTTGCCCCTGACTGGCCTGAAATCGATAAACATCCACGTCCCCTTTTTGGCTGACACAGCCATTGATCGAGACATCCAGTGAAACAGCCTGTGCTGATTTCAGCTTTTCATTCGGTTCCGTTTCGAGTACTTCAGACCGATTCCCCACAATAAAAGCCCGGGGAGAACTTAAACCGTTGCGACAGAGAACACGCAGATCATAGGTGCCAACCGGGACACTGGCAGGGATCGAAACCCGAAACTGATCCTTACTGATTTTCTCAGCAGAGATATCCGGATAACTGCAAATCAGACGGGAAACCTCATCCAGCCCGGTACCAGCGACCTTGAGCTCCAGTTCGCTCCCCTGTTGCCCTCCGCAAGGAAAGACGGAATCCAGAATGGGAGGAGTGGCCGCGGTCAAAGCAGATGATGCGAGCACCTGAATCAGCAATATGAGCGCAAACAGACTGACTCGACCCGGTCGTTTCACGATATGCTCTTCCCTTAGATTTCTGAAGCATCTTTACATATCCGCCGCTGAGATATGAAAGTATTGGTTTCAGCCTAACTGGCGCGAGTATTTCTATCTCTGGAACAAACATTCCATAAACGTTAGTTTATGCGACAGTGCCGTGCTTAGTCAAGGTGGTGATCCAGTTCAAGCGGGTCATTGTCGAACAATGCCGTTTCAAATGTTCAACCAGAGATGGCATACTCACCATGATTGAGAGCCCCATTTATTTCACTCCTCCGTTTACCACTAATACGGTTGCATTGCAGTGATGGGGTGAGCACAATAAATAGAAACCTGCCTCCGCCTGACTGTTTTCTTTCCATCCTGAAAAGCCGGGCAATCTCATTATTCGAACTGGAGTCCTCATCATGCGCGTGATGCTTTTAGCTTTCATTCTGACTGGCACGATACTGTCTTATCTGCCACAAACCTGCGCTGCGGCAGAACCGCATTCGGATCGCTGTGTGGTCCTGGTCAGTGTGGATGGCCTGGCAAATTTTTACCTGGACGATCCCAAAGCAGACATGCCGACTTTACGCAAGCTCGCCCGAGATGGAGCTCGTGCTCAGGGTATGGTCTGCTCCTTTCCCACTGTCACCTGGCCTAACCATACGACCCTGGTCACTGGTACAACACCAGCGAAACACGGTGTCATCGGCAACAATTACCTCGATCGGAAGAGTGCCACTCCCGTCCCCTTCATTCCAGACCCACTGTTCGATAAAGATCAGATCGTCAAAGTTCCTACCATCTACGACGTCGCCCACCGGGCTGGTCTGGTCACCGCCGGCATCATCTGGCCAGCGTCCCGAAATGCCCGGACGCTGGACTGGACCGTACCCGACATGTTTGGCAAAGAAGCCTGGCCCAGGTACGGCACCCAGATCTGGCTGGAAGAACTGCGTCAAGACGGTCTCCCCGTTGACGAACATGGTGCCTGGACTGGTGAAAGCGGCGGAGGTGTCAAACGCGACTGGCTCTATACCCGGATGGCCCGCCATCTGTTCCAGAAACATCCGCCTAACCTGCTGGTCATTCACCTGGTTGAAGTCGACCACGTGGAGCACAAACATGGCCCCCGCAGTACCGAAGCTTACTGGTCCGTGAGCTACGCCGATGATCGCCTGCGTGATATTGTCGAAGCCATCAAACTTTCCCCACACGCAGATAAAACCACACTTGTTGTGGCCAGTGATCACGGGTTCTTCCCGATCTCGAAAGACATTCGCCCGAATGTACTCCTCAAACAGGAAGGTCTGATTACTAAAGATAAAAAGCAGGCGTACTGTCTGTCTCAGGGCGGCGGCTGTATGGTCTATGTTCTGGATGACAAGCATCGTGAAGAAACTATCGAGAAACTGAGCAAGAAACTGGCTCAGCTGGAAGGGATCCAGGCTGTACTGGGTAAAGAGGAGTATACAAAACTGGGTCAGCCGACTCCCGCTGAAGACCCGCACGCGCCCGATCTGTGGCTGGCGGCAAAGTCCGGTTACTCATTCACCAATAGCGATTCCGGCGATGAAACCGTCGTTCCGCGGAAAACACCTGGCGGAACTCATGGCTACCTCCCGGACCAGCCAGACATGCTGGCCACACTGGTGATCTCAGGTTATGGCATTAAACCCGGAACCAAGTTGGGCAAAATTCAGAGTCTGGATGTCGCCCCTACAATGGCTCGCCTGTTGGGTGTCGAACTGCCTACGGCTCAGGGAAAGCCATTGATGCCGGCCCTGCTGGACGATTGAGATTCCCGCGCAATCATTCAGGGCTCCTTCTATCCTCAAAAAAAGTCAATCATTCCAGAGGTAACCATGTCAGCGTCCACCACCCACCCGCAAAGATTTGAGAATCGTATCGCCCTGGTAACAGGCGGCTCACGGGGAATCGGGCGGGCCTGCTGCCTGCGTCTGGCGGAAGAAGGAGCCCGCGTTGCCATTAACTATCGTCAGGGAAAGGAAGACGCTGAAGAGACGCTGCAGCAGATCCGGACCGTTGGAGGGACCGGCATACTCGTGCAGGCCGACGTCTCTTCGAGCGAACAGGTCGATAAAATGGTCAGCGAGATCGAAGCCGAATGGGGGCAGGTGGAACTGCTGGTCAATAATTCGGGCATCTTCAGTTATGAGCCGCATACCGAGTTAACCGAAGAGGCATGGCGGCAGATGCTGGAAGTGAACCTGACAGGGACTTTTCTGGTAACCTGGCGTGTCAGGGAGGGCATGCTGCAGCGAAAATTTGGACGGATCGTCAACATGAGTTCCCTCTCCGGCCTGATGCCACGCCCCATGTCGATCGCGTATGCAGTCAGTAAGGCTGGCGTCGTCTCCTTCACCCAGAGTACTGCCGTCGCCTGGGCAGGCGAAAACATTCGCGTTAATGCCATCGCCCCGGGACTGATTGATACCGAAATTCTCTCAGGCGTCAATCAGGATGATCTCGACAAAATCATTCAGGCCACCCCTATCCCACGCATGGGTAAGGCCTCGGAGGTCGCCTCCATGGTCTCTTTTCTGCTCTCTGAAGAAAGCAGCTTCACCACCGGCCAGACCGTTGTCATCAGCGGCGGACGCTGCATGCTACCCTGACCCCTTCCTGAGACTGTTGTGGAAAGATTACTGACTCAGGCAATGATGTCTTTGATCACATGCGCCTCTTCCACACCGGTCAGACGGAAATCGAGTCCCTGAAACCGGTAACTGAACCGCCGGTGGTCGATGCCGAACAGGTGGAGTAAGGTCGCATGAAAATCCCGGACATGCACGGGATTTTCAGCCGCCGCGTATCCGAATTCATCCGTGGTACCATAGCTCTTACCCCCCTGAATCGCTCCCCCACCCAGTACCAGAGAAAACCCCTTGATGTGGTGATCTCGGCCGGATCCCTGGGCCATCGGTGTCCTGCCGAATTCACCGCCCCAGACAATCAAAGTGTCATCATAAAGTCCGCGTTGTTTCAGATCGCGAATCAGAGCCGCGGTCGCCTGGTCGACTTCTTTCGCTGTAATCTCAATCGAACGTTTGATCCCGCCATGGTGATCCCACGCACGGTGATATAACTGCACGAAACGCACGCCACGTTCGAGCAGTCGCCGTGCGAGCAGACAGTTGGAAGCATAAGTTCCATCGCCCCCCTCAGTCCCGTAGGCTGTTAACGTCTCTTTAGTTTCACTCCCCAGATCCATCAGCCCCGGCACACTGGTCTGCATCCGAAATGCCATTTCGTACTGCCCGATCCGGGTAGCGATTTCAGAATCATGTACCAGGTCATCAAAGCTGTGATTCAACTGGTTGACCGTCTGCACGAGTCGCTTCTGTTGCTGCATCGACACGCCATCAGGTCGGTTCAGATAGAGTACCGGTGCCCCCGTCGACTGAAACTGAACTCCCTGGAAGCGAGAGGGTAGAAACCCGCTGTGCCATTGCCGGGCGGCAATCGGCTGTGCCTGTCCCCCTTTCCCGACACTGGTCAGTACAACATAGCCGGGCAGGTCGTCACATTCCTGCCCCAGCCCATACAAGAGCCACGACCCCATACTGGGGCGTCCTGCCTGCGAGGAACCGGTGTTGAATAGCGTATGGGCGGGGTCATGGTTAATCTGGTCCGTATACATCGACCGGATAATACACAGGTCGTCCGCCACTGATCCAATCTGGGGGAACTGACTACAAACCCGCTGGCCACTTTCGCCAAAACTTTTAAATTCGAATTGCGGAGCAAAGCATTTGAGTTCGCGCCCCTGCAACTGAGCAACCTGCTGCCCCTTCGTCAGAGATTCCGGCATCGGTTTACCGTGCATCTCGCGTAACGTCGGCTTGTCGTCAAATGTTTCGAGATGAGACGGTCCTCCGGCCATACAGAGATGAATAACCCGTTTGATCCGCGGTGTGAAATGTGGTTTCCCGATCACTCCTTCCCCCAGATCACTGGCCTGGGCATCCCGTGATAACAACGACAGTAAAGCTGCCGGCCCGATTCCGAGCGCAGACTGACGCAGAAAACTCCGTCGCGTAACATTCAGATTTGACATGGAGAATTCCTCAGTTTAATAACGTGTGATCATTTCATGCAGGTTCAAAACAGCGCGCGACACACTCGTCCAGGCAGCCAGTTCCGCCTGATCGATTTTCTCAGGGGGCGGATTTAAACCGACAGACAGAATCTCTGCTGCCGCTTTCGGGGACTGACGATATGCCTGCAGATCTTCCTGATACAGGGTCTTCAGCAGCTTGATTTCGTCCTGCCGTGGTTCCCGCGTCAACGCCTGTTGCATCAGCCACTTCAACTGTGCGTCGAACTGTTTCTCCGGGTGTTCCTGAATCACGCGCGTCGCCAGTACCCGGGCCGCTTCCACAAAAGTCGGATCATTTAATAACACCAGGGACTGCAGAGGCGTATTGGATCGGGAACGCTGCGCCGTACATTCTTCACGAGCCGGCGCATCGAAAGCGAGCAGACTGGGATGCAGAAACGTACGTTGCCAGTGCGTATATAAACCCCGGCGATATTGCTGTTCTCCCTTGTCCGCCTGATAGGTCCGCTTGGGAAAATTCAATTGTGCCCAGTATCCGGCTGGCTGATAAGGTTTGGCACTTTCACCTCCGATTTGCAGATTCAGCAGTCCACTGACCTGCAGGGCATTATCGCGAATCATTTCTGCTTCCAGCCGCCAGCGCGACTGACGTGCATACATGCGATTATACGGATCACGCTCTCGTAATGCGGCTGTCCAGGCAGAAGACTGACGATAGGTATGCGAGGTCACCATCAGTCGCACCATGTGCTTGACATCCCAGCCGCTGTCAATAAATTCACAGGCAAGCCAGTCGAGCAGTTCAGGATGGGTCGGCATCTCTCCCTGTGAACCCAGATCATCAACCGTACGCGCCAGTCCCTGTCCGAACAGGAGCATCCACAGTCGATTCACAAACGTGCGCGCTACCAGCGGATTCTTGCGCGATGTCATCCAACGTGCCAGATCCAGACGGGTCGCCCGCTGCTTCTCCGGCAAATCAAGCTGTGACAAAAAGTGAGGCACACCGGGATTCACAATTTCTCCGGAATCATCCATCCAGTTCCCGCGTGGCAGGACCCGCATGGTACGAGGCGTTGTGGCTGTTGTCGCCAGTGTCGTGACGATCTGATTCTTCAACTGCGTCTGCTGCTGCCTTAGTCGAGCCAGTTGTTCACGGCTCTCTTTTAACAGTGGCGTTGATTCTCGAAACGCAGTATCCAGTTGTTTTTGCTGGTCGACAGAACGCGATTCAGGTTTGACTTTCAGTACTTTCTGGATCTCATCAGACAATGCGAATCCTGATTGAATCACACTCGGATCAGAGGAAATAAACAATCGAAACCGCCCCAGGTTATGCCCGTTCCCATGTCGTTGAATAATGCGAATCTGACAGGAAGGAGTCCCTTCTCCGGGTTGTTTCTCGCTGGAATCGGTAACCTTCCCTGACAGCAGCAGGTGATTACGTTTTCCAATTTGCGGTAGAATCGCCCAGCCGGTTCCGGATTCCTCAGCGACATTCTGAGGAGTGTGCCCATTTTGTGAATGAGCAGCGACGGCTTTCTCCCATTTGACTTTCTGCTTCCTCACCATCAACTGCACTGCGTTGACCACCAGGTTTCCATTCCCAGCACGTCCCGGCCCCTTGCGAGGAAGCGAAGGATCAGGCAACAGCTCCAGTTTCAGCGCCACGGGGCCTGTGACAGGAACCAGGCTGTCGTTGATTTCCAGCACATATTCATCCTGATCCGGATTCTTGCCACTGGCCAGAATCGAGCCATCTTCGAGCACTTTTAGTTTCGCCCCACCTGTTGAGCTTACTTCCTGAGGATTGAGCAGTGTCCAGCGATCAAAATCGGCCTGGACCTGTTGTCCCCACTCCTGTCGGGCGGCGGTTAATTCGGGGGTTTCCCGATTATAATTCTGTTCTGTCTGTTTGATTGCAGCCTCTAACTCTTTTGAGAGGCGAGCCTGTTCCTCAGTCGGTACCGGCAATTGTTCGATGTGTCGAGCACCACGGACAATCCCCTGCTCTTTAATGTCCGCAAAAAAAGCAGCGAAGCGATAAAAGTCTTTCGTCGTAAAAGGGTCAAATTTGTGATCGTGGCATTCCGCACACCCGACCGTAGAACCGAGCCAGACGGAGCCCGTCGTACGGACGCGATCGGCAGAATATTTCGCCAGGTATTCCTTAGGTTGCACTCCCCCTTCTCCAGAAGCGCGATTCAACCGGTTATACGTCGAAGCCACCTTCTGCCAGAGGTCAGCTTCAGGCAGCAGATCCCCTGCCAGTTGCTCAATCGTAAACTGATCGAAGGGTTTATTACTGTTGAATGCGTTGATGACATAATCCCGATACGGGGACACGCTTCTAACCTGATCGCCGTGGTAACCCAGCGTATCTGCATAACGGACCAGATCCAGCCAGTAGAGTGCCAGTCGCTCACCATAATGGGGAGAATCCAGATATTCATTCACCAGTTTTTCGTACGCTACGTCTCCTGGATGCGCAGGATAGGCTGCTACCACCAACGGATCGGGAGGCAGTCCGGTCAGATCAAAAGAGAGGCGGCGGACCAGTGTTCTCGGCTCCGCCTCAGGTGAAGGAGCAAACCCATTGTCTTTGAGTTGTTGCTGGATGAAAGCGTCAATCGGATGCAGATTCTGCTTCTCTTTCAGCTCAGGCACTGCAGGCTTTACCAGGGGTGTCAGGGACCAGTGCCGCTGGTAGGCTGCCCCCTGATTGATCCACTTCCGCAGCAGTTCAATTTCAGCCTTGCTCAAAGGCTTGCCATGCTCAGCCGGGGGCATCAACAGACTTTCATCGCTGGCAGTGATACGGTGGATCAGTTCACTCTCATCGGCCTTACCAGCGACAATCGCCCGCGTTCCTCCCAGGTCACGCAGTGCAGAATCACGATCATCCAGACGCAGATCGGCTTCCCGTGTTTTCTCATCCGGGCCATGGCAGGCAAAGCACTTGTCCGAAAGAATCGGTCTGATATCCCGATTGAACTGGATCGGGGTCTCACCCCAGACGGGCCTGATAATCAGGCAGAAACAGAAAACAGACGCGAGCCCGAGTCTCATTGATTACCTCTCCCACACAGGACGAACACCCTGGGCTGCTCTCTCAGCTGTAACTCGTGTTTGAGGATTCTGAGCTCATTCATTCCGGCTGAAATCAGTGCGGCGTGAGTCTGCAGAAGTTACAGCTGACTATAGGAATTCAGGCAGGGATGCTGATCTGGACATTAGTAAAACAAACGAAACAGCATTAAACCTATAGTGTAGGTTGTGCTCAGACCACCTGCAAGCAGATCTCGTCAATCTGGCGACGTATACTCTCCCGGGAAGCAAGCGTAACCAGGAACGGGGCTCGTCTTAACTGATAATGTCGTGGATTACTTCGCCATAATCCCGTTCCAGACGCTGTCTGCCGGGATAGTTGAGCCGGGTCGTATCCAGGCCCATCTGATGTAATACCGTGGCATGCAGGTCGGTCACATAGTGCCTGTCTTCAACAGCGTGGAACCCGAGTTCATCGGTCGCACCATGAATATGGCCCCCTTTAATTCCGCCACCGGCCATCGCCACACTGAATCCATGCGGGTGATGATCGCGGCCTGTTCCCTGGACAGTGCTGTTCCCATTACGGTGTTCTGCACCAGGGGTACGTCCGAATTCAGAGCCGATCACAATCATGGTCTCATCCAGCAGGCCACGCTGCTTGAGGTCTTTAATCAGACCGGCAATTGGCTGATCGACCTGGGCCGAAAGCTGCGAATGCAGGCGTTTAATATCGCGATGAGAATCCCAGGCACCAGCATTACCACGGTAGCCATGGAACAGTTGAATAAACCGCACGCCACGTTCGGTCAGACGCCGGGCCGCCAGACATTTCTCACCGAAGCTTTTGGTGGTTGACTGATTCAGACCATACAGCTCCTGCACATGCTGTGACTCTTCTTCAAAAGCCATGACTTCGGGAACGGCTGACTGCATCTGGAAAGCCAGCTCGTATGACTTGATCCGTGCTTTCAGGTTTTTGTCATCCGGGTATTGAATTCCGGCGTGTCGGTTCAGTTTCCCCAGCAGGCCGAACATTTCCTGTTGTTCCGAAGGAGTCATTGAATCATCGGCAGACCGCACAAACGAGAGCGGATCTTTCGGATCCACTTCCATCCGGACCCCCGCATGTTCCGGCCCTAAATAAGAGGATCCGTGTGTCCAGGCGGCACCACAACAGTCAGCACTTGGGTTCCCCAGCACGACATAATGCGGCAGATTCTGGTTGGCCGTTCCCAGGCCGTAACTGACCCAGGAGCCCACGGTCGGAAAAGCACCTTCCGTAATTTTGCGGCCGGTATGATAAGTCAGCTGGGCACCATGGTTGTTGTCGATCGTCCACATGGAACGGACCAGTGTCAGGTCATCCGCACAGGTCCCCAGATTCGGGAACCAGTCGCTGATTTCCAGACCGCTTTCGCCATATTTTTTAAAGCCTGTCTGCAAAGGCATGATGGCTTTGAATACTTCACGTTTCTGCTTGGATGGGTCGAGCAGAATCTTGTTGATCTTGTCCTTATTCAACACAGATTCTGCATAGGGAGTTTCATCAATCGACTTCCCGGCATATTTATTGAGTGCCGGCTTCGGGTCGAAACTTTCCAGGTGACTGAGACCGCCAATCAGAAAGATCCAGATCACCGATTTGGCGCGCGGCACCATGTGCGGAACCAGCCCCGCTTCTGCAGCCTGCAGTTCGCCTTCCTGAAACAGGAGCGAAGAGAGCGCCATGCCCGTCATTCCCATTCCGGTGTCGTTTAAAAACGTGCGACGGTTCATCTGGGGTGAATTAAACATTCTATTACTTTCCAATCCTATTCCGGTCAGGATTAATCAGCGAATCGTGATAAAATCATTATGGTTGAATAATACGGTAATCAGTTTTTGATACTGCTCTCTGGTCGGTTGACTGCCCTCTGCTTTGACAGATGCCAGCAGAAAATCCCGACAGAGTTGATGCTCAACTTCATCCGGCTGACGCGAGAGAATTCGCAGGTAAGCCTCTTCGATAAAAGCATCCATGTCCCCGGTGGTCTTCTCTTCAATCTGAGACGCCAGGGCTTCACTTGCCAGGAAAGTCAGCTTACTGTTGGCCAGCGCCAGTGCCTGATGCGGTTGCACACTCGTCTCCCGCATATAACACTCTGAAACGCTGGGACCATCAAAGATCTGTACAAACTCAACCAGTTTTTCATGTGCGTGCCGGAGGTAGATACTCTTGCGACGAGAATCCTGGGCCTGATGGTTATCAATATCCGGGCCTCCCATCGCAGAGTCGAGTCGACCGGGAATGTAAAGCAGATTATCCCGCACGATTTCCCCTTCCATTCGGCGCGCCGATTTTTTCCAGAGGAAAAGATTATCGGGGTCGATCGCATGGTTTTCCGGGGCACCAGTCCCTGCCATTCGATAAGTCGCACTGGTGACGATCAACCGGTGCATCTCTTTCATGCTCCACTCCCGGTCCATGAATTCCGCTGCCAGCCAGTCCAGTAATGCGGGATGAGTCGGTTCACGTCCATTTCCGCCATACTCATTGACCGTTGGCACAATCGGCTGCCCAAAATGTCGCAACCAGATATGATTCATCGCCACACGAGCCGTTAACGGATTTTGACGGTCGGTCAACCAGCGGGCAAACGCCAGACGTCGCCCGGTGCTGCTTTCCGGATACTTGGACTGTTTACGAGGAGCATATTTCGTTGTCAGCTTTTCTTTGGCTGCATCCTCTGCTTTTTTGAGTTGAGTTTCTGCCGCCTTGTGAGCCTGCTCCGCTTTTTTCAACTGCTGCTTCGCTTTGCTGATACTCGATTTTTTCTTTCCTTTCTCAGCTTTCTTGAGCGCTGCAGTGGCCTGCTCCTGCTGCTTGATGGCAGAGGTTAATTCCCATTGAGCCGCTTCAACAGCTGCTTCACGCTGTAGCTTCACCAGGTTCTGTGCTGCCGTTTTCCAGGCGTCAGATTTTTTGTCGCCAGCCACTTCCATCGCTTCGATGGCAAACTGGGCTTCGAGGACTGCCAGTGCACTTTCGGCAGCTGCTCTCTGCTCCGGTGCTTTGGCCTGCTCCATAGTCCCTTTGGCCTGATCGAGCAGATCCTGTTTGACAAACTCACGCCGGGCAGGCTGACTGGCCACCAGCGGCAGTGAGACCGGCTCGACTTCATATTTCCCTCCCAGGAATTCAGGCACTCCCGGCGGAATACTTTTGTCTTTTACGGGACGTCGTTCGTCACCAGCTTCCAGAAACCAGGTCTTCGAAGTCAAAGAACGATCGTAGGCACGAGGAATCCCGTTTTTCGAGACATCCAGTACGCCTGCCACACGGTCCGTACGAACGTGATACGGTTCGAAAATAGCCCGCATCTGATAGTATTCAGTCTGCTTGATCGGATCATACATGTGATCGTGGCATTTCGCACAACCGACGGTAATTCCCAGGAATGCCTGCGACGTATGCTTCACAACATCATCCATCCACTGGTCGCGTTCCGCGTGGTAATTGCGTGCCAGGAAACCGGTTGCCCGGAGTGTATCCCAGTCATCCGGCTTCAGTTCATCAGCTGCCAGCATCTCGGTCAGCATCTGATCGTAAGATTTGTCGGCATTGAGCGATTCAATAATCCAGTCGCGCCAGTGCCAGATATGTCGCTGGCTCACACGCAGGGCATCCTTGTAACCGGCCCAGTCGCTGTAACGCCAGACGTCCATCCAGTGTCGTCCCCAACGCTCGCCGTAAGCGGGGTGATTCAACAGGCGATCAACGACCGCTTCATAAGCCTTGTCGTTCGTTTTGACGTCTTTTAGAAACGCACGGATTTCTTCGGGTGTCGGATTCAAGCCAATCAGGTCGAGATAAACCCGACGCAGCAGAACTTCTGGACCGGCCTCCGCAGCACGTTTCAAACCTTTCTGCTCGTGGCCGGCAGCAATGAATTGATCGATGGGATTCCGCGGCCAGTTGAGGTCGGCCACCACCGGAACTTCTGGACGATGAACGGGTTTAAAGGGTTTCCAGGCATAGCGGTTCTGGAATTCGTTAAACTCGGCCGTCAACTGTTCCAGTTTTTTCTTCGAGTCAGCAGCCGGGAATTTCGTTTTATCACCAGGTGCGGTACCGCTGAGTACTTCCTGCAGGTTTGTAAAGCCATCACCATCGGCATCCTGATCGGCGATCAGTTTCAGTCGCAGAGCCAGATCCGCGTCCTGATTTTGCTCCAGCAGTTTGTCTGCGGTTTCACGCAATTGATTCCCGAAGGGATTGTGCGGAAAATCGTCCAGGGATTCAGCACCCTCTGCATGATCACGCACATGACAGGTACCACAGGAATTCAGTCCCTGTGCCAGGTACTTGCCAAAGTAGCGGACAAATGCCTGCCGATTAGCCGGGTTGGCCTGGGCCGGTGCCGTCAGCGTGACAGCTGATATGAGAACTAGCAAACTGAGAATTCGTCTGTTCATATCAATCATACAATTACCATCGGTGTTCTAACTGGAAAGAACCAGAAAATCACAGTGAAAATGTGTGTGTTAAATTTGAGGCTGCAAGTATTTAAAACTTACACGTCAGGAGAGAATTCAGGCGAGAAAACTCGTATCTCACTGAGTGAGATAAAATCAAAGTCAGATCAACGAGCATTTAATATATAATACTAAGATATTTGCGAAAAATCCAGTAGAATCTTGCTAGAGAGACGACCTGCACCGCTTTTTGGGCTCATATCTGGATGTTTGTTTTGCTCAGAACCCGATCAGGTAACGCGAAGTGCATAACTGGTATGACCCCAATACCTGTCTGTCAGGATCGTGGCAGATCAAAATGTAATGACCGTCCCTGTCCGTGCCGACTCCGTTGCCGCTTCCATCCAGGCGACAGCGGCAGCAGATTCAGCGGGTGTAATCCGTTGAGGTGGTTCCCCCTTGCGGACGCAGTTGGCAAAATATCGTAACTCTTCCTTTAACACTCCAAAATAATTCCCCAGAGGACGGGGCCAGTACATGGTATCGGGCAGTTTCACTCCCTGTGCATCATGAATCGCCAGGCCCGCCTCACCACAGTTGATATAGAGCGCTCCCTCCGTCCCGATGATTTCCATGCGGGCATCAATCGTAAACGGAGTGGATTCCGGCAAATGCCAGACTGACTCAACCACAGCGACCGCACCACTGTCCAGCCGGGCAATCGACCAGCCGGCATCCGGAAATTTGTTCTTGCCGGGATGGACTTCCTGAGCATAGACCGTGGAGACGTTTGCCTGACTGAACCAGAGCATCAGATCCGCGTCATGGATTCCGTCTCCCATCAGTGCCGAAATATCATCGAGCACCGTTTCACCAATAGCCTTCGACAGATTCCGACGGGCATGCATCGAAATAATATTTCCAATCCGTCCCTCTTCAATTGCCTGCTTCGCGATGGTTACCCGGGGATCAAACCGGCAGATGTGCCCCACCATGAATAATCCGTCCGACTGAGCGGCTGCATCCAGAATCTGCTCGCAGTCCGCCAGCGTTGGCGCCATCGGTTTTTCGAGCAAAACATGCTTACCACTCCGCAAGGCTTCAATGGCAATTTCACGATGATCATAAATGTGGGTGGTAATACTCACCACATCGATATCAGGGTCGGCCAGCAATTCGTGGTAGTCCGTGTAGCGTTTCGAGACGTTCAGCCGGTCAGCCACTTCATTCAAGCGATCTGGCCTGCGAGTGCAGAGTGCGGTCAATTCAATATCCGGCATCTCAGCCAGATTATCGGCATGAACTTCACCAAACCATCCCAGTCCTATCACGCCCCATCGAACCGCCTTTGCCTGACTCACGGGTTACCTCGCTTCCTGGTTACACTGTTGATTCAAAAGTTACACTCACGGGCATTCGGTTGTCCTGTAGCCGAATTCAGACGATGGCTCCCTGCTCGCTTAATGTCGTTCTTAACTGATCGATATCCACGTCGCGCGGGGCTACTCCCTGCTTGATTGCCAGACTCGCAGCGGTTCCCGCGGCCTGACCGGTGGCATAACAGGGAGGAATCACTCTCGCCGATGCAGCCCCTTCGTGATCTGCTGAAATCGGACGGCCGGCCACCAGCAGATTCTCCACATCGCGCGGCACCAGGCAGCGATAGGGAATTTCATAATGATCGGCGTGAATCCCCTCCAGCCTTCCCCGGGGTCCCTGGGGATCGTGAATGTCGATCGGATAGGAACACTGCGCGATGGAATCATCGAACTTCCGCCCTTCGAGCACATCTGCCCCATTCAGCACATAGTCACCCAGAATGTGACGTGTTTCCCTCACTCCAACTTGAGTTCCCGTGGCCAGCAATTGTGCATTTTCCAGGCCGGGACAATGGGATCGGAAAAATCGAATCAGTTCCCACGCCTGGCGTCGACTGTCGATTTCCGCCCGGGACAGATCATCGGGATTGGTACCGTCCACGTTCTGGACACGGGTTGTGTTGACACGCCACTGCCCCGGAGTCGGCTCACGATAAATATTCAGAAACTCGCGTTCCAGCGTCCAGTCACCGCTTTCCCGGGCCTGTTTGACAATACATTCAAACAACCGCTCTCCCGGATGCAGAACTTCATGCTCCTTCATCCAGGCAATCACGCGTTCGTCTTCGACATTGCCAATTGTCAGAAACAGCGTCACCGGCATCATTTTGCCATCCGCCTTTCGCCCCACTTCAAAGGGAGCTCCGGCCTTGGCAGCAATATCGCCATCGCCGGAAGTATCAATCACAGTTCCCGCCCGGAGCAGTCCCAGGCCGGCCTTGTCCAGAATTACGATCCCGTCAATCTGCTGATCCCGCATCACCACATCAACAAACGAGGTATGGAACCGGATCCGTGCCCCCGCCTCGCAGACCATTTCCAGGGCCGCCATTTTCAGTGCTTCGACACTGAAGGGGGTCACATTGGCATGTCCGAGATCAATAAAAGAAGCCCAGGCAGAACCGGCTTCTGTCGTAGAGGGATCAACGGCTCCGCCCATCTGGACCATTTTATCGATGACCTCCTGAAAGACACCGGCCACCAGTTGCCGCTTCCCGTCAGGCGTGTAGGAGGTCATGAAGGGACCGACCATCCCTGCCGTCGATGTACCTCCCAGGAAACCATAGCGTTCGACCAGCACAGTGGACGCTCCATTCCGGGCAGCAGCAGTCGCTGCAGCCACACCAGCCGAGCCACCACCGATCACAGCCACATCGACTGTCTCTCGGAGCGGAATCTCCCATGTTTGTGTAATTGAATCAGACGACTGCGACATCACGTACTATCCCTTCGAGAGTTTTTGAATAACTACGATAGCAGTGAGCTCTCAGGGTCGCAATCTAACAACAGGGTCAGCGGAAGGGCGCACCATCCCCTATGATTTAAATACATGAGTGCAATAGTACGCCCGCTAGCTGCTCAGGCAGAGACTGGCTGCAGTTCGCGTATCGGCTTTCCGAAGGGCAGAATTGGGACTGGACGGCCCTGCAAATCGTGCAGGATATGCTCATGATCGATACCCAGGTGCCGATAAACGGTGGCCCAGAGATCGTTCGGAGTCAGTCGGCGTTCCACCGGATATTCCCCTTTCGGGTTGGTTGCGCCGATCACCTGACCGGTCTGCATCCCACCTCCGGAAACCAGTACTGACATCGCTTTTGGCCAGTGATCTCGACCGGGTTGCATGACACCAGTCTGAGTTCCCCGCTGAACTGAAAGCTTTGGAGTCCGACCAAACTCGCCCGTCACTACCAGCAGAACTCGTCGGTCGAGTCCCCGTTGATAGAGGTCTTCGATCAGAGCAGAAACGGCCTGGTCATAAGGAGGCAGTCGCCATTCGCAGTCCTTGAAGAGATGTGCATTCACAGCATGGGAGTCCCAGTTATATGCTGCCGTCTTGGGAGTCTTACTCCCCGGGAAAGGATGTTCCCAGACCATCGTGACAAACCTGACGCCTGACTCGACCAGACGCCGACCTAAGACAGCCCGTTGACCGTACGCATTCCAGCCATATCGATCACGGACCTCCTTGGGTTCCTGTGAAAGGTCAAAAGCCCGACGGACTTTTTCACTGGTCAACATGTCGATGGCCTGACGGTTAAAACTGTCCATGGCTTCCATCGAACCACTTTTGTCTACATCACGACGGAAATTATCGATCCCCTTCAGCATGGCAATTCGGTCATCGAGACGCGTTTCCATCGCTGATTTCACGCCGATATTCTGTACTTTGAAATCGGGATCGCTGGGGTTGCCGGCTACCATAAATGGAGTTGATGATGGTCCCAGATAAGCGGGCCCCATGGCAAAGGTATCAATGGACGCACGGGAAGAGTCAACCTCAGTCACACAGACCGGCATTTCATTCCCCGGTTGCTCCAGCATTTTCTTCACAATTGTATTTACAGCTGGGGCGTCATTAATAGTTCCCACTGGAGTTGCGGGAATTCGGCCGGTCATGAGACGTTTATGACCGCCACCATGATCGGCAAACTCATGATGAATCGAGCGGATCAACGTAAACTTGTCTGCAATTTTCGCATGCTGTGGCAGCATCTGGCAGACGTCGAGACCGGGAACATTGGTATGAATTGGTGAATATTCCCCACGGTACTCGACTGGTGCCCCCGGCTTCATGTCATATGTTTCCATATGAGGGGGGCCACCCGGCAACCAGACGAAAATCACGGCCGTATCATCAGTTGCGTTTCCTGCAGAACTGGCAAGCGCCTGCTGACGGAGCAAATCCGTCATACCCAGACCAAGCATACCTGCCCCACCGATTTCCAGGAAGGTGCGACGTTTCATCGGTCCTGCACAACGCTGATTTCTGGATTTGGCACTCATGAATTCATCATCCCGATCGAAATATTGCCGTCTGAGCATTTTCTTAACAAGTACGCATCAACGTATTGTAATGTATATTGCATCGTTTAGAATAGAAATTCAAGTTCAATTTAATTTCAGATTCTCCCGGAATTCATTCTAAAACTGACTGTCATCCCCTAAATACTGATTGGCAGACCAGTTAAGGTGCTACTTACAGAGTCAGTCCGGGTGAAGCTCCAGATTCCAGATATCTTGGGAAGATCGATGAAATTGAGGCAATATACGCTGCTGATTGTTTTATTCGCAGGCATCCTCTTTGGGAGGCTGGAGAAATCTTCCCATGCGGCTGAATTGGAAGTCTATCTGCCGAATCAGGACCAGAGGATTGAATTATCAGATCCCGATGCCCGCCAGCAATTATTAATCACACACATAGACCAGTCGGGTTCCGTAAGCGATGTCACGCGGAGTGTGAAATATCAGGTTGAACCACAGGGAATCGCTGTGGTCAGCCCCACAGGATATGTCAGCCCCCTGTCCAACGGATCTGCTACCATTACCGCCTCTCTGGATTCGAAACGTTCCCTCAAAATTCCGGTTCGTGTTTCTTCGTTCGAACAACGTCGTCCGGTCAGCTTCTACAATGACGTCATCCCGCAACTCACGCGGGGTGGTTGTAACAGTGGCGCCTGCCATGGCACGCCTTCCGGGAAAAATAACTTCCATTTGTCATTACTGGGTTTTGAACCGGACAATGACTTCGAGTACATCACGAAAGAATCTCTCGGACGCCGGATTAACCCGGCAGCACCAGAAACCAGTCTCTTGTTACAAAAAGCAGCTGGAACAGTACCCCACGGTGGAGGAAGTCGGTTCAAGGCGGATGGAGCAGAAATCAGACTGATCGCCCGCTGGATCCGCGAAGGGATGCGGTATGATCCGGAAAAAGAAGCGAAGGTGACGCACATCGAAATATTTCCTCAAGTCCGCGTCCTGCCCAAACAGGCTACACAGCAACTGGTCGTCACTGCTTATTTCTCTGATGGAACAAAACGGGACATCACACGTCTGGCGGAATTCAAACCAAACCAGCCTAAGATGGCAGCAGTCGACGAACATGGACTGGTGACATTAAAAGACCAGACCGGCACAACATCGGTGATGATCCGTTTCCAGGAACAGGTCGCCGTTTTCATGACGACCATTCCTCTTGGCCAGCCAACGCCTGACTTGCCGACTCCTGAGAACTTTATCGACCAGCATGTTTTTGCGAAGCTGAAAGTGCTCGGGCTTCCCCCTTCAGAACGATGTGATGATTCCACCTTTGTCCGCAGGGTGACTCTGGATATCACCGGTCGGATCCCCACATTGGAGCAGACACAATCTTTTCTGGCTGATCAGGGTACCGATAAGCGGGCTCGTAAGATTAACGAACTATTGGACAGTTCGGGCTATGCAGATCTGTTCGCGTCTAAATGGGCCGGCGTATTACGTAACAAGGCCGGTGGAAATCTGGAACAGGTTGCCCGGGAGACTTTCGGCTTTCATGCCTGGATCCGAACCAGTCTGGCCACGAATAAGCCTTATAACGAATTCGTAACAGAGCTGATTACAGCCCGAGGCAAGCCGGGGACCAATCCTGCCGTCTCATGGTACCGAGCCGTCAAAGATCCCAAAGATCAGATGTCAGACATCGCCCAGGTTTTCCTGGGGGTCCGCATTCAATGTGCGCAGTGCCACCATCACCCCTATGAAAAATGGAGCCAGGACGATTTCTACGGATTTCAGGCATTCTTCAATACACTGGGACGCAAAGAAGTTTATAAGCTGCCGGAAGACGACATCGTTTACCATAAACGAATCGTCGCGGTTGCCAAAAACCCGAATACCAATCGGGAACTCAAACCAACGCCCCTGGATGGAGCAGCCCTGGACATCCCTGCTGAACGGGATCCGCGTATCGATCTGGCTAACTGGGTCACAGGTCCCGAGAACCCCTTCTTTGCCAAAATGCTGGTGAATCGTTACTGGAAACATTTTTTCGGTAGAGGTCTGGTTGAACCGGAAGATGACATTCGTGTCACGAACCCGGCCACGCACCCTGAACTGTTGAATCAGCTGGCAGAATCATTCGTCAAATCGAATTATGACCTGAAAGCGATCTGCCGCACCATCTGTAACAGCCGAACCTATCAACTCAGCTCTTTTCCGAATCAGTACAATCAAAGTGATGAGCAGAATTACGCGCGCTACTACCCTCGACGGCTGCCAGCCGAGATGATGCTGGATGCAATGAATGATGTTGCAGGTTCGAAGAACAATTTCAATCACCAGCCGGTGGGTGTTCGGGCAGTCGCCTTACCCGATGATTCTGCTAACGTTGAGTCATTTTTCCTGCGGGTCTTCGGTCGGCCGCAGATGGACACGGCCTGTGAATGTGAGCGCACCGCCAATGCGGATCTGGCACAAAGTCTGCATCTGATTAATTCCGATACGATCCAACAGATTCTTTCCGCCTCTGACGGCCAGGCAGTCCAGTTGGCCCGTGACAAAAACGGGGACGATCAGACACGCATCAAAGAGCTGTATCTGCATGCTCTTTCGCGATCTCCCAATGAAAATGAACTTGAGACAGGGCTGGCTCATCTGCAGAAAAAAAGGAATCAGTCCAAGGCAGATCCCAAGAAATTATCTCTCGAACAGGCTGAGAAACAGGCCTATGAAGATATTATCTGGGTGATCATCAATACCAAAGAGTTCCTGTTCAACCATTAACAGTTACTGTGAAGCAAATATGAAAACCAGCACCAGGCTCATCCCTGTACTTTGTCCGCTGCTCTTCCTAACGTTATGCAATCTGGGCTCGCAATACGTGGAAGCCCAGCTCCCCACGGCAGATCTGAGGCAACTGCGTCCTTTTGCAGCGCCTGCAGGCAAGACTGTCGAACTCAGCATCATCGGTTCCAACCTGGATGACGCATCCGAACTGCGATTCTCCCATCCAGGAATCAAAGCGAAACCCGTAATGCTGCCTGCTGATGAATTTCATCCGGCTCCTCGGCCGCAGGGATCCCGCTTTGAAGTTTCCGTCGCCACAGAAGTTCCTCCGGGTATCTACGAGGCACGCGTCGTTTCTTATTTTGGTCTTTCGACGGCGCGCCCATTTGTAGTGGCTGAAGCTGATAGCCGGGAAGTTGCGGAAACCGGCAATCATGCAACCCGCGAATCAGCCATGCCTGTGGATGTCAATTCCGTGATCTCTGGTTATGTTCCCTCCCGCGGAATCGACTGGTATCAGCTGAAGGCAAAAGCGGGAGAGCGGATTCTGGTAGAACTGCTGGCACAGCGTATCGACTCACGTCTGGATGGCCAGATCATTGTTTACGATTCTGAAGGTCGCGAAATCACCCGCAACCGCGACTGGTTCGGCCGGGATTCATTTGTCGAAATCCAGCCCCAACAGGATGCCACATATTATCTGGCGATTTCTGACATTCTCTACCGTGGGGGCTCAGAACATTTTTATCGTCTGGAGATTTCTAATCGCCCTCACATTGATTTCATTTATCCGCCCGCCGGTGAGCCAGGTTCCACACAGACCTACACAGTATATGGTCGCAACCTTCCTGGTGGCAGTTACGGAAAATCTGCGGAGCTCAATGGTCACAAGCTGGAATCGGTGGAAGTGGAAATCACACTCCCTGATGTAGCAGGCCCTACAGGTAGTTTTCAACCGGGTAAACCACGCCAGGGGCTGCTGGATGGTTTTGATTTTCAGCTGGAGAATTCCAACAGGATCAAGATCGGTTATGCGACAGCCCCTGTGACTCAGGAGCAGGCCCATCTGGACCGGCAGAACGTTTCGATCCCGACGGAAATTGCCGGACGATTCGATCAGCCGAATGACGAAGATCAGTTTGTCTTTCGTGCAAAGAAAGGAAAAACCTATTGGATTGAAGCCATCGCAGACCGGATGGCTTCTCAGGTGGATCCGTTACTGATCGTGCAACAATTGACCCGCTCCCAAGCTGGTGAAGTCAGCGTGAAGACTGTAACAGAAAATGACGACCTGGCTTCCTATTTCAGCCCCCACAATAAAAATGCGATTAACCTCGACACAAATGATGCAGCGGTCTCGTTCGTCGCAGAACAGGATGGGGAGTACCTGGTGACGATCGTCAATCAGTTTGGAGGAGGCAGCGCAAAAGATCTTTATCGTCTGGCGATTCGAGAACCCAAGCCAGACTTTCATCTGATCGCGACCACAGAACGCCCGCTGCCTACCAATCGTACGGGTTACTCTGTCACCCCCCTGCTTCGACGTGGAGCCAACTGGGGAGTGCGGATTATCGCTCCTCGTCAGGATGGCTTTGCAGGAGATATCGTTGTAACGGCAGAGAACCTTCCCAACGGTGTCACTGCCCAGCCTCTGACGCTCAGTGGAAAGACCGACCATGGAATTCTGATCCTCTCTGCAGATGAATCAGCCAAGACATGGGCTGGTGAAATCCAGATTAATGGAACTGCCCAGATCAATGGCCAACCTGTGATGAAAGAAGCACAGTTTGCGTCCCTGATCTGGGGCCACATCTTTGCCGATGCGATTCGTGTTCGCTCCCGACTCACCACAAGCATGCCTCTGGCAGTGAATGAACATGAGACGGCGCCCGTCATCATTTCTCCAGCAGAGGACAAAGAGTGGACTGTTGAATTGAATCAGAAACTGGAGATTCCCATCAAGCTGACCGGTAACGGGAATCGAACGGGTAACCTGACGATAGAGCCGCACGAACTGTTTGGTATCCAGCGCAATCCTCCTACTGTAAATATTGGAGAGAAAGACACGGAAGGCAAGCTGGTCATCGATTTCAGACCCAACGGGAATTTCAAGGCAGAACCGGGACGATATCAGTTTGCACTGCTGGGTGTGGGCGTAACACAGTATCGCCAGAATCTGCCAGCCAGTCAGGCTGCGAAAGCCGAACTCGAGCGACTCGAAAAACTGGTCGTGCAGCTCAAGGCCGATGTTGAGTCCAGCAAAGCGGAAGCAGCCAAAGCCAAAGCGGCCTCTGACAAACTGGCTCGCGCTGAGAAACTCGTAGAACAGGCGGCTCGGACAGCAAAATCCGCAGAAGCAAAGTCAGCTCCTGCTAATACGAAATTCGCAGCCTGGTCGAAACTGATCACCGTGAATGTCGTCGAACCAGCTAAGAAAAAATAGACTGTCTTTTATCCCACTGTTCGTTTCCCGCTGAAATTGCACTTTTACTTATGGGAACAGACCGCGCGCCAGCTTGGCCTGCGCGACGCGTTCAATCCCTTCCATGAGTGCCGCCGTCCGCATGTCGACGTTGTTCTTCTCCGCGCGGTTCAAAGTACGCTGAAAAGCATCTTGCAGAATGCGTTTCAATCGTTGATTGACTTCATCCAGGCTCCACATATAGTTCTGCGTATCCTGCACCCATTCGAAGTAAGAAACAGTCACCCCACCCGCGTTTGCCAGAATATCAGGGAGTATGAAAACCCCTTTTTCATTGAGTACCTCATCAGCTTCCAGCGTAGTAGGCCCGTTAGCACCTTCCGCCAGTAGACGGCAATTAATGCGATCTGCATTTTCTGCTGTAATCTGATTTTGCAATGCAGCAGGTACCAGAATATCACACTCCAGTTCGAGCAGTTCCTGGTTCGTGATTTCATCTCCTTCAGAATAACCTTCCAGAAAACGGTTCTGACTCACATACTCAAGCAGTGAGGACATCGAAAGCCCATTACGGTTATAGATGCCCGTAGTTGCATCACTGACACCAATGATTTTCACGCCCAGATCACTCAAAAACTGGGCAGCATGACTGCCCACATTTCCAAACCCCTGAATCACAGCCGTAGTCTCACTGAGATTCATCTTCAGATGATGGGCCGCTTCTTCAATCAGATAGACGACGCCTCTCCCTGTCGCTTCATTACGTCCCCTGGCCCCCCCGAGGACGACCGGCTTACCTGTCACAACTGCCGGCACAGAGTAACCTACTTGTTGGCTGTACGTATCCATTATCCAGGCCATCACCCGTTCGTTGGTTCCCATATCGGGAGCAGGAATATCTTTCTCGGGACCAATAATCGGACTGATTTCGGTCGCAAATCGTCGGGTGAGACGCTGCAGTTCATGCCCGGTTAACCCCGTGGGATCGATGCGTACGCCCCCTTTGGCTCCACCAAAGGGCAGGTGCACCAGGGCACACTTCCAGCTCATCCACATCGCCAGTGCTGAAACTTCTCCGAGGCTGACATCCTGATGATAACGAATCCCCCCCTTGGTAGGTCCCATGGTCAGAATGTGCTGTACTCGATAGCCGAATACAGTTTCGACTTCGGTATAGTGGTCTCGACGAAATGGCAGTGTCACGACCAGCGTTCGTTGCGGAAACAGTAACCGCTGGCGAATATTATCGTCCAGTCCCATATATTGGGCCGCCTTGAGAAACTGCCGCTGCGCCAGCCTGAACATCGGCGAATCCCATTCGGCATCCCGCACACGTGTCCGCTCAATCGCATAACGCAAAGAACGTGTTAGCGAAGTTCGGCTCAGCTGTGTCTTAACCAGATAATCCTGGGCCCCCGCCTCAACCGCCTTCGCAGCCAGTTTCACATCATCCAGGCTCGTGACAATTACGATCGGGATCGAGGGAACAAACGAACGGACCCGGATGAACGTATCCAGATCCTCGCTGTCAGGCAGTGTCAAATCCAGCAGAATAATGTCGACCGGAACTGCTTCGAGCAGTTTCAACCCATCCTGGAGAGATCCTGCATGCTGTAATTGAAATACGGGTGCCCGGGATTCCCCCAACAGGGTTTTCACCAGTCCTACATGAATCGGGTTATCCTCAATGAACAATACTTTGACGCCACTTCCTGATGCGACATTCATTATTTATTTCCTTCCAGAGCGGTAGAATCAATGTGAGCAGAAACAGCTGGCAGTAACCGGTCGACTTCCTGTTCCAGGGCAGGCAGAGCTTCGCGCGCTTCCGTCAGCTTTTCCTCTTTTCCAAGTAACTCCAGCTCCAACGCGGCATCGGCAGCATGGTGTGCTTCAAAAACGGCAGCTGAACTTTTAAGTGTATGAGCGGCTCGCCTTAGTGACGAAGCATCCCCCTGTTGTATTGCATCCCGAATTTCGTTCAGCAATTTAGGGGCTTCCTGCAGAAATAGTTGTCCCAGTTCGCTCAAGGCTTCAGCAGGTATTTCTGATTTCTCCATTGCCTGCTCCCAGTTCAATACATCGTCATGGGAATCCTGTTCTTCAGACGGGTTCATGATTAACTCCTCTCTCGATTCTTCCCCCTGGGTTGTCTCGTGTTCCATCTGAATCGAATCAGCCTGCTGTTCTGACTCTTCAGGTGTGGACTCATTTTTTACAGCTGCGAGTTGGGCATTCATTTGCAGTGTTTCTTCAATCATCTGGTACAGTTCTCGCACACGCACCGGTTTAGAAACGTAGCCGTCCATACCGGCCTCAAGGCAGCGTTCCCGGTCTCCCTTCATCGCATGTGCAGTCATCGCAATGATTGGTATATGTTCCTCGCATGTCTGTTCGTAGTCTCGAATTTCGCGCGTCGCTTCCAGACCGTCCATCTCAGGCATCTGGACATCCATTAGAATGAGATCAAAATGAGCTGTTTTTCTCTGTTCGACCGCCTCTTTCCCGTTGGTCACGACAGTAATTTCGTGGCCATGGGGTTGCAGCAGGGCCAGCGCCAGTTTCTGATTCACGATACTGTCTTCTGCCAGCAGTATTTTTAAAGGCGGAATACGCTTACCCAGTTCAGCCGTTTTCAATCGCGTCGAATGATGATCTGCTCCGTTAATTCCCAATGTCTCTGCAATCGAGTTAAACAGTTCCGATTGCTTGAGAGGCTTAATCAGGTGCGCTGCAATTCCGAGTTTCTTGCAGCGGGAGATCTCCCCTCTTCGGTCACTGGAAGTAATCATCATAATGACTGCACTTCCCAGTTCCTTATCCTGTTTGATCGCTTTCGCCAGCGAGAACCCATCCATCGTCGGCATATTCGCGTCCACCAGTACGAGATCGAAAGGTTCACCCACCCTCACACGGGCATGCATCGCTTCCAGAGCATCTTTCCCACGCGTGACGGTTT
Organism: Gimesia benthica; assembly: GCF_009720525.1. Lineage (NCBI taxonomy): Bacteria > Pseudomonadati > Planctomycetota > Planctomycetia > Planctomycetales > Planctomycetaceae > Gimesia > Gimesia benthica. Next base: position 1,788,103 of record NZ_CP043930.1, read on the forward strand.
GGGGTTGCATCTTCCAGTTAGAGAGCATTTCTTCCAGAATTTGACAGTTAGTGAGGTTATCATCAACAACCAGCACGCGCAGGCCATCCAGGTCAGCTTTGACCAATGGTTCACTGGCGGGGACTTCTTCCTGTGTCAGCTCAAAATGAGCTGTAAAATGAAATGCACTCCCCTGATCGACTTCACTGATGACCCAGATTCGCCCCCCCATTAAATTGATCAGGCGGGAAGCAATCGCCAGGCCGAGTCCAGTACCGCTGAAACGACGGGCCATCGATTCATCAACCTGCTCGAAGGCCTGAAAGATTTGTTTCTGTTTGCTTTTGGGAATTCCGATACCCGTATCACGCACGACGAAGTGCAACAGAACGTCTCTCTCTGATTGAGATTCGACATTTACATCTACGACTACTTCTCCCTCATCCGTAAATTTGATGGCATTTCCGACGAGATTGACAATGATCTGTCGTAAGCGGTAACGGTCACCAACGATGGTATCAGGAACTTCCGGTGCCAGATGAAATGCCAGTTCCAGGCGTTTGTGATGCGCGCGAACAGCCAGCGATTTCATGGTATCTCCCAGATTTTCCCTCAGATGGAATGCGGCCTGATCCAGATCGAATCGGCCTGCTTCAATTTTGGAGAAATCCAGAATATCATTGATGACTGCCAGTAAAGATTCCCCCGATTCCTGCACCATGGTCATGTATTCCCGCTGGGTGGGGTTCAGATCGGTATCGAGCAGTAATTCGGTCATACCAATTACGGCATTCATGGGAGTTCGGATTTCGTGACTCATCGTTGCCAGAAAAGCACTTTTTGCCTGGCTGGCAGCCTCGGCAGCTTCTTTAGCCCGTTTGAGTTCTTCTTCGGCCCGTTTGACTTCCGTGATATCATGCACAAAAGCAGCAAACAGGAAATTGTCCCCCTGCCGCACGGGAGTGATCGTCAGCTCCACAGGAAATTCGTGGCCATCCTGATGCAGAGCTGAGAGTTCCAGACGCTTGTTAAGAACAGGGCCTTCACCTGATGCAAGAAATTTTTCGACCCCCTGCATATGTTGCAATCGATAGCGTTCCGGAATGATGGTCTCTACCAACGATCGTCCAATCACCTCCGGTTGAGTCCATCCAAAAGTCGCTTCCGCCTGTTCATTCCAGTCACAGATTCGACTGTTCTCATCGATACCGACGAACGCTTCGTGCGTCGTCGCCAGAATTGCCCGGTTTTTCTTATCGCGTGATTCCAGTTCTTCCTGTGTGGCTTTCGCTTCGGTAATATCGTGCATTACGATCACGCCACCACGCAGATCACCACGATCATTCTTCAATGGACGTGCAGTCACACTGATCCAGGTTCCGTCAGGAATATCGGGATTTTTGAGAAAGAGAATCGAATCATCGAGTGACTCTCCCCGCATGGCCCGCGCCAGAGGCAGATCCTCGGAAGGACACATCGAAACTCCATCTGCAAGGTAACAGCCATAAATCTGTGACCACTTGGAAGGATCTACATTCTGCGGTCCGATACCAACAATCTGCTCTGCAGCCGGGTTCCAGAAGACGGAATTCCCATCCTGATCCGCAACGATCACTCCATCTCCCATGCTGTCCAAAATTGACTGCAGGATTTGAGTCTGGCGACGCAATTTCTTTTGGGAGGCGTTCAACTCCGCAGTTCGTTGTTCGATCCGTTCCTCCAGTTGATCCCGTGAGGCTGCCAATTCAGACGTCATATGATTAAACGCAGCCCCCAGCATCCCCACTTCATCTGTCGAAGTGATCGGCACCCGGACATCCAGATTTCCACGAGCAATTTTCGATGCAGTATCGGCCAGTCCCAATACCGGCCGGGTCACTCTCCGGGCAACCAGAAAAGAGACCACCATTCCGAAAAAAACGAGCCCAAACTGCAGTCCCAGTAACAGATGACGTAAATGTGTTACGGGAGCGTAAGCCTCTGTCAGATCTATTTTGGCTACCATTCCCCAGGGAGCATCATCACTATTAGGCTGATAATCTACAGGACGGTAAGAAACAAGCACTTCATCGCCACTGTAATGCATAACCTCGGATCCGCTTTCTCCATTCAGCGCTTTCTCCATGGCAGGCACTTCTTTGAGCTGTACCGATCGTTGCATGCTGTCTTCCGGGGTTAATAAATATCGGACCTGATCCCCCTCTCTGGTCGCGACCAGAAGTGCTCCCGTGTCCTGCAACCCCGTCCGATTCGTCAGAATCCGCTCCAGAGGAGTGACATCGAGCCAGACCATTAAAACGCCGATCAGATCCCCCGCTTCACTCTTCATGGGAGCCATGAGGTAAGTCACATACTTACCATCCACTTTCTGTGGATAATCCAGCTGGGGATGTTCTTTCGCTTTCAGAAATCCAGGATCATCGGCAAAGGTCTGATTGAGATAATTGTCACTCGTCGCAGTGATCACAGTCCCTTCCGGATTCACAATCCAGAGATCTCGAAACTCGGAGGTACTCCCCGAAATAGTATCTTCCAGTATCCGCTTTGATTCTGACTGGAAAGCATCCTCATCGAGAGTTCCTTGTTCGAAGTCTTGAATCAGCTCCCTCAGGTGAGTCCGACTGGTAATCAACGCAGCTCGATCCAACTGCTGTCGCACATATCCTTCGAATAATGCAGCCCGGTCACTGACAACCAGTTGAAGGCGGACGCGGATATTATCGTGCAGAATATCGCGGGCAAAAATATAAGCAAGATGCCCCAGAATACCGGCAGTGAGCACCACAACAATGGCCACAAACAGCGTGTTCTTTAAGAGCAATGATCGCCAGAAAGAAGGTGGCTCAGCTGTGAACGAACGCTGATCGTCTGGCGGTGGGACGGGATTCTGTTGTTCGGAAGCGTACATGTAACTGCCCTTCCTCTCCCCCGATACAGCTCTGCCATGCTGGGAAAGTTTTAACCGCTCCCCCAACCTGAAAACAGAGGCTCTTGCCTGATGGCAATGCCTAAGCTGATTGCTTACTGTATCGGCCTAAGTATATTGTAGGCAACAACCTTTGTTTTGAAAACAGGCTGTCTGACGGAATATTACCCCGCTCATCTGCAATGGATTCTGTCACAACAATTCTCCCCTGGTAAAACAGCGACAAACCAATCGCACCATATCCCCCCTGGACGTAAGCATCATAGAAATCGACACTTACAGGCATTCATCAGACTTCCGTATTGAGAATAAGTCGTTCGCCTGTCTGCTGATAAAAGCCCTGTTCAAAATGGAGTGAAGTAATATGAATCTCCTTTTAGAGATCAATAACGCAGCCAGAGGACGAAAACTCCACTAGCATAAAAACAGGTAAATGTAATCAGTTTCAATAGCAAAACGAAGCACACCTGTAGCGGTGTCTGAGGTTTCAAATACCATTCCGAGCAACCTGCAGGTAACGCCCCGATGGGTCCCGCCAGGAACGCCCATTCGAAGACGAGGCTCAGCCGACGACAGATTAAAAAGTAGAAAGTAAATACACCGATTAAACCGATAAGTGGCCCATAATCTCGCCAGATGGCAGCCCGTTGGCCTTCCCTGCGAAACTGGACAGACTCCAGTACAGGCTCGGTCGCAATATAGAGACACAACGGCCACGTGAAAATAAAATCCTGATACCAGAGACTGATCCAAGTGGTTCCGAGTGCCCCAGCCAGAAATGCCATGATGCGGTATGAGCGGATCCACACCCGCCTTCGATATTGAGCCGGTATCCACCAGATTGGGACCGCGGCCAGCATCAGGCTGACGATCAGTAAACCGAGAGACCAGTAGTACCATCTGAAAAGCCATTCCGTCGAAGGCAAATCGAAAGCGTACTCCGGTTCCACAGACAGGATCTGTCCCGCCCAGTCGTAGTAAGCTTCCTGCGGAATATCAGCCAGATTCAATGTGGCCTGATCGGTCGCTAACAGATCAGGATCCCCGATATAAACACAGGCGGCCCGGGATTGATTTCGAATAAATACGCAACCACTGTGCAGCACCGGGGGCGTCCAGGTTAATTCTCCTGAAAGAATCGAACATCGAGCCAGAATATCACATTGTTCGGGATTCTGACGAAGCAGGATCAACTCGCCTCGTTCATTAAGGAGAATCAGTTTTCCATCAGCGACAATGATGCCGGATTGTCCCAGCTCGTCAGAGATGTCATTAGTTGATCGTTCGGGGCGTCCAGATCCCTGCTCCCATAATTCTTCGCCCGTCAAAAAATCAATACAACGAAACTTACCTCGAGAAGGACGCTGTGTTTTTGACTGTTGATCAAAAATATCAAAACCGTAAATCCTTCCATCCACCAGCACACTCGATAACACATCATTGGACATCACACGAGAACGCCAGACTGTTTTCAACGGTTCTAAGTGTGGAAACTGATCCGGTAGTTCTAATAATTGAGAGCCAGAACGAAATGGAGCAGCGAGCCAGAGATACGGTTCTCGATAAAGGGGCCAGGCGGAGTGCTCGTCATACCCTTCGGATAACTCATGTTCGAGCAGCAGCTCTCCTGTCTGTAGATCATGGATAACCAGGGCGTTCTCCAGATAACCCACCACCAGTTTTTGCCCCTTACGTTCAATCGGAAATGCTGGACAGTAACTGGCAGGTCGATTGCCTGCCTGCCAGACGGTCTTCCCATCGTTGAGATTCAGGGCTACCAGACTGGCATCTGGCCCGCCCACTGGTAAGATGACCAATTGATCAACGACTGTCGGCGAACAAGCATAACCAAATCCGTCTCCCCCTGTACCATGAAACTCTTCCAGTACATTTCTGGACCAGATCAGTTTCCCCTCATCAGCATCCAGACAGCCGATGAGTCCACTGGGTGCCGCAAAGAGGACCTTTCCAGCGACCAGCGTGGGGGTCGCCCTTGGTCCGGGATAAACGCCAGCCAGTTCATAGGGCCAGTCATAACGGTACTGCCAGATCGTTTTTCCCGTTTTTGCTTCCAGACAATACACGTATTGTCCCTGTAAAGTCTGGGCCTGGGTATAGACGCGATTCCTCTGGGCGACGAAAGCAGAATATCCCTGTCCCAGTTCTTTAACCCACAGAACTGGAGGTCCCTCTTCAGGCCAGCTGTCCGCCAGATTTATTTCCGGAGAATGCGCATCAAAATCAGGGCCCCGAACATCAGGCCAACCACGATCTTCCACATCAGAGGGTAAAAAGGGATTTGGATCGTTCGCCTGCCCGGGTTTTGCAGTTAAGAAAAACAGAAAGCAAACCGTCGCCAGGATCTGCATCCTGGGGGTTAGCAGATCCTGTTTTGACCGCTTCTTTCTGCAGAAAGAAAATTTCACAGGCAGACCTTCTGAAATGAAGGTGCGGGAATTGATAAATCGAACAGGCTATTTAAGCTTTGAAAGTGCCTTTTCGGATTCAACCGGAACCAGCAGAGACGAATCAAGCGACATCAGCGCTTCAACCACAGGGGTCAACGGCTCACGTAGTTTTTCGTCATCTGATGCCAGATGATGCAACACAAAACAACCACCGTCCCGGAACCGGGCTGGTTCATGAATCAATGCCCGCAAGAGGTGAGGCACTGAATCGTTACTCATTCCAATTAAAGCAGAAGCAGCAACAAACCGCACACTGTCGTCGTCTGCCAGGATCTCGATCAATGGTTCGACTGCAGCAGGATCTCGGATTTCTCCCAGTGCTTTGGCTGCTTCCCAGCGCATAGTCTCGGAAGAATGATCCAATGCATTTATCAAAGCCGGAACCGCATCTGATCCTGTTTGAACTAATTGATGACGCGCTGACTGTCTGATCTCTCCATCAGAGCTGTCGAGCTGAGAAATCCAGTCTGTGAGTTGACTTTCGTTGATTGCCATTGATCTGCCTCCTGATGCTGTTCTTAAGAAAATCAATATTCTCCAAAGGTCGAATTAAACATTACATTAATCCTACCAAAACATCCTGATTATACCATGCCTTCAACAAAGTACACCAGTCTTTGCTGAGCAAAGAACGGCGGAAGGAACCTGTCAGCCCCGTCTTGACTAATTGAATCTCACGAAGTGCAGACAGGAATCAGTTGTGATCAGCGACAGGGATAATTAAAATTTAACCTGACAAATATGTCATCTGATATATATACTCGAACGATTTACTGAGATCCATCAGGCGATTTGTATGACCTACATCCCCAGCAGAATTTTGATAATTGCATTGATTCTGCTTTCCATTTGTTTTCCCCTCCCGGGTGGGCATTCACACCAGGGAATGGCTGAAACTGAGCTCGCCACCCATCTAAGACTTTACCATGCATGCGACCACTCTCCCCTTCTTCTCAGAAGTTGGCACTCCCATTCATCCCTGCCACTGCCCATTTCAGGTTTCATTAATGCATTTCCTGGAGTGGAAGAAAGTGAAGCTGCTTGTAAGAAACGACTCAATCAGCAAAAGCAATTCGAATCGGGTAGTCTGAGGCAAATCCTTTGTAACGTAGATGGCAATTCAGCAAGCCAGACTACATCAATCCCGATTCATCACCTTTCAGAAATCGGCTGTCCCCTCTTTATGCAACTGAATGTTCAATTAATCTAACATCGCCTTACTCAGAGTCAGCTGTAATTTTTTCATCCTGACAGGTTAAGCCTGCAGGAAATGTAATATCCAATCTGAACTATCGTTTCATTTAAATTTAGAGAGAATCAAATGCATAGAATTAATCGAAAATCGTTGTTCGGATCTATCGTTCTATTGGGGTTGGGAACCGCCCTGGTATGGTCACAGTCAACACAGTCTCTCGCGGGACCAGATTCGAAGAAATCGCAAGCGGGTGTACCCGTTGAACCCGATATGCACGAATTCATGGAATATGTCTTCCAGCCGACCTACAAACGGCTTAAGCAGTCCATCGCGACAGAACCTGAAAACCGCAAGGCCTGGAAATCCATCAAATCAGATGCCCTCATCCTGGCTGAAGGTGGGAATTTATTGCTTCTGCATGAGCCGAAAGATAACGGCACCAGCTGGAACACACACAGCGTGAATGTCCGTAAGGAAGGCGGACTGCTTTATAAAGCAGCGAAAGCCAGCGACTTCAAAGTTGCTCGCAAGCATTACGAGGCCATGCTGAAAAACTGCAACGCCTGCCACCAGGATTTTGCAGATGGCGAACATCAACTGGCTCCTTGAGTCTTTTGAAAAACGTTTCCATATATAAAATGCCTGACAGGGACCGAAATTCTTGTCAGGCATTTTTTTCAACCACTCTTCTGTCGTGGTCGTGGAATCACAGAAGCCAATCCACCATCGATTCCCAGAATCTGACCTGTCATCCAACTGTTCTCCGGGTTCACCAGCCATTCTATCAGCGAAGCGACATCAGCTGGCTCCCCCAGTCGATCCAGGGCATGCATCGAAATCGAAGTCGCTTCCGCTGCTTCTGATTCCCACAAATGACGAGTCATATTCGATTTGACCAGACCGGGAGCCACCGCATTAACTCGAATCCCTCGACTGGCATAAGTGGCGGCCGCTGACAGGGTTAAACCGGCAATACCAGCTTTGGCTGCAGCAATGGCTTCATGGTTTGCGATTCCAGCTCTGGCAGCAGCGGATGAGATCAGAACAACCGAGCCACCATTCTTACGCATAACCTGCGCAGCACTTCGGACTGTTATGAAAGCGGATGTCAGATTCACAGAAAGAGTTTGCGCCCATTCTTCATCTGAGGTTAGGTGAGCGGGTTTCAACAGCACAGAGCCGATGCAATTAACAACACCATCGACGCTTCCATATTCAGCTTCTGCCTGCTTCAGGCATTCATCAATAGTTTGTGATTCTGCCGCATCAATTCGGCATGAAGGAGAATCCAGTTCCTTGGATAATTGATCCAGTTTCTCCTGATCACGTGCCCCGAGCATCACTTTATGCCCGCCTTTGATCAGACGTCGGCTGAGTTCAGATCCAACGGATCCAGTTGCCCCCAGTATCACATAGTTCCGTGCATCGCCAACAGTAGCAGACATATCTTAATCCAGCTTTCAAATCAATGTGCACTAGTAATATTAAGTGAGTTGTGCATTTCAGAGTGGTATTAATCAAATCTGAAAAGAGAGCCCTACCTTTTTCACCGCTCGGGACAATAATCACACAGTGGGCATAAACCTTATTACTGTCAGCTTGATAGTCGGCTGATGGCGTATTTCAATCCCTGAACATCAATTTTTAATCTTCACGTCGACAAGCTTTTTGGGATCACATCAGACATGCTGAAAATAAGTAGAAATCCTTCGGGGGACTACGAACTGGAAACTGAGATCGTCATCCCCTGCCCCATCATGGATGTATTCGAATTCTTCGCGCAACCTGAGAATCTCGAGACAATTACTCCCCCCTGGTTGAATTTCAAAATCATCACTCCGGGGCCGATTGTGATGCAGGCTGGTGCTTTAATTGACTATCAACTCAAGCTGCACGGTATCCCGCTTCGCTGGAGGACAGAAATCACTGAATGGGTCCCCGGAGAACGGTTTGTTGATACACAACTGAAGGGTCCCTATCGCTTGTGGAGGCACCTACACACATTTGAAGAACACACTGATGGCACACTGGCCAGGGACCATGTGACTTACTCCGTCTATGGAGGTGCTCTCATCAATCGCCTTTTTGTGCAAGGCGATGTCGAACGGATTTTCAAATACAGACTGGAGCGGCTCAAGAATTTTGAGTTTGCAACGACCAGCCAACAGGGTTAGTCATCTTTTGACTTTCCGGAAGGAGTCGCCCGGCTGATCAGCATCTTGAGTCGGGATTTCGGCCCTGTCAGTTTGCGAGCCATGACATCCTGCTCAGTAAAACGGGCCAGCAAGATTTCTCCGTCAGTGGACCGGTTCCGATCATAAGAAATATAAATTGTTCCATCCGGTGCCTGAAATCCATCGGGATAAGAAATCCCCTTCCGTTCATCCAGCACCAGCCCCCCTTGCCAGACCTTGCCGTCATCCTCTGATAACCAGGCACTCAATTGAACCCGGCCTTTGTGCGCATCAATTTTGTCACCATGCTTGATTAACAGCAGTCGCCCCGAGGCTAACCGACGGATGTGAAAGCGGGCATTCGGCTGTTTAATCTGGGGAGGTAATGATGGCTTTGCCCAGGTTCGTCCACCATCCCGGGATGTTGTCTGCATAATGCCTTTACTGGTCCGGGCCAGCATCCAGAGAGTACCGTTTTTACGTTCAACGATCATGTGTTCGTGCCAGTCCGGATTGGGAAAACGCGCGGCCCCCCTGCGTTTCCAGGTTGCCCCTTTATCAGTGGATACAAACACATTTGCACCTCGCACAGGGTCCAGTTCTTTAAAACATCCCTTGAAAGGACCGAAACCTTCCCGCTGATCGAGGGAAATCGGCAGCATCCATTCTCCATTAGAGAGTACCGTTGGTTTATTCAGTGTGACCCCATGCCAGATACGACGCGGCTCTGACCAGACCGGTACGTCAGCATCGGGGTTATTACAAACGGTGGCCCAGACCCCAGCTCTCCCGTCAAACATGTGCATTGACTGATCAAATATCAGCCACAAACGTCCTTCAGGATCGGTCCAGAGATTTCCTACTAGAATACTGCGATCCATGGGCAAATCTGCTGAATGTGAATCGAGGACCAAACGGGGTTGTGACCAGTTCTCTCCATCATCATCACTTGTCGCCAGCACAAAAAATGCCTTGGGGCTATCCCCACCAGCTACCCAGCAGGCCCAGAGACGCCCTCCTGGGGTACGTTCAATCCCAATCGTCATGCCGTAATCGAGCTTATCGTAGCCATATTCAGGTAGCGGAGACGTATTCAGAGCAGGCGGAATCAGCGCCAGATCGGCAATCTTTTCCATACGCTCGATTTGATTTACCGACTTCGTTTGGGGTTCGGCTGCAAAGAGTCCCGCACCGAACAAGAGCCCACAAACACCTGCAACAATCATCGAATGTTTCATAAAACTGATGCCCTGTTTTATTGAATGACTCAAAAGACAATTCTTTGTCTGTGATCATTATGGCAAATCACCAGACCGACAACCAGGCGCGAACTTCACATTGAGACTCCGCACCGCCCAGGAATCAAATAAAACCTTGCTGATGTTTAACAATCTGTTAGAGTCATGCCATATTGATAACACGGAAATAAAGTACTGAGGGTATCAGCGAGACTGGAATGAGCAACAACATTAGTCCTCAATCTGCAAGGATCACTGGCGATCTCGCTCCCTGGAGCGAAGAGGATCTGCCAGCCCCGCCTCCTTTTTCGATTCGCAATCTGTTTCGTACAATCGGCCCGGGGGCCATCCTGCTCGCAGGTTCCATTGGTGGCGGCGAGTGGCTGATTGGTCCTACAATTACTGTCAAATACGGTATGAGTATTCTCTGGATTGCGACAGTCGCGATTGCTCTTCAGCTTTTATTTAATCTGGAGGCAATCCGTTACACACTCTATACCGGAGAACCCATTCTGGTGGGTATTATGCGTTTGCGTCCCGGATCTAAGTTTTGGGCGAGTGGTTACATCTTTGCTACCCTAGCGCAACTGGGAGTGCCGGCTCTGGCAGCTGGATGCGCCTCAGTCCTCTTCGCGACATTTGTGGGTCGGATAGCGGGTGACGGAGATGCGACGGCACTTCATCTGCTGACATATCTGGTGATTACAATTACGGTAGCTATTCTACTCTCAGGAAAAACAATTGAGCGGATGCTGGAGTACTTTTCCTGGGTGATGATTACCTTCATCTTTTCCTTTCTGATTACCGTCAACCTGCTGTTTGTTCCCTTCTCACACTGGTTGAAAACGCTCTCCGGATTTGTCCAGTTTGGCTCACTCCCTGCCAACCTGGATCCGCTTCTGCTGGCCACATTTGCAGCGACTGCGGGATCCGGGGGCATCGGGAATCTGGTAATAACCAACTGGTATCGCGATAAAGGTTTCGGCATGGGTGCCAAAGTCGGATCGATTACCAGTGCTTTCAGCCACAGTGAAATGCAGCTCTCGCCAGTCGGAAAAGTGTTTCCACTCACTGAGGAAAACCTGAATCACTGGCGTTCCTGGTGGAAATACGTCTCCGCAGACCAGGTCTGGCTCTGGGGGCTGGGTTGCCTGCTCGGCATGTTCCTGAATGTGAATCTCGCAACCGCCGTCATTCCGGAAAACACCAATATGGAGCATCTGGCTGCGGGAGCATTTCAGGCACGTTTCATGGCAGAACAACTCTGGACTGGTTTCTGGTGGTTGGCTCTGTTGAACGGATTCTGGGTGCTGATGTCAACTCACCTCAGTAACACCGATGTGCTCATTCGAACGGTAACGGATATCGTCTGGGTAGCCAGCCCCCAGTTGCGGGAACGACGTAAGATGAGTGTCAGTCGGCTCTATTATCTGTTCCTGATGATTGCCACAGTCTGGGGTCTGTTTGCCGTACACTGGGGACACGCTATTTCACTGTTTAAAATCCTGGGCGCTGTAGCAGGTCCTGTCCTGGCTGTTGCGGCGATTCAGATCCTGATTATCAATACAAAACTCCTGCCGCAACAACTTAGGCCCCCCATCTGGCGGCGTGCTGCTCTGATTGTCTGTGCCATCTGCTATGGCAGTCTGTCTGCTGCGTTCATTTGGGACTTGTATTTGTCTCTTAAATGAGCAAAACTACACTATAGTCTTACAGCAGCGTTCATAGATTTTTGGAGCATCTCGACATGCCCTCTCTGCCGCTGATCAAAATATCCTGCATGCCCTCTCGACTAACAGCCATCTCAACAGGATTGATGTTGCTGTTTCTGGTTCGTGCTCCCAGTCTCTCCCATGCAGCAGAACCTGATTCCCTGATCCTCTACGAAAACCGTATTCGTACCATTCTGAATAATAAATGCGTGCGCTGTCATGGTCCCAGCGAAAAAAAAGCGGGACTGGATCTCAGCACTCCCCGGGGAATTCTTAAAGGCAGCGAATCTGGACGTATCCTGCAAGGAGGCGCTGTTGATGAAAGCCTGTTATTCCAGATGATCGAGGCTGATGAAATGCCTCCAGACGAAAAAGACCATCTCAGCGCAACAGAGCGCGAGACAATCCGCGCATGGATTCAGACAGGTGCCCATTTCAGGGAATCCGTCAAAACCATACCAGCGGTAACACAACATGATATCATCCCTCTGCTCCATCTCCGCTGTGTTGCCTGCCATGGAGGCCGCCGCCAGGAGGCGGGTCTGGACCTGAGGACCAGGCAGTCCATTATGCAGGGTGGGAAATCCGGCCCGGTAGTCGTTTCAGGTAATCCAGAAGCGAGCCTGCTGATTCAACGGATTAAAGCTGCCGAGATGCCTCCCAGGCGTAAACTGGTCTCAGTCAGTGTCAAACCGATAGAGGCGAATGAGCTGGAACGACTCTCCCAGTGGATTCAGCTGGGGCTCCCCGAAGTTAATGATTTTGAGATGACGGAATCAGAGACTCTCGTCAGTGAAGAGGATCGCCAATTCTGGTCTTTTCAGCCTCCAGTTCGAGTTGAACCTCCTCACGTGAAACAGCAGCACCGAGTGCAGAATCCCATTGATGCATTCATTATCAACAAACTCGAAGACGAAGGGCTTACATTAGCTCCTCCAGCAGACAAACGTACGCTGATCCGTCGTCTGTCGATTGATTTAACAGGTCTGCCACCCACTCCGGAAGAAATCGACAAGTTTTTAAACGATGAAGATCCCCAGTCCTATGAAAACCTGGTTGACCGCTTGCTGGCATCCCCCCGTTATGGTGAGCGCTGGGCCAGACACTGGCTGGACGTCGTCGGTTATGCAGATTCGGAAGGGGCGCAAAATGAAGACAAGCTGCGTCCTCACATGTATCGCTATCGTGACTACGTGATCCGCGCATTGAATGAGGATAAACCCTATTCACGATTCCTGCAGGAACAGATTGCCGGTGATGAACTTGTCGATTACCAGTCCGGAAATATCACACCCGAAGTCTATGATTGCCTGGTAGCCACTGGTTTTTTACGAACAGCTCCCGACAGAACCTTCGCCAACATTACCAATTTCGTACCGGATCGACTTGAAGTCATCTCAGATGAAATTCAGATCCTGGGTTCAGCCGTCATGGGGTTGACCATCAAATGCGCCCGCTGCCACTCGCATAAGTTTGACCCGATTCCGCAAAGCGACTATTACCGACTGACAGCCATTTTCAAGGCGGCCTATGACGAACATGACTGGTTAAAATCACAGGGCCCTCGTACCCTGTCTCATGTCAGCCAGGAAGAACATCAGAAATATCAGGAACACGAACGTCAGCTGTCTCGACAACAGGGGCTACTACAAAAAAAACTTACCCAGTTGGATCCGACTAAACCAGACTATCAACAAAAAAGTACAGAAGTCAAAAAACAGATCGCCGCCCTGAAAGACCAACACTGGCCAGCCCCTCGGATTCGCGCCCTCTGGTCCCGAGAGTCCCCATCGCCCACCTATATCTATAAACGAGGAAACTATCTCACACCGGGTCGTCCGGTCGAACCAGGTGTGCCTGCTGTCTTAACCAGTGTGGATGAATCAATTAAATTTGATCAAGTATCCGCTAATGGAAAGCCAGTCGGTCGTCGGCTGCTCTTCGCCCGCTGGCTGACTCAATCCGATCACCCACTGACAGCACGGGTGATGGTCAATCGAATCTGGTTACATCATTTTGGACGGGGTATCGTCAATACACCTGGAAACTTTGGCCGTGCAGGAGAGCGCCCGACACACCCGAAACTCCTTGACTGGCTGGCAACCGAATTCATTCGCCAGAACTGGAGTATAAAGGCCATCCACAAGCTCATGGTCACCTCCAGTACTTATCGACAGTCTTCTGACATTTCTGACGAAGCAGCCCGACTCGACCCTACGGGAAGCCTCCTGTCCCGAATGCCACTCAAACGAATGGAAGCGGAGGTTCTCCGTGATTCTCTTTTGTTAATCTGCGGTCAATTGGACGAAACCCCGTTCGGGCCGGCAGATCCGGTTGAGGCTCGCGCCGATGGTCTGGTGACATCCCGGCGGGGTAAAGCTGGATGGCGCAGAAGTATCTACGTTTTACAGCGTCGCACCAAAATCCCGACCCTACTGGAAAACTTTGATTTCCCTCAAATGGGACCTAACTGTATTCAGCGTGGAGAATCGCTGGTGGCTCCTCAGGCGTTGCATCTCATGAATAACGAGATGATCCACCAGCTAGCGGTCTACTTAGCTGGAAATATCCAAAACACTGTTGGTGACGACTGGGAGCAACAGATCCAGCAGATCTACCTGAGAGCACTGGGCCGTGAACCAGATCCTGAAGAAACCAGAGTAGGCCTGGAAACGCTTCAGTTGCTGGAAGAGAAGTGGAATACTCAACTGAAAGATAAGCAGACATCCTCAACCAGCGTTCAAAAAGCATTAAGCAGTTACTGTCACGCGATATTCAATCTGGCTGAATTCCAATACATCGATTGAATCAGAAAACCCCAAACTGAATATTCCAGAGAACGAATGTCAGACATGAAACAGGAACATCTGAGCGAAAATCATGTAAGCAGACGCAGTTTTTTCGAGCAAGTCGGAACGGGACTCCAGGGTGCTGCATTAACCTGGCTCCTGCAGCAGGACCTGTATGCCGAGTCTACAGCTCCTGAAACGAAAAAACATCAATTTTTATCCGGTCCTCACCACAGGCCCCGGGCCAAATCTGTCATTCATCTGTTTATGAACGGCGGTCCCAGCCAGATGGACCTGTTTGACCCCAAACCGATGCTCGACAAACTGCACGGCAAAGAACACTTCAAACAGATCGCAGGCGAGGTCGAATTTCCGGAACGTGCGGGAGCATTAATGAAGAGTCCATTCCAATTCGCCCAGCACGGTGAATCGGGAATGTGGGTCTCTGATGTCATGCCTCACCTGGCGAAACAGGTCGATGAAATCACGATGATTCGTTCGATGTATACGACTAATCTGACTCATGAACCAGCACTTTATAAAATTCAGTCAGGCAGCGAATTCACTGGTCACCCCGCCCTGGGTGCCTGGGTCTCCTATGGACTGGGTAGCGAGAACCATAACCTGCCCGCTTATGTTGTACTGGATGATCCACTGGGACTGCCCGTCAACGGTATCGAAAACTGGCAGGCGGGTTTCCTGCCTGCACAACACCAGGGAACCCGTTTTCGTGCAACCGGTTCACCTGTCTTGAATCTGAAACCGGAATTTGAGCGCCCATCGGCAGTTTCAGAATTAGAACGGAATCTGATTTCACGTCTGGACCAGATTCATCAGCGTCGACACCAGCACCAGCATCAACTTGAAGCACGACTTTCAACCTATGCCCTGGCAGCCCGCATGCAGATTGCCGCCTCCGACGCACTTGATCTTTCCCAGGAAACGGCTGAGACACAGAGAATGTATGGGATTGATCAACCGGTTACGGAATCTTACGGGCGTCGCTGCCTGATTGCACGTCGGCTTATCGAGCGTGGCGTTCGTTTTATTCAGCTATTCATTAATAGCCAGATCTGGGACTCACATAATGCGATCGCCTCCAGCTTGAAATCAGCCTGTCAGAGAACAGATAAACCCGTTGCAGCACTTCTGCAGGATCTCAAGCAGCGCGGACTCCTGGATGAGACCCTGGTGATGTGGGGGGAGAAATGGGCCGGCTCCCCATAGCTCAATTGTCCCCCGATAAAGATGCACGCAAATCAGGCCGCGATCATAATAAAAACGCGCTCTGCACCTGGATGGCAGGCGGCGGTGTGAAACGGGGACTGGTTCTAGGTGAAACCGATGAACTGGGATTCGCCGCCGTGGAAAACCGGGTCAGTGTTCCCGACTGGCACGCCACGATGCTGCACCTGCTTGGTCTGAATCACGAAGAGCTTTTCATCGAACGCAATGGACTCAAAGAACGCCTGACTGGTGTCGGCAACGAACCCCGAGTAGTCACTGAAATTCTGGCCTGAAACCTGACAGAGGCTGGCCCCGCCAACGGGGATCCAGCTCAAACAAGATAGTTGATAAACGCGTTTTTAATGCAGGCCGTAACGACTCATTTTGTAGTGCAGCGTACGCACACTGACCCCCAGCAGCTTGGCCGTCTTTTCACGATGATAATCGCAGGCTGCGAGTGCTGTCGTGATCGCTTCTTTTTCAGCATCCTCAGTCACCTCTGCCAGTGTTTTCACGTGCGCGGAATCAGAGGCAGGAGTCGGACTCAGTTCCACTGGCAGATCTGGAGCTTCAATCAAATCTGCCGGCAGCGTGACTACCAATCTTTCGATGACGTTCCGCAACTGACGCACGTTTCCGGGCCAGCGAGCAGTCACGAATATGCGCATGGCCTCTGGTGAAACAGTCTTTAGCGGTCGATTATGCCGCTGGCAGAAATGTGTTAGAAAATGTTCAATCAACAAAGGAATATCATCGCGACGCTCACGCAGTGCGGGGATATGAATGGGAATGACATTCAGGCGATAAAACAGATCCTCACGGAAGGTCCCATCTTCGATCAATGGCTCGACAGCTTTGTTCGTGGCTGAAATAATGCGGGCATCACTGGTGAGAACCTCTTCACCACCTACTCTCATATATTGTTGAGTTTCCAGCACGCGGAGCAGATCGACCTGACTTTTGGCAGGCATTTCTGTCACTTCATCCAGGAACAGGGAACCGCCCTGTGCCTGTTCAAAACATCCGGGCTTCTGTCGCGTCGCTCCACTGAAAGATCCTTTTTCATGACCGAAGAGTTCACTCTCCAATAGCGTTTCCGGCATTGCTCCCAGATTGACAGCCACGAATGGGCCACTACTCCGATTACTCAAATCATGGACGGCCCTGGCAATCAACTCTTTTCCAGTACCACTTTCTCCCTGAATTAGAATCGTAGCATCAGTGGCGGCCACCTGGCGAATCTGCTGGAATACATCATGCATGGCCGCACAGTTACCAATAATATTGGAAACTTCTCCAGCGTTAACCAGACGATTACGCAATTCACGGTTTTCAATCTGCAGCCGATAGTGTTCGCGGGCCTTACGGACCTGATGTCGAATCAAATCGAGATCCAGCGGTTTGGTAATAAAATCAAATGCCCCCAGCCGCATCGATTTGACTGCCGTCTCCACGGTCCCATGGGCGGTGATCACGATGGTTGTTGTCTGGGGGCTGCTGCGGAGGATCTGTTCAATCAGTTCCAGCCCATCCATTTCACCCGGTAAGCGCACGTCGGCGATGACCAGTTGATAAGTCCCCTCACGAAATTTAGCGAGCCCTTCCTCAGCATCCTGGGCTGTCTCCAGAACATCCGCCTCTTTCGCCAACCCCTTGGCAAGCCCGGAGCGAATGTTGGGCTCATCATCAATGATTAAAATTCCGAAACCGTCTGTATTCATGCTGTCCCACTTGCTGGCAATAAAACTGAGAACGAGGTACCACTCGGACCCGTGTTGAAATCGATTGTTCCATCGTGTTGTCGTACAATCTTCTCGCATAGTGCAAGTCCCATGCCGGTCCCTTCGTGCCGCGTCGTGAAGTAAGGGTCAAAAATTCGCTCTCGCAGTTCGGCAGGGATTCCTTTCCCGGTATCGGTAATGCTGATTCGCAACCAGTCCCCCTCCTGATTCAGACCGATGGTCAGTACCCCGCCTCCCGGCATCGCCTGTATAGCATTGAGTGCCAGATTCAAAAGTACCTGATCGATGTGAACGGAATCAGCCATGATTTCTGGAGGCTTTTCCTGCGGCAGCTTCACCTCTACTTTCACTTTCTGCTGCTCAGCCTGTGGTCTGATGAAGCGGACCAGTTTATTGATTAATGCGGTTAAATCAACACGGGATCGTCCTGGTTCTGACATCGAAGCATAATCACGAAACCCTTCGAGTACTGAAGTCAGTCGCTTGACTTCGGTTTGAATGACTTCCAGCATTTCATCGATTTCGTCAGATCGATTCTGAGACTCCAGAGCCTCTTCAAGAAGTTGCACATGGAGTGATAGTGCACTCAGTGGATTTTTGATTTCATGCTGCAGCCCGGTTGCGAGAGAACCCAGACCTGCATAACGCTCCATGCGACGTAAGCGTTGTTCCATTAAAGCGCGTTCCGTCACGTCACGAACGTGGAGCACAGTACCTAGCTCTTCCTGGCGTTCATTCCGCAACAGACTACAACCCGCCCTGAGAGTCTGTTCATGACCATCACGATTGATCGTATAATCACAGTCCCGCACGGGCGAATGATGGGCATTCACGTGACTGCAGATCACGCATAACAGCGTATGTTCGACTCCCACATCAGAGAGTGGGCGACCAATGACAGGTTCTTCCAGGCTCAATAATTCACGACCGCGGGGATTGATACTTGTGATGATCTCATCTCGGTCCGTCGTCAGTACGCCCTGATCCATACTTGCCAGAACGTCGCTGGCCATCACTTTGACTTCACGGAGAGATCGCTCACTGTTGAGATAAGCTCGCACCAGCAGGACTAGAGCAATCGCGGTCACAATAATGTTGAGAAACAACAGAATCGATAATTGCGACTGAAATCGCAGTTCCCCCGCCAGCTCCCGGGCAACTGCCAGATCGCTGTCGGGCAGGTGACGAATGATTTTGGCAACGATTTCCTGCTCGTGATGGAAATCAACCAGAATCCACAGCGTCACCACCAGGCCGGTAAGGCTCAGTAAAGCCAGCCCCCCGATTGCCAGTTGAAAACCACGGCTGACACGCGTTTCGTAAACATGAAACATCCGTTGAACTCCGGCCCCCGGCTAAATATCCAGACTAAAGCATCCGGAATGGACTGAAACAAGACAGGTCATACTCATAGGTGCACCGAGGAGGGAAGGCAGAAGCATTTGCTGCTCGATGGATTTAACGCAATCATTTTGCTCGCAAGGCATTATATTCAGTTTATGATATTTCTCAATTAAATTCATCCCTCGTCTTAACCCGTCCATTCATGTGCAGCTTATTGCAGACCCCCTGCAGGACATTGCAGCATGTCTTTAATCAAAAAACTGCAGAATCGATATTTTGCAGGAAAAAATCAGCCGCTATCAGGGGGAAACCAATAAAAAAGGAAAAGTTTACATATCCTGCCGTCTTTAAAATCAATGGAATGCAAATCGCAATCCAAATCAGATAGTGAACCGTCCTGATTGATGCCGGGCGGTAAATTATCCACCACATCGAATGGCCCTTATTGGAATCTCAGCCATGATCAGGAATCACAATTCAGGGACAGAATCCTCTTCTCCCGCGCTAAAAATCGCGGTCAAACAACCTTCGCACATCTTCCATTGCCTCTCAAAAAGGATCGTCGCGATAGCTGGCCTGTTTGTTTTTTGTGTCTCCCCTACTCAAGCCAAGTTGCCTGAGGTACACGAGACAAACGAAAACCTCACATCTCAGCTTCAAGATCTTCAGCGACAGATCGATGAGTTAAAGTCGCAGCAGATCATGACAGTTCAGAATATCGCCCCGCCCGCAATCGATCCCATGATGGAGGCCCCAGATGAATACGATTCTGATCTGCCTCCCTACATGTTCGGAGACTCAAATACTTCTCAGGATTTCCCGACAGTCAGACTCACTGGCTTCTTCCAGGCAGATGCTGTCTGGTTCAGCCAGGACAGTAAGAACATTCAGGCTGTGGGAGATGTTCAAAACGGAGCTGATTTTCGTCGTGCCCGTCTGGCTGCGACTGGGGATGCCTGGGAAAATATAGGCTACATGCTCGAAATGGACTTTGCTTTTCCCGGTCGCCCTTCATTCATGGACGTCTGGCTGGAAGTGCGAGACGTCCTGGGGGGAAATACGGTACGCGTCGGACAATACCGTCAACCGATAGGTATGGATGCATTAACCAGTGTAAAAGAGCTGACATTCCTGGAACGTGCACTCCCCTTCGCTTTTCTCCCATTCCGACAGATTGGTGCCATGTACTTCGGAAATACAGAAGACGAACGGTCAACCTACGCCATTTCAGGATTCCGTTATCCCACGGGCCCTTATGGTGGGAATATCGGTGACAGCGGCGGTTATGGACTCGCCACTCGACTGACTCATCTTCTCGTTGATAATGGGGATGGAAACGGGCTGGTTCATATCGGGGCAGACTACAGTTACGCCAACCCAGCCAACAACCTGATTCAATACCGCAACCAGCCCGAAGTCTTCGTGACAGAGGCTGGCGGATCCAATGTTCCGGTTGGAGTTCCGAGTGCCATGCCTCCCTTTGTAGACACGGGGTTGATTTCAGCACAAGACTATCACCTGTTCGATGCTGAACTCGCATATGCAATCGGGTCATTTTATGCACAATCAGAAGTCCTGTATTCCATCGTGCAACAGAGAAATGGCGAGGTCGACACTTTTTCTGGAGCGTACGCTCATTTCGGCTATTTCCTGACCGGAGAAACCCGGGCCTATAATCGCAAGGGGGGTGTTTTTGGACGCGTCAAACCACTCGATCCCTTCAATCGCGATGGAGGCTGTGGCGCGTGGGAAATTGCAGGACGCTGGTCGTATATTGACTTGAATGACAAATCAATCCAGGGTGGTCGAATGACCGATTTAACATTTGGCCTGAACTGGTATCTGAATCAGTTCACAAAATTTCAATTTAACTATATTCATTCATTCCTTCACAGCAGTCCAGCCGTTTACGGACCTGTCGTGAATAATTCGAATGCAGATATCTTTGCTCTTCGTGCACAGGTTGATTTCTGATTATTCCTGGTTGTCCAAAGTATCACAACCATAGCCTGAATAACTAAGACCTGGTTCACTCACACAGAGCATTTCTTCTCAAGCTGGTTTATTATGAACCAGCTCTTTTACCGATTCATATCGCTTGAACAAATTCTGCCTATGATGTCTGAGGCTCATGAGCGATTAATTCTTCGAACACAATGATTTCGCTTGCTCACAAGCTAATGCCCTGGACTAACACTGCATCCCGAGAACGATCCACTGGTAAATGTAAGCGTATTTCTAGCTGTCGTATTGAATTCACGGTACTGGGGAAGCCCCTTCCTCTCGGTCTGATTAAAAAAAAGAGTGGACAAGGTCTGGGCATTATTATCTGTTCTCAGGACAGAATTCAAAAACATCTGCATAAATAGAAAAAGCAGCCCTGCAATTAATCTACAGGGCTGCTTTTTTGAGATAACAGGAACGTGTCCGCCGCGAAGTTCAGACTCCCGGATTAAGCACGTAGTCGCCAGCCACCCATCATGCTAGCTACCCGCCAAAGTAAGCACATGAAGGTGACCGGCAAACTACGAAATATCCAGTCGAGGAACAAGACTGACCCCCCCACTTGCGTGGGCATTGGTAATGCGCAACTGATTAATTCAGGAACCAGCACGACGGAACACGACTCCTCTTATCTTGCGAAACAAAACAGTTTTTCGACGACCATAATCTTCCAACTGTTTTACTCCGCAAGTAGAAACATAATCGAACCAGAATCAGTCACTGATTCTTCTTATTTACTCAATGGTCTTTACAACAACATGGTTTTAATGAATGAGTGGATGAGGCATAAATGAACGAAATGGAGAGTCGTCCGGCTTACAGTCCACTCATTCATTGGTGAAGTTTTTCAGCCGTATTCTAACATCACATCGTTTTATGTTTTTGCAGTTCGCTCCCTCATCGAAAGGGTATCCCAGGTAGATTTTTCCTGCGGCCCGAGTGATTTTGTCGAGAATCTGGCAGCATCAAAGTTATCCATTTTTGAGAGATACTGAGCCATACTGCTGGCGACATCGTCGAGGTCAATCACACCGGGAGCATTTCCCAGTCCGAACAGCAGGGAGCCATCGCGACGTTCCAGGTCCACATGCAGAATACGACAGGATGCCAGATCGTAGATGCCATACCAGACCGGGACAACACGTTGCAGCCTGTTGACAAATTCCTGAATTTTCCAGGCCATCGCCGCAGCATTCACAAACACGACGGTTTTGATCAGCTTATTTCGGTCAAGCGTGAAGCGGGGCACACTTCCAGAAAGGAATCGCGTCTTCTTTCCCAGAGCTGATGCAGCAATTTCGATGGAAGGCATTACGGAATTAACTAGGGATCGGATTGAACTGTCTGCTGCAGTAATTTCCGGTCGCGGAGAAAGAAACTGATCTACGGCTACAGATACTGCATCGCAACCAGTGTGTCCCAGCACAACAACTCCCTCAAGCGTCGGTAGATTTTCAACTGCGTGTGCCAGACTCCCCAGACATTCCGCAGAAGCCACATTTCCTGCTAACTGGATTTCATAAACCTCATTAGGACGTTGATTAAAAATATCCAGAACGGGCACTCGAGCATCAGAGCAGGCTAATACAGCAGCACGAGGAGTTTGTGGTGGAATTTCACCCAAAGCCCCAAGCTGCTCGATATAACTCTGTTTGAATTCTACAGGGCTTGTAGTGGCAGGAGTGTTACCCCTGCTCAAAGCTTCCTCCATCAACTGTTGCTCGCAGCGCAGTGTTTCCACAAATTCCATATTTCCATGGTTCAGTGATTCTTTGACGCACTGACATGTATTTGACAATGATGTGTAATCCATTTTATTAATCTCCTGAAAACGGGTAGCTGCTTCGCCTTACACATGCCCTGTTTACAAACACTCCCAGATGGTCAGGGCACACCATCGAGAGACTACCCGATTCAGATCTATCTATTTGTATTTGATACCGAAATTTTAAATCGAAAGTATGTCAGTCTGCTTGATCTGACATTAACTGCCTCTACTTGCAAGAGGCATACCGGCGCAGCAAAAATTCTTTCACTGAAGATTGAAAGATTCAGTGAGAGCCTGAAATATCAGCAATAAAAACCTACAAATTCATTTTGCTGATCGCGATTCTTCCAGCCAAAGAGTTCGGAGTTGAGCAGTATGAGACAACGATTCCATGCAACTCTTTGCAGTTCAGACGCAATATCGTGCATATATTTTCAAGAACCGACATCATTGCCAGGTCATGCGATATCCAGGTTGTCCGTTTAACCAT
The DNA here is from genome assembly GCF_009720525.1 of Gimesia benthica. Lineage (NCBI taxonomy): Bacteria > Pseudomonadati > Planctomycetota > Planctomycetia > Planctomycetales > Planctomycetaceae > Gimesia > Gimesia benthica. Next base: position 1,811,159 of record NZ_CP043930.1, read on the forward strand.
TTAAGAGTGAATTGGTGGAATGAATGAGATAGCGAGAGAAAAGCCGTAGATAGTACGCCCGGCCTGGCTGTCACAGAGACGGATTATTTTTCTCTCCCTGTGTAGCCCCACTCCTGTTAAGTCAGGGAGTCAGATTGATCAACCTGTTGATGAGATATCATCAGCAGGGGGCAGGCTACTGATTTTCCAGTTTCCTGATTGCCTCTTTGAGAGCATTGATATCGTCTTCTGAAATCTTCTCTTCTTCCAGAAGATTTAACATGAGGCTCGGCAGCGAGTCTTTCAGCAACACCTGCTTGATCTGGCCGAGCATCGACCGCGAGACTTCTTCTCGCGAAACCACGGGTTGATAGATGTAAGCACGGCCGTTTTTGACTCTTTTCAAGACTTTCTTTTTTTGCACCAGAAGACTGAGGGTCGTCATCACGGTTGTATAGGCCAGATTCCGTGGTAATGCATCACAAACATCCTGGACGCTGGCCTCTCCGAGGTCCCAGATCACATCCATCAGTTCCAGTTCATAAGGCGTCAGCCGATAGTCTTTCACAGATAAACCCAATACAGAAGAAAGTCAGTTTATTTTCTGAACAGAGTTTAACGACTCTAAACCTCAGTTAAAACCAGTCTTCCGGCCCCCCACCCAAACATAAATCAGAGAATTTCAGCAAGGGTGTTTATGAATTTTCCAAACCGACCTTTACTACTATAACAATAGTTGTTACTTTTCGCCGCAAATTGGAGGCTTTGGTAAGACATCCGCCTCTCTGCACTACTGACATAAGTTCACAGACAAGGATTGACTGATGACAATTCTCGATAAAAAACAGAAGTGGTTGATTTCCATCTGCTTGAGCACTTGCCTGATCTGGATCATTTCCGTTCGCAGTTCTCAGGGAGAAGTCCTGACAGGGGTAATCCACCACCTGTCACGAAACTCAGTTTCGCAGTCCCCGCTTCCAACAGGTAGTATCGATACCTCTTCCAGCCGCGTTTACACATATGTGGGAAAAACCGGTTTTGGACATGAGCATGCTGTGGAAGGTAAAATTAAATCGGGTTCCTTGAACCTCGGAGTCCGCAGCAATGCGGGTGAAATTATTTTCGATATGACAACCTGGCGGGCAGATACTGCTCAAGCAAGGCAATATATCGGCTTAAGCGGTACCACATCTGCATCGACCCAGAAAGATGTGAATGCCAATATGCTAGGGAGTGCAGTGCTTCATGTGCAGAAATATCCGACAGCCACATTCGAAGTCAATTCGGCACTTCCGCTGCAACAGAAATCAAGTTCCGGCAAACCGCTCTACCAGCTAAGCGGTAAGTTCACATTGCACGGAGTGGCACGAAAAATGAACATTGTCGCAGAAGTGACAGAGAAAAAAGACTCTTATCACCTGAGAGGCAACTTCTCCATTTTACAGTCGCACTATGGAATCACTCCCTTCAGTAAGGCTTTTGGGGCAGTCGGAGTCACAGATCAATTAAAAATATATGGTGAAATTGACGTGGCCAGATAACATTGATTCTTATTTTTCTTTCGCGACAACACAGTTAATACGGTAAGACAGAATGATTAGTTGCCCCACGGTAGAGAAGGAAGTGATTCGCAGTCACTACAACTTGTCAACATTGTTCTATCGTCTGCTCTGGGGACGCCATATTCATCACGGACTATGGGATGAAGAACTTGCGAATTCGGAGAATCTTCAAGACAGATATCGCGCACCTGCCAAGGCACAACAACAGTTGACGGAAACGATGGCTGAACTGATACAGATTCAGGATGGTCAGGACCTGCTTGATGTCGGTTGTGGCATGGGCGGCTCATCCATGTTTCTGTCTCAGGCATTTAAGTGTAATGTCACGGGGATCACACTCAGCCCTGTTCAAAGACGTTGGGCCAGCCTGGAAGCGTTTTTTCGTGGACAGTCCAGTCGCACCCGCTTCCTCTGCCAGGATGCTGAGACAGCAGAATTTCCAGCGGAATCTTTTGATGTCATCTGGAGCATCGAGTGCACAGAACACTTGTTTGATAAACCAGCCTTTTTCCAGAAAGCAGCTTCCTGGCTTAGGCCTGGAGGACGAATGATTATCTGTGCCTGGCTGGCCGGCGATCAACTTGATACCGATGATGCAAAACAAAACGTCTACGACGTCTGTGAAGGTTTCTTCTGCCCTTCACTGGGGACCGCCGCTGATTATCAATCCTGGATGGAACAGTCTGGTCTGGAATTTCATGATTTCCACAACTGGACCAATCGCGTCAGCCAGACCTGGGAAATCTGTCATCAAAGAGTCAAAAAAACAAAAGTTCGCTGGCTGGCGAAACTCATCGATCAAAATACAGTTATGTTTCTGGATCGATTCGAAACCATTCTCAAGGCATACGAGACCGGTGCAATGCAGTATGGATGCTTCATTGCCAGCAAACCAGAAATGAAATAATCAAATAACGACCTCGAGGAAGCAAGGATGCGACGTTTCGTTGGTATTGTATTCGGGATCGCAACACAGTTGCTGTTCCTGATCACAGTCTGGTACCTGTTCTGGTTTCTGAAAGAAGACTTCAGTCACCACGCAATTGGGTCTCTGGGAATTGATGCACTTCTGGCAATCCAGTTCGCGGTCGGACACAGTCTGTTGCTTTACCCCGGCATACGCACTGCTATCACGCGCAGGATTCCTTCGCAGTTCTATGGTAGTCTGTTCTGCGTGCAAACCTGTGTGGGAATTCTGTTAACAGCATTCTGTTGGCGCAGCAGCCCCGTAGAAATCTGGAATCTGTCAGGTTGGGGAGGCTGGCTGATGACAGCCGGCTTTTATGGATCGTGGCTTACGCTGCTCTACAGTCTCAACCTGACTGGTCTGGGCTATCAGACCGGTCTCACTCAATGGTGGTACTGGCTGAGAAAACAGCCACTCCCCCGAAGGGATTTTCAACCACGGAGTCTCTACTGCTGCCTGCGGCATCCGGTTTACCTGAGCTTCATGGGCTTACTCTGGTTCACACCTTTAATGACACTGGATCGCGCGGTTCTGACAGGAATCTGGACGGCTTATATATTCGTGGGAAGTTATCTGAAAGATGAACGTCTCAGTTTTTATATTGGAAAACCCTATCGGGACTATCAATCCAGAGTTCCCGGTTATCCCTTCATCTTTTTTGGTCCCCTGGGAAAGCGAAAGACGAAAGTTACACCTGTAAAATCACTTGAAAAAACTCCCCTCCAGACAACCTGAGCTATCGAATTTTCTTCGACTCCTCTGCTTCTCATTCTCCCATTCTTAAAGTATCAGCGTCATGTTGATTCATCGTAAACGATTCTGGTTACTGGTGATCTACCTGCTGATTCTACTGCCTTTCGTCGGCTACGGGGCTTTTCAGGCACTTCAGACCAAAGTCAACTCACCACTGGACTGGGTCGATGGAACTTTCCCTGCCCGGGCAGACTATGATCGTTTCCGGGAACAGTTCGGCAATGCAGATACCGTAATCGTCAGCTGGAAAGATTGTAAGCTGGACAATCCGGATCTGGACCAGTTTGTTTCCGCGCTGCGCACAGATGCCGTTTTTAAGGATGATTCTGGACAATGGTATTTTGAACGCGTGATCTCCGGCAGAGAGTTTTATCTCTCTCTAAGTTCTCCTGCCATGCGTCTGAATGACCGGGAAGTCCACCATCGACTGGATGGGACTTTCATCGGAAAAGACCATGAAACAACCTGTATTCTTGTGAGTTTCACGCCAGCCGGCCTGCTCAAACGAAGAAAGCTGGTGAGCGAAATCCGATCTGCACTGGAAACACAATGTCAGGTTTCAGAGAAAGAATGCTATCTGGCAGGTCCCATTATAGATGGACTGGAAATAGACCTGGCCAGCAAAGATTCCATGGACAGGTTCGTCCTCCCCTCAACCTTGATGGTCCTGTTAATCTGCTGGATCTGCCTGCGTTCACTCCGCGCGGCACTGCTCGTCTTTGGTCTGTCGCTTCTGGCCCAGGGTATTACACTGGCATTGATTCATTACAGTGGAGAAAGTATCACGGCCCTGTTGATCGTGCTGCCACCGCTGATTCAGGTACTCGCAGTCGCGGGTGGAATTCATCTGGTCAACTATTACTTTGATGCAGTCAAAGACCCGCAGATTGCCAGTCCTGCTGCGTACGCTTTTCAGGTTGGCTGGCTGCCCTGTCTGCTTTCTGCAGGAACGACTGCAATTGGACTGGCTTCTCTGCTCGTCAGTGGACTGACACCGATTCGACTGTTCGGCGGTTACGCCGCCTGCGGTGTGCTGATTACCACAGGACTGCTGCTAAGCCTGATTCCGGGAGTCTTCACTGTCTGGCCTCTCAAACAGCGTTTAAAATCGACAAATGAAACTGAAGACTTCGAGGAAGATCGACACGACATCTGGTACTTTCTGACAACAATTTTAAAAAGAAACCATACCGTGATTGTCTGTCTGGCTCTACTCACGATGCTGGGAGCCGGTCTGGGAATTTCTCGAATCTCTGCATCCGTACGCATCGAAACACTGTTTTCCGAAAACAGCAAAATACTGAATGATTACGGCTGGCTGGAAGATCATGTCGGCTCACTCGTCCCGATCGAAGTGGTTTTGACCTGCTCACCTGATGTGGACCTTACGCTTCGTGAACAGTTACTGATGGTCTGGGATATCGAACGCAGCCTGCGTAAGACCAGCATGGTAAATCGTACGATTTCGACCATGTCATTTGCCCCCCGATTTCCTCGCCCAGAGAATCTTTCGGACGAATTATTTCAATACCAGCTCAATGAAGCACTGACACGTTTCAAACCTCAGTTTATGAATGCAGGATATCTGAAAGAAATCGACGGCAAGCATCTGTTTCGAATTACCGCGTATGTCAGCGCACTCAACGATGTGGACTATAATGCGTGCCTGGAGCAGATCGGGACACATGTAGAATCAGCTCTGATGAATAAATTTGAGACGGTTCCTGCAGGCGTAACAACACAACAGACGGGAATCATGCCTCTGGTCCACGAAATTCAACGGCAGTTAATGCAGGATCTGTTTAAAAGCTTTCTGTTTGCCTTTTTGATCATTGCGGTTGTCATGACAATCGTTCAAGGCGGGCTTTCAGCGGGCTTAGTTTCCATGGTCTCCAACGTGTTTCCACCGTTGATGATCTTTGGACTTCTGGGCTGGCTGTCCGTCGCTGTCGATATCGGATCTGTAATGACAGCCAGTGTGGCACTCGGTATCGCCGTCGATGATACCCTGCACTATCTGACCTTCTTCCGCCGCCATTTGGATGCGGGGCATTCGTCCCGGGAATCAGTACTCTATGCTTATCGACATTGCGGAAAGGCGATGATTCAGACATCACTGATTTGCGGCCTCGGCCTGCTTGTGTTTGCTCTGAGCAGTTTTGTACCTACATCCCGGTTTGCCTGGATGATGGCGGGACTGTTAATGATGGCCCTGCTGGGCGATCTGATCGTCCTGCCTGCTCTGCTTTTAAGCCCTCTGGGACGATGCTTTGAGCTTAAACCTGAGACAGATCACAATCATTAATCAAAGCGGCTTCAATAGTCAGCCCAGGACCAAAGCCCAGCATGACACAAGGTAAGCGTGCCTGTTCTGCCTTTAGTTTCTTGAGAATAAACAACACCGTTGGAGAAGACATGTTTCCATAACGTGCCAGAACTTCTCGGGAAGGACTGAGCAGAGATTCCTCAAAACCAACTGTTTCCGCGACCGCACTCAGAATGCGAGGGCCGCCAGGATGAATCGCCCAACTACCGACATCTTCAATGTTCATTCCCTGTTGCAGTAGCCATTGCTTGAGCCAGGGACGCAGATTTTGATGGATCAGATCCGGGATGCGGGGGGAGAGTGTCATCTCAAAACCATTGTTGCCGATGCGCCAGCTCATCATCTCTTCGGAGTCCGGTACGATCGTTGATCCGGATGCGATCAGCTGCCAATGATCAACAACCTCTCCAGAAGCCTGCTTTCCCACAACGGCCGCAGCACCATCCGCAAACAACGCATTCGCTACAATTTTATCCGGACACCAGCCGTACTGCTGATGCAGGCTGCACAATTCAACCGCACAGACCAGAACTCTTGCCTGGGGATCATTGTCTGTAAATGCCTTGGCAATCCGCAACCCGTTTAAGGCACCATGACAGCCCATAAATCCGACGTGTGTACGGGCCACATCTGCTGTCAGACCCAGTTCTCTAACTAGCGCAATATCAAAACCGGGAGCGCTGAATCCACTGCACGAAACTGTGATCAGTTGGGTAATCTCACCAGGGGCTACCTGACTAGCCTGCAACGCTGCTTCCACTGCCGAAACGGCAAGAGATGCTGCATTCGATTCATATGCCTGCATCCGCTGTGATGTCGTTGGCCCCTGATCAGACTCTGATTCTGCGGGAGGATAGAAACTCTGTCGTGCCATCTCACCATTGGTGCTGCTCTCCAGCACGACACTGTGTCGTGTTTTAACACCGGCTCTTCGATACAGAACTGGCAGTAACCGCCTCTGCTGTTCTGTTGATTCCGCCGAACAGCTGAGTGCCTCCGCATGTGTGGCGGCTTCAATCTGCTCGATTGAATGCACTGGATTGACTGTTCCGATTCCAAGAATTTCAAAACTCATCTGTAATACTCGATCTCGCTACAATTGCGATTTAATGATTTAAGCTGGCAACGATGGGCCGGGCCACATTGGGAAACCAGCGAAACAACCGCAGTCCAACGTTGATTGCTGTTGGAGAGCGTAAAAGCTGAGACAGATAGCGGCACCAGTGTGAGCGTCCCTCTGTTAAAGTCTGATGCGTGTGCAACCACTGCTGTTCGAGAGATTGATCCCAGTCCTGCAATCCGTTCAACGCGATACGTACAGCAGCAACCCCTTCCGATATCGCATTTGACATTCCTTCTCCGGTAAATGGCTCAAGATATCCGGCTGCATCCCCCACCAGTAACAGCCGATGGGAGGCAGGCCGCACCGTTTTTCTGGTCAATGGGATCGTCCCTTTCAGATTCATACTTCTCATCACCGGAGGAACAGGATACCCTGATTCTTCCATGATGCTCATCACTGCGGCAGTTGGACTCTGCTGCTGTTTAATAAATTCACGATCGATGGCAGAAGCCACGTTCAGTTGATTCGACTCGACACGTGCCAACCCCACATAGCCGTGCCTGTGGATTGCCATATGAATCGTGCCCGCAGGATAATCTGAGATTTGATCACCGGGCAAGATGACTCCTGCACCAATTCGAGAATCTTGAGAAATCTTACTTTCAAACTCTCCACAATGTTTCAGGCTGGGATGACCAAGACCATCTGCTGCTAATACAACTCGCGCTCGTGCCACTCCACATAATGCTCCCTGCTGAAATAGATCAATTTTGCGAGTGAAACCAGAAATTGCTTCGTTACATACCAGTGCCTTCGTCTCAGCAAGAAAATTGACTCCTGACTGCTGAGCCATTCGAACCAGTTGAAGGTCCAATGCAGAACGGGAGACTGCCATTCCTCCGGGCAGGGGAATCTTTAATGCCCGTCCCTTGTAACGCATTTCAAACTGATCTAAGGGAACGGCATCGAGTTCATCGAGGGCTACTGCCAAACCTGCTTCCTGTAACGCATTCACAGCTCTCTGATTGAGACAACCGCCACAGACTTTGTAACGTGGAAACACTTTTTTTTCGATGAGAAGTGTTTTGAATCCTGCCCTGGCTGCCTGATGAGCCGCTACAGTACCCGCAGGTCCGGCACCAATGACAAGTATATCCCACTCTTGCCTGCTCGCATCCGCGATACTAATTGACTTAAGAGCAGTCATACCCGACTCCACTCCAGCAGAAATCTTTGAGGCCAGTGTCGGGATATTTGAACCTGGTTTAAGCCCGCCTGTCGGGCCAACTGTTCTGTCTCGTCAATTGAAAAGGCCGCTGCGACGGAAATAGGACCATCAGTGTGTACAATTGGCGAACGCGTTAATAAACGGCAGCCACACCAGGCCAGCCAGTACCCCAGTCGGGTCCTGCGCAGATCATTTATCAGCAATAAATGCCTGGTTGATTCTGACATCCATTGCATCAGTTGTACCGCCTGGGGTTCATCGAGATGATGCAGAAATAGCGAACACATCACAAGATCGTATCTACGTTCTGCCGGTTCCTGGAAAATATCACTCTGGAAAAAATGAATCTTCTCCAACCCTTTCTGTTGAGCCCTTTCGGTCGCGTGTCTGACGGCATATTCACTGATGTCACATCCGGAGATTTCGATATCCAGTCCCGTCTGCCGGGCGCGCATCGCCAGATCGATACTGACATCGCCCCCTCCACTGGCAATATCCAGGATCTTCACAGGTCTCTGATCAATCGTCTGAGCCAGCTTTGACAGAGGCCCCCAGAAGATGGAACTACTGCGGCTGAACCAGTTCACGCGACTCAAGCCAGTAAGTGCACTACCATGCTCAGCATCACTGAGTCCCGGCTGATCCATCAATTCCGGCTCGCGTTGCCGAATCTGTAAATTCATAATCCCTCTGAATTTCTGACGCGCTTACAATCGCGGTTCCGTGTGAGTCTTCACGAATATCATAATACTACTATTTCAATAGTATTTCATTGAGGTGGATCTTCGTTAAACCTTGTTGTTCTGTCAAGATAAGTCTGATCCTGATTGGTTTATCTAGTGTCCACTTATTATAGAAAATCAGAGTGGAATCGGTATCAGTAAAGTTCAAATATCACAATTCAGAGCGAGTAATGTGTCTGATTCGGTTCGTAAATGATTCCTCGAACTTCTCACTATACATCCATCTCTGCATTGTCTATTTTAAGATGAATCTTACATTTTCAATCCGATATACTGATATCGCATCCTGACGACAGGCAGATCTTCTCCTATGTCTTCCTTTCCGACATTTCTCGAATCACTGTTTGATGATGGACATGTTCTGGTTCCAGAAATCGAACCACTTCAGGAAGAGGAACTCCTGGATGCGAGAGAAGTCATCAGCAATTTTGAGAAGCTATATCGACTGGAATTACCTCGAGAGATCCCCTCCCTCGATATCCCTCTGGCTGAACGAGCCGCAGTTTTGTTTTATCGTGCCTGTCAATTTGTCGTTATGCGCAATGCGCCCCCTCAGCAACTCGATGAAGAATTAAAAGAGATACAATATTTCCCTGATACGCCTGAGTCACATTATGCAGTCGATCTGGTATTCCGATTCCTGCCTGATCTGTTTCGCCTTTCAAAATCAATGATGGAAAATGACCCGCTACTGAAACATCTGAATGACTGGGCGAACCGCTGGCCTTTATCGTCTGTCGGCATTAAAGAGATTTCTGTACCGTTCCCGATTGAGGGTTTCGTAGATTGTCCCGGACTGCTCCGCCTTTATTGCGACCGCATCCTGGCAAGAAACGATGTCTCACGCCTGGCTGATCCTCGCGTGAGAACACTTGTCGAGGCATCCTGGGGAATGTATTCTGAACTTGCGCCCAATATCCACAATCACATCCAACATGAAATAAAACAGCAAGATGGACCAGACAATTGAGCCGCAGTCTGAAGAGTTGGCACTCAGCCAAAAGCTGAAAGATACGATTCTATCACCCATGAAACAGACATTTGTGGGTAAGGATGAAATCATTGATCTGCTCGGCATCTGCCTGGTAGCACGTGAGAACCTCTTTTTGCTGGGCCCCCCGGAACTGCCAAAAGTGCGCTGGTGCAGGATTTGTCTCGACGGATTGAAGGCAATATCTTTGACTATCTCCTCACTCGATTTACCGAACCCAACGAGATTTTCGGACCTTTTGATATTCGCAAACTCCGTGAAGGTGAACTGATCACGAATACTGAGGGGATGTTGCCGGAGGCCACTTTTGTATTCCTGGATGAGCTGCTCAATGCCAATAGCGCAATTCTGAACAGCCTGTTGATGGTACTCAATGAACGTATCTTCCGAAGGGGACGTGAGACGAGGGCACTGCCGACCCTGATGGTAGTCGGAGCCAGTAATCACCTGCCCGAGGATAGTGCACTGGGCGCGTTGTTTGACCGCTTTCTGGTCCGTGTGCGTTGTGATAATGTCGAACCTGATCAGTTGTCACAGGTATTGACGGCTGGCTGGAAAATGGACGTAAAGCGTGAACAGACACAGGGCACCATGTCTATTGATGAGATTCGCAGCTTGCAAAACACCCTCGCGCAGGCAGACTTCAGTCAGGTCCAGTCTGATTATGTCGCGTTGATTCATCGCATGCGAAAAGCAGGAATTGATGTCTCGGACCGCCGCGCTGTTAAACTGCAGCGTCTGCTGGCTGCCAGTGCGATTCTGTCCGGAAGACTCAAAGTTAACCGTACTGATTTCTGGATTCTCCGTTCCATCTGGCACACGGAAGAGCAGATTGAAATCCTGGCCTCGCTGGTAAATGATGCCCTTGAGAAGGCAGATGAAACGGAAAAACAGTCAGGACATCCCCGTTCACGTTCCACAGACGTTCCCGACCCCGAATTACTGGTTCGTGATATCGAGCAACTGGAACAACGCTGTGATGACGAAAGTCTCACAGAGATCGAACGAGCTCAGTTACAGGATCAGGTTACCCTACTTGCGTCGCGTTGTCAGTGGGTAGAATCGGATCAACAGAAAACGTTTCTTACTGAAAAAATCGATAAACTGCGTGAACGACTGCATTCGCTCTCAGATTAAGTCGGCGATTCGATCAAAATAGTTCATTCCGGACAGATCAATGACAACACAGTGGGTACTGCGCCTCCCTGCAGAGCAATCGAAATCGCTGAGCTCACTCCGCCTGGAGAAACAGATTCAGGCTAGCACCCTGGACCAGGAAATCTGGCTCCGTGGTTCAATGCTGGATGAGAATCTCACACGAACACTGCGATCAATTCCCGACAGTGAACTTTTTGATCTGCAAAAAGACGCGCAACTCATTCCCGCCGGTCGCCATGTCCCCCTGGGCTATCTGCCAGACACGGAATGGCTGCCACTTCCGGAATGGTTAACCGTACAACTGCAGGCTCCCGCCCTGGCTGGAAAGACAGACGACCGTATCTCGTTTGAGCTGGTGCGCAGTCAACAGAATCTGAAGGCGAACGTATTGCTGACAACGCTTGTCAATTTAAAAAAACTCGTTGATTGCGATTCCCAGATCCGTTTGAAACCATTGCAATACGCGGTCGACAGTCAGCAACGGACCATTATTCGGGGTGCTCCCCTGCCCTCAATTGAAGGATCTTTTTTCTGTGAACAAAAGGGGATCGCTGTCGCAGCGGGCTGGGTATGGTCTCCTCAGGTAGATGTAGATGTTCTACATTCACTGTTCAAGCTTAATCCGGGTGATGTTGTATTACTTCACGCGGATCAATCACGCGAGTTTATTGGCGCGGACCAGTTCACTCCATTAACACGCTCCTCTGTCAGATTGACACTTCAGCGGTTTGATAACACTTCGTCCTCTGATCCAGTATGAGAGGGAATAATTATCTTCATGAGTGACCTCAGCAAAGATATTCGCAAATACCTGATCCCTTCCCGGGACGCATTCTGGAAGTGGACTGATGCAGGAGAAGTGATTGCCTGGCAGGATGGAAGTACAATCCTGTTTCGACAGGAACTGGAGGAAATTCTTTCGCACCTTGCTCCGCAGGGACTGCCTCCATTAGACCTGTTATTAATTCTGTTGGCGGGGATGCGAGATCCGATTCATGACCTGGAACGGCTTGAAGCACAGGTCAAAGATTTCGCCTCGCTTTCCCCTGTCGTTTCCAAAACGGAAGCTCTCTCATCCACACAGGGAATCCTGGAATCAGGTCTGAAAAAAGTTCAGCAATTGCCTGGTGAACTACGTTCCCGGGCACAGGGTAAAGCACTGGTTGCAGAATGCGTATTTGATTTCTCAAGCCAAAGGACGTCTCCTGAACTGGCACGAGCTATCGTCGAAGAAGTCTCCTCAGGACTGGAGGAGATAATCTTTGACCCGATATTTGAGAGCATTCAAGGCAAACTCTCCCAGCGATTGACGCTCAAGGAAGTCAGTCATTTCCTCAATGGACTGGAACAGCTTGATGCAGAAAAATTAAGGCTGCGCGAGACTACCGGGCTGGATGAATTGCCTCTCCCAGATGCTCTGGACATCCCCTTTGCGGATCAGGTTCGACAACTCATCGCGGAATTGAAAGAAGATCGGGAACACAGTGGCCTGGCCAGGCTGGCTCAGAACCTCTTGGCGGCAGTATCCATTCCGCGACCAGTTGCAGAGCCGGAAGACCTGGCACATGGTGGTGTTTCTGATATCTGTAATCGTGGTCCACTTGATCGCTTACTGCTCAGTGAACTTGCCAATGATGACTTAACTTTAACTGTGCGCATCGCAGTGAATGAAGCCCTCTATCTGCGCAGGGAAGCATCACCGCATCCACCGCAACGGTGCAGGACTTTACTCATCGACTGCGGAATTCGTACCTGGGGCATTCCGCGTGTCTATCTGGCTGCAGTCGCGATGGCCCTGGCTGCTTCTACCGATCAACAGACTGAATTCAGAGCGTTTCGGGCATTTCAAAAACAACTCGAAACTGTAGATCTGGCATCTCGCGAAGGTCTTGAAGAGCTCCTGCAGGCCCTGGACAGTCATCTGCATCCGGCGTTTGCTTTACCTGATTTTCTCAAACAGCTCGAAGAAGTAGAATCCGATCCGGAACCGGTGCTCTTAATCACTGAGGACGTCTGGCATGACCCGGAATTCCAGACTGCGCTACGGACAGTCGATCTGGATATTCTGCACATCGCCACTGTCAAACGCGATGGTCACTTCCAGTTGATCGAGAAAAGCTTACGGGGTAATAAAATCGTATGTAATCTGGAACTGGATCTGGAAAGCCTGTTTGATACAGCTTCTACAACGATTGCCCCCCTCGTAAGACAGGAGGGTTTTGAAGGTTTACCGGCCATTTTTGCCACTCATCCTTTTCCTTTGAATCTCGCGTACTCATTCCAGCAGAACAAACAGGTCACCTGGTGGGTTCCCGGTTATGGACAGATTGGTGTTACAGATTCCGGTCTTCTGTTGTACTGGCCCAAATCACATACGGGAGCTCAGTTGCTGGCATTCGGAATTCCCCAGTTAAAAGGCAGGAATATCTGCTGGAAAACAGGGATTCCTGATCAGGGAAGAATATCGCTGCTCACAGGCGACCTTCAGAATTCAGAACTTCAACTGGTACACATAGACCTGGAACAGAAAAGTGTCACACATACTCCCATTGAGCTGAAGCAGATGGAATTCACCGCGATCTGCGCCCATCATGGCTTCCTGTTTCTGATCAATGAAACATTCAACACCATTATCGCCATCGATCCTGCTACGGGCGAACGCGTTGGTTCCTCACATTATTCTTCTGACTTGATTCTGGCCTGTGACCGTTTTTTCCACACACTGGATCGGAGCCAGTGGCTCGCACTCTCCTTTGATATATCTCGGGGACAGCCCGTGATGACCGAATTCAGCCTGGGAACAGTCAATCCCAACGATGTCGTCACCATTTTCGAACGTGACCCTGATATTGGACCAGTCTGTATCCTGTGGAAGGGAGGTAAAATCTATTTTCCCGCCAGAGAAGAACTGAAAACCATTCCGGTCATGGATTCTGTAAAAGTTGAATCAATCTCAAGCGAGGATATCTCCACCGATGGACAAATTGTTGCGATCAAACTGGACAATACTTTCAGCTGGGACAGATGTGTCCTCAATCTATATAGCATGCAGGCTGAATTGAAACCTGCGCGGCCAGACATTCAGAAATGGATAGATCAGCCGGCCCACTGGAAAAATTCCGGCCGAAACATCCGCAAAAAGTTTATGGGAATCCTGGTGACGGAATCAGGTGAGCTGGTTTTGAAGACGACAAAACAGTCAACATTACGAATTTTGTATCAACCGGAATTGAAGTATATCATGCTGCAGGGTTCCCGAATCTCATCCAGTGATCAACGACGACTGAAAACCTTTAAACAGGTCAAACATAACCGGGATCTGGGATGTCATTTATCTGTCGCTACCTGGGATGATGGTTCACAGGCTTTCCTGGATTCTCGAGGCATGCTGCATCTCAAAAGTGCAGACATCAATATTCCTGAAGTATCTCTCTGTCTGGTAGAGGGTAAAACGTCAGGCTGGTGCAATGATGGACGTTTCTGGGGCGATGCATATTTCTGTGGTGAAAACGAGTGTATCAGTCCCCAACCGATCTTTGATACAGCGATCAAGAAATTCGGGGAGCACCTGACATGAAAACGGCTACCGTCCAGTTACAATATCATCCAAAACCTGTTAGAGACACGACAGCCTGGTTTCTGCCGGGTAACCGTCCCGAAGTATGGATCGATGAGATCAGCCAATGGGAAGTCGCCCAGATGTCGCTCAAGCTGTATTTGATTCCTGAGTCGAATCAGAGCCGGAGGCCATGTGGTCTGCTGGCCGTTTCGGATCAGCAGATTCGGTCACGACAGGGAGTACCCTATGGGCAGATCGCTTCACGTCTTTATCTACCGGTTGAAGCTTCGCTTCGACCAGTAGTTTCGCTACAGGAACTGGAAAACCTGCTGAGCCCCCCTTATACCTGGATCTGGCATCCGGCAGCGGGCCTCGTCGCTTGTGAGCAGCAGGATGAATTAACGGTTGCGGATTTTTTTCAGCCCTGTATTTCCCGGGATTCCGACTGGGATTGTGCAGTTCCTGGAATAGCAATCTCATCTCAGCTGCATACCATCTCCCTGATTCAGTTTCCCAGTCTGGATACGTTATTTGAAGAGGAAGAAAAAGAGATTGGTTCGGACCAGGATTCCCTGAAGAAGCTCCCTAGAAATCCAGATGAATCTGTATTCAACAATCTTCCGAATCCACTCAAGCTTCCGCATGCTCTGTTTGCCAAGGCGATCCTTTCATTTACGAGCAAGGTACCTACCCGCAATCAGGGTGCGCCTAACTGGATTAATCATCTGGAAAACTGGGCTGGAAAACAGCTGTTCTCTGCGTTCAGGCCGGATCAGTCTAAACGCAATAGAGAGATTAAACGCCTGCTAAATCTGCTGGGTAATAATCCGGATGAAGGTCTTAAATATGCACTACCTATGGGCGGCGATCCCGGTCACCGGGGTGTTGCCCCGCCCGGAGACACCCTCTCCAGGCGTGACATGAATGTCGATTTCACCAGTATGGGATCGGGAGGAGCCGCTGATTTCTGGGATATTCCTTATGAAACTCAACTGGAATTAATGAACCGCTATCGGGAATTAGCAACCCGGGAAGTCCAACTTGGACGATACAGACGGGCAGCTTATATCTATGCCCACTTGCTGGGGGATTATAGTGCTGCCGCACAAACACTCAAATCTGGTCGCCAGTGGCGCGAGGCTGCTGTTCTTTACAAAGACAAGCTTAACCAACCTCGCTCTGCCGCCGAATGTCTCGTTGAAGGTGGTCTCTGGGCTGAAGCAATCGCCGAGTATGAGGAACTCAAAGAATTTGAAACCGTAGGCGATTTGCATCGAAAATTAGACCAGGAAGAGGAAGCGATTGAAGCATATCGCCGGGCAGCAAATCAACTGCATCAGCAGCAACTCCCGACTCAGGCTGCTCGTATTTTAGAAGATAAAATCAAAGCCACTGATGAGGCAATCGCAGAACTGGAATCGGGCTGGCCCCATTCATCGCAGGCTAGACTCTGCCTCGATCATTTATTTGAAATTTATTCCAGACATGGCTTACATCAGGAGGCTCAAGAGAAAATCAATGAACTATCGGAAACCAATCTGCCCCTCAGTGGTCGACTCCCGCTGATTGAATTTCTGGCGCAAACGCGTTCCACGTATCCTGATCGAGTTGTGACTGGACATGCTGAAGAAAAAGCGAGAATCCTGATCTCACGAAGCCTGAATCATGCCGACCTGACTCAACGAAAGGCTCTGGTTACGGAACTTGGTAAACTGGTTCCCTCAGATAAACTCCTGCAGCGGGATACCGGGCGATATCTTCAACAGAAAAATACCGCACGTAAACCTGTTAAACGTAAAAGCCCCAAAAAATCAATCCAGTTGGTTAGAACGATTGAACTTTCCAGTGACGTTGAATGGCAGACTGCAATTACCATTGGTGAAACAATCTACGCAGCAGGAGTCAATCCTCAGACCTCTCGACTGGTTCTGGAACGCTGTTTGTGGGACGCTTCTCACGTCCCCTCCCGCCTGAGTTGGTCACTGAATCCAGGTAAAACTCACGATTTCCCCATCCTCTTGATTCCTAAAACCACTTCACCGGAACATCAACTTTATGTAAGAGTCCTCACAGCCCGCGATCAGTTTCAATCCCAGGTTTTATCTGAGTCGGACCACTTTCCCTGCAGATTGACTGTGGGTGATTTCAACGGATTGCCGCATATTATACTGGGGGCAACTGCGGGTTCACTCGATGGAATCTCCTGGAACCTGGCCATTCAAAGAGATCTCCTGCTGACGAGTACTTATAATAGAGAAAATCATCTGATCTCCAGTCATTCAATCCCGCTTCCCCGGGACCTTGAGCTTGAGGAAGGCGCAATTCAATTTCCGATCCCCTGTCTTGAACGACGAAACAAGCTGTATATCGGGGTAGGCCCATATCTGGGAATTGTTGATCCTCAGGGGGCAGAATTTGATAATTATCATCGACGAATACGCTCGATGACCGCGTCTTATCCAAATGCTCAAATTCGAATCGCGCTGGCATTTGACCAGGGAGGAACCGTAATCTGGGACGGATTTGGCTCAGATACGACATTCAACTTCGGAGAAGGACTGGATAATCCCTGTACTGCGTTTCAACGAAATGGAAACCTGATCGTTGCAGGCAGTAATGCTCTGGAGATCTACCAAACTCAGCAAAGACAATTGCAGCTCATTAACGATGTAACTCTTAATAATACGGATCCCATTGCCGTTCTCCCGGGAAATCACAATCAGGAATTTGCACTTCTACATCAATCAGGCCTGCTTGCTATTTACCAGGCTGATTAATTATCTGAAGCGGACCTTCTATCGAAAACTTATGAGACAACGGCTTCCTGCTCCTCTGATCGTTTCTGGTCATCCACGGCTTTATGGTGTTCCCAGTTCCCGGCAGCACCGCGCCGACGCTCATCCAGGTTTTTCAAGACGCTGGCCTTGCCATACAACAACACCCGATCGTTGACCTCCAGTCGCGTATCGCCGCGCGGTGCACCGATATAAGTTTCATCTTCTTTTTCAATTCCAAGTACGAGTACACCTTCATCATTGAGCTTCAACTCGTTTAAACTCGACTCGGCCAGCCAGTCGTTCGCGTTCACATTCAACTCGACCACGACGTAATCTCCGGTCAGATGTAGGAGCCCGGCATAGTCTCGAATTTCCAGATCAGTCCAACGCTGTAGAGCACTCTGAATGAATTCAGACATGCGACGATCGACCCAGTCGCTATAGGACAATAACCAAAGTAATGACAACCCGGCAGCCAGCAGGGCAATTCTGAGCCATAAGCCACCGCTGGATTCAGCACCAACAAAGGAGACGATCAATGAAGAAATTGCTGTAACGATTCCCGCGTTTCCCAAAATCATTAATGTCATAATGATTTTTCGGCGAACCGGGTGTCGCATTACTTTTTCAGTTTCACTGCTCGTAAAACCGGTACTGGTAAATGCAGATCTGGCCTGGAAGCGAGCCAACTGGTTTGAGAGCCCGGTCAGTGATAACGCAACCGTTGCCACTCTGACAACGATGATTGAAACCACCACGATTACGATCAGTGAAACAATGGCAAACATAATTCCTCATCAAATTAGCGAAATTGAAGCTGCTGATTGAGTATGTGAAGTTATTTACGGGCGATGACCCAGATTGCGTGAACGAGCCCGGGAATGTAGCCACATAATGTGAGAACGATATTCAACCAAAAATGCATTCCCAACCCGACCTGCAATAATACGCCGACCGGCGGCAGAAGAACTGCGAGTACAATTCGGAGAATATCCGCAACGACTGATTGATTAGGTGCAACCTGGTGTTCGACATGAGTAGACATTGATTTGATCCTTTCTAAATGGGGCCTGAAAATCAGGTTATCTATTTCAGGATCTAATATGCACTTCTCATACCAAAACAGATCAAAGGGTCTCTACCTGTTGCACAGCAGGGACTTACAACAAATGGAGAATCTCGGCGTGGAAGATCAGCGAACAAGATGCCAGCTCAGCGATCAATGAGGGAGAGAGTTTACTCGTAAAACTGACAAGTGAGATCAGAGTTCTGATCGCCATTTCGTCAATTCGCTGGTGAGACGTTCAATTTCTAATTCCAAGGCAGGAATTGCATCGGGAACCCCCTGCAAATCTCCTTGAAGTCCCATCTCTTCGATCACCTTCGCAGCCCCTACTGCCGAATCTGCGTTGAAGTTGGCGCAGAGCCCTTTGAGACTATGTGCTGCGCGCGCAACTTCATCTGCATCTCCTGACTGATTCTGCTTAGAAATCTCTTGAACCAAGCCAGGTGCATCCTCAAAAAAATATCCGACCATCGAGTTGAGCAAATCGGAATCATTCCCCACACGGTCTAGTGCAGCCTTCATATCCATTACAGGCTGAGTTGAAACTATACCTGCGGAGTCAGCTAGAGTCTGTTCCGATGTCTTGCCTGCTGGATCAGCGGAGGAACTTGATTCTTCTCTGGTAATCGCCGAGTTTAAATTAGACTGGCGCGGGTATTTTGATGCCAGACGTTCCAGCAGCCTGATGAGCTTGGGGGCATCGATTGGCTTCGAGATATAATTATCCATCCCCGCAGAGATGCACTTATCACGATCACCCCGCATGGCATAAGCAGTCATTGCGATAATGGGGATATGCTCATCGGCATCCTCTTCATATTCGCGAATCATTCTTGTCGCCTGCAGACCATCCATGGTTGGCATCTGCACATCCATTAATACGACGTCGAAGGTATCATTGCGCACCCATTCCACAGCCTCGCGACCGTTATTGGCGATGACACACTGGTGCCCCCTCTTCTTCAGTATTGCTGTAATTACTTTCTGATTTGCAGGTGTATCTTCCGCTACCAGGATTCGCAGTGACTGTTTGGTCTCGTTAATCTGCACAACACCATTTCTCTCGAGCTGTGGTCCTTTTAATGCGGTCATAATGGCATCGAGTAAATCAGACTGGGAAATTGGTTTCTCCAGAAATGCCGAGATATCGAGCCCCTGACACCGCTCTCCGAAAATCTGATGATCTGCTGATGAAAGCATCAAAATGGTGGCCGTATCAAGCAGCCCCTCTTCTCGGGCTTGCTCAAGAAGCATAAAGCCATCGGTTTCAGGCATCAGCGCATCAACGATTACCAGAGGATACTCTGTCTCAGTTTCCTGGATTGAGTTGAGATGCTGTAATGCTTCTTTCGCGGATTCTACTGGCGTGGGAGACATTGACCAGTTCGACAACATTTCCTCTAAAATCACACGATTCGTCTGGTTGTCGTCTACCACCAGTACGGGAAGATCTTTTAACTCAGACACTCGCGACTTCTCTCCTGGGAAATCTATTTCTTCCGGATCAGCAACCGGGAATACAACCTGAAATGAAAACCGGCTACCTTGTCCAAGATCACTTTTCAAATTCATCTGGCCTTTCATGAGGCTGATTAGTTCGTGACAAATTGCCAGTCCCAAGCCAGTTCCTGAATAATGCCTGGTTGTAGAAGCATCCGCTTGAGCAAATGGAGCAAAGATCCGCTCCTGATCTTCCGGTGCAATACCGATGCCGGTATCCGACACACTGAATTCCAGAAGTACTTGTTTTTCAGTATGTTTGCCGATGATCGGTTCAATAGCAGATCGACCATCTGCAGGAGAATAGACTGATTCTTCGATAAACTTGACATTAACAACGACTTCACCCTGTTCGGTAAATTTTATCGCGTTACCTGCCAGGTTGGTTAAAATCTGTCTCAACCTGACCGGATCTCCAATGACGCGCCCCGGCACACGCCGATCAATACGACAGATTACTTCCAGCCCTTTTTCACAGGCGCGGAGAGAGAGCGTTTTGATTGCCTCATCAATAAGTTCTCTCAAATTGAAGGCAACGGGCTCCAGCTCAAAGCGCCCCGCCTCAAGTCGTGAGAAATCCAGAATGTCATTTACCAGAAGCAACAGTGAATCGGCGGAGTCTTTTGCTGTCT
Source organism: Gimesia benthica (assembly GCF_009720525.1). Classification (NCBI taxonomy): domain Bacteria; kingdom Pseudomonadati; phylum Planctomycetota; class Planctomycetia; order Planctomycetales; family Planctomycetaceae; genus Gimesia; species Gimesia benthica. The sequence goes on from NZ_CP043930.1 coordinate 1,831,463, forward strand.
GCAGGTAGTCCCGTTTCAACGGAGTTAAGTCTTCCTGAAGAGTCAGTTCAAGCATTCCCAGAATCGCGTTCATGGGTGTCCTCAGCTCGTGACTGACGTTTGCCAGAAACTCACTTTGTGTGCGGGTTGCCTGCTCTGCTTCATCGCGTGCTTTGCTGAGCTCCTCTTCGCGACGTCGGCGTGCAGTAATATCTCGCTCAATGGTCGAAGTTCCTACAATCTGGTTATCCATCCCACGGATTGGTGAAACGGAAATGGAAACATCGATGATCGAACCATCTTTTCTCACCCGCCGTGTCTGAAATTGATCGAGGCGACGTCCCGTCTTCATTGCTTCCAGAATCTCTGATTCCTCACGAGCCATCCCTGGTGGCAGTAAGACCGATACCGTCTCGCCGATAACTTCATCCGCTATCCAGCCATAGATTTCTTCAGCACCTTTATTCCAGGAAGTGATTGTGCCATCGGGCGCCTTGCCGATGATGGCGTCCCCTGAAGACTCCACAATCGCGGCCAGTCGAGTTCGTTCTTCCTGCCATTGCACACGTTCAATAACATGGCGGATCAGGTTTCCCACCCCACGTGCCAGTGCCAGCAGATTTAGATCAGGTGTTGTCAGCCGCGTATTAAAGAATTCTACGACTGCGATAACCTCGCCATCGAGTTTCACGGGAAATCCAAATGCAGAGCGAACCCCCAGTGACGAAAAGTCGCGGGGAGACTGGAGTGATTGATCATGCTCAATATCTGTAATCCAGACCGGTTCGCCGCGTTGCCAGACTTGTCCGGGCAAATCCTCACCACGGGAAATACTGAGTTGCTGGGAAGCCTCATCCAGTGCTCTAAAATTATCTCGATTGGAAAAATGCCAGATCCGCGAAGAGACCAGACGGGTTCCATTTTGATTCATGAGGAATGCATGCCCGACAGGCCAGCCGGAAATTTCGCCGAGATTAGCGACACAGATTCTTAAAGCATCTTCCAGAGCATCAATGGTCGATGAAGCAAAACTGGCCTGTTGGAGAAGCGCAGCCTCAAGCTTTTCCCGTGCAATTAACTGTTCCGCTTCTTTGCGATCCGAAACATCACGAACGAAAGCATTAAATATCGTCTCCTCTTTCCAGTCGACTTTGGTAACCATCAGTTCCACAGGAAACTCGTGACCATTCCGCCTGAGAGCGGTTAGCTCCAGCTTCTGGTTGATGACTCGCCCCTTACCTGTCGATTTAAAAAGTCTCATACCGTCGAGGTGTTGCAGACGATACTGCTCCGGAATGATCAGATCAACCAGAGGATTCCCAACTGCTTCATCGTAAGACCAGCCAAAGATCTCTTCCGCACGTCGATTCCAGTCTACTACCAGCCCTTCCATATCCATCGTAATGACAGCATCCAAAGCAGAATCAATAATCTTCTGCAATTGTTCATCAGAAGCCCAGAGTGCTGAATTGGGGATATTCTCATTCGGCGAGGAAGGAACCATGCGTAGCTTATACTTTCATAGCATTTTTCGATTGATTCAAAACGATAAACCAGGGAAGTGGACTTCAAATGAAGTTATCAAATTCCAGACTCTTATTCTACTAAATTGGTGAGGTGAAATTGAAATGGATCATCTTCAGACATTTATCAGTCGAGAAGCCTGCTCAGATTCTAAAAGATGAAAGTGCGACTTGAAGACTTTGAAGTCTTATGCTGAAATTTCAAGGGGAGTCAGCAGGCTCAGTCTCCTCTATGTCAGTTGCATTTTCACTTGCTGGCTCGCCCTGAGTCTCCTGATCAATCAACTCTTTGCTTTTACTTGTCGCCTTATTCACAAGCTTTTCTCCCTGCTCTACTGCAGATTCTGTATCCTGCTTAATTTTTTCCTTGTGAATCGTGACGCTGGCTTTCTCCCCGCTATCGTTAAATGAAATCCAGCCCCCAAAGGCCATCGCAACTACAGCTACGATGATCAAAATAATTACAGTTGAATTTCGCACAGCTCTTCTCTCCTAGAGTCTTACTACAATCGGGAACTACTATAGCGCACGAACCGACGACACATTCGTAAACATGCCGTCGGTTGAGTGCTCCAGCAGATTATTAATCGACTGTTTTAAATACCTGTTCAGGAATTAGTCAGTAGGAACCCGTCGACCGGTCAACAGACTGAAAATCGCCAGCACGAGGAAGATGAAGAAGCAGATTTTAGCTGCACCATAGGCCATGCCACCAACCAGTCCAAACCCAAACAGTCCCGCAATCAGTGCAATAATCAGAAACATCAATGCCCAACTTAACATGTTGATACCCTTTCAGAATCCAGGCCAATTTTCGAAATCAGAATTTTGCTTCTAATCCGGTTGGGCTCTCCGCTTGATCTGCCGGTGCCAACCGACCAGGTAAAATTCCTGGCTCAGATAATTTACTTTTCACATTTTCAATCGCGTTATTGCGACAAATGTCGAATCAGCAAGTGCTATGCCAGAGTTGGTCCACAAAAATGATTATCAACATAAATCCTTAAAAAGCAGTCGGTTAACCGCCTGCAATTTTAGACTGTCTGTAAAAATAGACTATGTGGAGAGCGAGAAAGCGGTCGATAATCGATCTGTTCAATGAATATCGTGATTGGTCAGCGACCACCGCCTTAGAAAGGGGAGTAATCAGGCGGCTTGAGAAGTTAACAGCCTTCTCAGAGCCTGACCCAGGTCTCATTGAGGTCAATCTGCTTATGGCAGGAGTCAACTGCCATTCTCATCAATGCTGACTGTCTTCTCGAGGGAAATTCCAAATTGCGCAATACGATCACGAATTTTGCCTCGCGTGATCCCCAGGATCTCTGCAGCGCGGGTCTGATTTCCCCCTGTTTCATTTAGAACACGGGTTAAGAGATAACGCTCCATCGTTTCCAGAGTCTCGCTGTACAAGTCTTTGGTTTGCGCTGCAAGCCTCTGATCGACAAATAGTTGAAGATCTGAGAGCGGCAATGCCGGATCTTCGTCCAGAGGATCTTCTGACTGGAAGACTTCGGGAGTTGATTTAAATTGACTGGAAACGTCATCAGGAAGAAAAGAAGGAACGATTACCGGGCTGGTACTGTTCAATAGAGATTGACGGACTACACTCTGCAATTCACGCACATTCCCTGGCCAGCGATATTGTAACAACTGATCCAGGGCTTCAGAGGAAATTCCCTCGATCTCGGTACGCCCCATTTCGTAACATGCTTCGTTGAGATAGTGCTCAACCAGCAGAGCGATGTCGTTTCCTCGTTCCCGGAGGGGAGGTAGCGAGATAGTCATTCCATTCAGACGATAAAAGAGGTCTTCTCGAAACGTGCCGTCTTTCACCATCTGTTCCAGGTTTCGATTAGTAGCAGCAATAATACGTACGTCTGTTTCAATTGTCTTATTGCCACCTACGCGTTCGAACTTCTGTTCCTGCAACAGCCGCAGTACTTTCCCCTGAGTGAGCTGTGACATGTCCCCCACTTCATCCAAAAAGATTGTACCGCCATTGCATTGCTCAAATTTACCGATTCGCTGTCGGTCAGCGCCTGTAAAAGCTCCTTTTTCATAGCCAAAAAGTTCGCTTTCCAGCAGAGTCTCTGTCAGTGCTGCACAGTTTACCGCCATAAAGCATTCTTCAGAGCGAGGGCTATGCTGGTAAATGGCTCTGGCGACGAGCTCTTTCCCGGTTCCACTTTCACCACGAATCAGTACATTAACATTTTCCGAGGCGACACGTCCGATAGACTTGAAGACTTCCAGCATCTGTGGACTGCGACCGACAAACTGATCTCCGCTACTCCGTTTCTTTCCTCCCACAGGCAGGGCCACAGGAATATTCATCAATCGCCTGTTCTCGATAGCTTTCGAAACCAGATCGTTCAGTTTGGGAAGATCCAATGGCTTAGCCAGATAGTCAAACGCTCCCAGCTGCATTGCTTCAATTGCAACATTGCTTTCACTGGAAGAGGTAATGAAGAGCACTGGCAGCCTGCGATCCAATTCACGAATTTCTCGAAACACATCCAGTCCGGACACGACCGGCAGCATGATATCGAGCAAAACCACCTCTGGTGAACCAGTCTTGATTGCCTCAAGCGCTTCCTGAGCAGTACCTGCCTGGATGATATCAACGTTAATTTTACTCAGAGAACTTCTTACCATCTCACGGATAGTACGATCATCATCAACCACTAGTGCTTCTGGCATCTTTTATTATTCCATTGTCAGCAAGAATGATGGGGATCGATTTGAACAAAATACGGATGGACTCAGTATTTATTAAATCCAGTCGGTCCTAGCCCTGCTTTTCTAACGACTAAAGTGTTGTCTGGCCCGTATTTCAGCGAATGAATTCCCAACTCTCGAGACCAGAAAGCCTCACCGGAGATCTATTTCGGCTGAAATTTAAAACCATTATAGCACTCTTTTGTCCGAATCAAATAGTTGGGCTCGTACTTGAGTAGTAGGAATTTCCTTTCAGTCCTGTCCTGCAGCATGAGGTGGGCCTAGAGCAAGACAATCCAATTTGAGATCTGTCTAATACTAAACTTTAGTGGATTGACTCACGACTTAGTCTTGTTAGACTGGAAATAGAGAAGATTTGTCCAAAAGACACATCAGAAGCAGGCCTATGACAGCCCTGCAGCGCATAACATTACTGCGCTGCAGGGCTTTTTTTATCGCTCGACCGGGTCCATCTCAAATCTGGCTGTTCTTCAAGCAGTCCGGTTTGCCAGCAGTCGATAGAACAGAATTTAGATAGTTTAGCGCAGGCAAACGGAACACATCAGGAATTATTTTTAAATCCTGATATCTCTAAAATACAGCGAGAATCCTTTATGGAATCCAAACATACTCATGTGCCACCCAATGATTTGACCAGATTTGGCACGCCATCTGCTTTCCGACTACAGGTAGAGTCAGGAAAGGAGACACAAATGTTTCGCAGTACTAATGAACTTAATGGATATCACGTGCTGGCCACAGATGGCGAGTGCGGTACCGTTAAAGATTTTCTTTTTGATGATGAGTCTAATATCGTTCGTTATCTGATAGTCGACACGGGAAACTGGCTGCCGGGGCGAAAAGTCCTGGTTTCTCCAGTAGCCATTGATCAGCCAAATCTTGATACACGTGAATTACCGACAGTCTTATCCAGGGAGAATATCGAGACTTCTCCGTCACTGGAGGACAGCCTTCCCGTGTCCCGGCAAAAGGAAGTAGCACTCTCATCTCACTTCAACTGGCCTATGTATTGGGGACATTCCGATTCGAGTCTGGATCATCACTCATCTCAAACGCAGGTAGTGGAGTTGGACGGAAATCCTCACCTACGTAGCGTAAAAGAGGTTATTGGTTATCACATTCAGTGTATGGAAGGAACGTTAGGCCATATAGATGACCTGATTGTAGATACCGAAAGCTGGTCCATGCGGTATCTGGTGATCGATACTCAAAACTGGTTACCTGGCAAAAAAGTAATAATCGCATTCGACTGGATCACGCATTTTACGTGGGAAGATAAAAAAGCTCACGTCGATCTGACTGAAGAACAGGTAAGAGACGCGCCGGTTTATGATCCGCGACTACCTGTCAACCGCGCTTATGAAGTTCAGCTTTATGACTTTTATGGAAGACCCACATACTGGTGATTCTAACTGCGTCTGAATGCTTGTAACCAACTTTTGCTTAACCCCTGTGTGCCCGAGCGGCTACCGCTGCGCGCACAGAAACTGAGGCATCTACTTTTAGAAGGATAAATCTCATGAAACGTTCAATTTTTAAATTCGGATTAAGTATATTGGCTCTAATGTTGATGTCTTTCTCAACTTTCACCCTCACGGGGTGTGAACAAAAAGAAAAAGTTCTGGATGTGGAAACCCCATCCGGCGAGCTCGAAATCGAGCGAGATAAAAGTGATGGCTCGGTTGGTGTCGAGCTCAATAAAAAAGAATAGGATGAATACTCGTTCTTGATCGGCGAAGTATGCATTTCGCCAGACATTTCCATAACCAGAAATTGGAGGATAGTTTGATGAAAAGCGACATTATTCAAGGAAAATGGAAACAGATCAAAGGTCAGGCCAAACAGAAATGGGGGGAACTGACTGATGATGATTTGGACCAGATCGATGGAAAACGAGATGAACTGGTCGGCAAAATCCAGGAGCACTACGGCATCGCAAAAGATGAAGCCGAAGAGCAGGTAAACCAATTTGAATCGTCATGTCACTGCTGATGCATGGCGGGCCAATTCAGGAACAGCAGTGATCCTGTCGGGGTACACTTTCCATCTGGTTGATATTAAATACAGACCATGTCCTGAAAGCTGTTCTCCGACAGCAGGGCCTATTTATCTGAATTCCTTTCAGAGATTTCGAGCACTCCGAGATCAGCTCTGTACCAGGTTAATCCAGGGAGAAATATCATGAAGCCCGTCACCGTGATCACTGGAGCGATCGCCATCAGTATCGGATCAGTTTTATTGACCGGAAGTGGCCACGCTCAGAATAAACCCAATATTTCAAAAGAGAATCATTCGGACTTTCAAGAAAAGATCAGTAAACCACCTGCTAAAGACTGCACATTCCTCAGAGCGGCAGCAGTTTTGACCAAACGGGTTACGAATCTGAAACAACAGAATGTAGGAGAGATCAATGATTTCGTTCTTGATTCAAATAACGGCAAAATCCGTTACGCTGCGGTAACCTATGGTGGTTTTCCAGGGTTTGGAAATAAAATGTTTGCTGTCCCCTTCGAGGCTTTGACTGTATTGCCAAATAACAATCACGAACATGACCATCGATTTCTACTGAAAGTGGATCAGGAACAACTTGACGGAGCAACAGGATTTGAGCAGGATCACTGGCCAGATTTTGCTGACCAGGAATTACTCAATAAACCTGATCGTCGCTACAACGTCCGCCAGGATCCGGATGCCCCACCATCAAATGCAGTCATCCGGGCCAACCAACTTTTAAACTTAAAAGTTCTGAACATAGAAGATGATCAAATTGGTAAAGTGGAAGAGATCATTCTAGATACGGCTCATCGCAAAGCACGTTATATCATTGTCTCTCTAAATCATCATACCACCAATGGAAACAAGCTTTTTGCTGTTCCTTTTCAGGCATTCCAGGTGAAGTCCGACTTGATGAATGACAATCAGCAGAACCTGGTATTGAAGATGTCTAATCACCAGATCACAAAGATCCAGGGATTTGACCGGGATCACTGGCCGGATTTTACAGATCCAGTTTACCGGAAATCACTCATCGAACAGTTTCTGTTTGTTAAAAAACACAAAGACCAGGGTGTGAAAGTGGGCATTGATAGCTGAATCAAGCCCACAACTGAACCAGTCAATCTGGTTTAGAACCTGACGCTGCAGCCGTCTATTTGTCGACTGCAGCGTTTTTTACTGTCACATTTCCAAACCAATATCTTAAAATATATTTTACCGAAATTGACGCTAAACCGATCTGCCAGTTAATGAAATATGGACTGGGCAGGCTAATCAACCTGAGGAGTTCTTCCAACTTATGAGAGCACGTCTGGCAAATTTATGGGATTCCTTTCGCAGCAGTTTCTGGTTTGTCCCTTCAATTATGTCATTATTTGCAATTGCACTTGCAATGGGGACATGTCAACTGGATGAGCTGATCGCCAGCTCCAACAGGGAACTGAGTTGGTTTTCAACCACAGCAGAAGCAGCTCGGTCTACTCTTTCCTCAGTGGCAGGTGCCACGATTGCACTGGCCGGCGTAGTCTTTTCTATCACGGTTTTAACTCTGTCGATTGCTTCCTCACAGTTCGGCTCAAGACTCGTGCGTAACGTCATGAGCGACAGCATTGCAGACCTTGTCATCGGTCAGTACGTGGGAACGAGCCTGTACTGCATGCTTGTGCTTCAGACCGTTCGCGAAGGTAAAAATGGTACGGATGTATTCACTCCACAGCTGGGTACGGCAGTTGGATTGATTCTGGGATTAATCTGTATGGGGATGTTAATCCTGTTTATTCACCATGTCGCAACAGCCATGCAGGCCCCCACAATCATCACTGCGGTGGCACGCGACCTGGACCTCGCCGTAGATCGACTGTTTCCGGAACGGATCGGTGAACGTCCCGATGAAGAAGAATCCAGACTCAGCATTGAGGACCTTCGTGCAGAGTTAAGCGATAACAACATTACGGTCGCATCTCAAGCAGAAGGTTATATTGAGGGAATTGATGGCGAAAGCCTGGTTTCCCTGGCATGTGAAGCTAAAGGCGTCGTTGAGCTTCTATGCAAACCGGGAGACTTCGTGACTCGGGAAAAACTGCTGGCTCGGATCTGGTTGCCACGGGACACCGAAAAGACGGAGGACATGACGACATCTTATATCAATTCGGTGAATCGCGTCATTATTGTCGGCCCTCGACGAACCCCGCGTCAGGATGTCGGATACGCCGCTCGCGAACTGGTTGAGATAGCACTGCGAGCCCTGTCACCAGGCATTAATGATCCTTTCACAGCGATGAGCTGTGTCGATAGACTTGGAGGGGCATTGGGACGTCTAGTTGAACGGTCGGTACCGGTGCGGATTCGTCGCGATGGTGAATCAGTCGCGAGGGTTCTGATCACTGAGGCAGATGGTTTTCCGGATGTATTGATTCAGTCATTTGGACAAATTCGTGAATATGGTGCCAGCAGCACTGCCGTCTCTCTGACCATACTGAAAGCACTGACTGAAATCGCCAATCATGCCAGTCGTCCTGACGATATTCATGCCATCCGTGGTGAAGCTGAAGCTCTCCAGACCGCGTACGTCGACCAGCATATTGTAAAACAAGATCTTGAAACCTTCCGTTCAAAGTATCGGCAGTTATCGGAAATCCTGGACCAGCAATCATGAAACTTGAAGATGCCAGCACTCTTTGACTTAAGCATTTAAAAGGAAACAACACTATGGGAATCTTTGAACTGCTCATATTGCTGATTGTAGCTGCCATTTGTGGTGGTATAGGACAATCTCTGGCAGGTTATTCTCGCGGGGGTTGCCTGACATCGATTGCACTCGGTTTCATCGGCGCATTACTGGGAAGCTGGATGTCCAGAGGGCTGGGACTACCGGAATTACTGACAGTTCAATTTGGCGATCAACCGTTTCCGATTCTATGGTCAATTATCGGGGCCTCGCTTTTTGTAGCCGTGCTCAGCCTGATCTCATTTCGAGGCAAATGAGAATCCAGAAAACAACTTACTTAAGATCGATGGCATCTTCTGCATGGATGACAGCCTGCGCCATTTCAATCAAGCGGATTCGTTTGCGCGATGCCATTTTCTGCAACCTTTTGAAGGCTTCTCCTTCATCCAGACCTGCAGATTTCATCAGAATTCCCTTAGCCTGTTCGATAGTTTTCCGATCTACCAGGGCCGTACGTAAATCATGATTTTCTTTACGGAGTTCCGCAAATTCCTGAGCGCGGCGGTGAACCAGAAGTATGGCTGGTGCCAGATCAACAGTCCGAATTGGCTCAACCAGCCAGGCCATGATATGATCCAGTGCCGCAGTCTCTACCAGTTCCAGATCACTTTTGGGAGTTACGATGATTCCGGGTACCGGAGTTTCTGAGGCGATGAGTGTCAATGCTCGGATTCCATCCAGATCCGGCATCTTGACCCCGCTTATCACCAGATCGGGTCGGTTAGATTCACTACATTTTATCAGTGCCTCGCCTGTTACAACAGCATCCATTACGGTATGGCCGAGCGTTGAAACGGCGTTATTGATCGTTGTCAGAGTATTTTGATTACTGTGTGCAATGAGAATCCGAAGAGATTCCATGATCATTACTGTGAATCCTGCTTTTATGGCCCGCTATACAGTAAGTTCATTCAGACTATGATTGGTAATAAAGCATATTAGAGCAAAACATCTAATTAGAAGCCATACCCGACGAATTAAATTTAAGATTTGCCACTGAGACTGACTGAAATCTGACCTGATTTTACTCTCAATATTGATCATTTTTATGAAACGGCATTTCAGTTGCACTGGATTTATTATGACTTCGATTCCTCTTGACGGAACGAATAATTGACGGAACGAATAACTAGTCTCAACCTGTAGAAGAGAATGATATACTGCAGTCAGTGGCTCAAGCTGAAATGGATGGAAAGACAGTCCAGAAATGAAAAAAAAAGTTTTACTTATCGTCATCGATGCCCTGGCAACACGTGTTGTCCAGCCCGCACTGGAACAGGGATGGCTTCCGAATCTGTCAAAATTGATAGATCAGGGAGTTTTTCGCTCGGAATGCACTTCCATTTTCCCCTCGATCACGCCCGCAGCCACTTGCACGATAGCCACAGGAGCATACCCGTTCGAACATGGAATCTCCGGCGCCTACTGGTATGACCGCACCAAGGATGAAGTTGCCTTCTTTGGATCCGACCTGACAGCAATCATGAATGAGGGGATGGGAGAGTATCTCAACGATTTTCAGATCAAACTGAATATGGAACGCCTCCTGGTCCCCACGATCTTTGAGCAGATAGAACAGCATGGCACTTTGTCCGATGCAGTCATCAATTATATGTGGTATCGAGGTACCGTTACGCACGAAACCACAACACCACTACTGCTAAATCTGGCACCGGGCGTAGAACTGGCTGAAAGTATGCAGGGTCCCCATACAATGTTTTTGGGTGATTTTGTCTCAACTCCCCTCTACGGTTCCCTGCCCTCAGCGCGCGGTGGACTCTCCTATCGATTTGGATTTCATGACGATACCACGGCTGACTACCTGCTCGCTCTGAGCCAGCAGAAGTGTTTCTCGGATTTCACTTTGGCCTATTTCCCCAATAATGATTTTGTCAGTCATGAGAAAGGGCCAACTTACGCAGTCGACATTCTCCAGGCGGTTGATGAAACTCTGGGCTCCCTGATTGAATCTGAGGGAGGAATCACGCGTTTTCTGGAAGAATTTGCCATCTTAATCACAGGCGATCATTCACAAAGTGATCTGGATGCTGACTCAGGAGTTGACCTGAATGAAGTTCTACAGGAGTTCCAACTTGTCACAGCAGGAAAACCCTGGAGCAACTCAGAAGAATTAATGGTCTGTCCCAACATGCGATCTGCGCAGATTTATTTGCAGTCTGGAATCTGGGAGCATCGACGTGATGTTATTCAATGTCTGTTGAAGTGTCCTGATATCGATCAAATCATCTGGTGTGATGACGACCATGGACTTAATGGAAGTAAGCAACCTGGCTTCCATGTCGTCACCAGTGACCGAGGGCAGTTGGTATTCAAGCCTGCGGTTGAGAAGAAACGAGATGGAGTAGACTGCTACGGGACTCCCTGGCTCTGGGAAGGCAATCTGGAAGCCGTTGATGCTCAGGTCGATTCGGACGGTTTGATCACATTTGAAACTTACCCGAATGCCTTTGAGCGAATCGCAACCTGCTTTTCTCAGCAGACGGGAAACATATGGATTACTGCCCGACTCGGGAAGGAGTTTTGTCTGCCAGATCTGAAATGTAATCCCTCTGGGTCGCATGGATCGTTACACTGCCTGGATTCAACAGCTCCGTTGATAGCCGCCGGTTTACCCCCTGATTTTGAATTACCGGAGCACCTTCGGTTAACTGATATTACTCCCATCTGTCTACAATTACTGGGAGTCGAGTCATTTAGAAAGCCGGGGGCAAGCGCGATCTTAGAACCATACCCCCGGCAAGATTAAAATTGTTTAATGGGCCCATGTTTAGGATAGCCCTCAGAGCGAAGAATCATTCTTACCAGGGCTTAAGCTTCCAGCCGAGAATAAAGCCGACCCCAAAGCACCACAGAGCTGCAGTACCGGGTTTCTGGCGGGCGTAAGCCGAAACATATTCAATGAAATCGTCGGAGGGATTTAATGGCTCACCTTGCCTGGGTAACTCACCGCCTACCGGAGAACGATTCTGATTATAGTCTGTAGCATTTTGAGTTTTGGTGGCGTTCATATTCATAATGTGTATCCTTAACTAAAGCGTAATACAGTCTTCTGCATCACCTGGTTGATGTCTGATGATAACACTGCTTCTCGGAGAGAATTTTCTTGATCCATTGCGTATTGCTGCGTAGCTCGTCTCGAGTCCGTTTGAAATGTCCCAGACTGTGAGCCAGGCCTTTTCGGGCCAGGTAGAACAGTAATCCAGCCCCTGCCAGCGACAACAGAGCCATGGTCAGACAACTGCCCGCCAGGCTGAGACTGGTCATTTCACTGAGCCACCAGGAAAAGCCAAACAACATAACGGGAAAGGCGCCAACGATCAGGCCTAAACCGAGACAGAGCAAGATTAGAGGGTAAAGAGATTTGCGCAGAGCATCGCGGGAATCAACGGCCAGCAGTTCAAGCTGTAGCTCACTCAGCGAAATCATATCTGCTATCAGATCGCCGAATCCGCCTTTGATATCTGGTTGCTGATGATTCATACTGTTACGAATCATCGCTTCACCAGCCAGCCTAGGAGGAATCCTGCCGCAATTCCTACATTCAGCGAAAGCGCTGGATGTTTTGAAATCTGTCGCCGGATAGCTGAGTCTGAGCGATTAAAGGTCGTATCATGCTCAACCGGCTGACCGGAACTCGACATTGTCGACGAACCACTGCTCTCGAGATGTCTAGGCAATCTGGAATCATAGAGTTGATATTTTAACATTAGTCTCTCCCCCAATTTATTCTCTGTCTCCCATTATTTTGCTGAAGTGCTCGCCTGCCCCGTTGGAACTGCTTTCCGATCTGGCAAAGGAACTTGCTGGCTCTTGCGATGCAATACCATTAGCAAAATGGTGCATTAACTGTGCGGTAGCTGCTTTTATGATCAATCGGGTTACAAACGAAGCGACTGTCTGCAGCCCCCCTCCTGAAGCATGCTTTCTGGGCTGATGCTCGACAACCAGTCTATTCTTGCGGGCCAGTTTCTCAATCGTTTCAGCATCAGGACTCTGGATCTCGAGTCTTTTGGGCACAAGCAGGTATCCAATTAACGCTGCCCCTCCCAGACTCATCCAGGGATAGTTCCTGATATAATATTGCCAGTCCGAAAGGGTCGCAGCACTCTGCTTGATTTGATGCACATCACCATCCAGCTCGTTACGCAACCGCTTCATGGAGTGGCTGATCTCTTCTGCACTGCGACCTGGCCCCCCTTGATTCATCACTCCCTCCCTCAGTTTAAGCTTATAGTCCGTCATCGGTAATATCGCACCTCAGGATCTGAAACGACTTTTCAGAGAGCCCGGAAAGATCTCGGACACGGAATCTTTGACCTGATTGCCAACCCGTTCAGCAAGACCAGGTTCATGGTGCAGATACCTGGTTGATTCTCTAAACAGAGAGCCTAGTAACAGCCCTGCCCCAATACCTGCACCCAGACCAATCAAAACTGATTTTACAGGCTGCTCTTTTACATACTGACACATTCCAGGAGCAGACTCCTGTTCTATAGCGTCAGTTACGGATTTTGCTCTCTGCTGCGAGCGTATTTCAAGATCACCAAATTGATGAATCATCCTTGCCTCCTGATGTCAATAAAGAGGTTTGACTGAGCTTAATAACCGAATTTCTTAACGACGCCACGCCAGACTCACAATAACGCCTGCGATCAGCCCGGTTCCAAAAGCTACTGCAACCGATTCGACTGGATTCTTTCGTAGCGTCTGTTCCGCCTGCTGGTACCCTTTGTGCATAGAGTCATTCAAGTGCTCGTATTGTGCGCGAGCCGCTTCGGAAGCATGTTGAAACTGTTCTCTGGTCTTGTTGACCGTTTTCTCGAAATTTTCCCCCAGTTTTTCGGTAGCTTGAGCAGCTGATTTGGACATGTCGTCCACGATACAATCCAGCTCCTGACGGATTTCAGTAGAAGCCTGTCCGGTTTTCTGTTGAATTTTTCCTACCAGCTGGTCAGTCTCACCTTCGACTCCATCCAGATCATGAGGGCTGAGCTGATTCCAGTGTTTTTCAATCCGACCTCTCAACTCATTCCAATGACCACGTATTTCTTCTCGAGTAACCATATCTCACTCCTTAGATTTGAAATCATATTCTGCTGAACTGTTTTCCAGAAACAGTCTCACAAGTAAGTGATACGCAACTGGTGTGCCAGAGACGAATTGATAGTGAAAACGTCTACAGCCGCATATAGCTATTTACAGGCAAGGCTTGCATTTGCAGCAGACGCCTGATGGAAACCCTGCTGCGCCCCAGTACTGGAATAAAAACAAGTCTTCAGATTATTTCCTGCAAATTGGTCGCCTGCGAGCCAGACTGTCTCTCAATCGATCACCCCCCGTAAGGTATCTCCAGTCAATCAGTTGCTTTGATCCGGTTTGAAATCCGTTATGTCTGATCTAGAACGACTTTCGAAAACAGTAGCTATACACTGACGTTCATTCCGATATGCAGTTTAAGGTTCAGGCCAATACAGGCTCCTAATTACTCAGACCATAAAATGGCTGGTGGAATCCAAGATCAGAAACCAATGGAGTCATCCTGGACTTTTCTGCTGGACCTCTTTGTTTTGAAGCAGGAATCCCGCGGCGTTCCAGGACCGAGATTTGAATTTCTCGCAAAGTTCTAAATGTCATCCGTCAAACAGCTTGAATCGTTCGTAAGAGATACGGATCGCCTCTCGTCTGCTCATTGCCCCAGGGGCCTGTGGAATTGTTGTAATCCCTCTCTTCGAACCTGAGACGCGACTTGTTGTTTCGGGAAGCATTCGACTAGAATCAGGCCTGAGATTAAACAGTTACTATTCGGGAGGACAGTTATTTGTTAGAAGAGCAGGAAGATCCCCAGGATTTTCTGGAACGGCTGAGAGAAAATCCAGAGGGTGTTTTAGCGGACGAATATGACCGCTACCGCGATCGGTTATGGCGAATTGTCAATTTTCGTCTCGATCATCGTCTGCTCGGGCGTGTTGATGCGGATGATATTCTGCAGGAAGCCTACCTGGATGCTGCTACCCGGATTGAACATTATCTTAACGATCCGGCCACTACGTTTTTCATCTGGCTGCGGACCATCGTCGGTCAGACATTGATCGACGTACATCGTCGGCATCTTGGTGCACAAAAGCGTGATGCCCGCCGCGAGGTGAAACAAAAACGAAGGGTCTTTTCGGCTTCGACCTCGTTTCAGATCGCAGATGTTCTCCTGGGAGATTTAACTTCCCCCAGTCAGGCAGCCCTCAAAGAAGAGCTGGCCCGACAATTACATGAAGCCCTGGAAAGTATGAACGAAATCGACCGGGAGATTCTGGTCCTGAGACATTTTGAAGAACTGTCCAACCTGGAGGCTTCCGAGGTACTCGAAATCGAACCCAAAACAGCCAGCATGAGATATTTCAGAGCATTAACCAGATTGCGCTCCATTCTGGTACAAATTCCCGGTATTATTGAATGACCAGACTATCTTTGTCTGCCTCATCGTAGATGGTAATCGACAGGACATTCGGCAATGCTATCCCCCGAATCAGATCGCTCGCTTAAGAACCTGACGCCTCCCGAACCAGCAGACCTGGAACAGCTGGCGGAAGAGTTTATTGCACGAATCCGCATGGGTGAGCATCCTTCCGTGGAGGAATACCGTCAGCGATACCCCGAGCTCTCTGCTGAAATTGAAGAGTTCTTTCCCGCGATCGCAGCACTGGAAGGGGGTAAATATGCAGAGCCCGCTCCCAGCAAAGTCTCGTTGGGCGCTTCGGTTCCTGAGCAACTGGGGGATTTTCAAATTGTCCGGGAAATTGGTCGTGGAGGCATGGGCGTTGTCTATGAGGCCATCCAGCGATCATTGAATCGACGGGTTGCCTTAAAATTACTCCCGCGACATCTACTGCTTGATGAAAAACAACTTAAACGCTTTCAACGTGAAGCCGAACTGACAGCTTCTCTGCACCATACCAACATTGTTCCCGTCTATGGTGTCGGTGAGAATGGCGGCTTTCATTATTACGTCATGCAGTTGATCGAAGGTATCGGCCTGGATCAACTGACTCAGAAAATTGTCGCCACCGCTGCCAGTACAGGTCTTAAAACGAACAAGTCTCCAGGTGCGACGATCTCGCTTAGTGGCGAGGAAACAGTCATCTGTTCTTCCAGTGACAGCGGTTCGACCGACATCACACTTAAAACGGAAAACAATGTCGCCGACCTCGAATTTGAACAATATGTTGATACTCCTTACAAAATCGCTGCTCTGGGAATTCAGGCTGCAAACGCACTACAATATGCACATGACCGTGGAATCCTGCACCGGGATATTAAGCCTGGTAATCTGCTTCTGGACCATGACGGCCTGCTTTGTATCACAGACTTCGGTCTGGCGCGGGTCGCAGAACAGAATGACCTGAGTAAATCTACAGACATCGCCGGCACGCTGGGCTATATGGCCCCCGAAATGTTTCGCGGAGACACCTGCCGCCAGAGTGATATTTATGGTCTGGGAATCACACTTTACGAACTGCTGACCCGGCGATTTGCGATTGAACGCACCAGTCGCCATGAGATGATCGAAAAGATCACGCAAGGCTCAATCACTTCCCTGCGCCGTATCGATCCAAGCATCCCCCGCGATCTGGAAACAATTATTCTCAAAGCCATCGCTCCCGATACAAAACATCGTTATCAGAGAGCGAGTGAGCTGGCAGAGGATCTTAATCTCTTCCTGGAAAACCGTCCCATTCGCGCCAGACGAGTCCATCTGCTGGAACACCTCTGGCGCTGGAGCTGTCGGAATCCAGCAATTGCCAGTCTCTCGGGAATCGCATTCAGTTTACTGCTCCTGCTGGGTGTGACCCTGGCGATCGGATTTGAACGGGAACGACGCGAAAGAAAAAAAGCAGAAGCTTCAGCGCAACTGGCCACGGCCACCCTCGACCGTGTCTTCGACCGCTTTGTACCGAGTCGGATTCATTCCTCGGAAACGACCAGTACTCCAGCTGATTACTCTGAACCGGTGCTCTCGCGTGAATCCGCAGATCTTCTCGCTGGTATGATTCCATTTTATGAGGAGCTGGCAAAGTCGACTGGATCGCAACAGGAATTTCGACTCAAAGCTGCCAACGCGCAGCATAAAGTCGGCGATATCCATCGGCGGCTGGGAGATTTCCAGGCTGCTCTGGCTGCCTATCAGAGATCACTGGAACTATACCAGCAGGATTTTAGTGAAGCTAAAACATTGACGATCGCGACTCTGTATAACGAAATTGGTCGAATCCATAGCCATCTGGACCAGCTTCCCGAATCCAAAACGTCTCACGAAACTGCTCGCAAATTACTGGAGACAGCGATCGCACAAAACCAGGATCAGTCAGACCTGCGTTTTGAACTGGCGCGTACGTACTTTTTAAATGCCCGCCAATTCCGTCCCGAAGCCATCCAAAGTGGTAACTATCGGAGTCCCAAGCGTCGTCTCAATCCTGACCAGAACCCGAATGCAGCTCAATTGCAGCAGGCCATCGACATTTTGGAACAGTTGATTGCCTCAGACCAGACCCGTCCGGAATATCGCTATCTGCTGGCACTCTGTCTACAGGAACAGATTTCAGACCAGATTCCACAATCAGAATCAGACAGTCTCAAGCAGGCACGCGTATACAGCATTCTGGAAAAACTGGTTAAAGAGCACCCCAACATCTCCGACTATCGGCATGCCCTGGTGAAATCTTATGAACGAATCGAACTTCGCAATGCCCGTGCGAGTGATATCAGCGAAACAGTAATTACACGTTTAAAGAACGCTATTCAACATGCGACTCAACTGGTCACTGATTCTCCAACAATTCCCGAATATAAAATATCACTGATTCATTCGCACAACAAACTGGCACATGCGATGGATATTCTCACGAGAAATCATTCACCGGAAATTGATACTCGTCAGTCTCATGATACAGCAGAACTGTCTCTGCGAACGGCACTGCGGTTACAAAAAGAACTGGCAGAACAGTTTCCTGAATCAGCCGAGCACAATCAGTGGCTGGCTAAATTTGAACTCGAACTGGCGATGATCGTCGGCAAGAAAGGAAACACCGAAGAAGCAATCACACTCTATAAGCATGCACTCCAGATTCTGGAACCTGCCTGGAAAAAACAGTCTGGACCTCCCAAACAGCTGGCTGGGATCATCGACGCCACTGAGGAACTGGCACTGCTCTACCATCAGACAGGCTCGGATGTCGACAGTTGGCTGATGTGGAATAAGTTCGATGAATATGAGAAAGAATTCGAGCAGCAGTTTCCCAATTTGAATCTGGAAAATTTTCGGGGGAATCATCCTGAGCCTAATCGTGGCGGCCCCGGGCCAGGCAGACCCGGCCACGGCCCACCTCATGAACGTCGCCCTCCTCGGCCAGGTGGCCCCGGTCAAAACAATGGCCGACGTCCGCCTCGTTAGAACTTTGCTAACCTGACGAATCCTTTGACTTACCCCAGAAGCGGGACCATTTACCCCACATAGTGGGCCGTCGACTCAAGCGACGCCGCACGCTTTTCCCATTGAGAAAACGTACCAGATCAATGCTTAACTCATCTGCTGACTGATACCGCTGTCCTACAGGGGAGACACAGTTCAAGATGATGTTTTCATAATCCGTTGGAATATCTTTAACCAGTTCACAGGGTCTTGCGGGTTCCGAATGCATGATCCGTTCAATCAACTCACTGCTGCTTCGGGCACTAAAAGCCGGTATGCCTGTCACTAATTCGTAAAGAGTCATTCCCAGAGAGTACAAATCACTCTGTTCGTTGACTACGCCATTTAAGCGATCAGGAGACTGATTACGTAAGGTCAGAGTCTGTTGTTGCTTCAATGCCCCTTCCGCAAACTGAGGGAGGGCGAACCCGGTCAACCAGCAGTCCCAGTCCGCATTCACCAGAACATTCTCCGGGCGAAAATCATTGTGCAATACCCCATGATTGTGAGCGTAGCGTAATGCATTAGATAACTGAAGTGCGATCAATGCCGATACCCGCCAACGATCACTCTCTAATGCATGCGTCACAGCCTGTATCTGTTGTCTGTTTTGCTGTGATTCATCCCGGTCCCCCGTTAAAGACGAAGCAGCCCCAGAGAAACAGGCGATTACCTGATTGAGACCAACTCCCTGTACCTGCTGCAGCACAGCGTACGAATACCCCTGGTCTTCTCCAGTACTGTAGATGGATATAATGTTTTTGTGCTGCAAGCGAAATGTCAGATGGGCTTCCCGTTTGAACCGGTCCCGCCAGCGTGGCGTCAATTCCGATTTCCAGGGCATCAACTTCACAGCCACCGGTCGTCGTTGTGCTCCCTGCACTGCCTCGAAAAACAGGGCGGTGCGACTGCGACTCATTTCGCGAATCAACTGACAATTTCCCAGCTGCCTCAGCTTCAGACAATCAGCAGACTGCTGTTTGAGACAGTCGATTTCCTGATTCCCCTTCCACTCTTCCATCGCAATCAGAACAGGAAAACTCTCTCGGATTTCTGTAGCATATTCTGGATAGCTATCGGCATAGTCATCAATGGAGGGATTCAACCAGCGACGATATTCATCCACAAATTGAGTCGCCAGTTCCTCAAGCGTACAGTATCCCGAGTCAGTCCCAGCAGTGCCGTTTCTTTGCGTTAATAGCTCAGTATTCATGATGAACCTTCATGAGCGTCTGGAGTCGCTTTTTAGCCTCGATTCAAATCGACCCATATTACGAGGATTCAAAGAATGAGACTGTGGGACACAGATTGAGCCATAACTAAGACATTGAAATGGCGTATCTGCTTTCTGGCAGGTCACTTATGACATACAAGTGGGGAGGAAACAAGATCATAAGTGGGCCCGTAAAGCTTATAACGCTCTGAGAGGAAGCAGAACTACTGAAAAACAGAGATTTCTCGCAGCCTCGTCGTTCGCCTGTACCAGCGGAGGAAAGCCTATTCCAGTTCCAGCTCCTGATAGCGAGCGTCCTTTCCGAGGACTGTCCCCCAGACCCGATCTGAAGCCTGATGACGCGAGGGACCGAAATTGATGATCGGCCCAATCCCCAGATCCAGATTCTTGATCTGCTCCAGAGCGTCAATCAGATTCTCCGTCGTGACGGCCTTTCCTGACGCCTGCAGTTTTTTCAGACCTTCAACCAGACATTCAGCGGCCAGATACCCCTCCAGAGATACGAATCCTGGTTTGGAAAGCGGGTAATATTTTTTCAGAGAATCGCGATAGCGTAAGACCCCGGTTGCACTCGAAAGATAGTAGGGTACAACTTGAGTGACGATTACGCCCTCCGCGTATTTAGCCCCCATTTCTTTGAACTGCTGGGCCAGCAGTTCACTTCCGACGAATGAGACAGCTGCCGTCTGGATCTTCAGCTTGCGATCTTTGATCTGCTGAACCATCAGTGCGGCTGGCTTGAATGTCGCTACTATAATCAGGGCCTCAACCCGGTTCTGATTCTGGACGATCTGCTCGACCGCATCGGTGATCTGAGTTGTATTCCGGTCATAGCCTACGCGAAGAATATTTTCCGGCTGGATCTTATATTTCTCCAGTGCCTTGGCTACACCGGCGAAGCCATCATCGCCGAATGAATCGTTCTGTGCAAAGACTGCGATCTTATCAGGAGCAATTCGCTGCTTCTCAACAAAGTAATGCACCATAGCCGCTGTTTCATCGGCATAACTGGCTCGCAGATTAAATACATAACGATCAGGTGGATCGCGGCGGAGGGCCTGTGCACCGGTAAATGGAGCGAAGAACAGATGCTGATGCTCATTCGCATACGGGACCGATGCTTTCGCTGTAGGAGTCCCCACATTTCCAATTACCGCGAAAATCTGATCCTCTTCAAACAGGTGCTGCATGTTTGCGAGGGCCTGATCGGGTTCATACCCGTCGTCCTTGACCACGAGTTCAATCTGACGCCCCCCAATGCCTCCTTCATCATTGACTCGCTTGAAACAGGCTTGCATCCCCATGACCATGTTATTGCCCAGTTCCTTGTTGGCTCCGGTCATAGCCGTCGAGGTTCCCAGTAGGATTTTCTCTGCTGTAACTCCCTGTCCGGAAGGTCCAGCATTCACCTGGGGTGCGACCGATTTTCCCGCTTCCTGATTTTGATTTCCGTTCCAGAAATACCAGGGAACCAGTGTCAAAAGTAAAAAGGTCACCAGGAACACGACACCATTAAATACGTTTTTCCGCCAGCCACCAGACACCCGGGGTTTTGCATGTGCCCGGTCCAGTTCTTTCTGACTGAGCACTGTGGTATCGCCGTACTTTTCGGAATTAGCCGTTATCGCCTTCAGATCGACCAGCATCTCCTGAGCGGACTGATAGCGATCTTCCGGTTTCTTTGCCATGGATTTCTGCACGATGGCGGCACATTTATCCGGAATCTGTGCATTCACGTTTCGAGGATCCAGCAGATCGGCATGACAGTGAGCATACATAATCTGTACGATGCTGCCCGCGTCTTCGTAGGGATGATCGCCCGTCAGTAGAGTGTAGTATGTTGCGCCCAGGGAATAGATATCGCTGCGTAAATCAACGGGTTTAGACTCACACTGTTCAGGGCTCATGAAGTAAGGCGTCCCGATGAGTTGCCCGTCTTGAGTCAGCTGAAGTGACTGCTGAACGACCCGTTTTGCCAGACCAAAGTCAGCGACCTTGATCGTGCCATGTCGGGACTGCAAGAGGTTCCCGGGTTTGATGTCCCGGTGTACCAGCCCCGAAGTATGAGCGACCATCAAGCCTTCACAGGCATCAGCAATAATGCGTGTTGCCTGAAGGGGTGAATAGGGGCCGATAGTCTCCAGATGATCGTCGGTGCTGCCACCGGTCATCAGTTCCATGACGATATAATGGACATCCCCTTCCTGCCCGATATCGTGAATCGAGACAATATGAGGATGCGTCAAACGGCCGGCAGCCCGGGCTTCCGCCAGAAACCGTTCCAGCATATTTTTATCGGAGGCTAATTCAGCCGGCAGTAGCTTGATGGCGACTTCGCGGCCGATGGTATCATCGTAAGCACGATAGACGACCCCCATACCGCCCTGGCCCAGGAGACCGGTAATTTCATATTTCCCCAGTTTCCTGCCAATCCAGGCAGCAGCTTTCTCTGCGGAAGGGCCTCCCATCTGCTGCGCAGATTTGCTGGCAGCACTGTCGACACCGATGACGGTCTTGTCGATTTCCTTGATATCAATGAGGGGAAACTGATCGACAGTCTCTTCTTCATCTACATTGACCGGAGGAAATTCGTCCACAGTTTCTTCACCATCCAGGGGATCTTTAAAACCTTCGTCCGACACGGTTCTAATTTCCTGAGACCATAAGCCTCAATCATTTGGTTACGGCTAAAAGTAACCCCACGGGGTGCCCGCCACCCGACATATTCTTTTGATCAGATCAGGATCATCGAATATCAAGGAGGTATTGATAGATATACAGAATCATCGTTCATAAAAAAAATTTACGCAATCGATTTTTTTTATTCTCAGATGATTATTCACGAAAACTCAGTAGCCCGAAGGAATGTGCAGTCTCAGCACTTCTTTTCTACCCTCAATAACGGCAGAATGTTTGAGATGCTATCTGTTTTTCACTGAGTTTTTGTGAATTAAATCGTATTTCCAGGCTCCGCCAATGTGTAAATTGGGGGCTGGTATAATCCGTGTAACCCCTGTGATCGCAAGACTCTTTGAACCAGAGTGATGCTAGTGCGGGAATCAGACCACACACGATTACCTGCTGGAGACGCGCAGACGGACGGTTTTCAGGTCGAGTAAGGCACTGTTGATTTTACCCTGACTCTGAACCGTCAAGCGGGTCTTTCCGGCAGGCAGTGTAATGGTGCCAATTCTGCTATTCTGATAGACATCCCAGGTTCCCGTGGAGGGCACAGTCCAGAACAGCTGTTCTTCCCCTGTTTCCAAAAGCAGACGATTACCGGCTGGCCCGGGGGGGCAGGCAAATTCCAGATAGACGTCATACGGACCTGCTTGAGGGACATCCAGAGTCCAGACTGCCCGGTCATTCTCACTCTGCCAGTATCCGAGATTCTTATACTTGCTCTCAAACTTGAGAGTAGAACCATAGATTTCTGCCAGCTGAGGGGTCAAAAAGTAGTCGCCGCGCAATGCTTCCGCGACTACGACAGCCGGTTCGTTACCCGGAAATGTTTTTCTGGGTAATTTTGTTGAATTCAAATATGCGATCACATCCGCCAGATTCTGAGGCGTCATATCCTTTTCCAGCCCTTCGGGCATCAGTGACTTACCGGTACTGATCAACTCTTCCAGATCGGTGCGGAGCAGCGTCTTCGTCTTGCCATCACTTTGCACCAGCGAAATACTCTCGCCACTTTCAGACGCCAGTAAGCCGTTAAATGTCAGTCCGTCTTCAGTTACGGCCAGATAACTGATGTATTTATTCTCCACAGCACGATTCGGATCCAGAATCGCCGTCAGCAGTGCCTGAGGCGATTTGTCTGTCAAGGCTGTCAGATCAGGACCGATTGGTTTGCCCTCATTGTTGAGCTGGTGACAGACAGCACAGCGTTTCACAAATACTTGATGCCCTGCTTCAGTATTTCCAGTCAGTGCGACCACCTCAGCGTGCTCTTTGACGACCCTGGCACGATTAGAATCAAGTGAAGCAGCCAGCAGCTTCTCAGACTGTTGTCGGACTTGCTGATCCTTGTTATTCAACAACAGCTGTCGACTCGAAGCATCGATGTCCGCTGCAGAGATTGTTTTGTCTTTCAATCCTTCCAGAACAGACTGCACTCCTGCCTTGTGACTTAGCAGGGAGCTCAACACTTCAGAGCGTAAACCCGGGCCATAGTTTTTCCAACGTGCCAGCATAAGTTCTGTGGTCTGCGGATTGCCTCGTTGCGAGAGCGCTGCCACAGCGGCACTCTGTATGATCCGTGGATTTCGAGGAGATAGCATCTCAGACAACAGTAACAGATCTTCATCCCGCTGCGCAAAACCATGTCCAAGCAGTGGCAGAACCTGCCTGCGTAAGCTGACTGTTGCTGTTTCATCAGCGGCGATCGTCCGTGCTGCTTGAAACAGTGGCTTGAGT
The DNA here is from genome assembly GCF_009720525.1 of Gimesia benthica. Taxonomy (NCBI): domain Bacteria; kingdom Pseudomonadati; phylum Planctomycetota; class Planctomycetia; order Planctomycetales; family Planctomycetaceae; genus Gimesia; species Gimesia benthica. Next base: position 1,855,561 of record NZ_CP043930.1, read on the forward strand.
TCTTCCAGTATTTTCTGCAGTCGAGGGCTGGCTTTCCCGACATATTGGGGCAGGCTCTGATTTTTACGAGCGAGGGACTGCAACAACGTTGACAGCACCTCGAACTGCCAGGCCTGCCAACGTTGTTTTTTCTCTGACTGTGCGACTCGCTCGTAGATATTTGCAAGCACATCCTGCTGATCTCCAGAGATCGCCATCAGTACCAGGGAATTCAGAATCTGTAACGGTGGCTGCTTTCCCTGCAATTCTTCAAACAGAGAGGCGGTAAAGGAATCCAGATGTGGTCCTACGGAACTCAAGATCGCTGTCCGCAGAAAAATATCCTGATCGTGTGCCATAGCCAGACGGGCCAGGGCCGATCCCGCCTTGGGAGAATTCCATTCTCCGAGTGTGTATGCCAACTGCATCTGAACCTGCGGATCAGCATCCCCGACCAATGCCAGCAGACGATCACCCAGTTCAGGTGACTCATTCAGAAATGGCTCGCTCAGTCGAATCGCATGGCGGCGGACTCCAGGATGTTTGTCAGCCAAAGTCAGCAGGAGAACATCTTCGGTGATCGCGTCCAGTCCATCGAGCGTACAAAGTGCATGCAGACGAGCAGCCGGCGATTTTCCCTGCTTAACCATCTGCTTCAGATCAGGGACAACAGACTTGTCGCTGCGTGTCACAATCAACTGCTGAACCATATCACGCAGTGTCCCATTCGGGCTTTCCAGTTGCTGAACCAGATCAGAGGGGGAAAGCTGATCGAGACGGGGTAACGTTCGTACGGATGCCTTATCTGGAACGATCCGGTAAATCCGCCCCTGTTCCTTACCGGCGCGCAGGTCCAGCTTTTCCTGCATCTCTTTAGGAATCCATTGTGGATGTTCAATGACATGCCGATACATGTCGGCGACCCAGAGTGCACCGTCTGGTCCTGTACGGGCCATTACGGGACGAAACCAGTTGTCGGTCGATGCCAGAAATTCGGAATCCTGTTCGCTCTGTGCCCGCTGGCTGGTAAAGGTCGTCCCTTTCGGTTTCACGATTTCGCGATGTACCAGGTTATGTACCGGTTCGCAGATAAAGGAGTTCCCCATGAATTCCGCCCCCAACAGATCATCACGATAAAAACAGAGACCGCAGGCAGAGGTGATCCGGTTGACCTTATTGAAGTCATTAAAACGAACCTGTGTGCGACTGACCGGGAAAATCGTTGCCGCCCCGGGACGAATTGAGACCTGCACTTTCGCATCAGGGGCAATCAGGTTTTTATTACGACGGAGATAATGATCTGCCAACGCATAATGAAATGCGGGGTTACTGTTATTGCTGCCAAACCAGTTCCCCCAGTCATCCCGCTCACGGCCGAACTGGGTCTGCCCCGACTGCGGATCCATCTGACCGGTATCAGGTTTGATTCGTAAATCCCGACGACCAAAGTTCAGTTTTTCTCCTGTCTTGACCGACAACAAATCCCCACCGGAATCACCATTGGCCAGATACACCCAGTTATCCAGGCCCCAGCGTAGACCATTTACCCGGTGCTGCTGGTTCCCCTCTGCAAACCCGGTCACCAGGGATTCGCGGTGATCAGCTTTGCCATCGCCATCGGTATCTTCCGCATAGAAAACTTCCGGAGCAGTTGTGATAATCGCTCCTTTTCGCCAGGCCATCACTCCCGTGGGATAACCCACGCCTTCTAGAAAGACAGTTGATCGGTCGTACTTACCATCTCCGTCCGCATCTTCCAGAAAACGAATTCGTCCATCGAACGTACCTGATTCATTCACCCCCAGCGGATAGTCAGCCATTTCTGCCACCCAGAGTTTTCCATCCGGCCCCCAGTCAAATGCGACAGGGTCCTTCACCAGTGGCTCCGACGCCACCAGTTCCACATGAAATCCGGGTTTGACCTGAATTGTCTTCAGAGCCGCGTCCGGGTCTTTAGGCTTAGGACCCTGCTCATCCAGTAATTCCTCAAAGGACTTGCCCGCCACCAGATGTTTCATTTTGGCGGTATCTTCGTTCTGCACCCAAAGATGCTTCGAATGGAACCAGGCTCCGTTATTGGTTCCCTTGCGCGAAATCATCGGTACTGGTCCCCCGTCGTCAGCCCGATCCTCATCAAAGACTTTCTTCCAGCCTGACTTAAGCGAAGCAAACAGGTAAAGCGCAGCGTGATTCTCGTTCGAAAACAGCATGTCTTCAAAGCCGTCTTCATTGATATCGACAAAACGCAGTCCCGCATCGCGGCCCTGTTTGTCGACGATCGACGCAGAATCAGGAAGAGACCAGGGTAATTTCTTCCAACAGGTATCTTTCTGAGACCATGTGTAGATCGCATTCTGTTTGGGATTGGAAACGAGCAGTTCACACTGACCATCATGATTCAGATCCCGCAACCGGAGCCCCTGATCCTGGCCTGCTTTTAGTGTGAACAATGCGTCCTGCCCCTCAGGTAAACCAGCCAGTAACTCTGAAGCAGGCTGCCACGTTTTGCCATCAAACTTCCAGGCAGCGGAGACTTCAGGTGTCAGGGTCAGCAGGATTACCTGCTCGTTTAGAACTCCGAACCGTCCCCGAATCGCCTGATTTCCCTTGGCATCAGGAGCAGCCACGAGTCGAGTGGGAAATCCGGTTTCACTCCAGGTCTGCTGCCCGGGATTCCAGATACGGGTTTTCTGAACCTGCTCATTGCCGATAACCACATCCATGAATCCATCTGCATTCAGATCCAGCAGACGCACGCCATTGTCGGCTCCCTGCTGATTTCGCAGCGGCTGCCCCGCCAACAGATGCCGATTCATTCGCTCCAATACTTCCTGGAAAGAAAGAAACTGCACCGCCGATCCATGCTTCTGAACGGCATGATCAATCAGTTTGATGATCTGCTCATTGCTGATCCAGCCGTGTGGATGGAATACAAGATTAAACGTCCCTTCTTTGACCACGGTGGCATCAAGCACGGCAGTCCAGTCGCGAACCGTCAGCGGATTGAAGGGCTTTTGACGATGCTGGGCTGACCAGTCACTGGGAGTCACACAGGAAAACTCCCAGCAGAGCCTCGAGATGGGATAAGGATAGGGGTAATTGAAAATCGTATTCACGAACCCTCGATCTGTGGGAACGTATTTTTCGATTCTTCCCTGCCCGTTTGGATCGGTAACGAGTTCCTTTGGCAGGTCCGGATCCTGATCCGTAAATACCTGAAAGACAGAAGTATCGATCTGCAGAAAGTTCCCCTCGGGAGTAGTCTGATTGAAGATTTCAGTAAAGAAGCGCGGGCTGACTGTGTTGAGTGAATCACAGCACGGCATACGGTACGCCACTGGTTGACTGTTGGGAATCTGGCTCAAGAGATCGATGCACCGTTCAACGGTCCCTTTGGCCTTCTCAAAATCTCGATCTTTCAACAACGGACAGGGATGATCGTAAGTATGCACATCAATACTCACCCCTTCCTGAATCCACTTCTGCAGGTGGGGATCTTTTGGATCGACACGGCAGGTCATGATGCTGACCCCGGCCCGACCGTTGATCTCTTTCAGTCGCTCCAGGATCGGTCGCAGGTAGGTTTCGTACTTCTGGATATCGCGCATGTCGTCGATCGCCAGCACGCAGACAGCCTTGACTTCTTTATCCCCATACCACTGAGGGGTCGTCAGTTTGGGAAAATTGAGTGACACATAGTAGGGATCGTCCTGATCCAGATAGACCAGTCGATTGCCGGTTTGTGTCGCCTGTTTATCAGCCGACCGAGCGATGCGACAATCGATCAGCAGACCAGCCAAAACCAGGAGCAGTGACCAAACCAGCGAACCACGAATACGAGAAGCAGCGAGAGGACGAACAGCAGAGGGCATCTTGAAATCTCCATTTTCAGCAGGGGTCGAGCGTAGAACGGTCTACCTGATTCGTCTTCCACAGGCAGACCGCTCTTCAATTCCAGTCTGCTGGCTCTGTACTGTCGAGTCAAGCCTGAGGAACATACTTTGTATACAATCCAACAAAGAGGCAATACATCGCAATCAGTCCCATAACCTGAAATGTGTGACACATTCTCGTCATTCTGCAGGTGAACCTTCTAGTGCCGCCCACCACTTTTGTATACAATACTCCCCATTGAGCACATACATCGCCCACCAGACCGAAATGGAAATGAGCCATGAGCCAGATAGAACTGACATCGAACCCGTCAGCCAGCATCGCTGATCAACTGCGAATGGAAATCATTACCGGACGCATCGAAGAGGGCGCCGCCTTGCGTGAAGTGAGTTTGGCAGAGCGTTTTGAAGTGAGTCGGGCTCCGATTCGCGAGGCCCTGAAGCAGTTGGCTCATGAAGGCATGGTGGAGTCCAAACCCAACTGTGGAATGCGGGTGGCACCTTCCTCATCCAAATCCATGCAGGAACTTGTCATTCCACTCAGACAGACCGTGGAAACCTTCGCTCTCCGATCGATCTTTGATGATCTGAAAAATGATGATTTTGCGGAGTGGGAAGCCCTGCTCACCGAGATGAAAGCCGCTTGTGAAAACCAGGACTTCCTGCAACTGACCGAACTGGACATCAAATTCCATCAGTCGATTGTCGCCCGCTCCCCGGAACAAGGCCTGATGACCATCTGGCTGACGCTCGTCTCCCGCCTGCGGAGACACTTTCTGGAAGGCTTTCAAAAGCCAAATGACCCCATGAAGGTCTATTACGAACACCTGGCGATTGTCTCCATGTTTCGTTCCGGCAAACTGGAACCATCCATCCAGGCGCTGATTTCAAATATCGACTGAGTTCTCAAGATGGCGATTAATAAAAAACGCTCCCGCGGTCCGGAACGTTTCACAGACCACGGGAGCACCTCACTGAAGCTGACCAGGAACCACTTACAGTGCAGACATCCGTGCGTAGGCGTGGTCTAATGCATTCCGCAGAGTCCAGGCCTGCTGCGAAGCACAATGCATGCTTTTCGAGGAAGTTAACGCCTGGTGCATCTGATGACTGACATCAGACGGCATTCCATCCACTTCCTGCAACATCGACTGCATTGTCTTCCGATACAGTTTCGCTGACTGCTGGTAGTGACCGCAGTTGTATAAGTGAGCCCCCTGAGCAACGGTCTCGCGAATCTGGTGACAGGCTTCACGAGCTGTCACTTTCTTACCTTCTGGCGGCAGAATCACAGCGTCAATCACATGAATCACACCGTTAGAGGCATCGATATCTGTCTTGAGGATTTTAGCCTGATTCACTTTCGCGACACCACTACTGGCACTAATCTTCACCTTCTGCCCCTGCAGCGTTTTCGCTTCGCCTGCGGTCAGGGCTTTGTCTGAATACACACGACCAGCAATGACGTGGTATTTGAGAATATCAGCCAGTTTCTTCTTATTTTCCGGCTTCAATAATGATTCAATCGTGCCTTCCGGAAGTTTAGCGAATGCCTCATCTGTTGGAGCAAACACTGTGAAAGGCCCTTTCTCTGCCAAAACCCCTGCTAAACCAGCTTTAGTAGCAGCTGTCAGCAGTGTGTTAAACTTACCAGCGGCCGAAGCAGTCTCCACGAGATTCTTGTCTGCGGGCAAGATTACCTGATCGATCACATGGATGATCCCGTTGGAACATTTAATATCAGCCTTGATGACAGTTGCCCCGTCGACCATGACTGAACCATCTTTAGTCATGATGTCGACTCGCTGACCATTTAAAGTTTCAGCTCCGGTTAACTTCACAACCTTGGCTGCAGGCACTTCACCCGAGACTACATGGTAGGTCAAAATGTCAACCAGCTTGGATTTATTTTCCGGCTTGAGGAGAGTCTCAACTGTTCCTGGTGGTAGCTTGCTGAAAGCTTCATCAGTCGGAGCGAAGACGGTAAATGGCCCCTTACCTTCGAGCGCTTTAACGAGATCTGCCTCAGTGAGGGCTGTCGCCAGCGTTTTAAATGAACCAGCTTCGACAGCGGTTTCAACGATGTTTTTCTGCTCTGCGGCATGCGTGAAATTGGCCGAAATCATAACAGTGAAGGCGGTGGCCAGCGCCGCATACTGCTTAACGAAGAGATTCATCAGAACGACTCCTTAATTGTCTGGAGATTGTCAACTCGGTTACCTGAGAATTCGGAGAGGATGAGTGGCCACTACAGTTCCCGAACTACCTGTACCTTAGGTTGAGCAAACTCTTTGACAAGCGGCGACGCAGGCAATTTTTTTGAAATAGCCTGCTCGAGGCGCAGACTGTCCCCGCAGCTGATTTCAGAAACTGTTCCTCAACAGCAAGTTGATAAATCAGACCATCAAGTCGACTAAGGTCTGTTAAACCAGCCGACATTTTGACTTACTTGATCGAGTTCAAATACGCCAGCAGGTCTGCCATCTGTTGCTGATCGATCTGCTTCTCCAGGCCTTCAGGCATAAATGAAAGCTTCGAGCTGATCAGTTCATCGATGTCGATCCGCAGAACAGTATCGCTGGTGCCATCTGCCCGGGCGATCGTAATGCTGTTCGCATTCTCTGCCTTGATCAGACCGGTAATCGTCCGCCCCTGTGTGGTGACCAGCAGGTAAGTCACATACTGTGGCTTTACTTCCCGGTTGGGATCCAGAATATTCAGTAGAACGGCTTCGGTCCCGCGGTCCTTGATCGCCTTGAGGTCTGCTCCCAGCTGCACGCCGACATTCTCCAGACGATGACAGGCAGCACAGTTTTTCTTGAAGACCAGCTTGCCGTTGGCAGGATCACCTTTGAGTTTGAGTGAAGACTGATACTGCTTGATCACATCCGAGCGGCCGGTCAGACGCTGATTCTGAAAGAGGTCGGTCGCCCGCTTTTTGATCGCTTTATCCTGACTGCTCTTTAAGAGCTGAACGCGTTCGGGACTGATATCACCGGAGTTGATTTCACCTGCTTTGACCGCATCCAGTAAGGCGACCTGCCACGGCTGGCGGGAGAACAGTGTTTCGACTGCACTCATGCGTAATTGCGGGCTCAGACCAGGCCAGGCTTCTACCAGAAGTTCCGGCACCCGCTCATCATTCACCAGCCCTAACGTGGTGATTGCTTTCTGGCGAATCGGGAGCGGCTGCTGGACTGACAGCAGCTCCTCGAAAACCGGTAACGTTTCATCAGGGCTTCCAATACTCAAAGTGGGAATGGCCTCAACGCGTGTCTTTACAGGCAGTTTCGAGTTGGTCGCCTGCTCAATGGTCGACTTCATCATCCCCGATAACAGTTGAGCCGTATATTCGCTTTTTGACTTTGCCAACACCTGCTTGGTCGAAGCCGACGCCCTGGAGAGCAGATTGCGAAAGAACTGTTGAGCCAGTTCCTGATCGGTATCGGGCAGTGCTTCGAGTGCCACCATCAGATGCTTCACGTTCGACGAATCCGACTGGGCGCCAATCTGCACAGCCAGATCATTAAGAAATGCCTGACCGTTTTTATTATTGAGCGTGACAGGGCTCTTCGCCAGTATTGAAAATACTTCTCCAGCCCCTCGGTTCAGCGAACTATGCACAGCCATCCGCATCCACTTGTTATCAATTTCACGAGCAAGCAGACCCGCCAACGCCTGATTGCGGGCTCTGGTGTGGATGGCTCCAAGCGAGAATGCAGCCTGGTAGCGCACATCCAGTGAGACATGACCAGCCAGGGAGACCATAGCCTGTTGAATCAAGTGATCCTCAGCAAGCTGTTCCGCGATCCGCAGGCACTGAATGCTCACCTGGGGATCATTATCATGCATCCTCTGCAATAAAGTTTTCGCATCGAGAGACTTTAAGCCCTGTAATGACCAGAGTGCAGTCGCGCGGGTTACCGGCTTCCTGGAAGCTGCCGCCAGTTGTTTCAGATCAGGAACAACCGACGTGTCCTGACGCTCGTAGATCAGTCGCTGCGCGGTATCACGCGTCCAGCCGTTATCGCTTTCGAGCAATGCCACGAGTTCCTTTGATGACAGCTTCGTCAAATCAGATAGAGCGGGGCGCTCGAAGTTCTTCGGCACGATCCGATAGATACGTCCCTTGTCCTGTCCACCGATGGGATCAATATGCTTGAGGATCTCTTCCGGAATGAAGGGGGCCCCTTCGATCAGCTCACGATACATGTCCAGTACATATAAGGCGCCGTCCGGGCCATTTTCAAACTGCACTGGTCGAAACCAGACATCGGTTGAGGCCAGGAATTCAGCATCCTGGTCGGCACGCGGAGCCACCAGCGACAGACCATCGGGTTTAGGCGCAGCTCGATAGACGAGATTATTAGCAGGTTCACCGACAAACAAATTTCCCTGGTACTCCAAGGGCCAGGCATCGCCCCGATAGGCGGTAATCCCGGTCGCCGCGGTGAAAAAGCCCGAGGGCTTTCCGCCTTCAGAATCTCCGCGCTCGCTGGCCGCCCGGAGTCGGGTCCGCAAAATTCGCCAGGGCTCGATCTGGCTGATGCGCATCAGCTTGGTAAACTTTCCGCCGGGAGCAATATTCACTGGAGCCGGTGGTGGCGCCAGATAGGGGTTGCGTGCGATATAACGGTCATCGTACATCAGCACCTGCATCGGCACACTGTTGGCACAGACAAAGGCCCGGTTCCAGATCCCCAGGCTCATCCCATGCTGTCCACCGCCTGTTGTGAGTTCAATCTTACGCGTTGCAGGATCGAGGATCACGCCCCGCCCTTTGGTATTAAATTGTTTCTCTGGCTCTTCCGCAGCCACGGTAACCATTCCGCCATCGATGCCCGTGGAGAAGTAAATACGGTTATCCATTCCCCAGCGGAAGGAGTTGATCATCCCCTCATCCCCTTTGTCCCGCCCAAAGCCTTCCATGACGACTTCCCGCACGTCGGCCTTCCCGTCGCCATTCGTATCTTTGCAGTAATAGACATAAGGTGGTGCGCCCACAAATACGCCCCCCTGGTAACAGAAGACTGCGGTCGGCAAAGTGACATCTGTCAGAAACGGAGAACTTTTATCGAAGACGCCATCACCGTCAGTATCTTCGAGCAGTTTGACAGAGCTGTAACCTTCTTTGTGAGCGTCGTTGTATTCGGGCATTTCCACCACGTATGCCCGTCCCCGGGCATCAAAACACATGGCAACCGGATCACGCAGCAACGGCTCAGCGGCCACCAGCTCGATTTTGAAATCAGGATGAATCTTAAATGACTTCAACGCATCCTTTGGAGCCCGGGGAGGAATCCGTTTCATCTCTGCCGCATAGTCGACCGTCTTGGGAGAAGCACTTTTATCTGCTGAATTTGCAGTTAGAGTCAGACTGCTGACAAACCCAACAAGCACACACAGGAACAAAATCAGCGAAAAGTTCCGAGAAAGATGGGGAGAGACGCGGAGGGAGGGCATAATCAGATCCTGTTTAAACCACCGAGGCGGGACAATATATTAACTTATTTAATTTATTCACTGTCGCTCATTATAGAGCGACCTACCGGGAAGATTGAAGGAAGGAATTGCGGAACTCCGCGAAAAACTGGAAATCAGAGCGCAAATCCGCTTGTGGAGGAGAATTCTCTGCTACTGCATCAGTCGTTTCAGCTCTGCCTGCAGTTGCTTGACCACTTTTTCGTTTTCCGGCTGATCGATCACATTTTTGAACTCGTAGGGATCGTTCTGCACATCATACAGTTCGTCCATCCCTTTCAGTTCATTGAACTGAATCAACTTCCAGCGAGGGGTGCGTACCGCCTTGTACCCCATGCGGTCCAGTCGGGGAAAGACCGTGTCACTGTTATACTCGACCAGAATGGATTTGCGCCAGTCAGTTGGGTGCTCTCCCTTGAGCAGAGGTACCAGGCTGCGTCCGTCATATTTCTGATCTGACTTTACGTGTGCCAGATCTACCATCGTGGGAGCCAGGTCAACACTCACAGCAAACTCATCCACCAGCGTTCCGGCTTTGACCAGGGGAGGAAAACGGACCAGCAGCGGCACGCGGATTCCTTCTTCGTAAGGCAGCCGACGCTCCACACTCAAGCCATGTTCGCCGTACCAGTATCCGTGATCACTGGTGAAGACAAACACGGTCTGATCAAGACGCCCCTGTTTTTCCAGTAAATCCAGCAACATGCCCACACCCTCATCGATGCCGGCCAGCATCCGCAGACGATCGCGGATGACATCATCACTAGTCCCCGTCTTCTGACTGAGAGGGGGCAGTCCGGAAATCTTTCTCTGTAACGCCGTCTTTCCTTCCAGGTCGTCCAGCACATTTAAACGACGGGGAATCGCGGCATCGCTGTAAAGGTTTTCGTGCCGTTTCGCCGGCATAAACTTCGCGGCGGAAGGATCGGTAATACTTCCATCGTCTCGCTGTGTCAGCTCAGGATGAAGTGCTTTCTGGGCGATGTACAGGCAGAATGGCTTGTCCTGATTCTGCTCAAGAAATTCATTCGCCTTCTGATTCAGTACATCCGTTGTGTGTCCGTCAAGCTGTTTCCGCTCTCCATTGATATTCAAAACCGGATCGAACGATGTCCCCTGCCCTTTCATGCTCACCCAGTAATCAAAGCCGGGGCGGGCCGTGTCATCATTACCCATGTGCCACTTACCCACATAAGCTGTCTGGTAGCCCGCCTTCTGCAGTGTCTGGGGAAATGTTTTGAGCGTATGGCTGTGTTCGCTCCGATTGATATTATCCAGAATGCCATGATTGTGAGTATACCGCCCCGTTAACAGGCAGGCTCGGACCGGCGAACAGAGGGGCGTCGAACAGAACGCGTTGCGAAAGCGGGCACCTTCCCGGGCGATTCGGTCAATGTGAGGTGTCCTGACAAACGGATGCCCCATGCACCCCAGTTCGTCCCACCGCAGATCGTCCACCAGCACGACAACAATATTCGGGTGTTGAGGAACATCGGCCGCACAAAGCGGATGCTGGGAAACTGATAGAAAAAGGCACAGACAGACCAGGGTCTGTAACACCACGCTCCTGGGAAAACATCTCACGAATACTGCTCCTGGCTGATGATCTGAGGGTTTCGGGTCTGAGCACGCTGACCAGTCTGGATGAGATTCTACTGTACCAGACTGCGCGGTTGAATCAAGCAATGGCGGGGACTACCTGGAAAGGCAAGACTTACTCTTCCTGTTCCCTGGCCCTCAAATGGCTGACGCGCGGTAGTGCTTACATGCTGAAAATTTTCAAAATATCGAATGAGATTCACTGACCTCAAGCGGTTAAATATCTATGCCGGAGTGTTAGCTCTCTGCGACCCCGTCCGCAACCTGTCACTGGTCTCGTTGAGACCCTACAAGCGGTACAGATCAAACTGACGGAATTCAGCTCGAATAGCACCGGGAAGTACAGTTACCTTTTGTACCGTTCTCGAATATGAATTCTTCGGGAGTTGAGCCAAAAAAAGCCGGTTAGCATTAGTCTTGGCTAATGCGAGTTGTATAAAATATGAGGTATCAAGCCAGATGAATCACATCGCCATATCTCTGGTTTTCTGTCATCTCTGAAACAAATCAAGGAACGACTCTGGGAGTTTTGTATGTCAGGAGAACAAGTCCGTAACCGCGCAGGTTTTGCGTGGTATGGTAAGCTGAGTGCAAGTTGTCTTGTGGTATTGGCAGTACTGGTGGTTACCAGCCTGCCCGATTCGGAAGCTGCCCCGCGTAGAAAACCCGTCAGAAAGAAACCGCCAGAGAAAAAAGAAGAACCGCTGCCGCCGCGTTTCATGGTCAAGTCAAAACCCGTCGATCCCGTGAAACAGGCTTCCGCCCTGCGTTCAGCTGAGGAAATCGACCGTCTGGTAGAAGCCAACTATAAGAAATACAACGTCAAACCCAATCCGATGACTGACGACGCTCAGTTTCTGCGTCGCATCTATCTGGACATTACGGGCACCATTCCCACCTATCGGGAAACCAAGTACTTCCTCGCATCGCGACATCCTGACAAACGTCAGCGGCTGATTGACCGTCTGCTGGACAGCGATGGCTACGCCAGCCACTATTACAATTACTGGGCTGACGTCCTGCGATATACCGACCGTCTGAACAATAACGTTGACGGTGCTCCCTACCGGCAGTGGATCAAACAGTCTCTGGCCGAAAATAAGCCCTGGGACAAAATGGTTTCCGAAATGATCACCGCCGAAGGTTTGATCTGGGAAAATCCCGCCACCGGCTACATGCAGCGTGATTCCGGTATGCCCCTGGACAACATGAATAACACCGTTCGGATTTTCCTGGGAACCCGCATCGGCTGTGCTCAGTGCCACGATCACCCCTTCGATCGCTGGAAGCAGAAAGAATTCTACGAAATGGCCGCCTTCACCTTTGGAACGTCTACGCGTGCCAGCGGGAATGATAAACGCTACTACATGGAAGGCGACCCGAATCGTCGTCTCCGTCAAGAATATCAGGACCTTGATCAGGATGAAAAGGATCGCCGCCGCAATCAGGGACGATTCAACCGTATGATCCGGGTCAATATGATGGTCGTTAACGACCAGGCCAATCGCAAGATTCGCCTGCCACACGACTATGCCTACAGCGACGCCAAACCAAAATCGGTCGTTGAGCCAAAAACGATCTTCGGTGAAGCCGTTGTTGTGAAACCGGGAGAAACTCCCCGCGAAGCCTTCGCCCGCTGGATGGTTTCTAAGAACAATCCTCGTTTCGCCAAGACCATTGCCAACCGGCTCTGGAAACAGACCTTTGGACGCGGACAGATCGAACCCGTCGATGACATGATGGACGATACCGTCGCAGAGAACCCCGAACTGATGAAGCATCTCGAAGCTGAGATGAAACGACTCAACTTCGACATGAAAGAGTACCTGCGAATTCTGTACAATACCAAAACCTATCAGCGGCAGGCCTCCACGGAAGATGTACCCCTCAGCGAGTACTATCACTTCCCCGGCCCGGTACTGCGTCGTATGACTGCAGAACAGGCGTGGGATTCCTTCCTGACCCTGGCTGTCGTCAAACCGGAAGAATACCGCGAACTGCCTGCGGAAATGGAAACGGAAATCATTTCTGTCGATCTGAATAAGGCTTCCGCCCGGGAAGTCCTCGATGCAGATGAACAGAAACGGGAAGAGATTGACCGCACCCGTTACAAACGGGAAAAGAAGTACAAGTACAAAGGTCAGTTGCTGGCACGGGCCTCGGAGCTGCCGTCCCCCGTTTCTCCCAGCCACTTCCTGCGTACGTTCGGTCAGTCGGATCGCGAACTGATTTCAGCCTCCTCCGATAGCGGTTCGGTACCACAGGTCCTGTTCATGTTCAATGGTCCGGTGACCCACATGATGCTCGAAAAAGGCTCGACGATTTACAACAACGTGATTGAGTCGAAATCGCTCAAGGAAGGGATCGAAGTCGTCTTCATGACGATTCTGAATCGTTACCCCGACAGCGATGAACTCAAACTCGCGATGGAGGAAATCGAAACCAACGGCGCCGCCGGTTACGGAAACGTGATCTGGGCACTCGTGAATACTCGAGAGTTCCTGTTCATTCAATAAAACTTCAGCCGCGCCAGCACAGCCTGGCGCGGCTTTGGCTCAATATAAAATCAACTTTTAAATACATCAAAGGCATACACATGCGAGACTTACTCTCAAAACTGGATGGACAGGGACGTCGGCAGTTTCTTGAATACGCAGCCAAATCCGCGCTGGGAGTCAGCGTGCTTCCGATGTTTAATAACATCGTAAACGCAGCTCCCGCCAAGAAAAAAGGTGACAAAACTCAGGGTAAAGGTGGCAAAGCCAAACGCCTGATCTATCTCTACATGGCTGGCGCCATGACGCACCTGGATACTTTCGACTTGAAACCGGGCCACAAGAATCAGGGAGAAACCAAGGGAATCAAAACCAACGTAGCCGGTGCCCAGATTTCCGAACACCTGCCGACCCTGGCAGAAAATTTCGACAAGATGGCCGTCATCAATTCCATGTACACAGAAACCGGTGCCCATGGCCCCGGGGAATACCTGATGCGGACCAGCTACAAGGAAATCGCTTCGACCCGGCACCCCAGCATGGGTCCCTGGATTCAGAAATTCAATGGACGTCAAAACAAGAACCTGCCGGATACCGTGCTCATCAGTTCGCCCGCTCGGCACCCCAGCGCCGGTTTCTTCGATCCTTCTTTCAGCCCGCTGCCGATTGGCGATCCCAACCGGGGGCTGGAAAATACCGACGCTCCTTCGTATCTCTCGGATAACTCCTTCGAAAAACGCATGAACCTGATCAACAAATTCGATCAGAAGTTTCAGAAGAAGTTCAAGAACGAGAGCGTAGTCGCCTACACCGACTTCTATTCGCAGGCAACAAACCTGCTGTCCAGCGATGAGCTGAAAGCATTCGACCTGAATGAAGAAAAAGCCGAAGACCGGGACCGCTATGGTCGCAACTCCTTTGGACAGGGTTGTATGCTGGCCCGTCGTCTCGTGGAAAACAATGTCCGCTGCGTCGAAGTCACCTTCGGTGGCTGGGACATGCACCGCGACATCTATGATGATAACATCCTGCCCAACAAGACAGGTATCCTTGATAAAGCACTCGGAAATCTGCTTCAGGATCTCTCCGACCGTGGCCTGCTCGACGAGACCCTCGTTGTGCTCACCACCGAATTCGGTCGAACCCCGGTAATCAACCAGAATGCCGGCCGTGACCATCACCCCGGTGTCTTCTCAGCAGCTCTGATGGGTGGCGGCATCAAGGGTGGTCAGTTCTACGGTAAATCGGATAAAGGTGGACAAAGTGTCGAAACGGACGGCGTACTTCCGGCTGACTTCAATGCCACCATCGCCACTGCCCTGGGACTTCCCATCGACAAGGAAATCTTCTCCCCCAACGGTCGCCCCTTCAAGGTGGCCCACGATGGCGATCCGGTACTGAAACTGCTCTAAAACAGGGCATTCCAACTGAAACCAGAAAACGGCTTCCTCTCGGGAAGCCGTTTTTTTTGCCTTGTAAAGAACATTCAGAAATCTGCTGAATTTGAAGAATAATTGTAGACTCCCTGATTTTTCCTGCCTATGATCGAATACAGACTGTCTGGCTAAACGCGTTACCAAATCCTACCTGAATGACCAGCCAGACCAGTGTTATCAGTTAACTTGCCGACAGTTTGCCCCGTGAGTCCCCCCCGTGATCCTCATTGTTGCAGCCTGAGAAAGACTGAAAATGATAAGAGCCGCCGCCAGCTGTTGTCTACTTCCGCTTCGTATCTGCCTGGTGCTGATCGTCTGCACGACAACCGCGCTTCAGGCCGAAGACTGGCTGCAGCTGAAAGGGACTCCCACCCACTCTGGCAATGTCGCTGATCGTAAAATTGAAACGCCTCTCTCTCTCACAGCCGCGATCCCTCTGACCGATGCCCTGTTTACCTCGCCGGTCGTCAGCCATAATAAAGTCTTCGTGATCGATGGCTCGGGCGTTGTCTTCGCCATTGATGCAAAAACCAACAACGTCGTCTGGAAATTCGCGACCCGCGGCGGCGCAGGCAACTGCAATAATGTCGCTTCCCCTGCCGTCATTGATGACTATCTCCACGTCGGTACCACCGCTGGTTACTATTATGTATTGAATGTGAATGACGGTACCGTCGTCAAAGAAATCGACTGCCAGGAACCGATTTTCTCTGCCCCCGCTGTGAAAGGTGATCGCGTTTACTTCGCCACGCTTGGTGCGCAGGTCTATGCTGTCAAACCGGCAGGTGACGTCATCTGGACCTGGGACTTCGTCAAAGAAGTTGTCGACTTTGACGGCAACCGCTGGAGCGGCGCCGACTGGCTTAAACATCGTAAAGACCGCGTCACCTGGCGCGATCACTTTGTCTGCTCTCGCGATATTTGTCTTACAGGAAACAGTATTGTCGTTCCCGCCGGTGGTCGCACCGTTTTCCTTGAAGACACAGGGACCGCACCCCGTCTGCAGGTGGTTGGCGAAATCCCCAAGTATGCTGGATCGGAGTACCCCGCGACCTTTGGGCAAAGTGCCGATGAAGCTGGAAACGTCTTCGTGCAATGGCATCGACGCGATAACGCGGGTCGTGTTGAAGTCATGCGACTGAAAGAGGACAAAATCGAAGCCGACTACGTCAAAGGAACTCAGACCTCGATTCGGGATCCCGGTCTGCTGAGCTTTGCCTCCGTCAGTATTCGGGGAAATGATGTCTATCGTGTCCGCCCCGAAGCGGGACTGGGCCTGTGCCGCCACAAACTCGATGACGAATCTACTGAAGTTCTCTGCGAAGCGCCCTCGGTCGCCTCTCCGGTCCTGACTGAGAAATATGCAATCTACGGTGGCCTGGATGGAAAACTTTATGTTGTCCCTCTTGCCGGTGGAGACGCTGTCACCTTCAGCACCGCTTTCGACGCACCGATAACCGCTTCGGTAGCGGTCGCCGATCAGAAAATCTACGTCCCCTGTGAAGATGGATATCTCTACGTTCTGCAGGCCGATGGCAAGACACCAACCGAACAGACTCCCCCGCCCGATCAGGACCTGCTGGTCTGGAAAATCCGCAGCCCCCTCACCGGCCCGCTGGCAGATCCCCAGTTTAACTGGTACACCAATTACGGCGATTTCGGCGGCACCAACGCCAACGAACAGGGCTTGAAGCCCCCCTTGAGAATGCGCTGGGCCCGTCGCCTGGAAGGAACCGTCAAACATCTGCCCGTCTGTGGCGGAGGTCGTCTTTATACCCACACCGCCGAAGGCCAGATCATTGCTTACGAACAGGACACCGGGCGTCTGCTCTGGAGACGTTATTGGCCCGACGTTTATCTCTCCTTTACCTCCCCACTCTATATCAATGAGAAACTGCTGATTCCGCAGGCTGGCATCAAAAAATCCCGCATGCGTTGTCTTGATGCCGCTACCGGAGAGATGCTCTGGGAAGCCCCCTTTACCGGATCTCCTAGTTGGAGCCGCCAGTTTCCCCCCGTGGTACACGGTAACATCGCCATCTATGCCTCCGGCTCTGGAGAGTATGCCCCCCAGGGAACCGAGAAAGCCTTCACCTTCGGCGGCAAACCGGTCGAAACTACCGACGGTCGCGAAGTTATGAGCTGGATCTACTCCAATGACAACCCCTACTACCCCAAAGATCACCGTCCCCGCATCTGGGCCTGGGATCTGGATACCGGTAAAGTCATCTGGGAAAAAGATTTCTCCGACTACGGACGCGGCGGCAACGACTGTGGCATCGCCATCCTGGACGGTAAACTTTATTACTCGACCTTCTTCGGTTATGCCAGCAGTCAACGCAGACGCCGTGGTTTGCCAGTTGAAAACAATGGCATCACCGCCTGCCTGGATCCCAAAACAGGCGAAGTGATCTGGCTGACCAATAAGTATTATGTCACTTCGAAATGCACGCTGAGTGCTCGTGACGGCCGGGTTTATATCGGAGGCTATAATCGCGCAAATGAAAACACCCAGGACCGTTTCGTATGGTGTCTGGATGCCAAAGATGGCTCTCTGGTCTGGCAGTCTGATGCTGTCACCTCTGCACTCAACGTGGTGACCGTCGGCAAGGATTACATTTTCTCCAACGCCCTCCGCGGCAAAGGAAATGTCTTCGACCATAAAACAGGCAAAGTTGTCAGCAGCATCGGCCATAACTATGCCTGCTGCCGGTTTACCCTCTCCGAACCTTATGTACTCGGAGCCAATATGGACATGATTGACCTGTCTGATGACGGCAAGCTGGTCTCGACGGGCCCCGCCATCGATTCGCGGGAGTGCCTGGGTGCCGTTGTTTCCAACGGACGGATATTTTACACGTCGCAGGCCAGTGGATTCATCGTCTCCCAGACCTACGGCGAAGCGTCCCGCAAACTGCCCGCAATCTGGGAACGCCCCTGAAATGAGAGTTTCAGACGGGGATCGAAGTGAAGAATTGATGAAGGAGTGTTTTTGAGACAAGCAGAAAAAAGGGCCGTTCATTTGCACTCCGATTGACCAAAATTTAAAATTACCGCATACGTCAGTCGTGACGTATCGCCTGCATTGGCAGGGACACATTTTTTTCTCAAGCATTGAAATACGAGGAGAAATACATGAAGAGACTGCTTTCACTTACAGTCGCATTGATGCTCGTTGCAGCTGGTTCTGTCAGCACTGCAGCAGAAGTTAAATCCGGAATCGAAGTTGGCAGCCGCGTCGGCGCCTACACAGTTAACGACTGCACCGGCCCCAATGCTGGAAAGTCTCTGTGCTATCGCTGCCAGTACGGCGGACGTCCTGTCGTTAACATCTTCGCTCGTGAAATGGACGGCAACGTTCAGGAACTGATCGCAAAAATCGACGAAAAAGTCGGCCAGAATCGCGACAAGAAAATGGCTGCCTTCGTTGTGCATCTGACCGACGATGCCGACAAATCCAGCTCTGAGCTGAAGAAAATTGCTGACAGCAAGAAGATCAAAAACACACCGCTGACCAACTTCGAAGGTCAGGCCGGTCCTTCTTCTTACAAGATTTCCAAAGACGCCGACATCACCGTACTGATGTGGGTTAACAGCAAAGTCAAAGTCAATCACGCTTTCAAAAAGGGTGATCTGTCTAAAGACAAAATCGACACTCTCGTCAACGAAACTTCCAAGATCCTGAAATAAGGCTCCGGAAGAACCGTTTATTGAATGAGCTGACCCCGCTTACCCTTCCGGGTGAGCGGGGTTTATAATTCCTGCCATCTCCTGCCCGGAACGAATCCTCACATTTGCTAAAGGGGTCTCCATGTTTCTCTGTGCCAGGTCCGTTCGCTTTACCCTGCCTCTTATTCTTACACTCTTGAGTTTCGCCCCCCGATCAACACTCGCCGGCAGTTCCAGCAGCCTGCTCGACATTTCGACCGACGGCAAACTGCTTGCCTGCTCGAACCGAGACAGCGGAACGGTATCGATCATCGACCTGGACAAAAACAAAAAAGTACATGAAATCAAAGTCGGCCGGCACCCTGAAGGCGTCACCTTTCTGGGTGACACACACAAGTTGGCGACCGCCGTCTACGATGATGACGTCGTCATCTTCCTTGATGCGGATACCGGCAAACAACTCGGACAGACAGAAGTCTTTGATGAACCCTACGGCATCGTCTCTACCTCTAAAGGTGACAAGGTCTACGTGACCCTGGATTATCCGGGCCGCATCGTAGAGATCAATACGAAAACCCAAAACGTCAGCAACGAGTTTTCAGTAGGCCAGCACGTGAAAGGCCTGGCGATTTCCAACGATGACCAGAGCCTGTTTTCCACCGAGTACTACACCGCACTGGTCCGTCAGACTGACGCAAAAACCGGTAAGACCATCGATGAATGGGAAGGTGGCAGCACAGACAATCTCGCTCGTCAGATCACCCTGCACCCCCGACGGGCCAAAGCATATCTGCCACACATTCGCTCTAGAATTACCGTTGCCCACGGTGCCGGCTCGATCTTTCCCATCGTCACCATCGTCGACACTAAACCCGCTGATGGCTCACGCCGCAAGAAGATTCCCATGGACTCCTTCCAGGGAGCCCGGGTAACTTCCAACCCCTGGGATACCGCGATTACCCCTGACGGCAAAACCTTCTTCGTTGTCTTCGCAGGCACCGACGACATGTTCGTCTGCAATGTCATCGACGACGACTACCGCGAACTGACATTCCGGGCCCGACTGAATCTGGGACATAATCCCCGCGGGGTCCGCGTCGCTCCCGATGGGAAAACCTTCTACGTTTACAATGCACTCGATTTTAACATCGTCGCTTATGACACAGATACCCTGCAGAGAAGAGCGACGATCACCGTTACCGAGAATCCACACAGCGAAGAAGTGCTCCTCGGCAAACGTCTGTTCTATACTGCGCTACAGCCCATGTCGAGCCGCCTCTGGATCTCCTGTGCCAGCTGTCATCCCGATGGGCAACCTGACGGCAAAACCTGGCACAATCCTGAAGGCCTGCGGAACACTCAGTCTCTGGCCGGCATGGCCTGGACTCATCCAATTCACTGGTCTGCCGACCGGGATGAAGTCCAGGATTTCGAGCACACCATCCGCGGCCCTCTGATGCAGGGACGGGGCCTGGTCACCGGTAGAATCAATGATTCACTCAAAGCTCCCAATAAAGGACTTTCCCAGGCACTGGATGCCATGGCCGCCTATTCCAACACACACGAATTCACCCTCAGCCCTCATGCCAAACAGGGACTCAGCCCGGCTGCCCAACGGGGACGTGAGCTCTTCTTTTCGAAACAGACGAAGTGCGCCACCTGTCATTCCGGGCCCTTCTATTCCGATTCGAATCCCACCGATAAAATCATCCGGCACAACGTGGGCACCGCCGTTGATAACCCCGGCGAGCTGATGGGGCCCGAATATGACACCCCTACTCTGCTGGGCGTCTATCGCACCGCCCCCTATCTGTCCCATGGAAAAGCACAGACCCTCGAAGAAGTCCTGACCGTCTATAACCATGACGACCAGCACGGCGTTACCAGCCAGCTCTCCAAACAGGAACGGGCTGACCTCATCGAATTTCTGAAAGCCCTCCCTTATGAAGACCCTGTCCCGCAGGCAGAAGCCGCCGGACTGGTGAAAGTCAACAAATAAACGATCCACGATACTAAATTACACACCACGAAAGATCTGACGCATGTCATTCAAACCGCTTGTATTCGCGCTCTCACTCTCCCTCCTCTCCGCCTGCAGCCAGGAGACGCCGACCGCCGATTCCACACCGGAGGAGACACCTGCTGCTGAAACCGCTGTCGAGAAAACGGAATCTCCAGACCCTGCCATCCCTGGAGCCCAGTCGTTCGCAGAGAACGGAGTGACCGCGGAAATCGCCAACTGGGAACAGGTACAGGAATTCGTTCAGAAACAAAAAGGAAAAGTCGTCGTCGTTGACCTCTGGTCCACCTGGTGCGAGCCCTGTATCAAGGAATTTCCTCACCTCGTCGAACTGCAGAAAAAATACCCGGAAAAGGTCGTCTGTGTTTCGTACAACATGAATTACGACGGAAGTAAGGACTCCCCCCCGAATCCAATAAAGAGGAGCTGATGGAGTTCTACACCAAACACAATGCGGAGATCATCAACATCATCTCCAGCACTCCTGACATGGATCTGTATGAGAAAATTGATCTCGCCTCAATCCCCGCAGCCTACGTTTATGGCCCCGATGGGAAGCTGGCCAAACGCTTCGATAATGAAAAACAGGAATACGGGAAAGAGGGGTTCACTTACGACAAACACATCATTCCCTACATCGATGAAATGCTCAAACAGCCCGCAGAGTCAAAAGAGTAAACGGGCACTCTCAACTCACCGATTCCGTCGTTGAGGATGTCACTCCGGAAGTGCATTCCTCAGCGACAGAAGTCTCCACTTCTAATGGAGGCAATCCGCGCTGTTCCGCCAGTGCGTTGAACTGTGCGATCAATTTAAGCCCCACGGGAATCCCCATCTGCTGACGCTCTTCCCGCTTCAATGCCTCTGGCTCACCGGGATACAAGACCTTCTCCCCAGCTGTCAGTGGTTTCAAAGCTCCCCAGCGTTGAATGATCTCGGCGATGCGATCCTGGAATCCGGTCACGTCCGTGAACCGGCTGATGTCAATCGCTCCCACCAGGCCACCCAGTAATCGTCGCTGCGAAAGATCCCCATACATTTTCGGGATATCCGGCCCAATCGGTGCACCGCCCAAAAGCGCACAGAGCACATCGATCAACAGCCCCAGGCCGGAACCTTTAAACCCGCCAAAGGGAAACAGAGCAGCAACCTCGTTCGGATCGGTCGTCCCCTCCCCCTTGGCATCCAGGGCCCAGCCGCTCGGAATCGAAACCCCTTCCGTCGCAGCATTGGCCACCGTATTCCAGGGCGTAATACTCGTCGCCATATCCAGGCACAGCGACTGCGCATTTTTTCCGGGTGCCGTAATGCAGACCGGATTTGTTCCACAGAAGGGCTCCGCGGAACCGTGAGGCGTGACCATTGGATCGACGTGCGTAAACACAAACCCGATCATCCCCTCCCGGGCAATCCGCAAACCATAATAGGCCAGCGCACCGCAATGCGAAGAATTACAGATCGAAACCCAGCCGGCACCGGAGCCGCGCGCCAGCTCAACCGCATGGTCAGCAGCTTTCACCATCGCCAGTTGGCCCAGTCCATGATCGCCGTCAACCCGGCCTACGGCCTCGCCCAGTGGCTCCCACTGCATCGTCGGGCGAGCCTTAATGCTTTGCTGCCTGATCCGCTCCAGGTAGTGCGGCAGCCTGGCCACACCATGCGAATCGATGCCGCGCAGATTCGATTCCACCAGTGAGTCTGCTACCAGCTCCGCTTCTTCCGGATGCAGATCCGCCTCGGTCAGCAGTTGCAGACAGAACTGCTTCAACCGAATCGCATCGACCAACGCACTCTCAACTTCAATCTGTGGCAAAACACACCTCGTCTATCACTTTGTGCCCCGCATCAAACGGGACACGAAACGTTCTCAGGCAAACAGGTCGTACATCACCTCGCCATGAATGTCCGTCAGCCGGAAGTCCCGCCCGGCAAATTTGTACGTCAGTCGTTTATGATCCAGGCCCAGCAGATGCAGCATCGTGGCGTGCAGATCATGCACGTGAATCTTGTCCTTCACGGCGTAATAACCATAGTCGTCCGTGGCACCGTACTGCAGGCCTCCTTTGATTCCGCCCCCGGCCAGCCACATGGTATAGCCCTGCGGGTTATGGTCCCTGCCGTCCGCTCCCTGGCTCACAGGGGTCCGACCGAATTCGCCACCCCAGAGCACCAGCGTGTCTTCCAGCAGGCCCCGTGATTTCAGATCTTTAATCAGGGCCGCAATCGGCTGATCCACTTCCTGACAGTTTCGTGGCAACGCGGTCTTTAATCCGGAATGCTGATCCCACTTGTAACTGTGCGTAATCTGCACGAACCGCACGCCCCGCTCCGCGAACCGCCGCGCCATCAGACACTGCCGCCCGAAGTTTTTCGTCACGTCTTTATCAAGTCCATACATCTTCTGAGTCGCTTCCGACTCATCACTGATGTCCTGCAGCTCCGGAGCCGTCGTCTGCATCCGGTACGCCAGTTCGAACGAGTTGATCCGCCCCTCCAGTGCCGCATCAGGACCCGCTTCACTCAGGTGCTCCCGGTTCATCTGCTGCAGAAAGTCGAGTTCCTTCCGCTGCGTCGCCAGCGGCACACCACTCTTGTTCTTGATAAACGGAATCAGCGCCTTGTCCGCAGGAATACTCGCATTGCCGATCGGCGTCCCCTGGTAATCGGCTGGTAGAAACGACGAGCTGTAGGCATTCACGCCCCCATGCGTCAGCGTCGGACAGACCGTGATAAAGCCGGGCAGATCCTGGTTCTCCGATCCCAGGCCGTATGTGATCCACGAGCCCATACTCGGACGCACAAACGTGTCACTCCCGGTATGCAGTTCCAGCAGTGCTCCGCCATGCCGCGAGTTCGAACCGTACATCGAGTTAATGATACACAGGTCATCCACGCAGCCCGCCACATGCGGAAAGAGTTCGCTCACCCAGGCGCCGCTCTCACCATGCTGCTTGAACTTCCAGGGAGAACCGAGCAGGTTACCCGTCTGGGCAGAAAATATCTTCGGTTTATCAAAGGGGAGCGGCTTCCCGCTGTCTTTCTGCAGCTGCGGTTTGTAATCGAACGTATCCATGTGCGAAGGACCGCCGTGCATGAACAGAAAGATCACGCGTTTAGCTTTGGGCGCGAAGTGCGGCTGCTGTGCCAGTGACGTTCCGGCCGCCTGGCTTTCGCTCCCCAACAGTCCCGCCAGTGCCAGACTGCCAAACCCGGCTGAACTCCGTCGCAGCATTTCCCGCCGCGAGATCCTGGCCGGTCCCTGATGATGATTTCCGTGTTTCATATCTCGTTCCATTTCCTACGGAGGGAATCTTTATTCCCGCAATGTTTTCCCTCAATCCACAAACAGAAACTCGTTCGAAGAAATCAGTACCCGGCACAGGCTCTGCCAGGTCCGCTGCTCCTGCTCTTCCGGTTTCATCTTCAGCGGCTCGAGTTCCTGCCTATACTGATCCAGGTAAGCCAGTGCCCGCGACACCTCTAACTCGCTCGCCGGCCGACTGTAAACCCGCTCGTAAACCAGCTTAACCTTCCCCGCCCGATCCAGGTGCGTCTCGTGCAGCACCTGCTCCGCGAAGTCGCCGGTCTGCTGCATGATGAAATCGCTGTTCATCATAAATAACGCCTGCGGTGCGACCGTCGTATGTACCCGGTTCCCGGACAGCACACTCGGATCGGCAAAATCAAAGGCCTGCAAAACTTCATACAACGCACTTCTCACAATCGGCAGATAAACCGAACGCCGGTTGGTCTGATACATTACAGGATTGACGTTTCGCGTACTGGTGACGTACTTCCGATTCTCGACCCCCAGCATCGAACCGCCCATCTCCAGGTCTAGATTGCCGCACACCTTCAGAATCGAATCCCGAATCGCCTCCGCTTCCAGACGCTTGCGATTCACCCGCCACATCAGACGGTTCTCGGGATCACGTGCCGCCAGCTCCGGATTGTACTCAGAACTCATCTGGTACGTCGACGAAAGCATGATCAGCCGATGCATCTCTTTGATCGACCAGCCCTGCTTCACAAACTGCACTGCCAGCCAGTCCAGCAGTTCTGGATGCGTGGGACGTTCTCCCAGATTTCCAAAGTTGTCCGGCGTTCTGACCAGTCCGTCACCAAAGTGCCACCGCCAGATCCGGTTCACCATCACGCGAGCCGTCAGCGGATGCGAACCGCTGGTCAGCCACTCTGCCAGCTGCAGTCGACCGCTGTGCTGGTCATCGATGGGGGTCTGCTCTTCGCCCTCAATGATCTGCAAAAATTGCCGGGGGACTTCTTTCCCCAGCGTGAAATGACTGCCCCGCAAATGCACTTTCAAGTTTTCCGGCTTCTGCTCGGAGACCGACATCGCCGTCGGGTAGACGGGCAAAGCCGCTTCCTGTTTTTTCTTCTGCTCACGCCGGGCTGTCAGTTTCTTTTGAGCCGCCTCTGCATACCAGGTCTCCCGATCTGAAGGCAAGGCAAACAGGGACTTCGTATCGGTCAGCATCTGCCGCAGCTTTTCCCGCTGTGGCTCAGGCAGTCCCTTCGCCTCTTTCCCGGCTTCCGTTTTCTGATAAGCCTCCCACTCTGCCTGCACTTCCTCAAACAGATCCCCGTAAAGCGCAGCGGCTTTCAGAATCCGATCTTTCTCCGGAAGTTCATTCAATCCACTGAAGCGTTCCCAGGTGGGACTCAACGTTTCGGGTACCGATCCTTTTTGAATCAGATGATTCCAGATGGCAAACGGCGAATCCGGGTCTTCGGCGGACTTTTTAATCAATGAAGCCCACTGCAGCGTCAGACTCGAAACCAGATTCTCCGGAACCGGGATCTCAGCCAGCACACCACCGGGCTGCTCAGTCGCGGTGCGGGGCTCTGCAACCAGCAGCTTGTCAATGTGCGGGAAAGGAATCTTGCTCTCCAGCCGTACCCGGTTCTTCCCCTGCTTCAATGCATAGAAACCTTCCACCTTCCACTCTTGCGACTTGGGATACCAGCTGCCGGTCACCGCGCTGGCCGCATCTTTCTTGACCAGCTCACCGTTGATCGAAAGTTCCACCGGCCGGGACTGAGCCGCCGCATAGCGAATTTCCAACTGATAGCGGCCGGCTTTCGGGACCTCAATTTCATACTCGGCAATGTTGGGCAGTGTCCCCTTGTTATAGATGACGCCAATCCCCTCGCCGTACCCGGTCGTCGCTTTCTTCACGTTACCGGTCTGAAAGTTTTCCGCTTCGACCAGGATAGCCGCGTGAGACTTATAAGCACCGGGGTCGGCACCAATCGGACCGGTCGATTTCAACAGTTGATCGTGATAGTTTTTAATCGCAGACGCCAGGAGATAATCGCGGGACCGCTTTCGCGCCGCACTCAGAAACCGTTCATCGGCCTGTTTCACAATCTGCTTAATCTCAGCATCCAGCTTCGCGATCTGCTGTTTCTGCTGTTCCAGCGCCTGGATCTCTTCCGGACTGGCCAGCATCTGTTCCTGCCAGCGGGCGACCACCTTGAAGTTCTCCATCGTCTTCGTACTTTTGAAGATCCCCGCCAGCGAGTAGTAATCTTCAATCGGAATCGGATCGAACTTATGCGAATGGCAGCGGGCACACCCCAGGGTCAGCCCCATGAAAGTCCGCCCCACCGTATCCAGCTGTTCGTCGATGATATCCATCTGCATTTTGACCTGATCATCTTCGGCCAGCATCTTGGCCCCGATCGACAGGAAGCCGGTCGCTGTGATTTTTTCGGGACGGTTCTCAGCCCCCGGTTGATTCGCAAGAATGTCTCCCGCCAGCTGTTCCTGCACAAACTGATCGAAAGGTTTATCCTGGTTGAAGGCAGCGATCACATAATCCCGATAGCGGAACGCGTTCGCGTACGACAGGTTTTCATCGAGACCGTTCGAATCCGCATAACGTGCCACATCCAGCCAGTGCCGCCCCCAGCGCTCACCATAGCGCGGTGATGCCAGCAGACGGTCAATCACTTTCGCAAACGCATCCTGGGAATCGTCGGCCAGAAATGCTTCGACTTCCTTACTCGTTGGAGGCAGGCCGATCAGATCGAACGTCGCCCGCCTGATCAGCGTCCGCTTATCCGCGCGTGAGGCCGGCTCCGCGTCCGCCTGTTCCAGACGCGCCAGTACAAACTGATCCAGAGGCTGCTGTGCCCACTCCCGATTGCGGGTTTGCGGCACCGCAGGTTCCCGCGGCGGTTGAAAGGCCCAGAACTCCTGCTCTGCTTTCGTAAACAGCGGCCCTGTCTCCCCCGCGGCTTCTTTGCGGATTTCCGAGATCGGCTTCGCATTCGGCCAGTAAGCGCCTGCCTCAACCCATTGAATCAGATCGGCAATCGCCTTCTGGCTCAACTTATCTTTCAGGGGCATATGCAACTGCCCGCTGTGCTGGACCGCGCTGATCAGCAGGCTCTCTTTCGGCTTGCCCGGCACCAGGGCAGGACCCCGCTCGCCTCCTCGAATCAATCCTGACAGCGAATCCACTCGTAACCCACTCTCGATGGAATCTTCACTGTGGCAATCATAACATTCGGCAATCAGCAACGGACGAATCCGTTTCTCGAAGAATTCCGCCTGCTTCAGATCCGCTTCCGCCGCGAATAACGTACGTTTCTCGACCGCAGAAACGAGGCAGAAGAATCCAAATGCCAATAGCAACAGTCGTCTCATAGCTCAGCATCCTGGCACGCTTGTAATGTAACTGACAATACTTAGGCGCTTGATTGATTACACGGGAATGAAGCTTGGGTCGGAAGGATCAGCCTGACAGCAAACTGATTATATATAATATATAATCTATTCCAGATGCACTTTCAACCACAGTCTGAAAGATCTTCGGCACTTTCTGAAATTGCCGGAATCTGCCTCAGTCCGCTCTGATGTGACAGCCGGTCGCCATTCAGCAGAAACGCCGGGATAACAATGCACGACATGGCTCAGGATGACAACCAGTTATACCCTTTGGGACGAACCGAAAAAGGGCAACCTGTTCAGTGAAAGACGCTCTCACCCCAACGAAAAAAGCACACCCCAAACCGTTGAGGTGTGCTTTGAATTCAATCGATTGCATCGGCGGCAGCAGCGACCGTTACCGCTGGACTGCTCCATGTTCGGACTGCAGCTGCTTCACCACAAAGTCCATCAGTTGCTGCGCTTCACCCGAGGTCAACGTGTGGTTCGCATCGCGGAACAGCATCCGGATCGTCAGGCTCTTGGCCCCCTCTCCCACGCTCTCACCGACGAACGTATCGATACAGACCACGTTCTCCAGCTTCGGCTGCAGGCTGATCTCCCCTTCGCTCTCCTTGCGGGGTTCTGTCTCCAGATTCTCCACGGCCGCAGCAAAGGCATTCTCCAGCGACCGCTCGATCTCCAGGTAAGGCAGATCGACGGGTACCAGAATCGAAATATCGCGGGCAATCACCTGGGTTCGTGCCAGACCGGCGAACATCCGGGCCGGTCCTCTCCCCTTCAGCAGCGTCGAGATATCCAGTTCGAAACCATACAGGGGCACGCGTGCCCGGTCTTTGATTCCCAGGGCTCCCAGATCGATGCGGCCCAGCGCCCCGATCCGCTCGCCGTCATGTGAAATCACCGCAAACTCTTCCACCCGGTAACCCAGGGCCGGCTCTTCATTGGTGTAGGTGACCTGCTCGACTTCCAGATGTGCCAGCAGGTTTTCCAGCAGCCCCTTGGCACGCAGGAAGTCGATCTCGCTCTCCCGGGCAATCCAGGCAGCGTCATTGATCGGACCGCCCAGTACGCCGCCGACCATCCACCGCTCATCGTTTTCAGAATTGTTCTCGCGGAAGGTCCGGTCGATTTCGAAGAAGCGGAAACTGCTGGCCCCGCGGCGAGCATTCCGTTCCGCGACTTCCACCAGGCTCCCCACCAGACTCTGACGCAGCGTCGTCATCTCCTTGGAAATCGGGTTCTGCACCTGAATCGATTCGCCCGGCCACTGGCTGAACGCCAGCGCGGTCTGCTCGGTCGTCAGCGGCGGTGTCCGGCTTTCCAGGAATCCGTTTCCGGCCAGGAAGCTCGCAATTTTGCTTCGCAGCGTATCCGCTTCGGAATATCGCCCCTTGGTCGTAGTCGCCACCATCGGCTTCATCACGATACTGTCATAACGCAACAGCCGGGCCACATCCTCGGCCAGCACCACCGGGTTATTCACATCCACCCGCCAGGTCGGCACCGAAATGGTCTTATCGTCGTGCGTCATTTCCAGCTTGGAAAGACAGTCCGTAATCTGCTGATTTGTAATCTCGGCACCCAGGATTTTCGAAATGCGTGGTGCATCCAGGGGGAACTGTGTTGGCTGTTTAACGTTGGGATAACTGTCCGTCACAGGCGAAGCCGGCTTAGCTCCAGAGAGTTCCGGATCCTGCAGCAGCTCCGCAGCCCGGTTGAACGCGCCACTCAGCATCCCGTTCGGATCGGTTCCCCGCTCGAAACGATAGGAAGAATCCGTGCTGATCTTCAGCTTGCGGGACGAAGTCCGGATGCAGACCGGATCGAAACAGGCCGACTCCAGCAGAATCCGTTTCGACTCAGTCGTCGTCTGCGAATCTGAGCCCCCCATGATGCCGGCCAGCGCGATCGGTTTCTCACCATCGGCAATCACCAGCGGCTGCTCTTTGGCATCGATCTCTGTCTCATCCAGCAGTTTCAGGGTTTCGCCCTCTTTAATCCGGCGGACTTCGATCTTGTTCCCTTTCAGGCTGTCAAAATCGAAAGCATGCAGCGGCTGTCCCCATTCCAGCATCACGAAGTTGGTGATGTCGACCACGTTGTTGATCGCACGCAGACCGGCCGTCTGCAACCGGCTCTGCAGCCAGTGAGGTGACTTCCGCACCTGGACGCAGTCAAATACCTGGCATGTATAACGTGAGCAGAGTGAATCGTCGGCAATCTCGACAGCCACAGCGTCACCCGCCCCCGCAGAACTCAATTCACGGGCACTCGGATATTTCAATTCCATGTCGAGAACGGCAGCCACTTCGCGGGCCACACCAATCATCCCCAGGCAGTCGGGACGGTTCGGCAGTACCGAGACTTCCACCAGCGATTCTTCAATCGGAGCGACCGACGGCAGACTGGCTCCCAGCGTCGCTTCGTCTTCGAAGACCTGCAGCCCCGTCGAACGGGCAATCAGCCCCATCTCGCCGTCCAGGCAGATCATCCCCTGGGACAATGTTCCTTTGATCTTGCCTTCGGAAATCAGGGCTCCACTGGGCAGCTTCGTACCGGCCACCGCCACGGGCACGCCCCAGCCCACTTCCACCGGATGCGCGGTCGCACAGACAATGGTAATCAGTTTCCCTTTTTGGATTTCCACCTGGCATTCGAACAGATGATCTGCACCGGCCAGCGGCTTCTTCTCCCGGATAAAACCGATCCGGATGGGCGCCAGGGCCTGGCCCAGGTGATGTTCTTCTTCGATTTCCAGCCCGACCGTCATCAGGGCATCCAGCAGTTCGCTC
The DNA here is from genome assembly GCF_009720525.1 of Gimesia benthica. NCBI lineage: Bacteria > Pseudomonadati > Planctomycetota > Planctomycetia > Planctomycetales > Planctomycetaceae > Gimesia > Gimesia benthica. Next base: position 1,885,622 of record NZ_CP043930.1, read on the forward strand.
TCTTTGCAATCCGCCGACAGGTAATCGCGCAACCAACCAGTATTAATGTGCATCGTTTTCTCTCTATGCCAGAAAAATTACGTCAGTGAGTGTTCCGAAAGAATAATTAGAACTGACGTAAAAACGCTTCTTCGTTTTCATACATGTAGCGGATATCGGTAATGCCGTGCCGGATCATCGCCATCCGGTCCAGCCCCAGGCCAAAGGCAAAGCCCTGCCATTTCTCGGGGTCGACACCACCGGCTTCCAGGACTTCGGGACGAATCATTCCCGCGCCCAGAATCTCCAGCCACTTCCCGTTGAACATCACATCCACTTCCGCGCTCGGCGTGGTGAACGGGAAATAACTCGGGCGGAACCGGAGCTGCACATCGTCGCCAAACAGACTGCTGGCCACCTGGTACAACACCCATTTCAGATCCGCAAAACTGATATTCTCATCAATGGCGATCACGTCCAGCTGATGGAAAATCGGGAAGTGCGACGCGTCAATCTCGTCCCGCCGGTAACAGCGTCCCGAGGTCATCGCCCGCAAGGGCGGCGGACCGAACTGCTTCATCGCCCGTGTCTGGAACGCCGAAGTATGGGTTCGCAGCACATTCCCTTTGGTGGTGTAGAACGAGTCGTGCATGTCCCGCGCGGGATGCCAATCGGGCGTGTTCAAGGCATCAAAGTTGAAGAACTCCGATTCGACTTCCGGGTAATCGTCGTAACGAAATCCCAGGCCGAGCAGAATCGATTTCACCTCTTCCATCGTCGCGATCAGCGGATGGCGGTGACCCGGCAGCGTTCGAACGCCGGGCAGCGTCACATCGACCATCTCGAGGTCCGGCCCCGATTTCTCGCTGGCTTCCAGAGCCTCTTTGCGATCATTCAAGGCACTCTGAATTCGTTCCTTGACGCTGTTGAGCATCTTCCCGAATTCACGCTTCTCCTCGGGGGACAGCGATTTCAGTTCGGCCTGCAGGGCTCTCAGTTTTCCCTTTTTCCCCAGGTACTGGACACGCACCTCATCCAGTTCGGCAAGGGTTGTGGCAGCTGCCATACTCTCTACCGCGGTTTCGACCAGCGCGTCGTTGTTGTCAGCCATTATAATTCTTCAGGTTTTCAAAGTTATCTAAGACTGGAATTCAGCACTTTACAGATCCGCAACAGGCACATATCTCAAGGATTGACAACGAGTTGCGCGCAAAGCCCACCAAAGCAAAGGATTGTACCGATTCCAGCGAAATTCTGCAACCACCCACAGCGGGGCCATACGCATCACCAGAACCCCTTAAACACTTTCGGTTTAAGGGCTTTTGAACAGAATCGAGAAACATGACAGGAATCCTTTCCCTGTGGACAGTCTTCAGAATGATCAGGTTCCCTCCTGCGATCGGTCCTGTTTAGCTGGTCATAATCTCATGCACGACTTCGCCGTACACATCGGTCAAACGGAAATCGCGGCCCGCATAACGATAGGTTAGCCGCTTATGATCCATGCCCATCAGATGCAGCAGTGTCGCATGCAGATCGTGGATATGCACCTTGTCCCGGGTCGCGTAGTATCCATACTCGTCGGTCGCTCCGTGCACATGCCCCTTCTTCACCCCGGCTCCCGCCAGCCACATCGTGTACCCCTGCGGATTATGATCGCGGCCGTTCTTCCCCTGGGCAATCGGGGTCCGGCCGAATTCACCGCCCCAGACAACCAGTGTATCTTCCAGCAACCCGCGCTGCTTCAGATCCGCCAACAGCCCGGCGATCGGCTTGTCGACCTGTTGCGAGTTCCGTTCGTGTCCACTCTTGAGTCCGCTGTGCTGATCCCAGCGATTGTTCCCCAGCGCGACTTCGATGTAACGCACGCCCGCCTCGGCGAACCGTCGCGCCATCAGACACTGACGCCCGAAGTTCTCCGTCGTCTTGTCATCGATCCCATATAGCACGTGCGTCTCTTTCGTCTCGGCACTCAAATCCATCAGCGTGGGCACTTCCGACTGCATCCGGAAAGCAAGCTCGTAAGAGTTAATCACCCCTTCGATTTCATTATCGACTTTGACCTCTTTCAGATGTCGTTCGTTCATCGCCTGCAGTAGCGACAGCTGTTTCCGCTGCTCAAGGGCCGACGTGCTGTTGTTCGCCAGGAACTTGATCTGTGCCTCTTTGGCTTTGGTATCCGCATCGCCAATCGCCGTCCCCTGGAAAACCGCAGGCAGAAACGCGCTCCCGTAATTCCGCACGCCCCCATGTCCCCGCGAAGGACAGATCGAGATGAACCCGGGCAGATTGTTGTTCTCGGTCCCCAGTCCATACACCATCCACGATCCGACCGAAGGCCGCACCAGGCTGTCCGAACCGGTATGCAGCTTCATCACCGCCTGCCCGTGCGACTGACCGTTGGTGTGCATCGAATTGATCACGCACAAATCGTCCGCGTGCTCCGCCACGTTATCAAACAGTTCCGAAATCCACAGGCCACTCTCTCCCCGCTGTTTGAATTTCCAGGGAGACTTCATCAGTCGCAAATTTTCCTGCGATGACTTCTCGATGTTCTTCGCCGCCTTGAAAGGCAGACGCTGACCATCCTCTTTGTTCAACCGGGGCTTATAGTCGAACGTATCCACGTGGCTCGGACCGCCATGCATAAACAGAAAGATCACCCGCTTCGCCCGCGGCGCAAAGTGCGGCTCCTTCGACGCCAGCGGCGACGCACTCTTGAGCGCTGCTTCCGCGCTCAAGCCCGCCAGGGCCATATATCCGAAACCACAAGCCGAAGACTTCAACATCTGACGTCGGGAGAAATTCAATGCATCCATAGCCTATCCAACTCTCTCTATAACAGTAAACCAACTCGAAACTCAGGTTTCAGTTGTCAGTCTAATTCAAAAAGCGAAACTCGGTCGAAGCAAACAGAATCTGACAGTACGAAGCCCACGCATTACGACGGGCCTGATTCTTGTCGTCATTCTCCTTCAGATTCAGTCCGAACAGCGAATCGATGTACTGCAACGCCTCGGCCTGCTCTTTGTCACTTGCCTCGCGTCCCAGGCAGGTCAGGTACAATTGTGAGACCCGCTCGCGATCACTCTGCTGCTCGTCTTTTAAAATCCGCTCGGCGGTTGCTTCCGCCTGGGAAATCACAAACGGGCTGTTCATCATAAACAGCGCCTGGGCCGGCACCGTGGTGACCGATCGATTCCCCACCAGCATTTCGGGGGCGGGAAAATCAAACACGGTCAGCGCGGAAGGCACACTCCCCCGCACAATCGGCAGATAAACGCTCCGACGAAACTCGTCCGGATTCGCTCCCAGCTTCTTGTTACTGTTCGGGTTGATCGCCTGCTCCGGGTAATCGGAGACCACCGAACCGCCCATTGTCAGATCCAGCTTCCCGGAAATCGTCAGCACCGAATCACGAATGCTCTCGGCTGACAACCGTCTGCGGTTCATCCGCCACACCAGATGGTTACCCGGATCTTTCTGATACTGATCTGCACTGAAATCCGAACTCATTCGGTAAGCACTGCTCACCATGATTTCACGAATCAACGTCTTCATCGACCAGCCTTCCGAAACGAACCGCTGCGCGAGGTAGTCCAGTAACTCCGGATGCGTTGGCTGCTCACCCAGGTGACCGAAGTTATCGACGCTCCGCACCAGGCCATTGCCAAACAGATGCTTCCAGATCCGGTTCACCATCACACGGCTCGTCAGCGGATTCTGCGAGCGGCTCAGCCACTCCGCCAGTTCCAGGCGTCCACTCTGTTTCGGACTCACCGCAGGCTGCTCTTTCAATGTCGCTATAGTCAGGAAGCCTCGATCAACCTTATCACCCAGTTGGTGAATATTCCCCCGCCGGGCAATCCGATAATCCGCAGGGTCCGGCTGCTCACCCACTGCCAGCGCCATCGGTGCGGGCGGCGGTGCGTTCTCTTTCAACTTCTTAAGGTCCGCCTTCAACTGCTGCACACGAGCCTGCAGGGCTTCAACTTTTTGATCATGTGCCGCTGCAGCAGCCCCGCCAGTCGGCTTCTGCGCCACCAGCACGTCCCGCTGTTTCGGCAGCTTGAATTGCGGCAGGAACTGCATGGCATCGACGACAACGTACCCCAAAGACTCTTTGTTCGAGATCTCCACAAAGCCCGCATCACCGGCGGCAAATTCGAACGTTCCCAGCGAAGTGAAGATCCCATCAATCGGACCCGACTTCGTCTGATCAATGTAGATGGTCTTTGAACCCTGCAACGATTGAATCGTCACCGGTACCCGTTTCGCACGACCTCTGCTTCCCGGAAAGGCAAAACGAACTTCATACTTCCCGGCAGCCGGCAGATCAGGAGTGAACCGAATCGACTTCTTCCCCTGCCCTTCATTCATATCGTGCACATAACCGACACCCAGGTAGTTCTTGGAATAAGTCGATTCCTTCCAGTTTCCTGTTTTCTGGGCCTGAGCATCATCGACGACAATCCCCGTCAGTGCTTCCAGTTTGGTCTGCTGTGGGGTTCCGCCCTGCAGTTTCTTCAAGGCTTCGGAATCGTCCTTCAACTCTTTTTCCAGCTGTGCCAGGTCGGCTTCATATTTCTTGATCGCAGCCGCATGTTCCGGCTTGATCGGTAACGGCCGCGTCATCCAGCCCGAGACGAACTGGTTATTCAGACGATTGCCATGCACCGTCTCCGTACTGCGGAAGATCCCCGCCAGTGCGTAATAATCGGTCATCGGAATCGGATCGAACTTATGATCGTGACAGCGGGCACATCCCAGCGTCATTCCCATGAACGCCCGGCCTGTCACATCGATCTGCTCGTCGACCACATCCATCCGCAGCTTCTCTTTATCCCGCTCGCTGAGCATTTTCGCGCCCATCACCAGGAAACCAGTCGCCACAATGTTCCGCGTCCGCTCTGCATCGTTTTCATAAGGCAGCAGATCGCCGGCAATCTGCTCGCGGATGAACTCATCGTATGGCTTATCTTCGTTGAACGCCTGGATGACGTAATCCCGGTACCGCCACGCATTGTAAAACGTGAGGTTGATATCCAGCCCGTTCGAATCCGCATAGCGGGCCAGGTCCAGCCAGTGACGTCCCCATGTCTCCCCGAAACGGGGCGAATCCAGCAGCCGATCGACCAGATGCTCATACGCCTGCGGCGATGGATCGTTCACAAACTCCTGAATCTGTTGCGGCGTCGGAGGCAGTCCGGTCAGATCAAAATAAACCCGCCGTACCAGCGTCTGTCTGTCCGCTGCTGCTGCCGGCTGCATCGACTTCGCTTCCAGCCGATTCAGAATGAAGCAGTCGATGTCATTCCGTACCCAGTCCTGCTGTTTGACTTTGGGAACCTCGGGACGGGTCAACGGACGAAACGACCAGAACTCCCGTTCCTTGTCAAAATCAAATCCCTCATCAGCGTTGACTTGCTTACGGGCAGGCACATCTCCCTTTCGCGGATCGGGGGCCCCCATCTGAATCCACTTCCGGAAGTCGGCGATCACTGCTGCAGGCAACTTCTCATCCGGCGGCATCGCGTAAAAATCGGGATCGTGTTCCAGTGCCTGCAGAATCAGACTCTGCTTCAGATTTCCCGGCACCACCGCTTTCCCGGAATCGCCCCCCTGCAACATCCCCGCGCGACTGTCCAGCACAAACGATGCACTCTCCGGATCAGGTTCCCCCGAATGGCAATCGTAACAGTGCTCCACCAGTACCGGGCGGATCTTGTTTTCAAAAAATTCAATACCGGCCTGTGGTGAAACCTTCGTTACAGGCCCCTTGTCAGCGGCACGGGAATCCGTCACCAGCACAGCGGAAGAAACGAGGAGTGTCAGGCAGGAGGAAATCAGGAAAGAACGCAAGGGAGTTCTCCTTCTCGAAGCTTTTAATGATGAACGCACTCAATACGCTTTGGGAAAGCAGACTCTGATGGAATGATTCAGACCTGGAGGGATGGAGAGACGTTAAAATGGCCTGAATTTCAATCATCGTCGATTATAAACCCCGACAGGCACTCGATGAACTAAATAACAACGCATTTTGATACTTTTACTCGTATTCCCCCCGAAAAATCCATTTCATCCCCCTTCCAGACCGGAATTTCATCCACACAGCTTCCCATTCCCTGCACATCCACAGCTCCCGTTTTTTATTAACGAAATAAATAAACAAGACTTCAAAAAACACACATGAATCGAATTCCATTTCCAACGTTTCAAAGGTCTGCATTGTCTCCTGCTGACCATGCTCTCAGTTCAGCCTGCCCACCACTGAAGACCAGATGTACTTGCTGCATAAACTGGACTTGATCGTCACTCTCCGAATCGTATTCTTGTGCAATTGTGCTTCGCGCGCGAGGCGGATGATGCGTGCACTGGAACACGGACCACAACTGACTCAGATGCACCTGAATCGGCGTCGAATTTTCCAGTTTTTCACCAGAACAAAAATCACAGGTTCGCAATGTCTCGTCCATTTTCAAATCATCTCGCAGCACACTCAACGCAGTTCGACACAGACTCACTGCAAACTCAACACATCTCACCCCACACTCAATCCACGATTCCCTCTTGACCCCCACACGCCATTCCACAAAATCATCAATACAGTAAACCACAACCACAATAACCAAGCCCCCAAATCAAGGATAAACCCGAATGCCATTCGGACCGAGCACAGCGAGCAGGAAACAGAATGAGAAAGCACTCAAATAGAAAAACCGCACCTCACCACAAACGCAGGGGCGGTGCCCATGTGCCCACCCACCTCGTGACTCACGAACTCAAATACCATTTACCATGGTTCCCGAATCCGACAATCATACCCATCGGCTCAGCAGCAGTAAGGTAGAGAAACAACCACCAATGCCAATCGGCATCAGAAAGAATTTCGTGCCTTTCATGTCTTTCGTGGTAGAAAAAAACTATCTCCAAGTTTTCTTTTGCTCTCGAATCCCTGCCTCCTATAATAAAAGTTCGTTTATCCGTCTCCCACCACCGTGTCTCACCAGTCAGGAGCACACCAACCATGGACCGCAGGACGTTTCTACAGGGTTCAGCCGCCGGGCTGGCCACTCTCTCCCTGGATCAGGTTGCTAAAGCCGCTGCCAGCGAACGCATTCGCATCGGCATGATCGGTGCCGGCGGTCGCGCTGCCGCCCTCAACCGTCACTTCGCGGAAAACCCCCAGGCCGAAATCGTCACCATCGCCGAGATCGACTCCGCCCGCCTCGGCAACACCGTGGACACCGTCACCAGACTGCAGGGCAAACAACCAGAAGTCATCCGCGATTTCCGTCACCTGCTCGACGACAACAGTCTCGACGCCATCGTGGTCGGCACTCCCGATCACTGGCACGCCATCCCCACGATCCTCGCCTGCCAGGCCGGCAAAGATGTCTACGTCGAAAAGCCGGACGGCCACAACATCGTCGAAGGCCAGCGGATGGTCGCCGCCATGAAAAAACACAACCGCGTCGTGCAATTGGGCTCGCAGCACCGTTCCACCGAACGCCTGAAGTCGGCCCTCGCCTACATCCGCAGCGGCGCCCTCGGTCGCTGCCTGGTCGCCAAAGCCTGGGAAAGCACCCGGCAGGGAAACATCGGCTACCCGCCTGACAGCACGCCCCCCGACACTGTCGATTACGACATGTGGCTCGGCCCTGCCAAAAAACGCCCCTTCAATAAAAACCGCTTCCACGGCCGCTGGCGCTGGTTCCACGATTATGGCACCGGCGACCTGGGCAACGACGGCGTGCATCGTCTCGACATGGCCTTCGCCGCGCTCAATGCCGCTTGTGAAGCACAAGGCGACGCCGCCATTTCGCTCCCCTCCAAAATCTCCGCGACCGGCGGCAAATGGTACTTCGACGACATGCAGGAATGGCCCGATACCCTGCAGGTCACCTACGAATACCAGAGCGATACGCCCAAAATCCTCACCTACGAAATGCGGATCTGGGCCCCCTACCATTATCACGGCGAATCAGAAGGCGCCGTCATCTACGGCGATAAAGCCCATATGACCATCGGCAACAGCCGCTGGCGCGTTTACGGCGAGCGCGGCAAGCTGATCAAGGAAGTCAAAGGGGACAGCGACGCCGGCCCGCACGTGGCCAACTTCCTCGACTGCATCAAGACCCGCAGCAAACCGGCCTGCGATCTGGAAACGGTGGGACACCCCGCCTCCATCCTCTGCCACGCCGGCAACATCGCCGCTCGCGTCGGCCGCACACTGACTCTCGATCCCCAAACTGAAACCTTCAAAAACGACGACGACGCCAACCAGCTCCGCGGCCGGGAAGAATGGCGCAAACCCTGGACACTCCCCGAAGTCTAAAAAAATAGGGGCGGTCCCATATTCCCGCCCGCCTGGCGAATAACAAATCAGAAACACACTACCCAAGGAACGATAGCAAGCCTCCAACCCCGGGTAAGCCCGAATGCAATTCGGGCCGAGCGCAGCGAGCAGGAAACTGACAGTGTTGCATTCAAGCAAGAAACAGTTAGTTTGCTCTCAAAACCATTCTGAACTGAGGTCGGAAAGAGAATTACCAGTTCGCACCTTTACCCAGACAACCTCCTGTTGCCTACGGCAATACCGGATTACATCCGGTACCACCCCCATCCGCTCCCGTAACACAACCAACCTGCGTCAGCATTTTTTTCGTGCCTTTCGTGTCTTTCGTGGTAGTAAAATTCGATTCCATTTCGGGTTCCCACCGGGTGGGCGCGGATGTAATCCGTGCCGAGCGCAGCGAGCAGGAGGTCCCAGCTCACCAGATCAATTCATAACAGGCCACTAACTAAATTAATTTACCTTGAGGAACGCGTACTCTTCACATTGTCTGCCCTGCAACATCCGGTACCACCCGCTCTAGTAACGCCATCAACCTGCGTCAGCATAATTTTCGTGTCGTTCGTGCATTTCATGGTAGCAATTAAAACACCCGACAGGCCAGTTCCAGATCACATTGACACAGTTTGTACTGAACTGATAGCATCCGGTCTCCCGTTGCTCGCCCAAATTCAAGGAGGTTCAAAATGCCGGTTCTTGGTCGCATTGTTTTTGCCTGTCTGCTCTGCTTTGGTACAGTTTGTCTGGCTGCTGATCCGCAGGAACGTCCGGCTCTGCTGAAGCAGGTACCCTCTGAAACCAATCAGCGGCCAGCAGCCCTCGATCATCTTCGCCTGGCAACAGAACAACTGCAGGCGGCGGGCCTGAAAACAGAAGCAGAGAGACTGCGGGAACTCTCTCTGCAGATCAAACAACGCATTCGTCAGAAACAGGCGGAATTGGAGACACAGGCAAAACAACTGCAACAGCTGGTGGGAACGCCGGCTCAGATTTTGTGCCGCTGTTGTATTCTGGAACTCACCCCGGACGCTGCAGAAGAATTTGCCACAGCTGCGAAGCCGGTGAATCAGGTTCAATCAGGAGTCGCAATCTACAGCAACGCCGAATCAGTCTTCGCAAAACTGAAACGGGAGGGGAAAATCAAGCGGGTCCACGCCAGTCCGCAGATTGTGACCAGGCCAGGAAAACCGGCGACCTTTAAAAGTGGCGGCGAATTTCCGATCCCGATCCCGGCCGACGACAGGCAGCCCTCAGTCGAATGGAGAGAGTTTGGCATCATCTGCAAAGTCGAGCCGGATCTGTTGGAGAATGGTAAAGTCCTGCTCCGCTTCTCCCCCGAAATTTCAGAATGTGACTTTGCGCACGCGGTCCAGGTCAACGGCACCACGGTCCCCGGCCTGACAGTACGACGCGTCAACACCAGGGCAGAAATGAATCTCGGTGAAACGCTGGTGGTGAAAACAGTCTCGAACACGAAAGACCAGGCAGAGACCGTAACCCTGTATATGGTCACGCCGGTTAACTTTGAAGAATAATCGAACAACACGATTTCACACTCTGCCCCGGCACTGTTTCGCCCCGTCCCCGGGTAAGCCCGAATAAAATTCGGGCCGAGCGCAGCGAGCAGGAAACTGTCTGTGTTGCGTTCAAGCAAGAAACATCCCGTTTGCTCTCCAGACTATTCTTGATTGAGATCAGAAACTGAAATACCAGATCGTACCTTCACCCTGTCAGTTTCCTGTTGCCTTCGGCAATACCGGATTACATCCGGTACCCCTCACATCCGCTCCGGTAACGCAACTAACCTGCGCCAGCATAATTTTCGTGTCTTTCGTGCTGGCCGTGGTAGCAAAAAAATTCGTGCGATTCGTGGTACCATCAAGCCTGCTGCTTCAACGGGTTCGTCTCCAAAATAATGTCATTAATCCCCGTCTGGTTAAATCCTTTGAACCCCTCTTCCCGCTGCAGAATTTCCAGGTGCGAACCGATGGCCCCTTTTTCGCGGAACTTGTCCGCTTCTTCTTGAGAGATCAGTCCGTCTTTCAGCAGCGACTGAATCCGGCTCTCTTGCACCGGCCAGATTTCCCCTGCCGTAAACGCCTGACGCAAATGTGGCAGATCGGTAAAGGGCTTCATCGTTTTCACGTCCCCCTCTTCCGCCAGCTGGTCCCGTGCGGCGTCGAAGTCGAACTGGCATTCCAGGTGATGCATGCCCGCCTGCAGGAACGCTTCCCCATGCAGTCGGTACCACAGCCCCACCGTACCCAGCTCATTCCGTTGCTGAAATGCCTCGTGTGCAAAGTCCTGCGATACCTCTTCGGCTGAGAGATCGACATCCGCGAATATTGTGATCCTCGCGTGAGGCTGCTCAATCACCTGGGCACCCCAGCCCGCTTCCTTGCCGGCATAGAACCGTTCACGCAGATTGAAACCCAAGAGTTCGAAGATCCCAATCAGGCTCTGGAAATACTTCCGGCTCGAACGATACGTATGGTGATCGTGATTCGCCCAGCCCATGCCCATGGCATCCTGGCGGGCCTTCTGAATCCGAGCCGCCAGGTTCCGCTGCTGCCAGTAATCCCGTTCGCCGGCAAAGAACAGATCGCAGGTCCGGTCCACACCCAGATCCGCAATTGATGCCTTAATCAGCGAAGCCGCATGCGCGAAACCCGCACTCGCTTCCGCGAAGTCCCGCTTCCGTAGCCGCAGCGCTTCCGCATGGGCGGCCAGCTTTTTCAGATCCGGAGTGGCAGGCGGTGTCGTACACGTTACCGGGCAACCGTGCCGCTCAATCACATGCAGTTCAACGCCTTCGCCGTCAAAAGCAATCCGCTGTCGCACCGCAGCACCGACATCACCTTCAATCGGAATGTCCATATCACGCTGCTGCACCAGCAGAAAGTCAGCCACACTGTCCACCCTGACAAACAAACGCTCGACCGCCGACGCAGCCGCCTTCACCGCAGGAAACATCGCCGCAGGATGATGATACAACGGACGATCCGCATCCGTCACCGGCTCATATCCCAAATCCACCAACTCATTCGCCAGCGCATCAGACCACTTCACTTCCAAATGATCCACCCAGTCCCTGAGCCGGGTTCCTGTGCGGGTCTGGAGATCATGGGCAAACTGTTGAATGTCGGCTGACTTCTGACAAAACACATTTATCCGCTCATCGATAAAGCGGGCCGTTTCCGGATACCGTTTCCAGTCATAAACTGTAAGCTGTTCGCTGGACATGGCTTATCTCCTCTATTTTCATAACCGTTTCCACTCGCTCAAAGTCAAGTGGCGTCTCTATGAATTAATACGTCAAAACCTGCGAAAACAGAAACTCAATCAGAAAACAGGTTTTCCACGTATATAATCATAGTGAGGTCTTTCACATCACTTCTCACATCATGAATTCTACACAGGAGGACCTGCGATGTCTCAAACAATCCTGCTCATCGGCGCGGGAAAGATCGGCCGCATGATCGCCACTCTGCTCAGCAGATCCGGCGACTATCATGTGCGCGTCGCCGACCGCGTTCCCGCCGCTTTAGACCATATACAGAAACGAATTCCCACCGTCGAAACACGCGTACTCAACGCCGAGTCGCACGAGGAACTGGTACACCTCATGCAGGGCTGCACTGCAGTCATCTCGGCACTCAGCTTCCGGGAAAATCCCTATGTCGCTCGCGCTGCGCTCGAAGCGGGCATCAATTATTTCGATCTCACGGAAGATCGTCAGACAACGGCCGCTGTTAAAGAGATTGCCGACGGTGCCTCCGAGGGTCAGGTCTTTCTCCCCCAGTCCGGCCTGGCCCCCGGCTTCGTCACCATCGTCACCAAACACGTGATGGACTGGTTCGACGAAATCGATACCGTCCGCATGCGCGTGGGGGCCCTCCCCCAGCGGCCCACCAACGCGCTCGCCTACAACCTGACCTGGTCAACGGACGGCCTGATCAACGAGTACTGCAACACCTGCGAAGTGATTCACAATCGCAAGATTAAAAATCACCTCCCTCTCGAAGGGCTGGAGCAGTTCACCCTCGATGGCAACGTTTATGAAGCCTTCAATACCTCAGGCGGACTGGGTACGCTCTGCGATACCATGGATGGCAAGGTCCGTGAATTGAATTACAAAACAATTCGTTACCCCGGCCATCGCGAACTCATGAAGTTCCTCCTGCAGGACCTGAGACTCAACGAACGCCGCGATCTGCTCAAGGACGTCATGGAACACTCGATTCCCGTCACCTTCCAGGACGTGGTTATCGTCTTCTGCACCGTCCGTGGTCACCGCAACGGACAGTTCGTCGAAAAGAGTGACCTGCGTAAAATGTACGCTCAGGAAATCAACGGCGAAATCTGGAGCGCTATCCAACTCACCACTGGAGCCGGCGTCTGTGCCGTCTTTGACATGATTCAACAGAAACAGCTGGAGGGTACCGGCCTGATCCGTCAGGAACAGATCCCCTTCGAACAGTTCATCCAGAACCGCTTTGGACAGTTTTACGAAACCGAAACCTTTGCCCTGGACTAATTCATTCAGCAAGTGAGGCTCAACATGACTCATCCGATACAGGAAGTGTTACAGCGGATCGGCGTCAACGATCATCCCGTCGCCGTTGCCGTCGGAAATACGTGGCAGGCAGGCGCCAGTGAAGCACTGACGGGCAAGTCCCCCATTGATGGATCGACGCTCGTCACGCTCACCCAGGCCACGCCGAGTGACGTCGACATGGTGGTCGCTACCGCCCAATCCGCTTTCTGGACATGGCGCAACGTCCCCGCCCCCCGCCGCGGCGAATTCGTCCGGCTGATCGGCAACGCCCTCCGCGAACACAAGGCAGACCTCGCTGCCATCGTCAGCTGGGAAGCCGGTAAAATCACGCAGGAAGCCCTCGGCGAAGTACAGGAAATGATCGACATCTGCGACTTCGCTGTCGGGCAGAGCCGCCAGCTCTACGGCAAAACCATCGCCAGCGAACGCCCCGGCCATCGCCTGATGGAACAATGGCACCCCCTCGGACCGGTCGGCGTGATCAGCGCCTTCAACTTCCCGGTCGCCGTCTGGTCCTGGAACGCGATGCTCGCGTTCGTCTGCGGCGACCCGGTCGTCTGGAAGCCTTCGGAAAAAACGCCGCTCTGTTCCATCGCCTGTCAGCAGATTGTCAACAACGTCGCCCGCGACTTCCCCGAAGCCCCCGATGGTATCTCCAGCCTGCTCATCGGCGGTGCCGACGTCGGACAGGCGCTCGCCGCACACCCCGATCTCCCGTTGATCTCAGCCACCGGCTCGGTACCCATGGGACGCGCTGTCGCCTCCACGGTTGCCGGTCGGCTGGGGTTGAGTCTGCTCGAACTGGGCGGCAACAACGCCATGATCGTCACCGAATCCGCCGACCTCGAAATGACGGTCCGCTCCGCCCTCTTCTCCGCCGTGGGGACCTGCGGCCAGCGCTGCACGTCACTCCGCCGCCTGATCGTCCACAACAGCATCGCCGACAAACTCCTCGCGTCGCTCAAGAAAGCTTATGAGAAATTACCGATTGGCAATCCCCTCGATGAGGGTACGCTCGTCGGCCCGCTCGTCGATCAGCGTTCGCTCGACGCGATGCAAACAGCCCTCCGCACCGCCGAGGAACAGGGAGGCACCGTCCATTTTGGTAATCCGATCAATCACGATGTCCCCGCGGGCGGCTGTTACGTCCACCCCGCCATCGTCGAGATGCCCGACCAGACCGAAATCGTCCGTCAGGAAACCTTCGCCCCCATTCTGTACGTCATCCGCTACACAGAACTGGACGAAGCCATCGCCCTGCATAACGGCGTCCCCCAGGGGCTCTCCTCCTCCATCATGACCAACGACATCCGCCAGGCGGAACAGTTCCTCTCCCCCACCGGCTCCGATTGCGGCATCGCCAATGTCAACGTCGGTCCCAGCGGCGCAGAAATCGGCGGCGCATTTGGAGGCGAAAAAGAGACCGGCGGCGGCCGCGAATCCGGCTCCGACGCCTGGAAAGCCTACATGCGCCGCGCCACCAACACCATCAACTACTCCACCGAACTCCCCTTAGCCCAGGGCATCAAATTCGACCTCTAAAACTGAGCGGCAAGGCGCCGGGTACCATCTGTCAGCTTGACCGACAGTGCTGATAAACCAGCATTCAACCAGCCAACCAAAACTCGAAAAAACATCGGATGGGCCCGAATAAAATTCGGGCCGAGCGCAGCGAGCAGGAAACTGACAGTGTTGCATTCAAGCAAGAAACAGTTAGTTTGCTCTCAAAACCATTCTGAACTGAGGTCGGAAAGAGAATTACCAGTTCACACCTTTACCCTGACAATTTCCTGTTGCCTTCGGCAATACCGGATTACATCCGGTACCACCCACATCCGCTCCTGTAACACAACCAACCTGCGTCAGCAAAATTTTCGTGTCTTTCGTGAATTTCGTGGTAGCAAAACTTTCGCCTCTTTCGTGGTAGAAAAATTTCGAAGTGTTCGCGGTCTACCCAAAAACCTCTCCCACCACTTCCCCAGTTTGCGTTTTTTCTTGCTCGAGCGATGAGGCATGGCTAAAGTATCTACTGACCATCAAGTCTCGGAAAATCGAGACATCTCTTGGGAAAAGGGCTGATGAAAGAGAAACCCATCGCCAAATTCAAACTATCATTCAAGCGTATGTACCTTGTGGTGATGGCCTGGGATCTTCTGGGATTTCTATTGATTGTGATTGCAGATGCAGTGGATTGCGGTGTTGAAAACATGCATTTTGCTGGTACTCTGATCGCAATTCTGGTGATTATTATTGGAATGGCAGTCGCTGCAGCGGCTCTATTAGCCCTTGTAGTCGCATACTTTAAGGTCAGCGTGTATCAGGATCGAATTGGAGGCCATGACTTTTGGGGGTTCTATCGAGAGCAAACATGGAGTGAAGCAGAGAATGTGCGACCGCTCAGCTATCTGCTTGGGCTTAAAATGGCGATACTTCAAAGCCGTTCAAACAATATTTGGCTTCCCATGTTCCTTGCGGATATGAATCGTTTCCGAACCCTGGTTTGCGAACTGGCCAGCCCCGATTCAGCACTGGCAGAATACCTGACACAAAACGAGCAACAAGAGATCGACAACTAGTCAAACGACTCCACGCCGAGTGCTACCTGTCGGCTTGACCGACAGTGCTGATAAACCAGCATTCAACCCGCCAACCAAAACTCGAAAAAACATCGGGTAAGCCCGAATGCCATTCGGGCCGAGCGCAGCGAGCAGGAAACTGACAGTGTTGTATACAAGCAAGAAACAGTTAGTTTGTTCTCAAAACCATTCTCAACTGAGGTCGGAAAGAGAATTACCAGTTCACACCTTTACCCTGACAATTTCCTGTTGCCTTCGGCAATACCGGATTACATCCGGTACCACCCACATCCGCTCCCGTAACACCATCAACCTGCGTCAGCAAAATTTTTCGTGACTTTCGTGCTGGCCGTGGTAGCAAAGCTTTCGTCTCTTTGGTGGTAGAAATTTTCGAGCGATTCACGGTCTACCCAAATACCTCACTCACCACTTCCCCACCCAGCACCGTCGCAATCTCCTTCCGGTTATTATGCCGATACACGAGCTTATGCTGATCCAGCCCCAACGCATGCAACAGCGTCGCATGCAGGTCTGCAGGCGACATCGGACGTTCCACCGGCGTATAACCCAGCTCATCCGTCTGACCGATAATCTGGCCCCCCTTCACGCCGCCGCCAGCCATCCACATGCAATACGTCGTTGGCAGATGGTCGCGGCCCCGCCGGTCTCCTTTCGTATTCCCTTCCGTCGTCGGCGTCCGACCAAACTCGCCTCCCCACACCACCAAAGTCTCATCCAGCAGCCCCCGCTGTTTCAGATCTCTCAAGAGCGCCGCCACCGGCCGATCCGTCGCCCTGGAGCGTTTCGTGTGATTCGCCTTGATCGCCCCATGCGCGTCCCAGCCTCCATTCCGCAACTGCACCACCCGCACACCCCGCTCCACGAGCCGTCGGGCAATCAGACAGTGCCTGCCGAACTCCGCCGTCTCCTTGTCATCTAGACCATACAGCTCCGCCGTCTCTGCCGATTCACTCTTCAGATCGAACACCTCCGGCGCTGATGTCTGCAGCCGGAACCCGAGCTCGTACGAGGCAATCCGCGCCTCCAGTTCCGAATCCTGCCCCAGCTGTTGCAGATGCTCTTCGTTCATCCATTTGATGAAATCCAGCTGCTCGCGCCGGTTCGCATGCGAATAACCGGCGGGCATCTTCGTATACGGAATCCCCCGCTTGCCGTCCACCAGGGTCCCCTGGTAGCGCGAAGGCAGAAACCCGTTCCCCCAACCCGGCGTCTGAGGTGCCGGCCCGGTGCTGTTCGACAGCATCGAAATAAATCCAGGCAGATCGCGGCTCTCACTCCCCAGGCCGTACGTCATCCATGCTCCCAGGCTGGGCCGGTCCCCCACTGCCGACCCGGTCAGCGCGATACATTCCCCGGGACCATGCACGGGCACCCGATGATTCACCGACCGCAGCACGCAGATCTCATCGATCATCTTTGCCGTTTCGGGGAACATGTTCGACACGGGAATCCCGCTCTCCCCATAATTCTTAAACGTGAAGGGCGACGCCATCAGCTTCGAACCCAGCCCCGCCCGCGGAATGTTGGGCACCCGGGCCGCGATGCTCGCCGGGACCGGCTCTCCTTCAAGCTTCGTCAGCAGCGGCTTCGGATCGAACGTATCCACCTGGCTCGGCGCACCCGACATGAACAGAAAGATCACGCTCTTCGCTGTCGCCGGAAAATGACTCTGCCCGGTCATCGCCTGCTTTTCCTCAGCAGCCTCGAGCAGTCCCTCGTCGGCCAGCAGCGCCGCCAGACCGACCGCTCCCATGCCCAGCACGCTCTGCTCCAGCATCGCCCGTCGGCTCACAGGCGACGTGGAAAAACCATGACTCACCTTCTTCGGATCAAACAACATCAAAGCCCTCGCCTTCAGGGAATATACATAAACTCGTTGAGATTCATTAACGCATGACACAGCATCGACAGCCGCCGGGACGCCGCTTCCGCAGTCTCTTCACCTTCAAAGAAGACCAGCGACCGTTCCCGCTCCTGCGCATTCGGCTTACGTCCCAGCACACGCACAAACGCCTGCGTCACCTGCTGACCGTGATCTTCGCCCACATCCTTTGTGATCTTCTCCGCCAGTACCTGCGCCCGTCGATCCATGAACTGGCTGTTCAACATAAACAGCGGCTGCAGTGCCACCGTCGAAACCTGCCGTCGCGAACAGCTGGTCACACTGTCCGGCGCATCGAACATCGCCATCACCGAAGGCATTTCGCTTCGCCGCTGGAACAGATAAATCGTCCGCCGCAGATTCTGCTCTTCCCGCTCCTGGGGCACACTCGGTCCCCCGACCTCCGGTTTCAGTTCTCCCGTCGCACACAGAATCGAATCCCGGATGACTTCCGCTTCCAGTCGACGTCGTGGCCAGCTCCACAGCAGCCGGTTCTCCGGGTCCCGTTTCAGGTTCGCTTCGTTGAATGACCGCTGCTGCCGATACGCGGAAGACAGCACGATCTCCCGGTGAATCTGCTTCGTACTCCACCCCTGTTCCATCAGCTCCGATGCCAGCCAGTCCAGCAGCTCCGGATGCGAAGGCGGCTCCCCCTGCACGCCGAAATCACTGGGCGTCGCCACCAGTCCCCGCCCGAAGTGATACTGCCACAACCGGTTCACCCACACCCGCGAAACCAGCGGATTCTTCCGATCCGTCAACCACTCCGCCAGCGCCGTCCGCGACAGTTGATCCGAACCGCTCGTCGTCGCTCCCAGTACCGCCGGCCAGCCTTTACCCACCTCCGGCCCCCGCTTATGCACATCCCCGCGAATCAGGATCTGCGACTTCGTCTGCTTCAACTGTTCCGCGGAATACGGAATCGGATCCCGGTTCACGACCGGCAGCCGCTCGATCTCTTCCTGTCCGGTCAGCGGCGAATAATAACCCCATGTATGCGGTTCCTGCGTATGCGCGAATCGCTTGCGGTTGATCAGCTTCTTTGCCTCGCGCTGATAAAAATCATACGTCCCTTTCGGCATCCAGACATTCATTTCGGTCGGGTTCGGCAGTTCGTCCCCTTGGAGCGACAGATTCCCCAGCTGTCCATTCACGAAGAACCCCTGCAACCGATAATAGTCCCGCTGCGTCAAGGGATCGAACTTATGATTATGGCACTGGGCACATTCCAGCGTCAGCCCCAGTAGCGCACTGCTCGTCACATTAACAATGTCCACCAGCACGTCGTTCCGCTGCGCCGCCTTGTCCATATTGTTCCCGCTGATCCGGGCCGAAGCCAGAAAACCGGTCGCGATCACGTTTTCATCCGCGTAAGGCGTCAGCTCATCCCCCGCCAGCTGCTCCTTGAGGAACTCATCATAAGGTTTGTCCGCATTGAAACTCTCGATCACATAATCCCGATACCGCCACGCATAAGGTCGCGGCAGGTCATGCTGATACCCGTGACTCTCGGCCCACCGTGTCAGGTCCAGCCAGTACCGCGCCCAGCGTTCGCCGTAATGGGGAGAAGCCAGCAGCCGCTCCACCAGTTTCTCATACGCCCGGGGATCGGTATTAAATTCAAACGCCTCAATCTCCTCTGCACTCGGCGGCAGCCCCGTCAGATCCAGATACAACCGGCGGATTAACGTCCCCCGGTCTGCTTCAGGAACCGGTTTAATCCCCGCCTTATTCCAGGCCCGCGCCAGGAATGCGTCGACAGCCGTCCGAATCGGCTTGCTGCTCTTCACTTGCGGCACTTCGGGACGTTTTACCGGCTGAAACGCCCAGTGATCCGATTCCGTCTTCGGTGTGGGCAGCAATGCATAATCCCACTTCGCCCCCTGGTCGATCCACGCCCGCAGCTTTGCAATCTCCTCTTTCTTCAAAGCCGCCCCCGCATCGATGGGAGGCATCCGCGTTTCCGCCACCTGCGTGGAGACCAGTTCGATCAGCTTGCTCTGTTCGCTGTCCCCCGGCACAATCAGCGTCTCTCCCGTACTGAAGCCCAGCAGTTCCTCATGCACATCCAGCCGATACCCGGAATCCGGATTCGCCCCCGCATGACAGTTGAAACACCGCGACTTAAGCAGCGGGTAAATCTCTTTTTCAAAGTTCACCGGCTTTGACCACGCCGCCTTTTTCTTGCCCGCCAGTTTCGGAATCTGCCCGGGTGAAAGATCCAGCACATCGTTCCACGTCCGGCTCAGCACCAGGTCACTCACGTAGATCCGGTCTTCCAGTTCCGTCTTTAATCCAGTTGCAAAACCGACCCACCGCACGGCATTCACACTCTGCGGATTCACGGTCGAAGCCACCGGCTCACCCAGTTCGTCCGGCTTCGGATCCACCCACAAATCAAACCGCGTGAACCCGGCCCGCAACGATTTCTCCGGCTTCGACAGCCGACCCACAACCACGTAATCCCGGTCGCGTTCCAGTTCCACCGAACTCCAGGCCGTCTGCTGTGAGCCAATTCGCACCATGAAGACAACCTTCCCCTTCTGGGGACCACTGGAGGCAATATGCACGCCGATATTCGGAACATGATTCGCATGCACGGCCTTGTCCGAACCTTCGTAACGATCCAGCCAGAAGACGAAAAACTCCCCTTCATCGCGCGGCTTCTGATCCGCCGCATACCGGAAGCGAAACCGCAGAAACAGTTCCTGATCCTGATACGTCTCCTTCAGCTCCCGCCGCAACGGGTTGTTCCGCTCTACCGATCCCTGAATCAACGCCTCATGTTGAATTACAGAGCCGGAGGCCTGTTTCGGCTTTGCATCCACAAACAGCGCCGGATGACGATTCGAAAGCACCCAGCCCCCATTCCAGCCAAACCCTTTCTGCTCCCGTTTTACGGAATCTATCTGCGGGTTGACCAGCCCATGCGCCAGCCGCGGAGTTTCCTCGGCGAACGTCCGTGCGGAACAGAACAGTAACCCGCCCACCAACAGCGCCGTAATCAGGTGCCTGCCTGCTATGTTCGATATCTGAGCCCGATGTATCATCCTGCCTTCAATCCTCTTGAGTCAAAATCCGAGTTCAATTCTCTGTCGGTTGTGTCACTGATTCAAAAGTCTTCCCCAGTACCAGTCGATCCACGAACAGGGAATCAGAAACTTCCGTGTACTGTCCAATCCGCATTCCCACGACGTTGATCTCTTTCAACGGCTTCGCCCCTGTTTCCTGCTGCACCACCGCATCCGGAGTCGCACTCCGATCACCGTCCGGATTCACCCAGAATTCCAGGCGATTGAAATCAGACGACTGATCTTTCATCACCCGCCCCACCAGCAGAAAACATTCCCCGTCGATCAGTTCCCTGGAAAAGCCTTCCTGGTTCACCTCGAAACGGGCGAAGAACTGTTTCTCTTTCAAGCCGAAGTTGGGCACCCGCGAATGACTGCTCCCTTTACCCCCCGCCACATCGTCGAACCAGAGTGCAAAGAAATCGTTCTTGTCCAACCCTTCGTACTTCACCAGCAGACTGAAATAGAAATCCTCGGTGAGTGGTTCTGCCAGTTTGCGGGCCATGCGATGTGCCAGCGAAGGATAGGCATGATGATGACCACGGGATTGCAATACCATCGGTCCCCCCTCCAGTGCGCCCCACTGCAGACGCTGTTCGGGAACGATCAGCCGCGTGAAATTCGCATCGGCCCACCAGCCCTCATGGCCAAAGCCCACGCCCCCGGTCTGTTCTGACAACGAAGTCGCTCGGTACTCGAATGCTTCCCCTGCCAGAATGTTTTTGGGTAATGCCGTATTGATGTGCAGCAGCGCAAATTCATTGAAGGGTACTTCCGCTTCAAAGGGAACCGCTTCCAACGGTGGATAGTTTCCTGACTTCGCCGCGATCAGCTGCTCGGGGGTCGGTACATCCGCAAACTTCGTCGGCGTCACCCGGATGTCGGCCCCCTGTGCATTCCCGCGTGTGAACAACACCGCCTGGCTCGCTTTCAGAATACGGGGCTGCTCCGCCTGCGCCTTGGGTTTGATATCGACCTCTCCTTCAAACACATGCACTTCGGCCTTCCCAAACGGATCGACAACCGTCCCGAACCGCGTCCCCTGATCGACAATCTCCATCTTCGGCGTATCGACGGTAAACCCATGCGCTTCGTCAGGCACATAGGCGGCCAGCTTGCCATAGTTCAACTTCGCATTCATGGACGAATTCAGTTCAATCTGCGCGGGACCTTCCAGCACCACTCCCGCCCCGCTTTCAAAGCGAATCCGGGCAATCCCCGATTTCAACCACAACTGCTTCCCCGCAGTAAACCGGGTTCCATAAGCGATGTCATCCCCCAGTTCCTCGTCTTCCCAGACCGCATCCTCTGTATCCAGCAGCATCCCCACAAACTCAACCGCGGGCAGTTCGAGCAGCGGTTCCGGCGCAACCGCCACCGGCTCTTCTGGTAAGTTCGTCTCTCCGTTTTCCTGGAACCAGACAAAGCTCCCCACCAGGAGCAGCAGTACGACGACGACAGAAACCCACGCCTGAAAACCAAACGTACTCCCCGCAGCTCCCGCAGCCACGGCTTTCACCACTACAGGTGCGTCCTCAGTCACCGCATCTGCTTCCAGCGACTCCAGGCTGATCCCGTCCGGCACCGCCGCATACAGGTTCGTGTTCAAGAGCTGATCCAGGTGCAGCTGGTCCGTATATTCGTCGATCAGCTCCGGATGCGCATTGAGAATCTCGGTCAGCCGCGCATCCTCGGCGGTCGTCAGCTCATCCGTCATCAACCGGCTGGTCAGCCGCGCCAGTTCATTCCGCAAAGCATTGTCGGGGGAATTCATGTCTGCGCCTCCCGGGCCATCGTCTTCTGGATGCACTCCATCAGCGTTTTGCGAATGCGATACAGGGTCATCGAAACCGCATCCGCCGACCGCCCCTCATCCGCAGCGATCTGATTCACGGGCACCGCATCCCGATATCGGCTCTCCACCAGTTGTCGATGCGAACTCGGCAGCTTTTCCATACAGTGCGTCAACGCCTCCGCATGCGATTTCGCCTCCATCGCCCGCCGCGTTGTTGCAGCCGCGATCTGCTCCAGCGTCCGTTCTTCCAGCACCGCCTGACCGTCGTTCCGCACCCGCTTGAAAAAGGCCAGTGCCTGCAGCTGAGCAATCCGGCATGCCCAGGGCAGAAACGCCCGCTCCGGGTCATACTCATCCCGCTTCCGCCATAGAACGGTATTCGTCTCCTGCAGCACATCATCCACATCGGCCGCCCGACGAATCAGCGCCACCAGCAGCCCCCGCAACACAGGCTGGCTCCCGGCAATCAACGCCACATATTCCTCATCCAGATCACGATTCGTCAAAACAAAGGCCCTTCCGCGCGCAAGTCAGGTCGATTCAAAACATCCTGTATCAGTTCATTAGATCAACCATCCCCAATCTAACGCAGTTTCTGATAAAAAGATATTTATTCATCAAACCGAGAGGAAAAGAATTCCTCTAAAACCTTTTCATATATAAACATGCAGCGAATAAACGGGTGGGCCCGAATGCAATCCGTGCCGAGCGCAGCGAGCAGGAAACTGACAGAGAAACCACCCAACTGAGAAAGACCGCTCCTCAACTCAAACGTAGGGGCGGTGCCCACGTGCCCGCCCGCCTCACGGCGAACGAGTTCATTTCCCCGCTCAATGGAACCAGATCAGACAAGCATCTTAGAGGGTGGGCACGGATGCAATCCGTGCCGAGCGCAGCGAGCAAGAGGTCCCAGCTAACTCAGATCAATTCACAACAGAGCTACCAACCTGCGCCAGCAATTTTTTCGTGCCTTTCGTGCCTTTCGTGGTAGAAAAACTTCCGAGCCTTTTGCGGTCAGTTCCAAATGCGAATCGATACCATTTAGTATTCCACCTGAACCCCTTCTTCTAATCACCTGTCTCTGTATTGACAAAACATCCAGTATTCATGACTTTCGAGATTCACCGTTCTATATTCTGAAAATCCAATCATATTACAGGGAATCAATTTTGAAATTTTTTACTGATAAAAAACTGCAAAATTCCACTGCCCACGAGGAATACGAAGAATACTGTGAAACCATCTGGAATGATCTCCCTCACGATTTGAAGTGTATCCATGGAGGGATGCTTTCTGAAAACCTGACAGCTGGTCAATCACATGTAACGTTGCATGATGCAAGAATCACCAGTTTCGAATTGAATGTAACCGATTTAAAAGTTTCGTTTAACACTGACCATAATGGTGGTCTCAGAAAAGTCTGGTTTCACTATCAACATGTTCTTCTAATCCATCTTCCCAGCGAAAATGTCTTGGGGAAAAAAGAGATTGCTAATCCGCAAAGTGATATCATGTGTCACGAAATAGAACAAACAGCTGAGAAGGAATGGACACATACCCTACTGTTTGCCAGCAGTGAGGAACTGGTGATTCGGTTTAAGGACTTTTCCATGTCCTTTGAAGATACAACCGATGGAAATCATATCGAATGAACCTTGTAAACCTGGGTGGCACAGCGAGCAAGAAGTCGCAGCTCACCACATCAATTCACAACAGAGCCATCCACCTGCGCCAGCAAATTTTTCGTGTCTTTCGCGCTTTTCGTGGCAGAAAAAATCCCAATCCATTCGCAGTAGTATTTTTCGAACTCTTCGTGGTCCCTACCGCCCGTCATAACCAAACACCCCGATCACCCGCACCGGCTTCCCTTCCGCCTGCAACCGAATCTGATGCTTCCCAAACGGCAGCCCCAATACGCCGCGACGGTTCTCAATAAAATGCGTCCGCCCCTGCGAATCGGTAAACGGCTGATTCGTCGGCTGTGACCAGGCCGGCTTGCCGTCCACCTCCGCCACCAGCGTCCCGCCAGCCGGATCATCCAGCCAGGCGATCGACAGCTCATCCGCCTCCACTTCAATCTCCAGCGTCTCTCCCGGCTGCAGCAGGAACGCCTGCTCCCCATACGGTGCCCCCCACTTTGACTCGAACTCCTGTACCGGAGACTTCCCCTTCCAGCCTTGCGCCTCCACGCCATAAAACCGACGCTTCAATCCCACCTTGCAATCCACGGCACCCAGTCGCGCGCTTTGGTTCGGAATCTCGATGATGTGCCGATCCCCGCGCGACAGCCGTCCATGCACGAACGTCGAATTCCGCGGATTCGGAACTGAGAAACTGTTGCGGCCATGCCCTGCATGCTCTGCCGGCTGACCATCGATCAGCAGTTGCATCATCTCCCGTTTGTTATCCGCCCACAGATTGAACGCGGCGTCTTCCAGGATCAGCATCCGTCCATCCACTATCCGTGGACTGTCCTTTTGAAACCGGACCATGGTCCCTTCCCAGTTCCGCGCAAACGCATTCATCCGCGGAGGCAACTGTTTTTGCGGCACTCCCTGCAGTGTCGCTTCCGCCGGCATCTCGAACACCTGCTCCAGCTGTTTGAACCACAGGTAATGACTGCCGGCGGCTGGATGCCCGCCATCGGGGGCCATCGCATAATAATTGGTCGTCGCTTTGAGATCGATGATCAGCTGCCCCATGTCCACAAACGGAATTTCGTAGTAGGCACACAGTTTCTGCATCGGCTCTGTCATCGAATTCGACTGTCCCTTATCCCGAATCCACATGCAGGAGACGAACTCCACACCCGGATAGTGTCGTTGAAACCAGCGGATCGCTCCTTCATAGGCGGCGATTTCATCCGGCCGGTCGATATGCTCATTATGCCCGTGCCCGAAGATCACCAGGTCCGGCCCCGGTTTCTTCCCATTCTCAAACAGCGCGGGATACAGTTCCTGCCAGGACTTCCCGGTCGGGTGTCCGTTCTCATTCGGGTTCGGCGGCAGCTCCAGTTCCGCGTATGCTTTGAAGCCGCTGTGCGATTCGCCGATCGACGAACCATCGCAGGCCATTACGTTGAGCAGCATCTTCTCGACCGGATAATGAAACTTCCGCAGCAACTCCCGTCGCATCCGTCCCGTATACATGAAATAGTGCTGCGACCAGCCCACATAATCCTGCAGATCGGGCCGCCCCATGCGTTCTGCGATCAGACGTTTCATCGCCTCGGGATTACCAGACCGGGCTTCGATCAGCGGTTCCTTATAATGCGGGCTCGCGGGATCTTCGTCATAAAAATAAAGACGCGGATTCGCACTCCCCCGGTCGATACTCGACCCCAGCGTCAGGATTGAAATCGGCTGTCCCGTTGTCAGCTTCTGCATCGTGCGGGGAATCTTCTGATACAGTTCGGGCAGTGCGCGGGACGTGGTTGGTACTGTCTTCGCGGCAGTTTCCCCTTTGACCAACGCGGGCGAATTCACCCAGACTCGCTGGTTAGAATCGTTCACAAACTCGACCAGCACCCCCACCACATTGCGAAAGTCAGCATCCGCTTCGCGCTGTTCTTTAAACCGGGGATCGATCTTGAGTCCGTTTAACTGCAACTCAAATTCTTTTTGCGTCTCCTCAGACGAAGCCTCCTGCTGCGGCGAGCGTACGAGTTCCCCCCGCCCGTGCTTCGCAAACGTCCGCTTATCGGGCATCCCGAAGTCCGCCGGTGACCACTGTCCATCGGCACTTTCAATCAGCATCAGGCAAAGCCGCGCCTTGAGTGCCCCGCTCTGTTCCTGATACCCGTTGACTGAAAGACTGACTGCATCCCCGCCCTTGAGCCCCAGTTCCGGCAGCGTCGCAAACTGCCAGATCCGTTTGCCCGGCAGAATCTCCACCGCCTTTTCCAACGACTCCAGTTTGAGCTTTTCTGCTCCGCTCCCGGCAACCACATCACCCCAGCGATCCGTATTCCAGTAGAGGATCGATCGCCCCGGTTCAGAGCCAGCCGTCTTCCGCAACCGAAACTGGGGATTCTGCAGCAGATTAACCGTCGGCAAAGTGTTCTCAGCCATCACAACCGAAAACAGAGAACAGACAAAAACAGACAGAAACAGCAAAGTGATTTTTTTCACGGCAGGACTCACAGGCAGGGGATACAGAAAATAGAAATCAGAATAGAATCACCCTTCGATCATACCGGAGACCTTAACCAGATCACAAGAAAACCAGGACGCCCGACACAGAAAACAGATCAGGACACAGAATAAAGATCAACGGGTGGGCCCGAATGCAATTCGGGCCGAGCGCAGCGAGCAGGAAACCAACAGTGTTTCATTCAAGAAAGAAAAAGTTGGTTTGCTCTCAAATCATCTTTACTAAGGTCGGAACAAGAAATATTAGATCGTATCTCTTACCTGACAGTTTCCTGTTGCCTACGGCAATATCGGATTACATCCGATACCACCCATGGAATACTCTTTTATTGATCTCCCCACACCAGCAATTTTTCGTGTCTTTCGTGCCTTTCGTGGTAGAAAAACTTCCGTGTCTTTCGCGGCAGCATCAATTTCGCGTCTTCCGTAGTAGCACGTGTTGCGTATGCGCCAGTACAAGCGGAATCGCCGCCCGCACCACGGGAAACGTGTGCCCCCCTTTGAGCTCCACATACTGATGCGGCAGTTCCAGCGCAGTCAGCCGGTCACGAAAATGCTCGTTCATCGTCCGGTCAAATGCCTGGTCCGCGGTGATAATCAATAGCGATGCCCCGCGCAGTTTCTCCGCCTGATTCAACGGATTGAACTTGTTCCATTCAACTTCATCATCACCAAACCGCTCCACCGGCACTTTATACGACTGTCCCGCCGGCAGACCATTGCGGGGAAAATCGAGCAGCCCGATCATCGAACTCACCGCCGCAAACCGACCAGGATGCCGCTCGGCAAACCGCACACAGCCATACCCGCCCATCGACCAGCCCGCAATCGCCCACTGCGGCCCCTGTTCGGGCAGGTCATACGCGTTCGCCATCTTCGTCAGCACCTCTTCCAGATACGTCTCGTACACATCCTGTTGGCGCACGGGCGAATTGAGATACCAGCCGTCATCGCCGTCCGGCAGGATCACAAACAGCCCCGATTCCAGCAGCTGTTGACGAATCACTTTGTCATCCACCAGCGACCGCTCATGCCGCCCCCGCCCATGCAGTATGACCAGCGTCCGCCGCTCCGCAGGTTTGATCGACCGCCAGTTTTCCGGTAACACAATCACCGCCCGCTTCCGCTGTTTGAGACTCGCACTCTCAAACGAAACCACTTCAATCCGCGGAAAGAGTTCTGCTGTTTCCAGCTCTGCTGCAGAACCAGCGGCAACAGGAAAGCTCCCCGAGATCACCAGCATCCACACCACAGGCATTCGCATTAAATACCGAGTTTCCATCTTATTTTCTTCCTGTTGATATCAACGCTCGGGTGCCATCTGTCGGCTTGTCCGACAGTGCCAAAGAACCAGCACCCAACCAACCTTCAAAAGTACAAATAAGAAATCAACGGGTGGGCCCGGATGCAATCCGGGCCGAGCGCAGCGAGCAGGAAACTGTCAGTGTTGCACTCAAACAAGAAACAGTTCGTTTGCTCTTAAGATATCTTTACTGAGGTTGGAATGAGAATTGTCAGATCGTAACTTTTCCCTGACAATTTCCTGTTGCCTGCGGCAATACCGGATTGCATCCGGTACCACCCTGTTTTTTCTATTATTTGAGTTAATACACCCTGATCTCACAAACCCGTGCCTGCTCCACACCGTTCGTCCCCGTCACCACCAGCCGCAGTTGAGACACTCCTGCCACCTCCACCCCATGCTCCCGGCGGCGCTGCCAGTTCCCCTCCACTGTCACCACGGTCTGCCAGTCATGCCCGTCAAACACCTCAATCGCATAATCCCGCACCGTCTCCGGCTGCGCCTGTCCCCACAACATCCGCGATGTATACCCGTCATGCTGACTCAGCGTCAGATGCCGATGCAGGCCCGTATCAAAAATCAGCTGAACCTCACGCACAACGATCGGCGTCTCCCACTCCAGCAGCAGCGTCGCCGGAAGTCCCGCAGCCGAATCCGACATCCAGCGATGACCACCCGGCACAGCCCGCTCGGGCGGTGCGCCCCGTTCCCCCTGTACGCGCCGCGTCTGCCCCGAAACCACTTCCGTCGCCCCGAATCCCGGCTGCTCACTGCTGGCAGAAATCCGGGCCGACCGCGCGAGGTCATTCTCATCTGCACTGCGAATCCCCACCAGGTACGCATCATCGCGTAACAGCCGCTGCTGAATCTCTGCCATCACATCGGCATGGGAACTCAGCTCCGCGGGACTCAACTTTCGCTGCACCGCACACGCCGCCGCGGTCCCTACTCCCTGCCCGATCACCGCGCAGGTCGCCATCACGCGGGTCGACGAAAACGCCACATGCGTCGCCGAAAGATTCCGCCCCGCAAACATCAGGTTACTCCGGTTCCCCGAAACACAGGCCGACAACGGCACATTATAGAGATGCGGTACCGGATGCTGTCGGCACGGCTCCTCCTCCGCCGCATCGATTCCCGCGGGAGGATGCAGATCCAGTGACCAGCCGCCATAGGCAATCGCATCCGGAAAGTCACGGGACGCAAGCAGATCCTGCTCCGTCAACACATGCTGTCCGATGAACCGCCGACTCTCCCGCTTGCCCGGCAGAAAACCAAACCAGTCCAGTGCCCAGTAAGCCGCCTCGAAAGGATCATCCCCCTCCGGTGTGCCCGGCGGTCCGTTCTTGACGTGATCCCAGATCCCCAGCACAATCGCCAGCAGCTCGTCACGGATCGTTTCATTCTCCTTGATCGTATCCAGCGTGCCACCCCACTCGGCCCACCAGTAACCATACTCGTGCGTCGGCTCCTCTTCGCCGGGCGTCGCGTACAACCGCAGCTTGAGCTCGTCTTTAGTAAATCGACGTACCCAGTCGGGAGCCACAAACGGCATCGGCCGCTCGTGACGGCGGGCCTGCATCAGAATGGTCGATCCCAGCCGCTCATTGTCCGCCTCAGCGGGAGCCAGTGTTTCCCGGTAATCATCCTGCCCTTCGCGGCCCTCCATGAACAGCGCCCCGGCTTCCGCCGCCAGACGACCATCGCCGGTACAGTCGATGAAAATCGACGCATCAATTGTAAAGCGGTCTTCCGTGCTCTGTCGTTCGGCAATCGCCTGTGTGATCCGCTCCCCCTCCAGCCGTACCCCGGTCACACAGGTATTCAGCAGCAGCGTCAGATTTGATTCGGCGCGGCACTTCTCATACAGAATCAGATCAAACATCGACGCCGACCGCTGCGGATTCCGCACGCAGTTCTCCAGCCGCAACTCTTCGATGATCCCTCCTTCGCGGGCTTCGGTCTCCAGTTCCGCCCCCCGATCGAAGTGCCCCGTGCCGTTCGCCCCGACGATATGCATCCGCACTTCGCTCGAAGCATTCCCGCCCAGCACCCCACGATCCTGGCAGAGAATCACGCGTGCCCCGCACCGCGCCGCCGCAATCGCACAGCAGCACCCCGCCATGCCTCCCCCGGCCACGAGGATCTCAGTCTCCAGAAGATGGTCTTCCAGCATCGACATCGAATATTTCGTCCTTTGAATTTGACACACCAATTAAATGTCATATAATAATCGCCAATTGTCATTATTCAAGATTTTTCCACCAAAACAAGACACTGTAATGACACTTATCAACAAAGAATCGCCCAACTCGCTGGCCCTGGATCTCTCCGAACGCATTCGGCACCGCATCCAGTCCGCCGAGTTCACCGATGGCGATTTCTTTCTCACCGAAGCCGAACTGGCCGAAGAATACAACGTCTCCCGGCGGATTGCCCGCGAAGCCGTCAATCGGCTCTGTGCCCTGGGTCTGCTCGAAGGCCGCAAGCGGAAAGGGCTGATAGTCCGCCACCCCGACCCGGTGGAAGTCTGGGCCAACTGCCTCCCCTCACTGGCCCGGTCACCGGAAAAACTGGCCGACCTGGCCCACTTCCGTTACGCCCTGGAAGTGGGTGCCATTGAACTGGCCATCATAAATGCCAGCGAGGAACAGATCACACAACTGGCGGCACTGGCGGAAGAATTCCAGCAGACCGCCGGCACTCCCGAAGATCGTCCCCGACGCATCGAGGTCGAGCGTCAGTTCCACGGCCTGATCCTGGAAATGTCCGGCTCCCCGATCATTGCCGACATGCAGAAACTGCTGGCGACCCTGTTTGAAAATTCCTACCCCGCCCGGGAAACACCCGTCCTGGCAGAGGAAAC
This sequence comes from Gimesia benthica, assembly GCF_009720525.1. NCBI lineage: Bacteria > Pseudomonadati > Planctomycetota > Planctomycetia > Planctomycetales > Planctomycetaceae > Gimesia > Gimesia benthica. The sequence continues at coordinate 1,916,180 of NZ_CP043930.1, forward strand.
CAACCAGCGCATTATCTGGCAGCACTTTGAACTGGTCGACGCCATCAAAGACCGCGACGTCGAACGGGCCCGCTCCGTACTGCGCTCGCATCTGAAATACCTGTTACTCACACCACCGGAAACCACCTGATACTTTTTCTGACGAGGTTCGACAACATGCAGCAACTCGCCCCCTCCCTCCTGACCGTCCTGGCCCTGCTCGGCAGTCTGTTGACGTCTCCTGCATCACTGTCTGCAGGCAGTGACAGTGATCTGCCCGCCGTGGAAGTCACCAATGTCCGCCAGGTCTTCGATAACGGCGAACACAATGCCTTCACCGACATGATCGAATTCAAAGGCAAGTACTACCTCACCTTCCGCACCTGCCCGGGTGGCCACATGCTGTTTCCCACCTCCCGCATTCTGATCATGCAGAGCGACGACACCAAAACCTGGAAACAGGTCGATGAATTTTCGGTCCCCAAACGCGATGTCCGCGATCCGCACTTCCTGATCTTCAAAGACAAACTCTTCGTCTATACCGGCACCTGGTATTGCGGCGACTCCGCTCCCAAAACCCGCACCATCAACGAACACCTGGGCTACGCCGTCTGGTCGGCCGACGGGGAAAAATGGTCGAAGCCGATCATGCTCGAAGGCACCTACGGCCATTACATCTGGCGGGCCGCCGCCTATGACGGTAAAGCCTATCTCTGCGGACGCCGCATCCGTCACTTCGCCAAAGATGATCAGGGACGCGAACTGATCGAAACCGCCATCCTGGAAAGTGACGACGGCCTGGTCTGGAAAACCGCCAGCCTGTTCAACGAACGCCAGGGCGACGAAACTGCCTTCCTGTTCGAAAAGAACGGAGACCTGCTGGCCATCGGCCGCAGCGGATCCAACCCCGCCTGGGTCATGCGTTCCCGGCCCCCCTTCGACCATTGGGACCGTAAACAACTCGACCGCTACATCGGCGGCCCCCTGCTCGCCAAATGGGGCGACCGCTACCTCGTCGGTGGACGTCAGCGTAAGAATGGCAAATACGTCACATCGCTCTACTGGTTCAAAGACAATCAGCTGCACGAATTCGCCACGCTCCCCAGTGGCGGCGACAACTCGTATCCGGGTATCTTGGTCCTCTCGCCGGACCACGCCGTCATTTCCTGGTACTCCAGCCACGAAAAAGATAAGGACGGCAAAACGATCACCGCCATCTACATGGCCGATCTGTGGCTGAAGAAGAAATAATAGTCCGACTGTCGCCCTGCGAAGGAACCGCACCATGCAACTCAACCAGCTCGAAACCGGCGTCCTGTTTCGAAATGCGAAACCACACGTCAAAAGCGTGCACACCTACTTCCCCTCGGTTGCCGTCCTCCCCGATGGTTCGCTGATCGGGCTGTATTCACTGGGCGAAGCGTTCGAAGCCGTCAACCTTCAGGTGCACTGGTCCCGTTCCTTCGATCAGGGACAGACCTGGGAATACCAGGGACAGCTCAATCCGGATACGAACGACCGCCTGACATCCACCTTCGGCCGCGTGACCATCACGCCGGACGGGGAACTGCTGGCGAACCTGATCCGCTACGATCGCAGCGCGCATCCCGACGAGGGACTGAGCAATCCGAAAACACTCGGTCTGGTGCCCGCGGAACTGTTGCTCATGCGCTCTGCCGATCAGGGAAAAACGTGGAGCGAGCCTGCGTCGATCACGCCTCCGCTGATTGGCCCCGCCTTTGAGATGTGCAGTCCGATCACCGTTCTGCAGGATGGCCGCTGGCTCTGGCCGACTTCTACCTGGCGCGGCTGGGACGGCGAACTCCCCAACGGCAACCGCATGCTGGCCCTCGTCTCGCACGACCAGGGGAACAGCTGGGATGACTACCTCGACATCATGCGCAGCCCCGACGATCAGTTGATCTTCTGGGAATCTAAGGTCCTCGAACTGCCAGACGGACGCCTGCTGGCGGTCGCCTGGTGTTACGACGAAGCAGCCGGTATTGATCGCCCCAATCATTATGCACTCAGTTCAGATGGAGGTGCCAGCTGGTCTGCCCCCGCTTCCACACAACTGCTGGGCCAGACACTCACGCCCCACCTCCTGGAAGATGGCAGCCTGCTCTGTATCTATCGTCGTCTCGATGAGCCGGGCCTGTGGGCCTGCCATGCCCGGCTCACCGAACAGGGAGCGTGGGAAAACAGAGACCAGATCCCCCTCTGGGGTGTAAACTCAGCAGCGGGCACCACACAGACTGGTGAGAACATGTCCGAAAACTTCGCTGCCCTCAAATTTGGAGCCCCGCACATCGTCCGCCTGCCAGACGGCCAGTGGTTCGTCACCTTCTGGTGCTACGAACAGAACGTCAGCCTGATTCGCTGGTTCAAATTCTCCGTGAGCTGATCGTGAATATTCTCTGCAGAAGAGTGACAAGCCGCCGTTGATGGTTTACCATTAACACATCAAACCACGCCGATATTCACACCCAACCAGTCGCTCAGAGGCGCTCCATGAAATTCCCGCCGGTTTTCCTGTTTCTGTTTATTTTTGTATGCACCCCTGATTTCATTCTCGCCGACTGGCCCCAGTATCGTGGTGATGCCGCCCGCAGCGGATCGACAGAGGAACCGCTGCCCAACCGCATGGAACTGCAGTGGACGTTTCGCACTACCCATAAACCCACTCCCGCCTGGCCCACGCATACCCGCATTACTTTTGACGAAGTCTTTCAGCCCATCGTGGTGAATCAGACGGTCCTTTTCGGCAGTTCCACCGACGACCAGTTATACGCCCTCGATCTCAAAACCGGTCAGCTCAAATGGAAATTATTTACCGAAGGGCCGATCCGCTTTGCTCCCGCTGCCTGGAAAGATCGCATCTTCGTGGCCAGCGATGACGGTTGCCTGTATGCATTGAACATCGATGACGGTTCACTGCTCTGGAAAAAACGGGGCGGCCCCGAACGGAAATTCATCATGGGCAACGATCGACTGATCTCACACTGGCCCGCCCGAGGCGGCCCGGTTGTCCTCGAAGACCAGGTCTACTTTGCAGCCGGGGTCTGGCCTTCAGATGGCGTTTACCTGTATGCCCTCGACGCGGAAACCGGAGACGTTGCCTGGAGCAATCAGAACTCCGGACAACGCCTCATGAATCAGCCGCATGGCGGTGCGAGTGCCAAAAGTGGTGTTTCATCACAAGGCTATCTCGCTGCCAGCCAGGACCAGATCTTCATGCCCACCGGCCGCGCCGTCCCCGCCGCCTTTGATCGAGCGACCGGCGAATTTCGCTATTACCATCTGCAGAAAAATCAGCAGCGCGGCGGCTCGGAAGTCATGCTGGCCGACCGGTTCTTCGCGAACGCGGGCTGCCTGTTCGACCAGCTGACAGGCGACCTGTCACAGCAGACCGGCACCGGTCCCATCGCTGCGACTCCCCAGGGCATTCTCCGCGGCAGTGGACAATCACTGGTTTACAGCACGTGGACCGACACCAAAACCAACGACCGCAAAGGCAAGCCGATCTCGATCAGAAGCCTCAAAGAAAAACGGCTCATCCCCCTGGATTATACGATCACCGATGTCATCATCGCCGGCAATGACGCGTACTGTGGTTCGCACAATAAGGTCACCGCGGTCGACTTCAAAGGCCAGGCCAATACCTGGTGGTCGCATGAAATCGAAGGTACCGTTCGCGGCCTGGCAGCCTCCGATGAATGCCTCATTGCCAGCACCGATCAGGGAGTCATCTGTTGTTTCGCCAATGCACAGCCACCGGAAACGGTCGAGGCACAGCCACAATCGCCCGTCACCACCAGCCCGCTCTACCAGCAGGCAGCGCGAGCCATCTGTGAAAAGACCGACGTCACCACCGGACTTTGTGTTGACCTGGGCGCCACCAACGCAGACCTCGCCCTCGAACTGGCCCGCCAGTCCGACTTTCAGATCTATGTCGTCATGGCGGATCCCGACCAAGCCCAGCAGGCACGCGAACGCCTCACGGCAGCAGGCCTCTACGGTTCGAAGGTCGCCGTGCATCTGGCCGACCCCGCACAGGTCCCCTACTCAAAGAATTTTGCGAACCTCGTCATCTGCTCGGCTTCGCTGAATCAGAATGTCTCTCCGGCCCTCCTCAAAGAAGCCCGCCGGATTCAACGTCCTTTCGGCGGTCAGCTCTGCTGGGGCCCCATTGAGAACCTGCAATTGGAAACCAAAGACGATCTCAAAGGGGCCGGTAGCTGGACGCACCAGTACTCCAATTCCACGAATACGGTGAATTCCAACGACGAAATCGTCAAAGGCCCGCTCCGCATGTACTGGTATCGCGATGTCGATTTCCAGATCCCCAACCGGCACGGACAGGGTCCGGCCCCACTCGTGAATCGCGGCGTCATGGTTGTCGGCGGTCTGCACGGTCTGTGTGGACTCGACGCCTACAACGGGCATACGCTCTGGAAATATCAGCTCAGGAATAACCTGACCGACATGAACGGCATCCATCATGATGTGAGCACGGCCGAGGTCGGCAGCAACTTCTGCCTCGGGGGCGACTATGCCTTCGTCTACAAAGACACCTTCTGCCATCAGATCGAACTGAAGACCGGGAAGCTGGTCCGCAAGATCTCCACCCCTGTCAGCCGCGACGATTCCAACCAGAACTGGGGCTACCTCGCGTACCATGACGGCGTAATCTATGGCACCGTCAGTAACGACGCGCATCACACCAGTCCCCGCTATCAGGGTATCAGCCTCCGCAATGAATCGGTTCTGTTTTTCGCCGCCGATGCCAAAACCGGGAACATTCTCTGGACTTACCAGCCCGAGTATTCGATCCGCAACAACGCGATCACGATTGGTAACGACAGCGTCTTTCTCGTCGATCGGGAAATCGCCAAAGCGGACCACGTCAAACAGGCCCGCCGCAACGGTCGCCCCAACCCTCCCTCTCCGGAAGACGCACACCGCAAAGGCAAGCTGAAAGCCTTCCAGGCCAAAACCGGGGCTGATCTCTGGGAAGACGATCAGGAAATCTTCGGGACCCAGCTGGCACTCTCCGCAGACCACGACATCCTGCTGATGTTCTACCAGGGCATCCGGCACAAATTCTTCCGGCTCCCTTCTGAAGTCGGCGGGCGTCTCGCTGCCGTCGATGCCAAAACGGGAAAACGGATCTGGGATATCGCAGCCGAGTACCACTCGCACCCGGTCATCAACGGTGACAAAATCTTTGCGCAGGGAGGCGCCTGGGAACTGAAATCCGGGAAACCAATCCCCTTCACCTTCGAACGCTCCTATGGCTGCGGCCAGATCTCTGCCAGCAAACACCTGATGGTCTTCCGCTCGGCCACACTCGGGTACGTCGACCTGACCCGCAAAGCCGGCGTCGAAAACTTCGGCGGCATCCGCCTGGGCTGTTACATCAACGCCATCCCGGCCGGCGGCCTGGTACTCGTTCCCGACGGCTCGTCCCAGTGTAACTGCTCCTACCAGATGCAGGCCTGGTTCGCCCTGGAAGGCAGTGAATAAGCCCCAGTCCTTCCCTGCTGTTCGTCAGCTCCACCTGCCAGGAAGTTCACACTCCCGCGATTAATTTCATTTCCTTCGAAAAAATCGGTAGTCATCTCCCCACCGCTCCGTTAATTCCTGCATCGGGCCGTTTTCTATGCAATTCCGTTGCAGTGATTGCTGAAATCGTGCTGAATTGAGTCCCTTCACTCATAACGGGAGAGCCATGCTGATGAAATACCTCATTGCGTTTGTTGCTGTCGCGGGATTAATTACTACCGGCGTCTCATCTCAACAGCCACGTGGCAGAGGAGATCGTGAATGTCATCGCCCGGGAGGTCATCCACCTGATCCCTTTATGGTCCTGTTCGATACCGATCAGGATGGCCGCATCTCCACCAACGAAATGGATCAGTCCGCAGTCGCCCTCAAAAATCTCGACCGCGATCAGGATGGCAGCCTGACCCGGGAAGAACTTCCCCGTCCTCCCCGCCCTGCAGAAGATCAAGGACATCGACGCGATGATCGTCACGGACCGCCCCCCATGGAGCGAGGCAGACATCAACATGCAGAACGTCCCGGACATCATGGCCCCCCGCAGCGGGAAGAACGACCAGACGCCCATCATGACCGCCCGCGCCACGGGCATGATCGACATGAACGTGACCGTCGCGAGCAAGGTCGCCCGGGTCCGTCCTCTGATCGCAACCATCATGAAGGCCGCCCTCACCACGGTCCACCCAGAGAAAATTTCCCACGAGAAAATTTCCCACGCGAGAATTCTCCGCGACCGACCCGTCCCGATCGTGATCACATTGACGCACCACTTCCCCCTGCTGTTTCCGAGAACGTCCCCGCAGGTACCGTGATCATTGAGGGAGGCTACGAAACCGATCCCCGGGATCATGGTCGCCCTGTGAACCTGATCGCCGCTGCCCTGGGAGTCGAACCCCAGGTCTTTCGTGATGCATTCAGCAACGTCCGTCCCGCCCGCAACGGTGCCCCCACGGAAGCCCGGGCCCGCGCCAACAAAGAGGTCCTGCTGGCGGCCCTCGGCAAATACGGCATCACCAATGAGCGACTGGACGAAGTCTCCAACTACTACCGCTATCAGCCCCACAACGGGGAGGTCTGGAAACGAACGCCCGCTTCAGCGACCGCCGTCATCAAAGATGGTAAGGTGACTGGTTTCAAAATCACGCGCGCCGGCTCCGGTTACACGACGCCGCCACGGATTACCGTCGCCGGCTATCCCGATCTGCAGGTTACCGCGGCCCTCCAGTTCGGACAGGATTTTTCACAGAACGGCAGCTTGAAATCACTGGCCATCAAATAGACGTAAAAAAATCCGCTGATCACATCTCTGTCTCCAGAATGCGATCAGCGGATCTGTCTTTTTGCTTTCACATCGAATGCCGATTACTCAGCGGCTGCCCCACCAGAGAGGGAGCTCGCCTTCTGCTTGAGCACCTCCAGTTGGGCTTCGATCTTATCTTTCGCTGCAGAACTCTGATACAGCTCCTGCAGTTTCTTTGCTTCGTCCCGCAACTCGATGTAAGGGCCCTCGAATTCGGTAGCGTAAGCCTCCAGCGATTCCATCAGAATCGACAGATTCTGAGCCGCTGCTTTGGGCTGTTTTTTGGCAGAGGCAATGAATTCATCAATCGATTTCTGCACCATTTCGCTTTTTTCCGTATCGCTGGGAGGAGGTGTGGAAGGCGGACCACCACAGCCAGTGAGCGAAACAGTGAAGAGAAACAATGCCAGGCAGCAGAGCAATTCTCTGCCGATACCAATACTGAATTTCATTTGTCTAAGCCTTTGTCATCTGAAATAAAAAACAGCTCCAATCAATTTCATTGGAGCTGTTTGTGTTTACGAATTCGTTATCGCGAATCGTTTAGAATTCACCAATTACGTTACCATCTGAAATCGACAACAGATTCAGGTAAGTATTCTGATCGATGTTTTCTGACAGGAAACGCACAGCTCCGTCACCCATGGTAGCATGTACGCCACCGACATGGAAACTGCGTGCTGCCTGGCCGGAAAGAGTACCGGTTCGGTCAGGGTTATTCCGACGGTTGAAATTGTTGTCGGAAGTGTTGTTAGCAGAATAAGGAGTCGCGTCGTAAACTTTCGCGTTGGGGGTCAGAATCCCGTTGTTGTTCCGTCCTGCGAACAGAGCCCCCGTGCACCAGCCCCAGGCGCCTTTGTCATCACCAGTGCTGATGCCGACTACAATTTCGCTCAACATGATTGAGTTGGACGAACCGTCGGTGACGTCGCGGATCTTGGCACCATTCTGAGCAACCGCACTGAAAAAGCCGCGGCGGTTCGGGTTCGTGTAGTCCGAACGGGTCATGGTCGATCCGGCTCCGACAGAGGCAGCATAAGTGATCTTAGAGAATCCATTGAAGTCCTGTGTCAGGTTGGAACGATCCACGCCCGGCTGAGAAGGACAAATCAGGCTGGGAATCTTGGCCCGCAGTACACTGTCTGTGGAACTTGCATTCGCACTGCGAGCATTCAGTGACATGTTGTAGTTGTTATACAGGTTGGCCTGATCCATGAAGGGCAGAATCTGAACCACCCAGGTCGTACCCCAGTTGGCATCACGACCATTTTCCGGTGCGGAACCGATACCATACCAGACGGCTCCCGGAGGAAATGTGCGGTGCGTATCGTGATAGTTGTGCATCGCCAGACCCAGCTGTTTCAGATTGTTCTTACAGGTACTGCGACGGGCAGCTTCACGTGCCTGCTGTACCGCGGGCAGTAAGAGCGCGATCAGAATCGCGATGATCGCAATGACCACCAGCAATTCAATCAAAGTAAAACCTCGTTTTGCTTGCATCTTTGAGTGCATAGTTTGGACCCCTTACACTGTTAAGATTGTGATGACTCCGTACCGGGTCGTACGGAATGATTGAATAATGGTTCGATTTGAGCGCTTCACCCGGGGAGGAACCGTGATCGGATAGAGGCGGGTATCATGGGAAGACCGACGCACTCAGAAGATCTCGAAGAACATATTCTTCGTTAAAGCCAGATGAATTTTATGTAAACTTGACGTGTGGGCAATCTATACATCCATGAATTCAAACCGGAATTCATAAAAAACAGTCGATGTTCACCACACATTCACCACTTACAGACGATTAACAACTTCCTTTACAAATCAGCATTGGTTTGAATTAAAAATCCCTCCTGCTCAAACTAAATATTTCCAGCAGACTTATTACGTGCATTTCGATTCAATTCATCAAAATCAATGTCAGAAAACATCCTCTGAATCTGCATTCCAAAGATGCCCAAAACGGCTCATTCGGACACCACCTTCAGTCACCTTCTATCAAAACCAGCCAGAATCGGTCAGGGCAGCCACGGCGATCAGGTTGCTGGAAACCACTCACTGAAGCAACAGGTGTTTCCCTTAAATCCCCGTGTGTCTCTCAGACTCCACAAAATCAGGTTCGCGCCTGACGAACGGTGACCGATAACGAAGAAATCCTGAGATAGAAAGCCGTTTTAAGAAGACATGCATCAGGTTCTCATACTTCAGAAGACTTGATGCGGCAGCGGTACTGGCCCGCTCGCCCAACCAGTGGAGTAACGCGGGAATGCCCAGACCCGATTTATCACACACACAAATTTCGCAGATTCTCAACAGACTCGAAGAGTCGGTGCGGGAGACATTCCGCGAAGCGTTCTCTCCTCAAAACAACCGCGTGCCCTCCAGTCTGCCAGTCGTCCCTCAAGAGCCCCACCAGGACACATCCGCTACAGAGGAAACAGAGACAACCCGGTTGCGTCGGGAACTGCAGGCGACGCGAGAAGAATTGAAGCAGGCACAGGCTGTCGCTGCAGCAGCAACACGCGCCCGCTGCGAATTCCTGGCTTACATGAGTCATGAAATCCGCACGCCGATGACCGCCATCCTGGGTTTCACGGAGCTGTTGCAGAACGAAGCCCTTTCGGATGAAGATCAGAATCGAGCCGTCAAAACCATCCGGCGTAACAGCAACTACCTGCTGGATGTCATCAACGAAATCCTGGAACTCTCCCGGCTGGAATCGGGACTTCTCGAAATCGAACAGTTGCAGGTCGATCCCCTGCAGCTCGGACGCGAAGTCGTCGACCAGTTATCCGAACAGGCCCGCGCGTTGAACAATACGATTCACCTGGAGATCGAAGGCTCTGTTCCGGAAACAATACAAACCGACCCCACGCTGCTGAAACAGGCGCTGGTCAATCTGTTGACCAATGCACTCAAACTGACCACCGAGGGACACATCCGACTCACACTCAGCTGCGATCCGTCACATCAGGTGTTCTGCTTTGGTGTCAGTGATACCGGCATGGGCATTCCCACCGATCAGCGTCAGCACGTCTTTCAGCCTTTTCGCCAGGCAGCCGCAACGACGACAGGCAAGCGAGGAAAAGCCGGCTCAGGCTTTACGATCATCAGCCGCATCGCAGAACTCCTGCAGGGCGAAATCCGCCTCGAACAGGACGCCTCAGAGAACAGCGAATTCACTTTTATGATCGCTACTGGCCCATTGGATCAGGTCCGCATGCTGTCATCACAAGAGGCAGGAGAACTCGATCTACCCGATCCCCGATCATTCTCTGCCAACAGTCGCCTGCAGGGGCGCATCCTGGTGGTGGAGGACAATCTCGACAACCAGCGGTTGATCCGCTTCCTGCTCAACCGCGCTGGTGCCGAAATCACGATTGCCGCGAATGGTCAACTAGGCGTCGACATGGCCCTGCAGTCGGAATCCCCTTTCGACCTGATCCTGATGGATTTGCAGATGCCCGTCCTCGACGGCTATCAGGCAACCATTGCCCTCCGCGCCGCAGGTTACACAGGTCCCATCGTTGCACTCACTGCGCATGCTCTCACGGGCGAACTCGAACGCTGCCTGAGTGTCGGCTTTGATGACTGCCTGACCAAGCCCATCGACCGCAACGTTCTGATTCCTCAGATCGCCGCGCGACTCGCCCGCAAGTCGACCTCCGTCACGCGCTGACGTTCTCTCACACGCCTCTCAACGGGCGCGTCCTCCCAGCCCCAGCATGGCTTTCTTTACAGATACTTCTGGTGACTTCATTCGCTCTCATCCTATGAATCCCCTTGCGATTTCCATTTTATAAACATACATTAGAATTTAACCGATTCTTTCAGAGCTCCTGTTTCCCGCACACAGAAAGCAGCAACATGCCCGGCCTCACCTTGCTCTCCCGCACACTCCGCCTCCCCCGACGTTCGTTTCTGTTAATCTTAGTGTTCTGTTCCTGGGCACAACAAGTCTCACGGCTGCAGAACAGTGGCACGCCGGTTTAGCCAAGGCCAAAATCACTCCCGAAACCGATGTCTGGCTGGCAGGCTACGGATCCAAACGTGCCCCCGATGGCAAGCTGCATGACATCTGGATGAAAGCCCTCGCACTCGAATCACCAGGTGGCGAACGCGCTGTCCTGATCACCAGCGATTTCCAGGGCGTCCCCAAAAGCATGAGCGATCGCGTCTTCAAAATAATTAAAACGAAGTTTGACCTGGAACGCCGCCAGATCATGTTTACCTTCTCGCATAATCACTGTGGACCCCGGCTGGGAGACGACCTTTACGATTACTATCCCACCACGCCGGAGCAGGACAAAACCGTCGCCGAGTACACGGACCGTATGGTCGAAAAAACCGTCGCCATGATTGGTGAAGCACTTGATAATCTTGCCCCCGCAACACTCAAGCAAGGCAACGGACACACCACGTTCGCCGTCAATCGCCGCAACAACCGTGAAGCCGACATTCCCAATCTGCTCAAAGCGGGCAAGGCACTCGTGGGCCCCGTCGATCACGACGTCCCCATCCTGACCGTCACCCGCCCCGATGGCCAGCTGGCGGCTGTCCTGTTCGGCTATGCCTGTCATCCCACGACGCTCAGCTTCACAAAAATCTGTGGTGACTATCCCGGCTTCGCACAACTGGAGATCGAAAAAAATCATCCCGGCACGCTGGCCATGTTCGTCAACACCTGCGGCGGTGATCAGAACCCGCTCCCCCGCCGGAAAGTCGAGCTCTGTGAAAAATACGGACACATGCTGGCTGTCGCCGTCGAAGAAGCCTTAAAGCAGCCGTTGCAGAACGTTTCGCCCGGTTTAAAAACCGCATTTACCTATGTTGATCTTCCTTATCTCAAAGTCGTCACCCGCGCTGACCTCGAAGCGGATGCCAAAAGCGGAAGTGCCATCAAACAAAGGTGGGCCAAACGGCTCCTGAAAAAACTGGATCAGGGAGAGACCTTCCCCACCGCCTATCCCTATCCAATTCACGCCTGGCGGCTGGGTAAGGAAACTCTCATGATCGGCATGGGAGCCGAAACTGTCGTCGATTACTCACTCCTCTTCAAGCGGGAATTCGGACCGGGGACCTGGGTCTGCGGCTACGCCGACGACATGATCTCCTACATTCCTTCCAAACGGGTCTGGCTCGAAGGAGGTTACGAAGGGGGCTGGAACCTCTATGAATACGGCCGCCCCGCCTATCGCTGGTCCGAACAGACGGAAGATCTCATTTCAGAAACCGTGCACAAGCTCGTCAAACAGGTCGAGTGACCTGTTCTCCTCAGACGTGCTTTCACTCCGCTGCGGTGACCGCTTTACCAGCAAACATCTTTTTCACCAGGGGCAGTTCAAACAGTGCTGCCTCTTCGGCCTCCGTGATGGGACGCATGGGCCGCGGCGCAAAATTACCGGGAATCCCCCGCCGGTTCAGTAATGCGGTCACCGAGGAAAACAGCGGCGCAGAAAACGTCTGCAGCAGTGTGAGTAAGGCAGAAAGATCCTGCTGAACTCCCGCCAGTGTCTCCCAGTCTTCCGCTTCTGTCGCGGTCACCATCGCCGCGATCCACTCTGGCACAACGCCATAGATCCCATCCAGATGCTCGCGAACGCCGGTACGCAGCAGCACATCCATCAGTGTCGGCTGGGCGACGATCACGCGAAATTCATCGCCAATCGCATCCAGCACCGGCCGGATCGTCACAAAGTGATCGGAACACTTAATCCCGTGAATGTTCGGATGCTGTGCCAGCTGCAGCACGGTCGCCACTTCCAGTTTGGTCCCCGTCGTCTGAGGCAAGTCATACAGAAACAGGGGGCGGGAACTCGCATCTGCCAGTGACTGGTAATAATCGATCAGGTCGGATTGACTGTACTTGATGAAAAAGGGAGCTAATGCCACCACGCCGTCGATGTCATACTCTTCCACCATCCGAATCCGCTCCAGCGTCCGCACATAGCTCGTATCGCCGACGCCTACCAGCAGTTCCGCCCGTCCGGCGTTACACGCCACACTCCGGGCAACCAGATCGCGATAGGTGCGCTCCTTCAAGAGCTGCATCAGCCCCATCGTGCCCGCAACCAGGAAACCGTTAATACCGTGGTCCAGCTGATCCTGCAGATGGGCTTCCAGCCCTTCGACGTGCAGGTCTTCTTCCGGAGTCAACGGAGTCCCCAGGGCGGTAATCATTTTGATCGAACTGGTCATATTGTAACTGCTTCCCTTATTAAGAATTTACAAACTTTGTTTTTGGAATTCCGACAGGCTGATCACGGGACATGTCGTATCAGACAGCATCCGATCGATGGCACACTGGTCCTTGAAACCGGTACCGGTAATCAGACAGACCACCGTTTCATCCGCAGCGATTTCTCCCTGCGCCACTGCACGTAATACACCTGCCAGCGAAACGGCTGCCGCCGGTTCACAGAAAATGCCCTCCTCGCGCGCCAGGCGGGCCTGTACTTCAAATATGTAATCATCGGCAACCAGATAACCGTTGCCTCCGGTCTCTCGACAGATGCGAATCACCTCGTGACCATCCAGCACGTTCGCCACCTGCAGACCTCCCACCGCGGTCGTACTTTCACAGGACCGGGCCAGACTGCTTCCCTCTCGCAACGGGCCGGCAATCGTATTGTTCCCCGCCGGCTGAACGCAGTGGATGGCCGGGAAATTGACTTGTTCCTTCCCCTCCAGCGCCGTCTTTAAACCACGGTAGACCGCCAGCAGCAGACCTCCGCCGCCTGCACAGCAGACAACATGATCAATCGATCGGTTGAAAGCAGCCGCCTGCGTGACCAGCTCGTGTCCAATCACTTCGACTCCCGCCATGCCCACCGGGTTGAACTGATAACTGCTCACCTGCAGCGCCGCATCAGCGGCAGCCCCAATCTGTTTGAGACATTTGAACGTGGCGCGGCTGATTTCCGGATCAGCACCAAAGCCTTCAATCCTCCAGACACGAGCACCGTAGGCCAGCATCTGTTTCAGTTTATTTTCGGGAGCGCCGATGAAGACCGCGACCTCACATTCCAGTCCCGCAGCGGCACTGTAAGCTGCCAGGGCCGAACCTGCATTTCCGCTCGAACAGGTCACCACCCGTCGCTTCCCCTGCGACAGCATCTCGTTGATCGCGGCTGCCGCAAAACGATCTTTATATGAACCGGTCGGATTCACCGTCTCCAGTTTGAAATATAAATGCGCCAGCCCCATAGCAGGTCCGATCCGCCGCGATCGCACCAGCGGGGTCTCTCCCTCGCCCAACGTAAACGGCTCAACTTCCATTTCGATATCCCTGGTAAGTCAGTCTCGATTCCACTTGAAATAACAGTCCCTGTAACAAAGGCGTACCTTACCAGAGGTACTTCGTAAACATGAGCATTCTTGAGCAAAAGATCAGAATTGTCTTGACGAGTAAATATCGGGTTATATGATAATAAATCAGATTGTCATACAATCTAAATATTTATATTACATTAGTCTATGGCAGATGCCATAACAGACATACGGAAATCTGTGATGTTCTTCGCGTACGGCCGCTTGAGTCACGCGTTGAAACGCCATCATTTCTGACATTCATTGTCGCGCTCACAGGATATTCGTTGCATGAACACACTGCAGAGTGATTCTCCGGTCATCGGTTCCGACTCCCGAACATTAAGTGCAGAGCTTGCAGAGCAGCTGTGCGCCAGGATTCGCAATGATCGTCTCGCTCCCGGAACCCGTCTGGGAACCGAAGCCGATCTGGCCAGTGAATTCGGCGTATCACGAACCGTCGTCCGGGAAGCGGTCGGCTCACTCCGCGGTCTGGGAGTAGTCGTCGGCAGACAGGGGCTCGGGCTCTGTGTCGGCGAAGCAGATAACTTCTCCACCGTACTCCGTAATGCCCTGGTCCCCCAGGTCGCCAGTGCAGACGGCTGGCGCGAACTGCAACAGTTGCGGGCCGTGATTGAAATCGGCTCCATCGCCCTGGCTGTCGAATCGATCTCCACCGAGGAAATCATCCGCTTGCAGACCATCGTAGCAGAAATGAAACGGGTCATGCGGAACCTGGACGAAGATCCCCAGGGAACCAGCAAAGCCTACAAGGAACTGGACTGCCTGTTCCACGAGACAATTCTGGGTGCCTCACATGGAAACTTTGTGCAACAGTTCCATGGCGTACTGCTCGACTACTTCCACGCAGGCGATGTCTATGGATGTCCGCCCCGGGAAAGTGGGTTGCATGAACACGAACAGATTGCCAATGCCATCGCCGACCGCGATGTCGACCTGGCTACGAAATACTTGACAGAACACTTGAAGCCGCAATTAAAGGCGCCCAGTAAAGAATCCACGACAAATTAAACGCCTCAGGCAAATAACATAAATTACCTGAATCTTGAACAATTGATTTGGCAACAGAACCAGTTCTGATCCGGTGCGTTCCGGTCAGCCCTGAGACTGCAGCAGTTTTTTATCTATATCCCTGAATCTGTTATCTATGCACCTGTGTGCCAGGGTGATCATAGCATTTATTTTTTTGCGTTTATGTTGGGAGATGCTTCCATGTTCCGTTTCCATTCCAAGGTGAGAGCTCGTGGATTTACGCTGATTGAACTTCTGGTCGTGATTGCCATTATCGCCATCCTGATCGCTTTACTCCTGCCCGCGGTTCAGCAGGCTCGTGAAGCAGCCCGCAGATCGTCCTGCAAAAACAACTTCAAACAGGTTGGACTCGCTCTGCAGAACTATCACGACACCTACACTGTCTTTCCCATCGGTGCCGGCATCAGTGGAGGCTGCAGTGGCTACTCAGGCGCGCACATGTTTTCCTGGGGCACCCGTATCCTGCCTTACCTCGATCAGGCCAATATTTATAACAATCTGAACTTCTCCGGGCCGACTCCTTTTGTCCCCGCGAATTTCTCCAACACCACCTGCCTCAACCCGGTAGTGCCGTTCCTCTGTCCCAGCAATCCACAGCCTGACACCATCGTCAATAAAAACGGTGCTTTCGCAGGCGCACTCCCAAACGGCATGCCCCGGACCGACATGGGCGGCGTTGCCGACTCCGTCAGCTGGAAATGTAACAGCGGCTCTGGCGTGCGACCCACTTCGGTCGGTAACGGGGTCCTCTATGCCATCTCGAAAGTCAGAATGCGCGACATCATCGATGGCTCCAGCAACACTCTCATGGTGGGTGAAATCACAGGCTCGCTCGCTTCGAGTGGCCTCAATGGAAACTCCTACACCGGCTACGATGTCTTCGATACCAGCAATGGTATTAACAGCATTGACACCGTTCCCGGAGGCGGTACGTTCGCTTTCCGGCCGCAGGGCTTCTCCAGCTATCACGTAGGCGGCTGTCACTTTGTCTTCGGCGATGGTTCGGTGCATTTCCTCTCCGAAAACATTGACCAGGGAACGCTCACTGCACTCACAACCCGGGCCGGTGGTGAAGTTGTTGGCGAATATTAATTCTCGACGCTGATTCATTCGATGACTGCATTCATAATATTCGTGCAGGCCTCCGCGTCAACCTGCACTGTTTCAAGGAGTTTACCATGCCCGCAAAAGGGTTATTGCTCTTACCGGCTCTCTTACTGCTGGTCGGCTGCGGGGGGATCAGTGATGCCCCCGACCGCCGCGTTGTCACTGGTACCGTCACCCTGGATGGCGCTCCCCTTGAAGGGGGCGTGATCCGCTTTCGTCCGCTGCCCGAAGGACCTATCGCTGCCGGAAAAATTCGGGACGGCAAGTATGAAGTTACCAACAAAGGGGGCGTCCCCCTGGGAAAACAGCGTGTCGAAATCAAAGGCACGCCCATACTCCCCGCCGATACCGCCGGTATGTCACTGGGAGAAATTGACGCCGCCACGAAACCCGCCATCCCGGTTCCCGACAAGTACCACAAAAATTCGGAACTCGAAGCCGACATTGAAGCGGGCGGAGACCCACTGGTTCTCGACTTCGATCTGAAAAACTGAAACAGGCTCTCGCATAAGTCAGGTATCAGACATGCAACTTAGACCCAACTTCATCCTGCTCCTCACCGCGCTCCTGCTCTCCCTTTCATCAGCGAAAGCTGAGGAATGGAATCACCCCCAGACCAGCAGACTGCCCCATAAGCATCTCGGGCCTTTTATCAGATTGACGGATGGCAACATCCTCGCCCCCGATGCCAAACAGTCGCTGATCAGCGCGGATGAAGGAAAGACCTGGCAGGCCACGCCCCTCTATGCCGAACCGGAAAAGTTCCACACCAGCAACGAACGCGCACTGATCCAGACCCGCAAAGGGACGATCATCCTTGTCTGCATGAATCTGGCCGAACGCAAATTCAACTGGAACGACAAACTGGGAGGCCCACAGCCCGACTGCTACCTCCCCGTCTATGTCATCCGCAGCACCGATAATGGAAAAACCTGGCTCACACCTCAGATCCTTCAGGACCACGGCTGGTGCGGTGCCGTACGCAGCATGATCCAGACCAAATCGGGCCGCATCATCGTCGTCGTCTCCCAGTCCATCGCCAATCCCGGCAGACACGTCTCGCACACCTATTATTCAGACGATGAAGGCGAGACCTGGAAGCACAGCAACATGATCGACCTCGGCGGTTCCGGCGATCACGACGGCGCCATGGAGGGGACCATCGTCGAACTCAAAGATGGACGCATCTACCAGCTGATCCGCACAAAATTCGGCCGCTTCTGGGAAGCTTTCTCCGAAGATGAAGGAGCTTCCTGGCGGACCATTCGTCCCTCGAAAATTCCTGCAAGTTCCTCCCCCGCGATTCTGCAGCGACTCGACAGCGGCCGCATTGTCATGCTCTGGAACCGCTTTCGCGATCCCCAGAAACGCACAGGTCGCCGCGAAGAACTGTCTCTCGCTTTCTCCGACGATGAATGTCAATCCTGGAGCAAGCCCACGGTCATCGCCCGTGATCTGACTCCTCCGGGACAGAAACGCGAAAACCGCGTCTCCTACCCCTACGTCTTCGAAGCCCATCCCGGCGAACTCTGGGTTACCACCATGCAGGGGCCCGTCCGTCTCAAGTTTAAAGAGGCCGATTTTCTTAGCCCCTGAAGATGACTCCGGCTTCCTGAAAATGTCCGGTGTGAAAGCGGAATAGTGATGGTTTAGCCAGCTGTTTGCTGCTATGATAAAGATCCGCCTATATGTAAACCCACTACGGATCTCAGTCAGAACTCACTCCCCGCCTCAGGAGCAGCTTGCATGCAGTCTATGTCCCGTCGTCAGTTTCTCTCCTCCGCCAGTGCCGCCTGTCTGGCAGTACCGGGCCTGCAAACCGTCTTCGCCGGAAAAACCGCACCGCCGACGCTCACCCTCGGCTTCAGCCTCTACGGCATGCCGCATATGCAGACCGAACAGGCCCTGCAGACCGTCGCAGATATCGGCTACGACTCCACCGAACTCTGCCTGATGGACGCTTGGGACGCCACACCGCTCAAACTCAATCCGCAGCGCAGAAAAGCAATCGCCAGTAAGCTCGACGACACCGGCCTCAAGCTCGCATCCTTGATGGAACACTGTGACCTCACCGGCTCACCTGCCAGTCAGCAACCGGTCCTCGAACGTCTCAAACGGGCCGCCCAGCTCGGCCACGATCTCAAACCTGATCATCCCCCGCTCATCGAAACCACCGCGGGCAGCGGCAAGTGGGAAGACCGCAAAGAGGAAATGCGCGACAACCTCAAAGGCTGGGCCCAGGTCGCGGAAAGCACACAAACGGTCATCGCCGTCAAGCCGCATCGGGGTGGCGTCGTCGATCGACCCGAACAGGGCGTCTGGCTCGTCGAACAGATCAATAGCCCCTGGATTCGCCTCAACTACGATTTTAGCCATTTCACGCACCGCGACATCTCCCTGGAAGATTCGCTGAAAACCATGCTCCCCTACACCAGCTTCATCCAGATTAAAGACACCGTTCTCAAAGACAACAAAGCTCGCTTTGTGCTCCCCGGCGAAAGCGGCGACATCGATTACGTCCGCCTGCTCAAACTCGCCGTCGCGGGGGGTTACCGCGGAGATATCTGCTGCGAAGTCAGCGGCATGGTCTTCAAACAGCCCGGCTACGATCCCGTCGCGGCTGCGAAGACCTGCTATCAGAATATCGCCCCTGCCTTCCAGAAAGCCGGCATTCAGCGCAGCTGATCAGATATTGAATCCGTCCCATGAAGGGTTCGACGATGACGAAACAGAATCAAATTCAAACTGCCAGTATCGTGACCATAGCAGTCTTACTCCTGCTTTGCAGCTCGCTCTCCGCAGCGGAACCGGCCCCCTCCCGCGACCAGCAGCTTGAATTCTTCGAACTGCATATCCGCCCGGTCCTGATCGATAAATGTGCCGACTGCCACACTGGTGATGCAGATGCGGAAAGCCCGCTCGCCCTGCAGTCCCGCGCCGATCTGCTCAAAGGGGGCGACTTCGGCCCTGCCATCGTCCCCGGCAAACCACAGGCCAGTCTGCTCTTTCAATCCATACAGCGCACCCACAAAGAACTGAAAATGCCCCCGGATGAGGAAGATAAGCTCAATGCCGAAACACTGGGGCACTTCAAACGCTGGATTGAATGGGGCGCTCCCTGGCCTGAAGAAAAAACGAAAGCACGCCCCACCACCACAGACACAAAGTCAGCCGAAAAACTGACCACCAGCCACTGGTGCTTCCTGCCCCGCAAAGAAGTCACACCACCGGAAATTGACGATCCCCACTGGTCCAACACCGCCATCGATCGTTTCATCTATGCCCGCCTGCAAACAGAACAACTGACGCCCGTGCCCCTGGCCGACCGCAGAACAATGATCCGCCGGGCCACCTTCGACCTCACGGGCCTGCCCCCGACGCCACAGGAAATCACAGACTTCCTCAACGATCCCGCTGCAGACGAAACCGCGTTCGCTACCGTCGTCGATCGACTGCTCGCCTCTCCCGCTTACGGGGAACGCTGGGGCCGCCACTGGCTGGATGTCGCCCGTTACGCAGACACCCAGGGAGACGTCGGCGATTTTCCGATCCCCGGTGCCTACCTCTACCGCAACTGGGTCATCGACGCTCTCAATGCCGATCTCCCCTACGATCAGTTTCTCACCGCCCAGCTCGCCGGCGACATTCTCTCCCAACAGGAATCCGATCCGGCCCGGGCTCGACAACTCAAAATCGCCACCGGCTTCATCGCCCTCTCCCGCCGGTTCGGCAACACCCGTTTTGAAGATCAGCACCTCACCATCGACGACACCATCGATACCATCGGTCGCGGCCTCATGGGCGTCACGCTCAAATGTGCCCGCTGTCACGATCATAAATTCGATCCGATGCTCGCCACCGACTACTACGGACTCTACGGCATCTTCGAAAGCACCCTCTACCCAAGCATGGGCGCCTCGAATCAGCCCTCTCCCACGCAACTGGTCTCCGCAGAAAACACACCCGGTTCACAACAGAAAATCAACGACTACTGGAAACTGCTCAGCCACTATCAGCACCAGATCCGTAATCACTTCCGCCCCTGGCTCAAACCGACTCTCAAGGAATATAAACAGGTCGCCGCAAAAATCGAACAGGCGAAACAGGCTGGCAAACCATTCGACAAACTGGAAGCCCGTCGGCAGAAACTCCTCGCTATGCATAAGGGTAAGTTCCGCGAACTGATGCTGCACGGCCTCCCCTGGCTTAAACAGGAAAAAGCCCGCCTGGTCAAGCAGCCCCCCGTGGAGATGCTCTACGCCGTCATCGACGGCAAACCGCATCACAGCCGTCTGCACCGCCGCGGAGATCCGGAGAACCAGGGGGATGTCGTCCCCCGCCAGTTCATCAGCGTCATCTCGAAATCAAAACCATCTCTCGACAAACAGCACTCGGGACGACTCGAACTGGCCCGCTGGCTGACCGATCCGGAACACCCCCTCACCGCCCGCGTGATGGTCAACCGGCTCTGGTATCATCACTTTGGACAGGGACTTGTCAAAACCGTCGATAATTTCGGCGTCCTGGGTGAAGCCCCCTCCCATCCAGAGCTGCTCGATTACCTGGCCAGTCAACTGATCGCACACCAGTGGTCACTCAAAGCCCTGCATCGACAGATCATGCTGACCCGCGTCTATCGCCTCGACAGCCGGGACCAGCCAGAAAACAGCCGCCGCGATCCAGACAACGTCTACCTCTGGAAACACACCCGCCGCCGCCTCGACGCCGAATCCATCCGCGATGCCATGCTCTTCGTCTCCGGCGAACTCGACCGCGAACAGGGCGGCCCGCACCCGTTCATTCCCTGGCATAAAAAAGGCTACAGCCTCAACGGTCCCTTCCACGAAGTGTACGAGACCAACAAACGCAGCGTCTACCTGATGACGCAGCGGCTCTATAAGCATCCCTTCCTGGGTCGCTTTAACGGTCCCGAAACCAACGAAACCTCGGGCAGTCGGCACAGCTCGCATCTGCCCACCCAGGCACTCTACCTGTTGAATGCCCCCTTAGTGCCCCGGCAGGCAGCCGCCCTGGCACAGCGTATCGAACAGACATATTCGACCCCCGCAGAACAGGTGGAACTCGCCTGGCAGTTGGTCTACGGTCGCAGCCCCACCAAATCCGAACAGGCAGACGCCCTTGAGTTTCTCAAAGCGTACCAGGCACAACTGGCAGCAGAACAAACACAGGATTCAGCAACAGAGGTCCCTTCCGCCTGGACCGGACTGGCCAAAGTTCTGCTCACCAGTAACGAGTTCTTTTTTATTGACTGACCCCGCAATCCACCAGGAACGCAGTATGTCCGATTCTGCATTGATCTCACGACGACAGCTTCTGCAAGCCGGCCTGGGGACCTCCGCAGGCCTCTGGCTTCCCTGCGTATTGCCTGCCGAACTCGCGGCCCCGCATCATCGGCCCCGCGCCAAACACGTAATCATGCTCTACATGTCCGGAGGCTACTCGCACGTCGACACCTTCGACCCCAAACCCGAACTTACCAAACGGCACGACCAGTCGATCGGCAACGAAAACAAAGCCGCCGTCTCCGGTCAGCCCAAAGTCGAACGCTATCTCAAAGCCCCGCTCTGGAAATTCCGCCCCAACCGGGAGTGTGGCACCGAAGTCAGCGACCTCTTCCCCGAGATCCGCAAACAGATGCACGAAGTTGCGTTGATCCGCTCCATGAACTGCGATCACCGCGACCACGGCGAAGCCACCCTGCAGCTGCATACCGGCAGCACCACCGCAGCCATGCCCGGCATGGGAGCCTGGCTGAGTTACGGCTTGAAATCATTCAACCCGAACCTCCCGTCACACGTCGTCATCTCCGAACATCGCCCCTATAATGGACCCCAGTTGTGGGATGCCAACTTCCTCCCCGCAGTCAACACCGGCGTCCGCGTTATGCCTGGCAACGATCCGATTCCCTATCTCAAATCTCCTACGTCGCATTCCCGCCAGCAGCTCGAACTCTCGTTGTTACGGAAACTGAATCAGCGACACTTGGATCGCCGCGATCACGATTCCGAACTCATCGGTCGCATGTGTACCTTCAAAGCCGCCTCCGGTCTCCAGCGTCAGGCCCCCGAAGCACTCGACCTCTCCCGGGAATCCAAGTCAACACTCAAACTCTACGGCGCCGAACAGGGAGACCAGGCCAGCTACGCGGCCCAGTGCATCATGGCCCGCCGCCTGATCGAACGAGGCGTCCGCTTTGTCGAAATCATCGACGCCGTCGGTGCCTGCCGGGACAACTGGGATGCCGCGCACCGCGACATGGCCTCGCATGAAAAATACGCCCGCCGCGTCGATCAGCCCATCGCCGCCCTGATCACCGACCTCAAACAGCGGGGCCTGTTCGAAGATACCCTGCTCGTCTTCTGCACCGAATTCGGCCGTTCCCCCTGGGCCCAGGATGGCAAAGGAACCAAATCCCGCACGCATCACCCCAACGCATTCTCCTGCTGGCTGGCCGGCGGAAATGTGCGTGGCGGTGTGATTCACGGCGAATCCGACGACATCGGCAACTACGTGGTCAAAGACCTGGTCCACATCCATGACTTCCATGCCACCATCCTGCACATCATGGGACTCGACCACGAACAACTCACTTACCGCCACGCAGGACGGGACTTCCGTCTCACCGACGTGCACGGACACGTCGTCAAGCAGATACTCCACTCTTGATCCCTGAACAGGATTCTGGTGTGTTTACCTGAGTCCGCTCCCCAAAAAGATTAAGCGAAGATTAATCGCGCTCCGGCACAGCCAGCTTCCGCAGCCGCAGCCAGTCTGCGGCGCGGTCGGTCCAGCTATCAACATTTGAATCGGCCACCGGACGCATCCCGTAGCCGTGACCACCCGTCTCATAGATGTGCAGTTCGGCCCCGACGCCGTTATTTTTGAGAGCCGTATAATACAGAATGCTGCTCAGCGGCGTCGCGTGGTCGTCATGTGCATGTGCCATGAAGACCGGTGGTGTTTTTTTCGAAACCGTGAAAACTTCATTCAGTTTCCCGGTCTTGTCGTCCATCAGCCGCCAGGGATAAATCAGCAGGCTGAAGTCCGGCCGGCATGAAACCTGGTCGGTCGCATCCTGTGCCGGATACGCCCGTTTGTCAAATCGGGACGTCACCAGTGCCGCGGCCTGCCCCCCTGCCGAAAAACCGATCACGCCGATCCGGTCCGGTTTCAGCCCCCACTCTTTGGCCCGCTCACGCACCAGGCTCAATGCCCGCTGCCCGTCTTGCAGGGGACGTTCGGAATAAGGCGGCAGTTTTTCGTTCGCCCGCTCGGGGGGAGTCTTGCCAGGCTTGGTTCGATAGTGCACCACGAACGCCGTGATCCCCATCGAATTCAACCACTGGGCTGTCTCTGAACCCTCTTTGTCAGCGACCACGTAGTTATAGCCTCCTCCGGGAAAGATCAGTACTGCCGACCCGTTCCGTTTGCCCGCTGGTGGCTGATAGAGAAACAGCTGCGGTCGCGTAATATTTTTAACGCGGGTTGCTGGCGGATTTTCATTCTCCCGTCGCGGCAATTTTTCCCCGGTGTTCTTTGTCGTTTCACCCGGCGCCAGCCCGGGCCAGATATCAATCACCGCATCCGGCTCGCGTGCCTCAACAGCGCTCACCAGCCCACAAATCATGCCTGCAACAAATAATGACAGCAGCGCCCACCGCCTCATACCAGTATCTCCTCAACAATTCTGGACGGTTCGACGCCCGTAAGTTTAAAATCAAGTCCCTGATGTCGATACGTAAATCGCTCGTGATCAATGCCCAGCAGATGCAGTACGGTCGCATGCAGGTCGCGGACATGCACCGGGTTCTCGGCCACGTTGTAACTGAATTCATCGGTCATGCCATAGGTCATCCCCGGCTTGACTCCGCCCCCGGCCAGCCAGGTCGTGAAGCACCGCGGATGATGGTCGCGGCCCCCTTCAGGACTGTTCCATTTACCCTGCCCCGCCACTCCGCGGCCGAACTCTCCACCCCAGATCACCAGGGTCTCATCCAGCAGACCGCGCTGCTTGAGATCTTTTACCAAGGCAGCACTCGCCTGGTCGGTATCGCGACAACGGGCCACGCACCAGGAACCGAGGCGGCTGTGATGATCCCAGTCCGGGTGAAACAGCTGCACGAACCGCACGCCCCGCTCGATCAACCGCCGTGCCAGCACGCAGTTGGCCGCGTAACTGCCGGGCCGACGTGAATCGGGACCATACAACTCAAACGTCGATTCCGGCTCGTCGCTTAAATCATTCAGCTCGGGAATACTCGACTGCATCCGCCACGCCATTTCGTATTGCCGGATCCGGGTTTCAATTTCGGGATCCCCGGTCTGCTCGAGCCGCATCTGATTCAGTTCCGCAATGCCGTCCAGCATCCCCCGTCGGATCGGCCGCGGCATCCCGTCCGGATCGCGCAGATACAATACCGGCTCTTTCGCGTTTCGCAGCTTCACTCCCTGGTAACGGGACGGCAGAAAACCGCTGCCCCAGTAATGATCATACAACGGCTGATCGCTGGGCCGCTTCATCTTGGAGATCAACACCAGGTAGTCAGGCAGATTCCGGTTCTCGCTCCCCAGTCCATAACTCGACCAGGCTCCAATCGATGGTCGCCCCGGCAGCTGATGCCCGGTCAGAAACTTCGTCATCGCGGGGGCATGATTGATCTGATCGGTGTTCATCGACTTGATGAAGCAGAGCTCGTCCGCGACTTCGCCATGAAAAGGCAGCCACTCGCCCAGAGTCGCCCCGCTCTCGCCATAGCGTTTGAACTTCGTCCGCGAAGGCATAATCAGCTGCTTCTGATTAGCGGTCATCGTCGTCAGACGCTGTCCGCCCCGTACGCTTTCGGGCAGTTCCTTCCCCGCCCACTTCATCAGGTTGGGCTTATAGTCGAACAGCTCAATCTGCGACGGTCCCCCCGACTGCGTCAAGAAGATCACGTTCTTCGCTTTGGGTGGCTTGTGCGGCAGATCGGGCAGACCAATCGCTGGTGCTTTCTCAGCCGCTTGACTGCGAGTCGCTTCCAGCAGTCCCAGTGCCATCGCGCCCAGGCCAACGCCTGCGCCCTGCCCCAGAAAATAGCGGCGGGAGACTTCCAGTGCCGACTCTTCCAGTGGCTCATTCATGGGTAATCGCCTCGTCCAGGTTAAAGATCATACTCGCAACCACCATCCAGGACGCCAGCTCATCGGGTGCAACCTTGCTTTTTGCTGGGGGCTGACCTACATCGAGCAGTTGCAGCGCGGCCTCAGGGTGACTCTGATAATAATCGCGTGACTGCTCGTACTCGCGGGCCAGCACCGTCTGCTCCCGCGCAGTTAATTCTCGGGACAGAATCCGCTGTGCGATGAAATTGATGCGATCAGGCGGCTTCTGCTCCTGCTGAATCGCTGTCCGTGCCAACTCACGTGAAGATTCCAGAATCGTCACGTCGTTCAACAGGGTCAGCGCCTGCAGCGGAGTGTTCGTCCGCCGCGGCTGCACTTCGCAGACCCGCCGCTGGGCACTGTCAAACAGAAACGTCGGCGCACTCGAACGCCGCCAGAACGCATACAGGCTCCTGCGGTACTGCGCCGCTCCCTGGCTCGGTTCATACGTAAAGCGTCCCATGAACATCTCGGCCCAGACCCCCGGCGGCTGGTAAGGCATCACCGGCGGTCCTCCTTGTGCCGGGTTGAGTAGTCCACTGGCCTGCAGGGCCGCATCGTGAATCATCCAGCTGGGCAGACGGAAACGGGCTCCGCGGGCCAGCAAGCGGTTCTCCGGATCGCGGGCCAGCAGCTCGGGAGTGACGTCGCTTTGCTGCTGATACGTCCGGCTGGTGACGATCAGTTTCAGAATGTGTTGCAGATCCCAGTCATGTTCCATTAACTCCACGGCCAGCCAGTCCAGCAGTTCCGGGTGTGTAGGTGGCTCTCCCTGCAGACCAAAGTCGCCCGGCGTCCGTACCAGTCCGGTGCCAAAACAGAGCTGCCAGAGATGGTTCACCACCACCCGCGCGGTCAACGGGTTCTGTTCTGCCACCAGCCACTGTGCCAGGTCCAGCCGGTCTTTCGTTTTCTCAGCAGGCAGCGGCAGGATCGCTTCCGGCACCGAGCGGGAAACTTCTTTACCATGCTTGTCCCAGACGCCCCGCTCCAGCACATACGTCTTCCGCGGTTCTTTGCGTTCGGCCAGTACCATCACCGACAGTTCCCCGGCCGCTTTTTTAACCTGCGCCAACTGGGCGTTCGCCCGGTCCAGTTCCGCCTTCCTTCTCTGGTAGTCGGCATGGTCCACCAGGAACTGTTCCAGCAGACGCTTTCTCAATTTCGGATCCAGTTGGCCCGGCTCTTTCACTTTCGCCTTGGCCAGTGCCTCCAGCGGCATCGGATCGAGTGACCGCACCGCCTGCCCCGGCTGATCGGTCAGCAGCAGTCGGAACCGGCCGATGTTCGCATCCCCCTCGGTGGAGCGATGCAGCATCACAAAGATCAGTTCTTCCCCCGGCTCCAGCACCAGTGGTTCCGCCAGTGCAAACACCGCCGTATGCTGCTGGCGGGCCGAGTACGTCTCGGTCGTCCAGCCGTTACGGGGATCGTCATCCAGCGTGTCTTTGATTTTGCCGTAGTTGCGACCTTTGGCTGACTTTTCGACATCCGCCACCGCAGAGGCTATTTCGATGTCGCGTAACTGGGAACTCCCCTCGCGACGCACCTGCAGCTTGACATCGGTCAGAATGAATTCACCGGTTTTTCCCCGTGATAATTTTCCATCCGTGTGCGATGCATGCGGAAAGACTTCCAGCCGCAGTCCGGTAATCCGTGGCAGCTTGGTCGAAGCAATCAGCCGATAGTCATCCTGGCGCAGGACAGGCCCACTCGTCTGGATAACCCCCTCGGCTTCCTGTTTCAACACCGTCCCTTCCACCGAACTCAGCCCGGTAATCTCTGGCTGATACCAGGACTGAAAATCCTGTTGTTTGACTCTTTGGATCTGCTCCGCCAGCCACGGTTCGAATTCCGCTTCCGCCTGTTTGCGGGCTGCGGCTTCCAGCGGCTTCCGGTCCTGCACGACCTGCTCCGCCTCTTTAATCGCCCGCTCCACCAGCGGTGATTTATACTTCAGATAAGGCTTTGCCCGGCTCCCCGCTTTGCCGTCCTCGTCAATACTGTTGAAGAAGGCAAACAGGCTGTAATAATCGGCCTGCGAAATGGGATCGAATTTGTGCGAATGACACTGGCAGCAACCCAGCGTCAGCCCCAGCCAGACGGTCCCCGTTGTATTCACCCGGTCGATGACATAATCGATTCGCGACTCTTCCGGATCGCGGCCCCCTTCACCATTGGTCATGTGATTCCGATGGAAGCAGGTCGCCAGTTGCTGCTCGGGACTCGACTTCGGCAGCAGATCGCCGGCAAACTGCTCGACTGTAAACTGATCGAAGGGCTTGTTCTCATTGAACGACTGCACCACCCAGTCCCGCCAGGGCCAGTTTGTGCGGGTCGCATCCTGTTGAAACCCGTCCGTATCCGAATAGCGGGCCAGATCCAGCCACCACATCGCCATCCGCTCGCCGTAATGTTTTGATTTCAGCAGACGGTCTACCAGCTTCGCATACGCTTCCGGCGAATCATCATTCACAAACGCGTCGACTTCAGCCGGCGTGGGAGGCAGCCCCGTCAGATCGAAGGAGACCCGGCGGATCAGGGTTCGCTTGGCAGCAGCCGGGGAGAGCGACAGCCCTTCAGCAGCCAGCTTCCGCTGTACCAGCACATCAACCGGATGCTGCTTTGTTTCTTTCGCGTTGAAATTCACCTTCGCGGGCGGCTCAAACGACCAGTGCCGTCCCCACTGTGCCCCCTGTACAATCCACTTGCGGATCGTCTCGATCTGTGACTTCGTCAACGGTTTGCGGTGTGAGTCCACAGGCGGCATCAGCAGGTCACTGTCATCAGTACTGATCCGTGCCAGTAACTCGCTCTGCTCCGGCTTCCCGGGAACGACCGCAGTCGTACCGTCCCGATCTTCGATTGCCGCTTCACGGAGATCCAGCCTGAGACCGGCTTCGCGATGTGTGGGATCGGGACCATGACAGTGAAAACAACGATCCGAAAGGATCGGCAGCACATCACGGCTGAAATTCACCTCATCTTCCGCAAGACAGACTGTGCCTGTCACTAAAACAGCTGAAAACGCGATGAGAAATTTGAAGAAATCAGGCATGATAATCAATGCAGATTGAGATTCAGGCAGGAGATCGAACGGAGGTAGCCGGATAGAATCACTTCGGCTTTATTCATGGTACTTACGCCCCTCCCCCAGGTCCAGAGAAACCCTTTTCATGCATTCTGGAATACGGTTCGCATGCATACTAAATCCTGATTTTTCTTCCCAATGAAAAATACATCAGTACAAACTGATCAGTTTTCCGCAATACATCCTGAAAAATGCCCCGGGCCCCACGGTCTGTTCACTTCGGATACGGAAAAAAAGATTGACACGTAGATTAACTCAATTATTATTAATTAGTGATATTTACTTAAATAACTATCCTATATTTCGCGCTCTTAAATACATTCAGTCGCTCAATCAATCGATTTCCGTTTATCATATTTTATTAAGGAAATGAATAATGGGCACCCACTTAAGACGCAAAGCATTCACATTAATTGAACTACTGGTCGTCATCGCAATTATCGCCATTTTGATTGCTTTACTCTTACCAGCTGTTCAGCAGGCACGGGAAGCGGCTCGCAGATCTCAGTGCAAAAACAATCTCAAGCAACTGGGATTGGCCTTCCACAACTACCATGACACCTTCAGCTGCTTACCCAATGGCAGCCATCCCACTCCCACCTATCCGGGCGGTGGTTACCATATGGGCTGGGCTCCTAAAATTTTCCCCTACATTGATGAGGCAACCCGGCTGCACGCCATGGAAGCCTTCTCCCCCAACCCGATCAGTGAGCTCGCTCCCTGGCGAATCGATGCCGCACCGCACAATGGCCGGAACGAAATCTGGGGACCCATTCCCGTTTTTGCCTGCCCTTCATCCGCGTTAGGAAATCGATCTCCCGATATCGTGAATTCAACCCTTCCCTGGATTGTCAGTCATGGAGCACTCCACTATCGCGCCTGTGCCGGTCGTGTTGAAGATGTCACCAACCCTTCGGACTCGAATAACTACCGCTGGGCCAACACCGGTCTGATTTTCCCACAGAGCAAAACCAGATTCCGCGATGTCATAGACGGGACAACCAACACAATTCTGCTTGGGGAATCGTCGTCTTCTTACGGCTGGTCCTCTTCGATGAAAGCCGGCTGGGGCGGAATTCAACCCTGGACCTGGGGCATGTACTGGTACACCGACACCAGACGTCTGATGCTGGACAGTAAAAACATTCAGTTCCCGATTAACTATCGTGGAAGTTTTGGCACGAACCACACCCCTTTCACCAGCTACCACGTTGGCGGAGCACACTTTCTGATGGGTGACGGCTCTGTCCACTTCATCAGTGAGAATATCGATCTCGCACTGTTCAAAGGACTAGGCACCAAAGCCAATGGTGAAGTCCTGGGTGAATGGTGATCTAACCACCTGAAATGGTTTTCTCCCGGAAAGGGCGTCTGTTCTTTCCGGGAGTGATTTACCATGACCGGAATTGGTTTCATTCAATCCCTACCACACCTCACTTTACTACCAGGGTATTTCAGATGATCTCCCGACACATTCCTTCTACCTTTAGAGAATTTCGTGATCGTTTCGTTCAAGCTATTATTTTAGTCCTGCTGATCTCAATCTGGGGCTGTGGAGACGGTCATCCGGCTCGCTCTAAGGTCACAGGCAGCGTCAGTTATAATGGAGAGCCGCTGCATATCGGCTCGCTGGTCTTTATTCCCGTCGGTGGCGGTCCACCCGCACAGGGTAATATCGACCGCGATGGCAACTATTTCATGGGAACCTTCGATGAATCGGACGGCGTGATCCCCGGCGAATACAAAGTCATGATCACCGCCATGACCAGCGAAGGGGGGTCCGGCCTCCCGGAAGATGCCGTCAACGGCAATGCCGGTCCCGTGTCTGTCATTCCAGAATGGTACGGCGATCTCGAAAACTCCGGTCTTGTGGTCAAAGTCGAACCAGACAAACCCAACACCATCGACTTCCCACTGACCGATGACAAACCCAAAAAGGCCAACTGAGCCTGTTCCTGTTCTCACCCCCGACCTGACGCAGATCAAACACTGATCTGCTGCAGGTCGGGAAACAACTTTCTAACGACTCCCCATTTCTGCTCCCCGCCAGTTCCTCCCCGTTCGGCTGAATTCGAGCCTTCCCATACCCAGGTGTACGCGAATCTACTGGAATAATGGCTTGTTCCCCGTCAAAACTCTCTATAATAATAGATACCCGCAATTATCACTCGACTACCCTCTCCGGAAATGCGATTTCGTTCCAGCGATCGTTTCCCTTAAAGAGCATTCATGACTACACATTCGCGTACCAGTCGCCAGCAGTTCGAAGAATATAAAACGGAATTTCGTGAAACCCAGATCAAGGCCCAGCAGAAACAGGCGTCTAACCGGGACCGTTCCTCCTGGGAACTGATCCGCAGCTTTCTGGGACTGCTGAAAAACTACCGTGCCTCCGTACTGTTGTCATTAGGCACACTGACGATTGCGACCCTGCTCGCCTTAATTCCACCTGCGGCCACAAAGTTCGTGGTTGACTATGTCCTCGATCAGAAACCACTGCCCGTCAATCTCCCCTCGTGGATCCCGCATAAACCCTGGCCAATGCTGGTCACAATCACTGTGGGTGTGATTCTGATCTCGATGGTGCGTATCGCTCTGCAGATCTGGGGACGCTGGCAAGCAACTCGCATCACCAAGTTGATTCAAATGAAAGTCCGCAAACTCGTCTTTGCGCACGCCGTCCGCCTCCCCCTGCACCGCGTTCAGGAACTTAAATCAGGTGGTGCGACCAGCATTCTCCGCGAGGATGCCGGCAGTGTCGGCGAACTGGTCTTCGGTATGCTCTACAATCCCTGTCGCGCCATCATCCAGTTACTCGGCAGCTTGATCATTCTGGCCTGGGTCGACTGGCGTCTGTTACTGGGCGCATTGTTTCTGGTGCCGCTGGTCTACCTCACACATCGCACCTGGATCAGTCGGATTCGTCCGCAACATCGCAAGGTCCGTCAACAACGCGTCGCCGTCGATGCCCTGGCCACCGAATCATTTGGTGGGATGCGCGTCGTGCGTGCCTTCGGACGACAGCGTTCTGAAACCGCACGCGTGCTACGCGGCAACCATCTGATGGGCCGCCAGGAACTCTATGCCTGGTGGTGGTCGCGACTGATTGAAATTGTCTGGGAAACCCTGATCCCGATCGCTTCGGCCTGCCTGCTCCTCTACGGCGGGTGGCAGGTTTTACAGGGAGAACTCACGCTCGGTGACCTGGTGATGTTTCTGGCCTACCTGCTGATGCTGCTCGGTCCGCTGGCCGTGCTTGCGCAGAGTACCGCTCAGTTTCAAAACAGTCTCTCAGGACTGGATCGCGTGCTCGATCTACTCGCCGAGCCCCGCGAAATGGAATCGGCCACCGCCAGAAAAATCAGTCGAGCAGATGTGGAAGGCCGCGTCACTTTCCAGGATGTGAATTTTCAATATCCCGGCTCGCTGCAATATGCCCTTGAAGACATCTCGATTGATATCGCCCCCGGCGAAACCATCGCACTGGTGGGTCCCAGTGGGGCGGGCAAAACCACCTTCTGTAATCTGGTCGCTCGATTTTACGATCCAACTTCAGGACAGGTGCAGCTTGATGGTCAGGATTTGAAAGACCTCGATGTGGAAAGTTACCGGCACCTGATCGGTGTCGTCGAACAGGATGTCTTTCTGTTTGATGGTTCCGTCGCTGAAAATATCGGTTATGGGAATCGACACGCGGAATTATCAGAAATTCAACGGGCTGCTGAAGTCGCGAATGCCGATGAATTTATTCAGCAACTGCCACAAGGTTATCAGACTCTCATTGGTGAGCGGGGTGTCAAACTGAGCGGCGGACAACGACAGCGTCTGGCCATTGCGCGTGCGATTCTGGCGGATCCCCGTCTGTTAATTCTTGATGAAGCGACCAGTAACCTGGATACCGAAAGCGAACGCCTGATCCAGGACAGTCTCGCCACATTGATGCAAAATCGCACCTGTTTTGTGATCGCCCACCGCCTGAGTACGATTACTCACGCCAATCGAATCGTCGTCTTTGAAGGGGGGCGCATCATCGAAACCGGCACACACGAGTCTCTCATGGAGACTGACGGCAAATACCGGGAAATGGTCCTGCTGCAGACCAGCCCCGCCGAAGTCAGCTGAACTGAAATGACTTTCAGGTAAAACATCAATTCCACAAAACCCCTCGCGTGCGACATGTTCCAAATTGAAAACCCCTGCATGCATGCGTACAATTTGATATATGAAGTAAAAGTGTTTTCCCACCTGAAACATTCCTCAACCAATATTACTGTCTCAATCACCGACTGCGTCATGATCAGGATGCCGTCGAGATACCTTAACAGCCCCTTTCGTTTTACTGGTTATACTTAAAGCACCGGGATGCCCCCGGAAAGGAAGAGACTCGAATGAACGTATCGGAACACCGAAGCTACCCGTTCCTGATTAAAATCAGCATGACGACTGCCCTGCTGGCAGGACTGACCTGCACGCAGACGGGTACAGCACAGGCTGCCGAAAAAAAATCAAACAAAGTGCAGCTGGGCACAGATGAACTCACGCTGGGAGTTCCCGGCAAAGGCCCCCTGACCAAAGCGGAAATCAAAGAATGGCTCGACAACCCCGAGAATCACCAGATTCTGGAAGTCACGCTCCCCCTCGGCCTCAGCGCCGGTCAGGCCCAAATGCAAGGACTCAAAGAAAATCCCCTCACCAGGGCCAAAGTTGAACTGGGACGCCAGCTCTATTTCGACAAGCGTCTCTCGTCCGATAACACCATCAGCTGTGCCAGTTGCCATCATCCCGATGAAGGCTGGGGACGACACACACAGTTCGGCATCGGTGTCCGGGACCAGGAAGGGGGCCGTAACTCGCCCATCAGCTACAACCGGATTCTGAGTGGTCCTCAGTTCTGGGATGGACGCGCCGCCACTCTGGAAGAACAGGCCGTCGGACCGATCGCCAACCCGATTGAAATGGCTAACACGCATGAGAACGCCGTGAAGACTCTCAAGAAGATCCCCGGCTATCAGATGCAGTTCAAGAAAATCTTCAAAGACGGCGTCAACATTGACAATGTCGGTAAAGCAATCGCGGCTTTCGAACGTGCCGTGGTGACCGGGCCTTCTCCCTTCGATTATCAGGAACAACTCAAGCCGTTCCTCAAACTCGACAAAGAAGATCTGGTCGACTTCAAAGAAGAATATGAAGCTGCCCTGGCGATGACCAAAAAACATCCCATGTCAGACAGTGCCAAACGTGGTATGAAACTGTTCTTCAGCGAAGAAGTCAACTGTGCCGCCTGTCACCTGGGTCCGAACCTGGCCGATGAAAAATACCACAACCTGGGCGTCGGCATGGATGCAGATAAACCGGACCTCGGTCGCTACGAAGTCACCAAACAGGAAAAAGACAAAGGTGCCTTCAAAACACCCACGATTCGTAACGTCGAACAAAGTGCACCTTACATGCACGATGGATCGCTGGAGACACTCGAAGAAGTCGTGGAACACTATAACAAAGGGGCACACCGAACCCCTGGTTGAGTGACAAGGTCAAAAAACTGAACCTGTCGGCCCAGGACAAAAAAGACCTGGTCGCCTTCATGAAAGCCTGCACCGGCCCCTTCCCCAAAGTAGAATCGGGGCGGCTGCCTGAATGAGGCTGATGTAGCATTGTGAATTAAATTCGACAGCCCGGCCGAGAAGCCGGGCTGTTTTTTTGTCAGCACATCAGTCAGGAACATCTTCCTTCCCGTGGAACATCAGGTTGATTTACGACCGTGAAACCATATAGTCTATAGCCAACATTTCAGACGCCAGCCACGTGTCCGGTATCTGATCTGTTTTCCCTCAATGTTTCACGAAACTGTCATCACGAGGACTACCCTTGACCGGCGTACTGGAAGTCATTGTCTTAACCACTCTGGCCGGGATCACCATTCCCATCGGAGGATTCCTCGCGCTGATCGAACGGATTCATCCCCGCTGGCTGGAGGTCGAATTTCGACACTCTATCATCGCCTTCGGTGGAGGCGTCCTGCTGGCGGCTGTCGCGTTGGTTCTGGTCCCGGAGGGTATTGCTGAGCAGCCCCCTCTGATCGCAGCGGCTGCGATTCTCTTTGGCGGCGTCTGCTTTATGAGCGTCGACCGCATCCTGGCGACCCACAAAAACTCAGCCTCCCAGTTAATCGCGATGCTGCTCGACTTTGTTCCCGAATCACTGGCATTGGGGGCCTCCTTCGCGACCAATGGAGAATCCGTCGGACTGCTGCTGGCCATCCTAATCGGACTGCAGAATCTGCCCGAAGGCTTTAATGCCTTTCGCGAACTCAACAGTACTACCACCATGACGAAAAAATACATTCTGCCCGGTTTCTGTCTACTGGTCCTGCTCGGCCCCATCTCGGGATTAATCGGATACTATCTGCTGGCACTCGTTCCGCGGATGGTCGGCCTGATTATGCTCTTCGCCGCCGGTGGCATTCTGTATCTGACATTTCAGGATATTGCCCCCCAGGCCAAACTCGAACGTCGCTGGGCACCTTCCCTGGGCGCCGTCCTCGGCTTTGTCTTTGGACTGATCGCACAAATGGTCATCGCCTGAATATCGACGTTTTTGCCTCAACCTCGACTTTCCCGCGTACTTTTCTCTGATACTCAGAGGACCTCTTTGCTGTGAGCTGCTATAATGCAAGCTGACTGGCAGCACAACATCCGCCGAGCTGTGCGGGCATTCTTCATCACAGATCAAAGGGTCCTCAGTGTCAGACTCCCCCTCTGCCTCTTCGAGTTCATCACTCTGGAAATCACTGGAAACCGTTATCGCGCTCTTCACGATTCTGATGATCGTGGTCTACCTCTGTCTGCGCTATGGCTGGAATGTTCCGGAAACAACCCAGAACATCCCTCTCTGGTCGGTCCTGCTGCTGGGAGGCACCCCCCTGGTCTGGGGCCTGCTGGTCAAAATGATTCATCGCGAATTCGGATCTGACCTGCTGGCCGGAATCTCGATCGTGGTATCCGTCATTCTGGGAGAGTATCTGGCCGGTTCCCTGGTGGTGCTGATGCTCTCGGGAGGTGAGGCGCTCGAAGCCTACGCGGTCCGCAGTGCCTCGTCCGTCCTTCAGGCTCTCAGCCGCCGTATGCCCTCCATCGCACATCGTAAAACCGATTCCCGCATCGACGACATCGCACTCGATCAGATTCAGATCAACGATACGATCGTGATCTTCCCCCATGAGACCTGCCCCATAGATGGAACCGTGCTCGAAGGGCACGGCGTCATGGATGAATCTTATCTCACCGGTGAACCCTATATGATGTCCAAGACGCCGGGATCGCAGGTCCTCTCCGGGGCCATCAACGGAGAAGCGGCCCTGATTGTCCGCGCAGAGAAACGGGCCATCGACTCACGGTATGCCAAAATCATGGAAGTCATGCAGGCTTCCGAACAACACCGCCCCCGGATGCGGCGACTGGCTGACCGACTGGGAGCCTGGTACACGCCCCTCGCGGTTCTGATTGGCATCGTGGCCTGGGTGTTGACCGGCGACCCGGTCCGCTTCCTGGCGGTGATGGTTGTTGCTACTCCCTGTCCGCTACTGATCGCCATTCCGGTCGCGATTATCGGTTCAATTTCTCTGGCAGCACGCCGGGCAATCATTGTCCGTGATCCAACATCCCTCGAAACCGCAGATACCTGTCGGACGATCATCTTCGACAAAACAGGCACATTGACCTACGGCGAACCGCAACTCACCGAACAGATCTACGCGCCCAACATGAATGCGGATGAGGTCCTCTCCCTGGTGGGTAGTATCGAGCGGTTTTCCAAGCACCCGCTCTCGCAGGCCATCCTGGATGCCATGCAGGAGGCCCGGGCCGTCGTGCATGAAGCGACCGAAATCAGCGAGCCTCCCGGGCAGGGCCTCAAAGGCACGGTCAACAGCCATAGTGTCGAGATCACCAGTCGCAAAAAACTGCTGCATCAATACCCCGATCTGGAATCAGAGCTCCCCGAACAGGTCGGCGGTCTGGAATGCGTGATTCTGATCGACAATCAATATGCAGGGCTCTATCGGTTTCGGGATACGCCCCGCACCGATGGCCTCTCCTTTATCAATCACCTTTCCCCCAAGCATCACTTTGGCAGGACGATGCTGGTCTCCGGAGACCGGGAATCAGAGGTCCGCTATCTGGCCGAACAGGTCGGAATTCAAGAGGTCTATTTCAGCCAGAGCCCTGAGCAGAAACTGGAAATCGTCAACCAGGAAACAGCCCAGGCGAATACCATCTTCGTGGGGGATGGCATCAACGATGCCCCCGCACTCGTCGCTGCGACTGTAGGCGTCGCTTTCGGGCAGAACAGCGATGTCACTACGGAAGCCGCCGATGTGATTGTGATGGACAGTTCGCTGCAGAAAATCGATGAATTCCTGCATATCAGCCGTCGTATGCGTCGCATCGCCCTGCAGAGCGCCATCGGCGGCATGGCGTTGAGCATGCTGGGCATGTTACTGGCAGCCGCCGGTTATCTCCCACCGGTTGCAGGTGCGATCAGCCAGGAAGTGATTGACGTTCTGGCGGTGTTGAATGCCCTGCGCGTGGCCCTGCCTCCCAAAGCCCTGATCGATTTCAAACCGGGAGAACTGGACTGATCATTTCTGGATCAGCTTACCGGTGAGAACCTACTGGGCTTCGAAGCGAACTTCAGGAATCCCCTTCTGCCAGGAAATCACGTAGCGACCGTCGGACGTGGGATAGACGACATCCTGTTTCAGCTCAATGTCGGTGGGTGAACTTCGTAATCGATACTGCGGTCGTCCCGGGATGATAAACTCTCCTCCCAGTTTCACAATCATCTGCGTGCGATCACCGAGTGAATGCCCGATCGATTTGAAAATCTTGCCATCCAGATCGTTTTCCGTCACAAACTTCGCGGAAACATCCAGGCCGGCTGCTTTCATATTCTGAAACATGTCCCGCGCGTCTGCATACGGACAAGTGGTATCCCCGCTGCCATGGATGATCAGAATCTTCGTTTCATGTCCCCGGGCCTTCATCAGTTTCAGATGATGCGGGTTGCCCAGATAACGAATCTCCTGGCCGCCAGGCGTCAGGTAGTCGGGAGAATGGGGATCCTTACTGTAGCGGGCATTCAGGCTGCTCCCCCCTGGCAGATTGTATGCGATGTCATCACTCAACCGGGGCATACCACAGATATCAACCACGCCGGTAAACGTATGCGGTGCGAATTTATTACACATCAGGGTGACATTCCCGCCCCCCGATCCCCCGGTCGCATAGATCCGTTTGTCGTTGAACGGAATCTGCTTGGCCTGTAATCCCTGAAAGACAAACGCCAGCGCCCGCAGCGCATCAATAGCCTGCAGGTAACCGAAATCGTAAGGAGCTCCGGACTGGTCTTTCCACGAACCACTCTGCAGATAGTCCACGGAGATCGCAATCACATTGAGCTCTTTGGTCAGTACACTCGGATTGCCGGCTCCCGAAGTATTCGTTCCGCCCCAGTTATGCAGGTTGAGAATCAGCCCCGTCTCTTTATTCACCTGCTGCAGACTTTTACCGGGATAGTAAATGTAGACTTTGACTTCACGCGGCCCCGGCTGAAACGGCCACTCCTGTGTTGCGATCGTGACCGTGCCATCCTTGTCCGGCAATTCTGCGGCCTGCACAGCGAGGTTCCAGAACAGCACACAACATAGACACAATATAGACAGACACCGGTTCATCGTTCAGTCAACCTCAGTAAGTGAATTCATCAGATTGCGAGCCTTCAGAGCAGTCAGCCCCCTCTCTCACTTGACGCTGACTCTTCTATCGATCATCGTGAACTGGCTGGCTCGAGTCAATCCCGCCCCCTGCTTTCAGAGGAACCTGCTGATGACTGCACTCCCCACCGCCGAACCCCGGGAACTGAACCTGGATCCGGAACGGCTCAAACTGGCGCATCAACTGCTGAAAGAATGGACGGACGCCGGCGATATTCCCGGCGCTGCCATCGTCGTCGGCCGCCATGGAAAAATGGTCGAACCAGTCTTCTTCGGCAAACAGGGGCCGGAAAGAAAAGCAGAACCGATTCGCCAGGACGGAATGTTTCTGCTCGCATCGATTACCAAACCCGTCGTTTATATGAGTGCCCTGCGTCTCGTCGAACGTGGCCAGCTGGTTCTCTCCAATCCAGTCACGCATTACATCCCCGATTTCGCAGCGCACCATAAAGAATCAATTCTGGTCCACCACCTGTTCACACACACTTCGGGAATGCCTGATATGCTCTCGAACAATGTGGAACTTCGCCAGTCACTGGCCCCCCTGGATAAATTTATTAACGGGGCCATCTGTGACACGGTTCCCCTGTTCCAGCCTGCGGGCACCAGCCTCAGCTATCAGAGCATGGGCACGTTAATCGTGGCTGAAATTGTGCAGAGACTCACGCGCAAAACGATCGCCCAGCACGTTCGCGATGAAATTATCAAACCTCTGGGCCTCAACAGCACCTGGCTCGGACGGGGCGATTTTCCCCGTGAGCGACTGGTGCGGGTCGAAACGCCCGAGTACCAGGCCGGTTCTCATTTCGGCTGGAACAGTAAATACTGGCAGGACCTCGGTGTCCCCTGGGGAGGGATGTTCGCTTCTCCCGCAGATATGGCGGTCATCTGCCAGTGCATGCTTAATTATGGAGAAGTCCAGGGAACGCAACTG
Organism: Gimesia benthica; assembly: GCF_009720525.1. Lineage (NCBI taxonomy): Bacteria > Pseudomonadati > Planctomycetota > Planctomycetia > Planctomycetales > Planctomycetaceae > Gimesia > Gimesia benthica. The sequence goes on from NZ_CP043930.1 coordinate 1,955,448, forward strand.
CTCTCCCGCTCCATGGTCGAGATGGCCACGACTAACCGCCTGGATGACTATCCCGATCTGCCCGAATCAATCCGCCGCTCCCAACCGTGGGGGCTAGGCTGGAGATTGAACCATCCGGGGCAAAGTGGAAGCTGGGGCAACCTGCTCGACCGCAGCGTCTTTGGACATACTGGCGCGACAGGGACCATGGTCTGGATGGATCGTCGTCGTGACGGTTTTGCTGTTCTACTTACAACAGCGATCCGCTCGCGTGCTCCCTGGCGACTGGTGCAGCTTTCAAACATCATCGCATCTGCATTCATTGAACCCGCGAATCTTTAACAGCGCTGGGAAATCTAACCTGCGAAAACTCTGATACGTTAAAGTCGACCGTGTATTCATTACGATGGAGAGAAAAATAAAGAAACGTTAAACATTGCCTGTTTCACTTGGGATAAGATAGCCCGTCTGGGTTCCACCTGCCTTGATTTGGCCGCAGTTCCGTTTTTTTTCAGAATAGAAATTGATCAATTCCCATTCATTAATCACACTATTGAACTATACTGAGTCATCAACCTGACTTAGCAGCTCCTCATCACGCAGCAGACATCTTTAGCATATCAGATTCCAGGCATTGTTTATGAACTCTGTGATTCCTGTTCTTGACCCCGCGTCGCCACAGGCAGAGGCAATCAACAACTTGTTTCTTCAAGTCTTATTGATCAGTGCCGTCATCTTTGCGATTGTGACTGGGCTGATCCTGATTGCCATTTCGAAAGGCCGCCGCCGCCAGACACTTCCCGATCAGAATTTTGGCAGTGAAAAAGCAGAAATCGCCTGGGTCATCGGCCCGGTCATCATAGTACTCTGGCTGGTTGCCATCAGTGCGAACCTCGTCATCACCCTCAACGCCATACCCGATGTGAAACCACAGAGCGCAGACAACGCCGAGGAAGTTCAGGATGTCGAACTGATTATCACCGGACACCAGTGGTGGTGGGAGGTCGAGTATCCCAAAGCGGGCGTGATCTCCGCGAATGAAATTCACATCCCTGCCGATCCCAAACGGAAATTTCGCATCCGCATCAACTCGGATGACGTAATCCACAGCTTTTGGGTCCCTCAGCTGGGCCCTAAGATTGACGCCATCCCCGGACGGGATAACTACCTCTGGCTGCAGGCCAGTAAGCCGGGCACTTATCAGGGCCGCTGCTCAGAATACTGTGGTGCCCAGCATGCCTGGATGAACTTCTTAGTCATCGGTGAGAGCGAAGAAGAATACCAGAAGTGGATCGCCGGACAACAAAAGAAACCCGAAGCGACAACGCTGATCTCCCCCCTGGCCATGGCTGGTCGAGAATACTTTTTCAAAGCGACCTGTCCGCGGTGTCATAAGATCGCAGGCACCTCAGCCCAGGCCATGATCGGCCCCGACCTGACTCATTTTGCGACGCGCAGCGAAATTGGTTCAGGCGTTCTGACCAACTCCACTGAGAACCTGACCCTCTGGCTCAAAAACCCCCAGGCGGTCAAGCCCGGCTGTAAAATGCCCAACTTCAAGCTCAGTGAACAGAATCTTAAACAACTCGTAGCCTACCTGGAGACACTCAAGTGACGACAGGATCTGTTGAACAAGCCGACTATACCAGTCTCGAGTCCCCCGCGAACTATACGCGGCTACTCGACTGGGTCAGTACGCTGGATCATAAAAAAATCGGCATCATGTACATCCTGACTGCCGTGTTCTACCTGGGGATCGGCGGTTTCGAAGCCCTGTTGATGCGGATTCAGCTTGCGCTGCCCAATAACACGTTTCTTGGGCCGAAAATGTTCAACCAGTTATTCACGATGCATGGCACCACCATGGTTTTCCTGGTGGGCATGCCCGTACTGACGGGGTTTGCCAATTATTTTGTCCCCCTGATGATCGGTGCCCGCGATGTCGCCTTTCCACGTCTGAACTCGTTCGGCTTCTGGATCTTTTTCTTCGGGGCGGCTCTGCTGCACTTCAGCTTTCTGACGGGTTCTGCCCCTAACGCTGGCTGGTTCAACTACGTTCCCCTTTCCACCAAAGCTTACAGTTCCCTGCAGGGAGTCGACTACTGGATTATCGGTCTGCTACTCATGGGGATTGGCTCCGTTTCGGGGGCGATCAACATCTTCGCCACGATTATCAGCCTCCGTGCGCCCGGCATGAGCCTGCAGCGGGTCCCGCTGTTTGTCTGGATGATGCTCATGCAGGTGATCCTGATCATCCTCGCACTGCCGGCACTGAACTCGGCCCTGGCCATGCTGCTCATCGATCGCTGGCTGGGCTCCGCCTTCTTCGATCCCAGTCGCGGCGGTTCCGCAGTACTCTGGCAGCATTACTTCTGGATCTTCGGTCACCCCGAAGTCTATATTCTGATTCTGCCCGGCTTCGGTATGATCAGCGAAGTGATTCCCGTCTTCTCCCGCAAACCCATCTATGGTTATACCTTTGTCGCTGCTTCCTCTGTGGCCATCGTCCTCCTCGGATATGGAGTCTGGGCGCACCACATGTTCGCCGTCGGCCTGGGCATGTATGCAGACATCTTTTTTGCCGTCGGTTCGCTGCTCATCGCGATCCCCACCGGTATTAAAGTCTTTAACTGGACAGCCACCCTCTGGGGCGGGGAAATCAATTTCAACACATCTCTGCACTTCGCCGTCGCGTTTCTGCTGCAGTTTGTGATCGGGGGGTTGACCGGCATCATGTTCGCTGCGGTCCCCATCGACTGGCAGCTTACCGACACCTATTTCGTCGTCGCACACTTTCATTATGTACTCATCGGCGGCCTTGTGTTCGCCCTGTTCTCTGCCACTTATTACTGGTTCCCCAAAATGACCGGCCGGATGCTCAACGAGCGACTGGGGCTCACCCAGTTCTGGCTCTGGGTCATCGGATTCAACATGACCTTCATGGTTCAGCACTTCCTGGGCATGATGGGCATGCCTCGCCGTGTTTATACCTATGCAGACAATCCCGGCTGGGCATTGCTGAACGGAGTCGCTTCCCTGGGAGCCCTCTTCATGGCCGTTGGTACGCTGGTGTTACTCTGGAATATCGCCGTGAGTCTCAAGCGAGGTAAAATCGCCGGCGACAATCCCTGGGATGCCTTTACCCTCGAATGGGCAACCACCTCCCCTCCGCCCACAGAGAACTTTGAAACGGTTCCCGAAATTAAGAGCCGGCGTCCCGTCTGGGATCTGAATCATCCCGAAAGCGCAGACTGGAAAGCAGAATCCACACCCGAAGACAAAGGCCGCCGTGGCAATCTTCCCAAGATCGCCGCCTGGGCATTTATCGCTTCGGAAGCGGTCTTCTTCCTGCTGCTGCTGGTCGCCTATGTGGTCTTCAATACCCGCAGTGCGGAAGAGGAAGTCACCTCTGCCGTCCTGAACGTCAAACGGACCGGCATCTTCAGCCTGTTCCTGATTTCCAGCAGTGTCACCTTCTGGATTGCAGAACGTTTCCTGAAACGAGGGATGCAGAAAGCATTCAATATCTCCCTGGGACTGACGATCCTGCTGGGCATCACCTTCCTCTGCGGTCAGGCCTGGGAATACACCGGGCTGCTGATGGATAACATCACCATCAATACCGACCTGTTTTCAGCCACATTTTTCACCGTCACCGGCTTTCATGGAATCCACGTGACCGCGGGTGTGATCGCCCTGATCGTGATGCTGATCCTGGGCCTGAAAGGCAGCCTGACGGCCCGGAAATCAAACGTGTTCGCCGCCGTCGGCGTCTATTGGCATTTCGTCGATGTCGTCTGGATTGCCGTCTTTGGAATTATTTATCTGGGACTTCTCCAATGAGTTCATACTTCGATCTGACAAGCGAATTATGGAAATGGAACTCGCCGATCTGGCTCCTGGTGCTGGCCCTGACCGGCCTGTACCTCGTCTGCCTGCGCGGACAGTCAGGCAAACAGATCGCCTGCTTTGCCCTGGCGCTGCTCACGCTGGCACTGGCCTACGTCTCTCCCATCGGCGTGCTTTCTGACGGTTACCTGTTCAGCGCACATGTCATCCAGCATCTGGCCCTGCTGCTGATTGTTCCACTGCTGCTCCTGCTCAGTCTGCCCTCCTCTGCGATGGAAACCCTGTTTCAGAATCCGCTGCTCAACCGCATCGGCCATGTGCTCGCGGTACCTTTTCTGGGCTGGCTCAGTGGCCTGGGTGTAATGTGGTTCTGGCACATCCCCTCTTTCTGCAGTGCTTCAACGGAAAGTTACTCACTGGGAATTGTCCGCGACGCCACTTTTCTGCTGGCCGGTCTGGCATTCTGGTGGCCTATCTTCTCTCCCGTAAAACGCTTTCATCTTCCCTCGGCTCAGGCTGTCCTGTACCTGTTCTCAGCCTGCCTGGGATGTACGCTCCTGGGAATCTATATCACGTTTACCGTCATCTCAGTCTGCCCGGCCTTCGCGAACCCCGTCGATCGAATCGGGATTCTGAACATGCTCTACGACCAGGGCCTGACACCTGCCACCGACCAGAAACTGGGCGGCCTGCTGATGTGGGTTCCCCCTTGCTCACTGTATGTCACAGCCATCATGGTCACACTCAGACGCTGGTACGCAGACATGGAACCCATGACGGCACCTGACACAACAGGCTCCTTAAGGGAGGCACATCGATGAACGAGCCCACAACTGCGGAAACGGAGACCGAAACAGAAGAACCGGAACTTCGGCCGACCTATGCCCCTGCCGCGCTGTCCATGGGAATCATGTTTGCCTTCTGGGGAATTCTCACTCACTGGAGTATGTCCCTGATCGGAGGCCTGATGATGTTCGGTGCCATCTGGGCCTGGATGCATGAGATCCGTACTACATGGAGTAAAACACCTTGAACAGCGATCAGCCCACAAACGAAACACCCTGCTGTCAGCAACAACAGCGCAGAACCTTTCTGGCCCGGCTGTCGATTGCCCTCTCTGCAGTCATCGGTGTCATCATCGCTTTGCCCGGAATTGGCTTTGTACTCGCACCGGTGTTCCGTAAACCCAAACAGAAATGGCGGAAAGTCGGCAAGCTGGAAGACTTCAAAGTCGGCGGGTTTGTGCTGGTACAGTATGAAGACAGTTCTTCCGTCCCCTGGGCAGGCATTACAGCCAAAGAAGGTGCCTGGATCCGTCGCGCAAGTGAAACCGAGTTCATCGCCTTTTCAATCAACTGTCGGCACCTGGGTTGTCCCGTCAGATGGGTCGATGATCCCCGGCTGTTTATGTGCCCCTGTCACGGAGGCGTGTATTACGAAGATGGGACCGTCGCCGCTGGTCCACCACCAGAGCCACTGCAGCGACTGAATGTTCGCATCAAGAATGGTCAGGTCGAAATTGAATCCGGGCCGACACCATTGACGCTGACCAAAATTACTTGAAATCACCTTTGAAAAGCGAGTAGCCGGCTGAATGAGCAAAAATCCTCTGATGCGAACCTGGAACTGGATCGACAATCGAATCGGGTATTCCGATTACATTGTGCCGCTCATGGTGCATCTGGTCCCCGACAATGCCCGCTGGTGGTACATTTTCGGAAGTGCGACACTCTGCGCATTCATGGTTCAGGTCTTCACCGGTATCTGCCTGGCGATGGCCTATGTTCCCGGTGGTGAAAAAACTTACGAAAGCCTCGTCTATATCACCAACACTGCTCCCTTGGGCAACCTCTTGCGCGGCATGCACTATTACGGTGCCTCCGCGATGGTCATGCTGGCCGTCATCCATATGATCCAGGTCTACATGCATGCCACCTATAAATACCCCCGGGAAATGAACTGGATGAGCGGCGTGGTCCTGCTGTTTGTCGTGCTGGGGATGGCCTTCACCGGACAGTTGCTCCGCTGGGACGCCAATGGTGTCTGGTCCGTCACCGTGGCCGCGGAAATGGCAGGCAGAACTCCCATCATCGGTCCTACAATCGCGCACTTCATCATGGGTGGGGAAACGGTAGGCGGCTCGACCATTACCCGCTTCTTCGCCATGCACGTGTTTATCATGCCTGCGATTATTTTCGCGGGCATCGGCCTGCACATGCTGCTGATAATGCGGCACGGTATCTCCGAAATGCCCGATGCCAACGATCCGGTCGACCCGGAAACCTATAAAGAAAAGTACGAAGAACGCATCCACAAAACCGGGGTTCCGTTCTGGCCAGACGCCATGTGGCGAGACATGATCTTCTCCACCATCATCGTGGGTATTATCCTGGGCTGCTCCCTGTTCCTCGGTCCGCCGACACTCGATCCGCCACCAAACCCGAGTAGCATCAACGCGAACCCACTCCCCGACTGGTACTTCCTCTGGTACTTCGCCGTGCTCTCGCTTCTGCCCCCGAAACTGGAAACCTGGGTCATTCTCGGTGTACCGATCCTCGGTTTTCTGGGTCTGTTCTTCCTGCCCATGATCTCCAATAAAGGACACCGGGCACCTTCCAAACGTCCCTGGGCCGGGGGAACCGTGATCTTCGGTTCGGTCGCCTTTCTGGTACTTACCATTTACGGTTACAAAAAACCCTGGTCACCCGATTTCGGCGTGAAGGAATTACCGGCTTCCGTTGTCGGCACCGATCAGGGACCATTGATGGAAGGGGCGAAACTGATGCATATCAAAGGCTGTCTGTACTGCCACGACATCAGTGGATACGGCGGTCATCGTGGTCCCGAGCTCACCGAAATCGGCAAGCTGCTCACCCGCGATGATTTGATCATTCGCATCAACAACGGTGGTCATAACATGCCGGCGTTCGCCAGTTCCATCAGCTCCGATGAGTTGCACCTGATTGTTGATTTCCTGTTAACCCGGGGAGTAGACCAGGATCAACCCATCCTGAACGGGGACTCTCCCTGATCAGCCGTGGGTTGCATTTATAATATTTCGACACCACTGTTCTCGTTTCTGACTGGTCAATCACATGAGATACTCGGCTTTCATCCTGACTGTGCTGCTGACCCTGCTGTTTTTTATCCTGGGTCTCGCCGTTGATGACTGGTTTTTCTGGCCGCTGCTCGTCCTGGCGCCCCTCTCCCTGCTGGGAGTCTGGGACCTGGTCCAGACCAGACACAGCATCACGCGCAGCTATCCAATCATAGCGCATCTGCGGTTCCTGTTCGAGATGATCCGACCGGAAATCCACCAGTATTTCATCGAAAGTAATATTGACGGTCGTCCTTTCAACAACGATGAACGTTCCCTGATTTATGAGCGCTCCAAAAACATCGATGGACTCAAACCCTTCGGCACCGAACTCGACGTTTACGGCGATGAATACGAGTGGCTCAACCACTCCATGGCTCCTCGGCCCCGCTCCAAGGAACTGTTTCGTACGACCGTCGGTGGACCGGAGTGTAAGCAGCCTTACTCCTGCTCCATTCTGAATATCTCTGCCATGAGCTTCGGCGCCCTTTCCGCGAATGCAATTATGGCTCTGAACTCGGGCGCCAAAAAAGGGAACTTCTACCACTGTACCGGCGAAGGGGGCGTGAGCCCGTATCACCTGAAGCCGGGTGGCGACCTCGTCTGGCAGATCGGAACCGGTTACTTCGGCTGCCGAAATCATGACGGCACCTTCAACCCCGATCTGTTCCAGGAACAGGCGGCTCATGAGTCCGTCAAAATGATTGAGATTAAAATCTCACAGGGTGCCAAACCCGGTCACGGGGGCGTGCTTCCCGCTGCCAAAATCACCCCCGAGATCGCCTCGACCCGTAAAGTCCCCATGGGGGAAGACTGCATCTCGCCTCCCGGACACTCCACTTATTCAACCCCCATCGGCCTGTGTGAATACATCGCTCAGTTAAGGGAACTCTCCGGAGGGAAGCCGGTCGGTTTCAAACTCTGCATCGGACATCCCAGTGAATTCCTCGCTATCTGCAAAGCCATGATGCAGACCGGTATCCTGCCCGATTTCATCACCGTCGATGGTGGCGAAGGGGGCACCGGGGCCGCCCCGCTGGAATTTTCCGACAACATGGGTATGCCCTTAAAAACCGGGCTGATCTTCGTGCACAATGCCCTCGTCGGCTGTAATCTCCGCGACAAAATCAAAATCGCCGCCGCTGGCAAAGTCAGTTCCGCTTTCACGATGGCCCGCTGCCTGGCTATCGGTGCCGACTGGTGTAACGCCGCCCGCGGTTTCATGATGTCCGTCGGCTGTATTCAGGCACAAGCCTGTCACACCAATGAATGTCCGGTCGGCGTCGCCACCCAGGACAAGGGACGCCAGCGGGCACTCGTCGTACCGGATAAGAGCGAACGTGCCTACAACTTCCATCACAATACGATGGAAGCCCTGACCGAAGTCATCGCGGCTGCCGGCCTGGACCATCCCAACGAATTACGCCCCTGGCACATCTATCTCCGCTCGAAACGGACCGAAGTTCTCTCCTATTATGAAGCCTTCGACTTCCTCAAACCAGGGGAGCTGCTCGAGGACTGCCCTTACCCCGTTTACAGCAAACTCTGGGATTTGGCCTCCGCGGAAACCTTTGAATCCCATCATGGCTGAGCCCCAGCCCCGGCCTGGTAAATCCGAAATACTGTTCAGTAGTATTCCATGAAAGCTCTGATACCATGCCCGCATGGGCACGACTTTGATTGGACATATTGACTCGGACTGCTTCTACGTAAGCTGTGAAAGAGTAAGATCTTACACACTGCGTAGCGTCCCCTGCGGCGTCCTGGGCAACCAGGGAGCCTGCGTCATCGCCAAGAGCTATGAACTCAAATCCTACGGCGTTAAGACCGGGCACCCCATCTGGGAAGCCAAGAAACTCTGTCCCCACGCCGTCTTTGTCAAACGGGATTTCCGCTGGTACGAAGTCATCTCCCGTCGCCTGCTGGAACTGCTCAAAATGGTCAGCCCCCGTGTCGAATACTACAGCATCGACGAAATGTTCTTCGACGCCGGCGAACTTCAGCGCTACTTTCAACTCCCTCTGCAGGAAGCCACCCGAGCCCTGCAGACGCTCGTCCAGGATGAAGTGGGAGTCCCCGTTTCCATCGGCATCGCCCCTTCCCGATCCCTGGCCAAGCTGGGCAGTGATGCCGCCAAACCGTTTGGCGTACACATCGTCAACAGGGAGAATTGCGAAGCCTTCCTGCGTTCGCAGCCGGTCGGCGAACTCTGTGGCATCGGCCGGCGGAGCGAACGCAAATTGCAGGACCGCAACATTCACACCTGCTGGGATTTCCGCCAGGCAGACCGCTTGCTGATCCGCGATCTGCTGACCATCAAAGGTGAAGCCCTCTGGTGGGAACTGCGTGGCGACTCCGTCACGCCGATTCAGACCAGTCGGCCTCCCCACAAAGCAATTGCCCGCGGCGGTTCCTGTGGCGGCAAGACCAGCGATCCCGAACGGATCCGCGCCTGGGCCGTGCGGAATATTGAACGCCTGATTGAAGCCCTCGACCATCACCGTGTCTACGCCCGGCACATCAGCCTGCAGATCGACGCCAACAAAACCGCGCTCTGGCTCGGACGCACGCCGCTGGCCGTCCCCTCCGCCTCCTTTCGCACCATTTATGACGCCGTGATGCCCATGCTGGCCGCCGCCCCGCAAGACCACCTTGTCAGCCACATGCACATCATCGCTGAAAACCTGGTCTGGCGGGATCGGATTCAAAAATCGCTCTTCTTCGAAGATGCCCAGAGCCCCCTGGATCAGATCAAACGCAACATCAACCAGAAACTGGGCCGCTTCGCGATCCGTAGTGCCGAAACACTGCCCCTGCATGAAATCTACCACGACACGACTCACAACTATGACATCTGTGACATTTCAGGAAAGATGTGCTTCTGATGTGTACTGCAATCACCCTGGCCTGGCGAGAAATCCCCCGCAAACTGATCCGCCGCTTTCAACTGGAAGAACGTGTCATTCAGCGTTCAGAAACCGCCGACAAGGAAATCCTGTTCCTGCAGCGACACCGCCAGCCACTGCTCCCCGTCTTTTACCAGGGGGAACTGCACATCCTCCCCTGGGGCAATCGTCAGCGTAACAGCAGCGCCCCCCTCGCCTGGTGGTGCGATGTCGCCACGCTCCAGTCGGGCGCCTGGGCCCAGTATCACCCGGAACCGGTCGAAATCCTGGCGAACTTCGGACTTGAGCGGGGTGTCTGGTTTCTGATCCGCGAAGGCCTCCAGGGCGTCCTGATCCACGACCAGCGGGAACAGCCCTCTGTCTACCTGCTCCTGCAACCCGCTTCGCATTACTACCAGGTCATGACCGGCTACCACCGCGAACCCGTTTTTCTGGGCGAGCAGATCTGAAGGGAATCTCAGAGTCAGATAACTGCCTGTTGAGTGATCGGTCATGACGCATTATACTCCAGCAAAATCCCCCTTCACTCAGGAGAAACAAAGATGAATGGATGCCGACTGTCTACTGCCGCTGGTTTGATGCTGCTCGCGATGTGCCTGACCGCCTGTCAAAAATCAACGCCTGCGCCCCAGCAGGAAGAGCCCGGGATTACCGCCGAGACAGAAATCATCCCCGAACCGGATGCCGGCTCGGAAAAACAGCAGCTGAATGTCGCCATCAGTACGGACATCGCTCCTTACGTGATGCAGAACGCCACAACAGGCATCGAGGTCGATATCGCCACCCAGGCACTGCCTGACTACAAGCTTAACTTCATTCAGATGCCCTACGCGAAACTGCAGGCTGCGGTCGCCGAAGATCAGGCCGATCTCGCTCTGGGCGTACAGCAGTTCAAAGACGTGGAAGGCATTTTCTACTCCGATAATTTCATCGACTTCACGAACGCCGCCATCACCAAAAAATCAGCGAAGCTTAAAATCGAAAAGGTCGCCGATCTGGCCGATCACAAGGTTCTCACCTGGCAAGATGCGTACCGCGAACTCGGTCCGGAATTCGAAAAAATGTTCTCACCGGACGCCCCCCAGAGAAAGAACTACGTTGAAGTCGCCGACCAGGGTCAGCAGGTCAAACAGTTCTGGGAAGACAAAGCCGCTGTCATCGTCATCGACAAAGCGATCTTCAACGCCATCAGTCAGGCCACCGGCCACAAGCTGGACGAAGTCGAATACCATGCCATCTTCCCGCAGACCACATACTTCAAAGCCAACTTCGAAGAACCCTCCGTGCGGGATGCCTTCAACGCCGGCCTGCAGAAACTCTGTCAGAGCGGAGAATACGCGAAGCTGCTCAAAAAGTATAATATCGACCTGCCCGGCACCATCTGTGACCAGAAATCGAAACCGTGACCGAAATCACTTACCTGCAGGGAGACGCCACTCAGCCGCAATCGTAGGGAAACAAGATCATTGCCCACATCTGCAATGATCTGGGCGGCTGGGGCAAAGGCTTCGTACTGGCAATCAGTAAACGCTGGCCGGAACCCGAAGCCGAATACCGCCTGTGGCACCGTGAACGCGCCAAGAACAGTTTCGGTCTGGGCGAAGTGCAGTTTGTGAATGTCGAGAAATACATCTGGATCGCCAACATGATCGGTCAGCGCGGCATGAAGACCGGCAGCAAAGGCCCCCGGTGCGCTACCCGGCCATTGAACAATGCCTGGCGACAGTCGCTGACAAAGCGGGAGAACTCTCCGCCTCCGTCCACATGCCCCGCATCGGCTGCGGCCTGGCCGGCGGCAAGTGGAATCAGATCGAACCATTAATCCAGCAGACGCTCTGCGCCGCCGGAATCGAAGTCTTCATCTATGACTTCGGCACGTAAACCAGTCAGCGGAATTCCAGCAGCTAATTACGCTTACGCCGGATAGCGTTTTCCCATCAGCCCCAGAGCCATGCTCCTCTAAACAGCATACACTTTTGCACACCAGCAGAAAAGAATAGAAATCCGAACACAAACCTTTGGAATTGTGAAAAAGATTTCTCACTTCGCTGATATATTGATTGATAGAAAGAGCGCTCATGCACACTCACAATTCTGGTTGTATGGGAAGCAGAAATGAGGTCTGACATTTTCGATCCGTAAATTCACAGGAGAGGTAAAATGAAAGCCAACACGCGCCGCGAGTTTCTCGCAGACATTGGACGGGGAATGCTGATTGGTAGCGTCGGTTCGTCACTCGCACTGGACTTGGGAATTTCTTCCACTTTCGCAGGTGAAGAGGCCGCCAAGCTCACTTTCGGCGAACTGGAACCACTGGTCTCAGCCCTGCAGGAAACGCCTCTCAACAAACTGCAGACAATGCTGGTCAGTAAACTGAACTCAGGTACCGATCTACAGACATTGGTCTCAGCAGCAGCGCTTGCGAATGCCCGCTCGTTCGGGGGTCAGGATTATATCGGCTTTCATACCTTCATGGCCCTGGCACCCGCCTACCAGATGACCCGGGAATTACCCACGGAACTCAAACCCCTTCCCGTCTTGAAAGTCCTCTATCGCAACACGGCGCAAATTCAGGACACGGACAGCCAGCATCATGAAATTCTCCACCCGGTGGAGCCGTTAACGCTTCCTCCCAACAGCGCTGGAGGCCCACTCCTGCAGACAGCCACCCGCAGCGCTGACTACGACCAGGCAGAAGGAACGTTCGCCGCTCTTGCACAGGGTCCGGTTGATGAAACATTCAACGAATTACAATATACCATTCAGGATGAACTCAACGTCCACCGTGTTGTGTTGTCCTGGCGTGCCTGGGCGATGCTTGAACTGGCAGGACAGCAACACGCACACACACTACTGCGTCAGTCAGTCCGGTTCTGCGTGAATTCGGAACAGAATCTCCAGAAGTATAATCGCCCGCCTTCTAAAATTCGCATCGTGCTGCCGATGCTCCTTGACCAGTACAGTTTGCTCAGTAAACCACTCGGAAATAGAAAAGCCGATGATTCCTGGGTGGATTCGCTGGCGCGAACGATCTACCGCAGTAATCCGGAACAGGCTGCCGAGGCAGCCGCTGCCGCCCTGGCGGAAGGCTTTGATCCAGAAGCCGTGGGGGAAGCCATCTCACTGGCGTCGAATGCACTCGTCCTGCACGATCAGGGACGCACCAAAGCTTTTCCCGATAAGCCTCTCGGCAGTGTGCACGGTGATTCTGTGGGAGTACACGCATCAGACTCCGCCAATGCCTGGCGAAATATCGCCCGGGTCAGTAACAAACGAAACACGATCGCCAGCCTGATCGTCGGAGCCTATCATACCGCGGTCGGCAGATATAACAGTAAACTGAATGAATTACCCTATCCGCTCCAGGATCAACTCGAACAGATCACATCCCGAAATCCGAAACAGCTGCTTCAGGAAGCAGAAGCAGCCATTCGAAATCAGGACCAGTTCCGCGCTGCAGCGGTGATACATCAGTATGGAGCGCAGGGCCACAACGCCCGTCCGGCATTTGATCTGTTATTAAGATACGCCACCAGCGAAGACGGTGCGTTACACGCAGAAAAATATTACTGCACAGTGAAAGAGGAGTTCCAGAATACACGACCGGCATTCCGCTGGCGCCAACTTGTAGCTCTCGCTCGAGTGACTGCCAGTGAATACGGCAAACCTTCTCCCGGTTATGCCGAAGCCTGTGGTTTATTAAAGATCAATAGCTGATTGTAAAACCACCTCTTACTGTGGAGAAACACCTCAATCGCCAACACCGAAATCGCTGTTGAACGCGTCCTGAACAATCCGGCGTTCGTGTCGCTGGTGAGCGATGTAGCTGGTAATCCAGTCGCGTAGTTCATCACGCAATTCACTGGCAATCTGTTGCATTTTCTGCAGAGGCTGTGAATCACGCATCCGGGTCCGCAGCTGATTCAGCTTCCGCAGGAGCTCACAGCGTTCCTGATAAAGGTCTCTGACTTGTCCCTGCCAGTTCGGCTGTTCTTCCAGTACCTCTTCCAGGTAACCACCTTCGTCCTGCAACTCGAATTCGCGAGGCATCGCGGACAAAAGCGTGTCGAGCACTTTCGAGATCCATTTCCAGGCGGCGGCATCGCCATCTGCTTCATCCAGTAAATCCAATAAGTCGCCAAGCAGAATATATTCCAGTGCGGAAATCTCTTCTAATGCACCATCGACCACAAGGCTTGTCTGTTTTCTGTTCATAAAAACTCCTTTAGCGGGCGAACGAACTGCAGAAAGGCGATCGCCCTGTTACTGGATTGATTGATGTTCCGTAGGCAACTCCTGTTTTATTCAGCGAGACCAATCAAAGAGAAATGAAATAAGAACGCTTGCTGTAGCAGTCAATAATTTACCATTCCCGCTCTCAGTCGTCAAAAAAATCTTTTGTTTCGCAGACAGAGAGCACCTTTATAAACATCATTCACATTTTCAATTCTGTACACTTCCAGCTCCAAAAGTCACTACGGGGAAAATGATTTAGGTCTCAATGAATCATCCCAATACGGGCCGGCTGGTGATGGATTCTGAATTCTGCCTGAGATAAACTGAAAAGACCAATCTGAGTTTCTCAATCATCCCCTCAGCCAGGAGATCAGCCGATGCCAGCGACAACCGGAATGAAAGGGGGCGGCTATTATGATGCCAACTCTCGCGAACAGCGTTCCGCTTCGGATTCGTTTCTCCCCTGGCTGGAAGCAGCGATCGCCGACCTGCCCGCACCGACGGAAAGTCAGTCCAGTTGGAACGTACTCGACATCGGCTCCTCGGAAGGTGCCAACGCCATCTACACGATGAACCGGGTTGTCGCTGTCTTACGTCAACACACCGACTTGCCTGTCTGGGCCCTGTTCGATGATCTGCCCACAAATGACTTCAACCAGCTGTTCCTGAACCTGTTTCCCGATCAGACTCCCGCACTCACCGCCCCAGATGTCTATACCGCTGCCATAGGTGGATCGGCTTTCGGCAGGCTGGTGCCACCGCGCAGTCTGCACGTGGCAACGACGTTCAATGCCATCGGCTTTTTTGAAAATAAGCCGCAAGCGCGACTTCCCCACTTCATTCTGGCAATGCAACCCAATCCTCGCGCGTCTCGAGAGGGAGTCTCGGTCACTCCTGAGGAACTGCAGCCCTTCCAGCAGCAGGCCCATCAAGATCTATGTGAGTTTTATTCTGCCCGGGCCGCAGAACTGGTCCCCGGTGGTAAACTGCTGGTGCAGGTCTTCGGACGAAATGAGAACCACTCTACCGGTCATGGGATCTGCGATGTGCTGAGTGACGCCCTGCTTGACTTTGTGGAAGCCGATCTGTTACCACAGACGTTCTATGAAGATTTTCTGTTCCCGGCCTATTATCGCAGTACACAGGAACTTGCTGCCCCCATCGAACAGATTCCGGAGCTGGCGTCTGCATTTCGAATGGAACACCTCGCCGACATCAATGCCCCGGTCCCGTTCAATAACGAATTTGCCCGCTCAGGAGATCGCAAAGCGTGGGCAAAAAGTTATACCGGCTTCCTGCGGGCATTTACGGAACCGGTGCTGGCGGCAGCCTTGCCTGCAGAGTTGGTCGCAGAACAGATCGTCGATAAAATATACCAGCGAATTGAACAACTACTGGCAGACAACCCCGAACGGTATGAATTTCACTTCATTTCGATCGCCGCTCTGCTGACACGACTTTGACCAACGACCATCAGACAGGAAGGATCTCATGTCTTCTGAACCAGCATATAATAAACTGACTCCCGAAGAAGAATACGTCATTCTGCACAAGGGGACAGAACGTCCATTTGTGGGAGAATACACCGATCTCAAAGCGGAAGGCACCTTCATCTGTCGACGCTGCAACGCCCCGCTCTACCAGAGTGCCGATAAATTCGAGAGCCACTGCGGCTGGCCCAGTTTCGATGATGAACTGCCTGACGCCGTCGATCGCTTCCCCGACCCCGACGGCATGCGCACCGAAATCGTCTGTCACAACTGCGGAGGACACCTGGGACACGTCTTCCTCGGCGAGCGAATGACCGATAAAAATACCCGGCACTGCGTGAATTCCATCTCAATGAAATTCATCCCCGCTGGCGAGCCTCTTCCCCCGGTCGTGAAAGCCGAAAACGCCTGAGCGATCAGGAACTGCAGGACAGCATCGAACAGCCGGGACGATTCCGCGCCCACTCCGGTCGCTTCTCCGCATACTGTTCGCGACCGGGCTGTTCATCATACGGATGCCGCAACACATCCAGTAATTCATTGACCAGGGAAAAATCCCCTTCTTCGGCTTTATCGATGGCTATCTGTGCGAGGTAATTCCGTAACACATACTTCGGATTGATCTCATTCATCCGCGTACGGCGTTCTGCTGGTTCGGTTCCATCCTGTTGCAGGCGATTCTGATAACGCCGCAACCAGTCGCAGATTTGCTTCTGAATGTCGCCTGTTACCTTCTCGGGAGCATAATAAGCATCCCGAAGTGGAGCGAGCAGCGTCTCATCATCTAGATCCGCGTCTGTCTCCAACAGCGCCAGTCTACGGAAGAAAATCGTCATGTCGGTTTCCACCAGTTGCAGGACTTCCTGCAATGATTCGATCAACGACACATCTTCATCGGCCTGAAACGAAGTCAGCCCGAGTTTCTCGACCATCATCTGCTGCCAGCCCTTTTGGAAGCGGTCGGCATATTGATCCAAAGCCTCTTGCAGCGGTTCGACTTCTTCGATCAGTGGATAGAGTGCATTCGCAAACTGTACCAGGTTCCACAGTGCAATCTGCGGCTGGTTACCGAAGCGATAGCGCCGACCTGAAGCATCGGTAGTATTGGGTGTCCAGTTCGGATCGAAATCTTCCAGCCAGCCATAGGGGCCGTAATCGATGGTCAACCCCAGGACCGACATGTTATCGGTGTTCATCACGCCATGCACGAAACCGACGCGCATCCAGTGAATGATCATATCTGCGGTCCGGCGGCAGACCTCCTCAAACCAGGCCAGGTAAGTATCTCGTCCCGGATCTCCGAGACCGGGGAAATCGGTTTGAATCGTATAGTCCACCAGTTTTTTCAATGTCTCAATTTCACCCCGTGCGGCAAACAGCTGGTAATTGCCGAACCGTAGAAAAGATGGCGCAACACGACAGACCACCGCCCCGGGCTCCATCTGGGGATTGCCGTCATAAAACATGTCCCGCTGCACTTCTTCGCCTGTGAGTACCAGGCTGAGTGCCCGTGTGGTAGGCACTCCCAGGTGATGCATGGCTTCGCTGCACAGAAATTCGCGCACCGATGACCTCAGCACCGCCAGGCCATCCGCCATGCGGGAATAGGGAGTCGGCCCCGCTCCTTTCAGTTGCAGCGTCCAGTGTTCGCCCTGCGGGTTGACCACTTCACCCAGATTAATCGCCCGTCCATCCCCCAGCTGACCGGCCCAGTTGCCGAACTGGTGTCCGCCGTAACACATGGCAAACGGATCCATCCCCTTCAGCAGCTTATTCCCGGCAAAAACCTGAGCAAACTCCGGTGTCTCGACCGCTTCCGGTGAAAGCCCCAAGATGTCGGCCATCTCTCGCGAATAGGCCACAAGCTGTGGCTCCCGGACGCTGGTGGGAGACACACGCGAATAACAGGCCTCACTCACCTGCCTGCGATAATTCTTCGCCTCAGGGTCCGCGGGCAGCGCACGTGTAAACTGGTTATCAAACTCAAGCTCTTCCAGACTCTGGATCATTTTTTGACTGTTCATACTATTATTTTAGCACTCTGCACTCGAAACGAAAACCCGGGGATATTTTACCAGAAGCCGGTGATCGAGAGTCGCGATACAATACCAAGCACTTTTGCTTTAATAACGTCAGACCATAAAACATCAGGCGTCGGGATTTCTCGAATGATCTTGCATACCAGTAGTGAATCCGCCATAGTTAACATAAACCATCCTTGATCCATCCCCATCACTCCGCCTCAGAGTGATCCACCCTCTGCAAACCAGATTTCAGGAGGTCCGCCATGACTCTCATGAATCGCCGTCACTGGCTGCAACAGGCATCAGCAACATCACTCCCCCTGCTCCTCTCAGGCAATGCCTTCGCTGCGGAATCGAAATCACGCCCGCAGCTTCCAGTCGCAGCCATCGTGACCGAATACACGCCCAATTCACACGCCGATGTCCTGGTAGGCAAAATCCTGGAAGGATTCCAGCAACAGGGAGGTCCGGGCCCCTATTTGAAACTGGCGGCCCTCTATACCGATCAGGTTCCCCAGCGAGACATGAGTCGCGCTCTGTCACGAAAATATGGATTTCCCATCACAGACACAATCGAGGAAGCAATCACGCTGGGAACACAGCAGGTACAGGTAGCTGGGGTCTTAATCGTTGGCGAGCATGGCGACTACCCTTACACCCCCACCACGAAACAACACATGTATCCCCGTAAGCAGTTCTTCGATGCAACCACCGCCACGTTCAAAAAGTGTCGTAAATCGGTCCCTGTCTACAATGACAAGCACCTCGGCTATCGCTGGGAGGATGCGAAAGATATAGTCGACACATCGCGCGAGATGGGCTTTACCCTGATGGCAGGCTCCTCACTACCGGTTGCCTGGCGGCACCCTACACTGACACTTCCTGAAAACTGCGAAATCGAATCGGTACTGACAATAGGCCGCGGTAATTTCGAAGCGCACGGCTTTCACGCCCTGGAAGCACAGCAGTGCCTGATCGAACATCGTCAGGGCTCTACCGGCGTCACTGCAGTCGAAACCGCACAGGGCAAACAGATCTGGGAAGCTGAGCAGGCAGGAAAATGGAATCGCGAAATGCTTAAAGCCGCCCTGGCCGTGATACCTAATGTCGCGAAAGGCAAGTGGGAAGAGATTCTCAAAGACGACAGTGCATTCTACTTCCTTGAACATCAGGATGGATTAAAAAGTACCGTCGCGATGGTCAACCGACTCGGTCGGCATTACGCGGTCGCCGTCAAATTGAAGGGTGAGAACCAGCCGCGGGCCACCTGGATCAAGCTTGAACTGGATCCCCCGTTCGGGCACTTCGCCTACCTGCTGAAGGCCATTGAGCACATGATTCACACAGGCCAGCCCGCTTACCCGGTCGAGCGCACACTGCTCACCACTGGGGTTCTGGACACGGTCATGCATAGTCTGGCAGCAGGAGGCAAACGCATAGAGACACCGCAACTGGCCATCGACTACGAAGCAGTCCGCTGGCCGTATGCGAACCAGAAGACCTGAGTGAATTTACCCCGCATCTTATTTCAGTTCTTCGCAGAGTCTCCGGGCCAGAACGCTGACCTGTTCAGCCTGCAGGCACAACGGATTGATCGTCAGAATTCCTTCGTACAGACGCGCGTGTCCGACGTAAATCGGCGGCTTCCCTTCCCGTAACTTGCGGCAGACCTCAAAGGCATCACGGTCTTCCACCTGAATTTCCAGGATCGGCCAGCGCTGTGGATTTTCCGGAATCACCAGGTAACACGACGCACGAACATCGGCTAACTCCACTTCCTCTGCCACTTCCTCTGCCACTTTTTCTAACCAGCTGCGATACTCCAGGTTCTGCGCGTCGTACGCTCCGGAGGCAAACAGATCGAGGGCCGTCAGGACTGCGATAATCTCTTCCTTGGAGACCTTGAGCGCCCTGCCAATCCCATGCCGTGGCAGGCCTTTCAGTTGGGTGGCATCAATCAGCCCTTCCGCCGGCGACCAGAGTTCATAATGATCGTCCATGTCCAGCATCTGTAGAGCAGCGGAAGAGATCAGGTCGCGTTTACCACACAATAGCCCAGTGGACTGTGGTCCGCGGATCGCCTTTCCTCCACTGAAGGCGACGAGGTCGGCTCCGGTCGCAGCGATCTCCCGCAGATTCTCGCGAGGTGGCAGCTCCCCGGCGGCATCAACGATCACGGGTAGTCCATGTTCGTGCGCCACCTCAACCACTTCGCTCAGCCCCGGCGCAGAGTCCGCTGCATGCACATAGACGATGCCCGCAGTCCGCTCTGTAATCGCCGCTGCATATTCCCAGGCTTCTGTCCGCCGGACTCCCGCATTCGAAACGATCTCATTGAAACCAACCTCGACCAGCCGGGCTCCTGCCGCCCGAATCGCATGGTCGTAGCCACTGCGTTGTTCCCGTGCGATGATGAATTCGTGAGGAAACTCATCACAGTGAGGCAGCTGTTCTATCCGTCTGAGATTGTGCCCCGCCAGAATCGCCGCGGTCCCCAGTGTCAAAGCGCCCGCGGCACCGGAGGTCACCAGCCCCGCTTCTGTTCCGGTCTGGGCGGCAATTTTTTTTGACGCAGCGGCCTGCAGCTGTTCCAGGGGCACCCACTCTTGTGCCCCCTGGTGAAACGCCTCGAGCACTTCTGGGGGCATTGGCGCGCCCCCCAGTCGGGTCACACTGCCACAGGCATTGATAATCGGTTCCACTCCCAGTTCCCGGTAAACACTCATCAGCGTTGCTTTCTCTTCGGACTGAAAACTCGAGTAAACTCAAATCGGTTGCCCCGACGCCTCTCACCGCAATAAAGCAATATTCAGAATATTTTCACGACTGATGCACGGGACTGTACGAACAAGTAGTATCAACCATTTTAACAGACAACGAAATCACAGGATAGAAACCAGAGATGATCTATCGAAGCAGTTTTCGGGATTGTATAATTCATATATGACGCCAGATCGTCTGTATTGAAACCGACGGTTCCGCAACCAGTCGCAGATGTTTTTCTGGTCAGTCAACTGGGAATCAGGGGCCTCTGAATGGAAAATACGACTCAGTCTAAAACCCGGATCATGATTGTGGACGATCATCCGATTGTCAGGGAAGGCTATTCCCGATTGATCGAACGTGAAGGCAATCTGCAGGTCTGCGCTGAAGCTGACAGTAAATCCGTCGCCCTGAATCAGATCATGAACGATCCGCCCGATCTGGTAATCGTTGACATCTCTCTGAAAGATGGCAGTGGACTGGAGTTGATCAAGGATATTAAGGCCCAGTTCAAGCAGATCAAAATGCTCGCCGTCTCCATGCACGACGAAAACCTGTTCGCCGAACGTTGTATCCGAGCCGGCGCTCTGGGCTTTGTCAATAAGCAGCAAGCCCCCGAGCAACTGGTCACCGCCATCCATCGGGTACTCTCGGGAAAAGTTTTTCTCAGCTCCGAAATTACAGAACGCATGATCTGCCGTTCCATTGGATCAGAAAATTATAGCGAAGAGTCTCCCATTGAAACGCTCTCCGATCGTGAACTGGAAGTATTCGAACAGATCGGCCTGGGAGAGACGACACGCCAGATCGCCGAAAAACTGAACCTGAGCCCCAAAACCGTCGAAACCTATCGGGAAAACATCAAACACAAGCTGAACCTCGATAATGCAACGGAATTGATCCGTAATGCGATTCAGTGGGTCTTGGAAAAGAAATAGTTCTTCCGCGACAGGGAGAATTATTCTCAGACATCGGCGTCTTTACATTCACATCCCCTTGTTGTTGCAGATCCCGTGGAAATCTGCCTGGGGTAATTCCTGATGGCAGCGTCGGAAATTCCCCCCAGACCTATACTCCTGATTGCCTGATAGCAGGACATCCCGGACCTGGATTAAAATACTCACAGTCCGAAGATAACTTCGAGTCCGAGCACATTGCCATCTCAGCATGAGCTCCACCTCCAAGAGACGTTTCAAGAGTAAAGAATGCAGGCCATGACCACAATTGGTAGAAATGATCTTCAGCAACTACTGGCATCTTGCCCCAGCTTGCTGCTTCTGGATGTACTACCCCAAAATTCTTACAAGGAATATCACATCAGGGGGGCCATCAATGCCCCGTTCGACCATCGTTTCAACAGTGAAGTCTCTGCACTCTGCCCGGACAAATCACAAACCATCGTCATTTATGGAATGAACTTTGAATGTCCGATCGCCAGTCAGGCTCTGCAACGACTCGGCGAACTGGGATATGAAAACCTCTTCCATTATGAACCCGGCAAAGTCGACTGGAAAGCGGCTCTGCTACCTGTTGAACAGGGGCCAGCCGTACGTGACTCACTGCAAATTGAACAGGCCGACAAAGAGCAGCGATTCCTGTTTCTGCTCTCGCTGTCCCAGGCCCCCCTGTTTGATCTTCTGCAGCTCTGACCAGAGGCACTGTGAAGAGATGTGCTGAGGTCTCACATGAAATGAAAACAGTCACGCTACAAACTCCCGGGTGAAGTCAGGAGTTTGCAACGTGACTGATGTCTGCCTGGCGGAGCAGACAGAGGCCCCGCTGAGATTGTTCAGGTAAAATGGTGGTACTGGCGGTCCACGTTGAGTTCATTTGTCAGCCGTCTGACGCCCTCAATCGGCAGTACACGTGTCTGGGCCAGTTGTTTCATGAAATAGGTTGGGACTTCTCCTTCCAGACAGACTTTCCCCTCCTCAGCAAACACCCTGACTTTCGCCAGGGAAGCATAGCCCGAAGACTGCAAGACACGTTTCACCTGTGCCACGAGTTGATGATCCGAATTGGAAAACAATTCTGTTTTTATTTCTCCCTGCAGTTTCACGCTGCCCTCCTTAGTTTGTCGAATGAGTCCTGGAAAGTATTATGTATGGATTCGCTTCAGGATTTGGGTTTCACCTGAATTTTACGTGGCTTATTAAATTGCGATTTGGGCAGCACGATCGTCAATACCCCCCGTTCACAGTTGGCTTCTATGTGCTCACTTTCGACCTCACAGGGCAGCTTAATCGACCGTGCGAAGCTGCCGACAGAACGCTCAACCCGGTGCCAGGTCTTCCCTTTTTCTTCTTGCCCAGCTTTCCGCTCACCTGTGATTCTTAATAGTTCTCCCACGACTTCCACTTCGATCTCATCGGGCTCAATTCCGGGTACGTCCATGCGGACTTCGACAGCATCTTCCGTTTCTGATATGTCCAAGGCTGCATTCAAGCCAGCCGTCGTAATGCCTCCCGCCCCGGATATGGTATTTAACAGCTTCTCCATCTCACTTCTCAGATCTCCGAAGGGAGCTCTGCCCGGGAATGAACTGCCCCCAGGCACTGACTGATTCGCCCGCATCACTGTCCCTTTTAATTCTGGTGAAGTTGTCATATTCATTCTCCTGCTGAAATGAAATTGTGACTGATGTCTGTCGGCATTGTTCACTCTATGGCAGAGTTCCGAGTGCCAATCAACTTACCAGTTATCCCTGCCACCGATCGTTATGATTGAGATGCTAATTTATATTTCCCGACAAATAAATCGGGCAAATTGCAGATCATTCCCGCCGGGCGTCCCTCCAGTAGGCCTCAGGAATTCCCTGAGTCAGCAATTTGATCTATCGTCATATCGTCAGACCTGAACGGGCCTGAAACAAGAGCCGTACCGGACTTCAAACGACCAGGTGCTCTGCCGTCATCAGGGGTTCTTCTAACAGACATTCATCCTCACCCAGCATTTCCACCTGCACTTCACTGCGGCGAATCGGAATTTTTGCAGGGCATTTAATACCGATTCTGACTTTCCCCCCTTGAATCCGCAGCACAGTCAACACGATATCATCATTGATACAAATCTCTTCATTTTTTTTGCGTGTTAAGACAAGCATGGCTTTCATTCCCTGAAATTGGAGTACGGGCTCGCTGGTTCTGGCAGCAGTATCGGGCCAGATAAACCAGTCGTTTAAGGGTAGACTGATCAAAGTGAGACAGTCGGTTGGGACAGCGTGTGTTCAGGACCATCGAGCGCGCTGCGCTAACAATTCCCTCCAGTTCCTGATGACTCATCTTTTGAATCTGCTGATTCTCCAGTCCGGCAATCTCGCTCAGGTCGTATTCGACTCGCTCCGTTATTTCCGGATTTACCTGAAAGCGTGACCGTTGTTTCAAATCAGCCGGCTGTGGCCAACTACATGTCGTTCGCATAATATCTTTCCTCTCAAGAGAGTGTGACAAAGGCACGAATTTCCTTAGTTACTCACATCCCTGCCTGAGACTCTCAGAGAAAAGCGAAATCAGTCAGGTTCAGGCCCGATGGCTGACTGTTTTTCTTGTTCTCCCCACTCGCCAGGACGAAACGAGCCAGAGCATAACACATCCTGTAGTGGGTACATTACAAAACTGTGTAATCAGCGGTAATCGGAAAACTGACCATTCTGGGCTGGGGGAAACCCCCAGGTTGTTGTATGCACATGCAATCTTCTTCACAGATTCTTTACACACATCTGGGGAACGGTTACCGTAGAATAGAGTTTGATACCGAACAGGAGGCCCCTTGAAACAGGAATCCAGCATGTCAGCAGGAGCCGCTCTCCAGCCCCAGGGATCGCCGATTCTGCTGGTCGAACCCGATCCCTCATCCCGCGACAGTCTGCTGCAGATTCTTGCAGAAGACGGTTATCCGGTTGATATAGCAGAGACAGTAGCTCAACTCTTCGACCGTAAACGGTGGTCGGATTATTTTCTGATCATACTGGAACACGACCTGCCCGATGGCAGCATCGAAGAGGTGCTCCCCCGAATAAAACAACTGGCCCCGTCAGCCGAGCTGCTGGTCATCACTTCCCGGACCCGCATCGAAAACATGATTCTCGCCTTTCGCACTGGTGTCGCCGATTATTTCGTCAAACCCATCGATCCGGATCTGTTTCGGTCCTCGATTAAACGGATCCTGCAAAACCAAAGCGTTTCCAGCGAACTCCTGCAGACACAGGCCGAACTCAAAGCGATCGTGGAAACCGCCATTGAGGCAGTCATTACCATCAATCGCAGCGGTCTGATTCAATCATTCAACCCGGCTGCCGAAAAAATGTTTGGTTACCAGGCACATGAAATCATCAACCAGAACGTCAGCGTGCTCACTCCCGATGCCATCCGGGCTGTGCATGACCGGTATCTCACCCGTTATCTGGAAACAGGACAGGCCTCAATCATTGGCTCGCGTCGGGAACTGATGGCGCGACGACGTGACGGCAGCCTGTTTCCCATCGAGATCTCCGTTACAGACCTGCCCCAGTTCGGCCTCTTCGCCGGGATCATTGGGGATATCAGTGAACGGAAACAGGCGGAACAGAAACAGGCCGATCTCACCCGAGCCGTCGCCGTCGCAGCCCAGCAGGAACGACGACAACTGGCAGACATCCTCCATGACCACCTCCAGCAGGTTCTCGTAGGAGTCCGCATCCACCTGGATATCGCTAAAAATGACACTACTGATGAATTCATCCGCCAGACTTTGACCCGCGCCGATGAACTGCTCAACCAGGGAATTGAAATCACACGTTCCCTGACCGCGGAACTCAACCCGGTCGTTCTGCACGAAGAAGGCCTGGTCACTGCACTGGAATGGCTGTCACACAACATGCAGGAACGCTACAACCTGAACGTCACACTCGACCTCGACCGCCAGGCGGAACCACAACAAGATACAATCAAAGTCGCCTTATATGAATGCATTCGCGAACTGCTGTTTAACGTCGTCAAACATTCTGAAACCACCGAAGCACGTGTCTGCATGAGCCTGCTGCCTGAGAACAAAATTGAGATTGTCGTCTCCGATCAGGGAGTAGGCTTCGATACAGAACAGCTCGATCACCAGATTTCCGATGCCAGCGGAATTGGCCTCAGCAATATTGAATTCCGGCTCTCACTCATCAACGGAAAATTCCGTCTCGAGTCCACACGAGGACAGGGAACCGTTGCCCGAATTATCACCTCACTGACCCCGATTGAAAACGCAGCCTTGTCGGGAGAATCCTGACAGGAATTCATTGTCTTACCCGGAAACTGCAAAAGTGAACAAACACACTATAGTCTGAACGCTATTTTTGTCTATGATTGAGTGAGAGTCTGAAATGGTCAGTTCACCGCCGACGCACCTGGCTGATTTCAAAACTCACTAACATCAAAACAGCGCTTCCCTCAAACCGCATTCAGCCTCCGAACATAACGAGATTTCTACATGAGTCGTCCCACCAATCTGGCGGAACTCCGCGAAAGCGGCTGGCAAAGCAAAACAGTTAAACGAGAAATATATGACAACTTGATGCAGGTCCTGCAACAGGGGGATGAACTGTTCCCCGGCATTGTCGGCTATGATGATACTGTCATCCCCGACATCGTTCTGGCCCTGCTCTCTGAGCATGACATGCTCTTTCTGGGTGAAAAGGGACAGGCAAAGAGCCGCATCATGCGACAACTGGTCCGGTTTCTGGACCCAGAGATCCCCTATCTCGATCTGCCTGAGTCGCCTGTGCACGACGATCCCTATCAACCCATCACCAGTATCGGACGCAAATTTCTGGCGAATACTCCGGACCACGATGTACCCATCGCCTGGTGGTCGCGTGAAGACCGCTATGCAGAACGTCTGGCACCGGGAACCAAGTTTGCTGACGTGATCGGAGAAATTGACCCCGCCAAACTGGCACACGGCGAAAGCATGTCCGCGGAAAGTGCACTCCACTTCGGCCTGATTCCCCGCATGCACCGGGGCATTTTTGCCATGAACGAATTGCCCGAACTCGATGAACTGGTTCAGGTTGGCCTGTTTAACATCCTCGAAGAACGGGACGTGCAGATCCGCGGCTATCCCATCCGCTTCGACCTCGACATGCTGATTCTGTTCTCATCTAACCCCTCGACCTTCAACCGCAGTGGGAAAGTCATACCCCAGTTGAAGGACCGTATCGGCTCGGTTGTTCATACACATTATCCCCGGGAACGCAGCCTGGGAATTGAAATCATGGAGCAGGAAGCCAATGTCGATCTGGAGGGAGATGTCCCCGTGGTCGTTCCCTACTTTATGCGTGAAATTATCGAACAGATTTCCGTCGCTGCCCGCGCCTCAAAATATGTCGACCACGATTCCGGCGTGAGTGCCCGCTTCAGTATTGCCAACTATCGGATGATGATCGCTTCCGCCCGCCGCCGGGGTGCGGTGCTCAATGAAAAACCGGCTGTTCCCCGCATCAGCGATCTGGGCCACCTCTACTCCTCCTCGCTGGGGAAACTGGAACTCGATTTGATGGGCGCCAACCAGATGTCGGAGCGACAGGTGCTCGATTCCATCATCGCTCAGGCTATTCAGGATGTCTTTCAGGAATACATTGTCGAACATGGCCTCGCGGAGATCAGTGAGATCTTTTCCCAGGGAATTAAAATCGAAGTGGGTGACATGCTTCCTTCTTCTCAGTACGCAGAACGTCTGAAACGCGTTCCCCCGATCTGGGACAAAGCGTTCGAGGTCAATGCCTCGGGAGATGAAGCCGTCCGCGCGTCCTGTATTGAGTTTATTCTCGCAGGACTCTACGCCAACAGTAAAATTTCGCGTTCGCAGGATCATGGCCGCATCACTTATGAGACCTGATCAGCCCCTGGCTCTCGTCAGAGAGATCGAGACACGACTATGACAGACAAACGACTGACCGGCGGTATTATTCATACTTACCAGAAGTATGATCCTAAACGCATCCCCGACCCGATGCAGCCGCCCCCGGACCTGGTATCTCCCGCGTTGAATCACATGATGTATTATGGATCGATGCGGGAACTGACCGAGGAAGAACTGGCCCGCGCCATTCGCCTCGATCCCAGCCAGATTGCCGGCCTCGGGCCGAGTCTTGATGCCCTGCTGGCCATGCTGGAGGAACGGAAACGTAAAATCCTCGAAACCTACGAAACCGACGGCGTCCGAAAGAAAGCCCGCCGCAGTTATCACGATTATGCGAAACAGATCCAACCGCCGCGGAAGTACAAAGACTACTATCGACAGGCAGTTAGGGAAGAACAGATCTACGATCTGGAACGACTCTGGTACCGAATCAATGACGACCAGAGCCCCTTCTCCAAGGGACTGGTCCAGCTGGTGGACCGGCTGAGCAACAAGTACGAAATCGACGAACTCGCCGCCAACTACCATTTCACCGGACGGACTTCGCTGACGATCCCGGAAGCACTTGAGATCAAAGCTGAACTCGAAAAGATCGATGAATTACTGAAACAGCTGGAAGAAGCCCGCGAGACGGCCCAGATCGCGATCATCGACATGGAGGCTCTCTCCGAATTCACACAGCCCGGCGACATGGAAACATTGGAAGCGATCCAGAAACAGGTCCGCGATATGCTGCGTGAGATGGCTGATCAACAGGGACTGGAATTCTCAAAAGGCCAGTTCCGTCTGACCCCCAAAGCTTACCGCCTGTTTCAAAGCCGTATCCTGGAACGAATCTTCAGCGATCTGCAAGCCTCACGTACCGGTCGCCATACAGGTCCCGTGGTTGGCGAAGGTGCAGTGGAAATGCCCAGCACCAAACCCTACGAATTTGGTGATTCGGTCTCAAACATGGATATCACCCAGTCCTTCACCAATGCCATCCTCAGAGACGGACCGGGACTCCCAATCCGCCTGAAATCAGACGATCTGGTCATCCACAAAACACGCAATACTCCCAAGTGTGCCACCACCGTGCTCATGGATATGAGCGGCTCCATGCGCTACGAAGGCCAGTACGTTAACGTCAAGCAGATGGGCCTGGCACTCGAAGCATTGATCCATGGCGAATTCCCGGGTGACTATCTGCAATTCATCGAGATGTACACGTTCGCCAAGCCGCGCACGGTCGGTGAAATTGCTGAGATGATGCCCAAGCCGGTCACGATTTTCGATCCCGTCGTCCGTCTGAAGGTCGACATGAGCGACGAGAAGATCAGCGAGTCAATCATCCCGCCGCACTTCACCAACATTCAGCACGGGCTGCAGCTCTCGCGGAACTTCCTGGCATTACAGGACACGCCCAACAAACAGATCATTCTGATCACCGACGGCCTGCCCACCGCGCACTTCGAAGGGGAACAGCTCTACCTGCTCTACCCACCTGATCCGCAGACCGAATCAGCCACTATGCGGGAAGCCTATCTCTGCCATCGCGAAGGAATCACGATCAACATTTTCCTGATTCCCAGCTGGTCCCAGTCCAGCGAAGACATCCAGTTCGCCCACCGTTTGGCCGAAGCCACACAGGGCCGCGTCTTCTTCACCGCCGGCCGCGACCTCGACCGCTACGTCGTCTGGGACTACGTCTCCCATCGCAAAGACATCATCGGTTGAACTTATTCAGCCTGGGAGCGATTTTCCGGCTTCCGAATCCAGTGATCATGGAACTTAATGCCGGCGGTCCATTCGACTGCCGGCATGTGGCACTCAATACAATCACCCTGGGGCTGGATCGGGCAGGTGCTGGGCTCTGTTGCCTGGTGACAGGACTGGCACTGTTTGCGGTACAACGCCCGGTCGTGTGATGTCGCATCGTGTGGATCGTGACAATTTGCGCACGACAGTTTGCCTTCTGATTTCAGATAACAGGCACTCTGCTTCAGTCCGTAAAGCTGGAACCGCACCAGTTCATGCGGCTGCTCCTTCCCTGTCAGATCGCTGGCATCGCGATGACACTCCGCACAGGCTGCGATGTACTCTTCCGCGTTGTGGTAATTGATCAGCGGTTTGATTTCATTTCCCCGTCCCTGCTGGGCCAGTTCGACGTGCTTCTGCCGCGGTCCGTGACAACGTTCACACCCGACATTGGGAACAAAAAATTCGGTCCGTAATGGTGCCCCGGGAGGAGGACCAACGGTCATATGACATCCCAGGCAGGCCAGTACGTCGGTCGCATTCATCGGACGTCCAAAACATTCGATGCTGTTGCGATTGAATTGATCATACGGTTCGTGATCCGGGGTCAGCCCCGGTCCATTCTGACTGGCCAGCCAGGACCAGCGGAGTTCCACTCCCTGTCTGCGGCGTGGTTCAACGGCAATCGCGGTCTGGGCGTGCGTCCCTGAACCTAACAACCAGGTGACTGCCAGAGCAGGCATGGTGGGATGTTTCTCATCTTTGACCAGAAATTTCTCCTGGTCCAGCTTGAAGGACCACCGCTGATCTCGACGGGAATCCTGATAGGAACCGATCTCCGCCAGGCGTTTCGCCAGTGGACTCTCAGCCATCTGGATCGCAGTATGAGAATGACCGGAACGCTGATGCGCGTCATACTCTTTTCGATGACAGTCCGCACACGCCTGATCGCCGGCGAAGTTGGTAGCAATAAAACGCTGCCAGGATTCTGCTGGAGACAGGCTTTCCGGTTGGTGCTGTTCTTGAGAATCTGCCTGCGATGTGCGTCTGGATGCCTGCTTCCCGGGCTGACCACTGTCAGAACAGCCCGGGAACAGCATCAGCATGGTGAGTACCCCAACCAGTGTCCCGAAAAATCGAGATGGCTTTGCCGTCGAAAGTAACGCGTCACAGCGGCAGCTTAACCTGGCAGGGGCGCTTCTTTGAGTTTCCACTCTTCCCCTTCACGCTGCAGTTTCCAGGTCATTTTCGTTTCTGACTTTTCATCGGTTTTCTTTTTCGATGAACTGTCACCGCCCTGCGTTGAAAAAATGCCTCCAATAATTTTCACAGGCACAGTAGCTTCATCACCGTTAATTTCTGCGGTTCCATCAACTTCATAAGCATATTTGCCGTAATCCTGACGGTTTTCCGGTACCGCCCCGGAGACGAATGCTGCCTGAAACATTGCTTCATCACCACTGGCATCGCCCAGGGCCACAACATTCGCATAGACTTCCTGTTCCACTGTAATTGAAGTGTCATCTCCTCCACCACAACCAGTCAGAACAAAAACCATTAGACATATAATCCAGTATTTCATGCTTGACTCTCTTATCGATCTTCTCATTAAAAATAAGAACGCCACAGGCATCAGCTGCCTGCGGCGTACTCTGAAGCTCACGTTAATTAAAATTCACCAATCGTTTCACCATTACGAACGGTGTTCAAGGGATGCCAGATCCCGTTTTTATCGATGTTGTCGCTGATAAAGCGGACCGCGCCATCAGCCATCAATGCATTCACTCCCCCCGTATGATAGCTGCGAGCAGCTGCATAGACATTCTCTGTTGACCGATCTTCAGTACAATTCATGTATGGGCTCGTCGTAACTGAAATGGTATCATCACAGGCTGCCAGGATATCAGCGACACGGGCGTTAGGAGAATTATAGGCTGAAAAGATAGTGGCTCCCATCGCTGGCGACATCCAGACCCCACGTATATCCGTGGTGTCAGACGAGCCGTATCCATCTGCACTGATAATCTCACTGATCGCCACGGTATTACTCATCCCGTCAGTGAAGTCACTGTCCATTAAGCCCTTATCTTGCTGAAACAGGTCGCCTGATCCACCAGAGGGAATTGAAACTTTACCCTGATCCGTGAAGTAACAGCCGAAAGCACCTTTGGTAGAGCGGCTTTCCCAGGACAGCATATTCCCGCTTCCCCAGCTGGCTGCATAGCTGTTTCCTTTCGCCAGTCCTTCTAACCCATACGACCCATCTGTAAACAGAGTCTTGTCTCGGGGACTCGAAGGACAGTGATTAAATTTGGGTAAGGGATATCGACCAATATGTGCGGGAGCCAGATATTCGCAGTGATCCCAGGGGTTACTGGTCCCCCCCTTCTGAGTATCAGCACAGGTCGTTACCTGATCCCACAAACCGGGCTGTTCCATGTAAGGCAGCAACATCACCAGCCAGTGAAAACCAAATTCGTTCTGTCCGTTCTGCCAGCCTCCTGTCTGCCAGCGGTTACCGGATTCATCATAGCAGACATATCCCGGAGGAAATGCCCCATGAGTATCCAGGTGATTATGCAGCGCCAGGCCGTACTGCTTGAGATTATTCTTGCACTGCGACCGACGGGCTGCTTCACGCGCCTGCTGTACCGCGGGCAGTAATAGAGCAATCAGAATCGCAATGATAGCAATCACTACCAGCAGTTCGATGAGGGTGAAACCGCGACGACAGTTCTGACTCGACTGTTTCTGCGATTGTTGAAGTTGCATTGTAAGACTCTCCTTCTTACTTAAATAAAGAAATATTTTGAGAACAATAAGAACATACTCTCAGCACCGGCTACATTTCCGGACTCTGTAAAACATCTCTAACGATCTCAAATCAGACTGCACTGAACCAACAGGAATCAGTGAAAATTAGTATTTCGATAATCAGGACGGACCGTGGTTAAAATTCCCCATTCCGCCAGATCTGCAGACAGCCGAAATGCTGCTGCTGTAGTGTAGTAATCAGTTTCTGCCCAGACTGTCCGTAGCGAGTCGCATCAAGTGCCATCGCCTGATGAGCATACTCTCGTGCTTTCGCTGTCTGTTGCGTATCTTCGTAATATTGCGCGAGAAGAAAGTGCTGGTCCGCTGTGGGAGCCAGCGACAACGCCGATAGATACGCAGTTTCTGCTGCTTCATAGTTCCCTCGTTTTCGTTCAGCAAATGCAATCCCTTTCCAGGCGGCTACGATGCCTGCCTGCTGCTGTTCGGAAGCTGGTAACTTTTCCCACGCCTGTAATGCCCGGCGATATGCCTGCTGACTTTCGGCCCAATGCTGCTGCTGCTGATAGAGGTTGCCGAGCAACTGGCTGGTCAGCGGGCTGACCGTAGATTTGTCATACCAGGGTAACAGTAGATCAATGGCTGCCTGATCCTCCCCGAGGATGGCCAGCAACCGGGCACGATGGTAGGTCGACTCTTCATTGTGGGATGTCTGCTGGTTCATGTATGCCAGGCTACGCTCTACACCAAAGCAGTCATGATCCAGGTCGCGTGCTACGTCGTCGGCAGGCTGTCCTCCAATCTTGCCCCAGGGAGAAAGAATGCAGACCTCGCGTACAACTTGCCGGGCATCACCCAGTCGACCGCTGCCCAGATATTCGTCTACCTGTTGCGCCATTTCATCCACGCGGGACTGAATATAAAACACGGGAACCAATAATGCCGTCAGACAGACCGTGCTCCACACGAGTTTGCCTGCCCGCACGGAACCTTGCGGGATTTCCGT
This sequence comes from Gimesia benthica, assembly GCF_009720525.1. NCBI lineage: Bacteria > Pseudomonadati > Planctomycetota > Planctomycetia > Planctomycetales > Planctomycetaceae > Gimesia > Gimesia benthica. The sequence goes on from NZ_CP043930.1 coordinate 1,988,192, forward strand.
CCGAAAGAACCTGCCTGCCAGCAGGATCAACGACAGTATCAGCCAGAATGCGATAACGGGCCTCAGAATAAATGATTCCCAGGCATCGTATTCACTAAGTGCCCCGCTGGCATGACTGCTGCTGAAGAGAAAAACGAGAATCCCGGCAGTCCCGGTCAGCGCGATCAGGTTCACAATCTTAAAGAGCCCCGGACTGTGGTATTTGAGCACGCCCTGCATCCACTCTGTTACCACAATCGCCAGTGGCAGCATACAGAGAAAGTTGACAATCGTGATGTCGGCCCGTGCATAAGGCAGGCTCAGTCCACCTGAGTTACGGATGCTCTGTACCCACCAGCCTGCCAGACAGGCAATAAACAGCCCTGCGACTATTGGAACAGTTCTGTCGGGAACGGAGTCATATTTGATCAGGTCAGACGTGGAATTCGCATTCAGATTCTGTAACTTGGACTGACGTGCATTCATGTCGTTACCGCCTTCCGTGATTTCCAGATCAGACCATCATAGGCATAGTGCAGAAAGGCCATGATCAGGTTTGCGGTCAGCCAGAGTTCCATCAGATGGGTCTGCATCAGCCAGGCCCCCATCCCCAGAATGACTATGAAGACCGCCAGAATCATTCCCCAGCGAGGCATAAGTCGTTTAAACAGCTCGGTCGTTGATTTTCCAGACTGGTTCGTCCGGTCAACGGCCCAACTGACAATCGCCAGATATTCAATCGAATGAAACAGAGCAGAGGCCGTGGTCAGCACCAGCAGCAGCATGGGACTGCGGGCCACCACCGCCCCCAGCATTGCCAGGTAAAGCGTCATCACACTTGTAAAATACAGACAGCGGCCCACAGTCTGAGCCCGCAACTGCCAGAATTCACGCAACATCATTCCGATCGGGATTGTCGCAAACAGAGAATCGAGGATTCCCCACCCCGGCGTGGAACTGCCCCACGAAGCCCAGCTGGCGATCCGTAACGTGACATACAGCAGAAAACTCCGCATCAGCCATTTGTCGATACGCGACCGTCGAGGAGATATTCCCCCCGTCTTGCGACCATAGATGCTGTAGATTCCATGATGCTGAGCAGCGAAGTGCCACGCGTTCCAGATATAATCAATGGTTAACAGACAGGTCAGCGCTCCGGTGGAAATCTTGACCGCCAGAGGAATCGTCAGCAGACAGACTGTGATCAGGATGTATTTGTTTCGATTCGCTTCCAGGCGATCGCGTTCCATGAACAGCAAAGCCGGCGTAATCCAGCGGTGCGGCGTCGTAATGAAATAGACCTGCCAGAAGCTGATCCCGCTCTGAATTTCGAGTCCGCCCCACCACTGCAGCAGAACAAGCAGAGGCCAGCCCAGGTTCACGAGAAACAACAGATCATATTTAGGATCGACCAGCCAGGCGGATCGCAACGATTCACGGAACTGGCCCGTCACAGCTGCAGAAGATTCTGAAACCGCCTCTGGTAGGTAAGTTGTTGAAGAAACTTGTGACATATTGAAAATTACACCAAAGCCATTTCAGTGCACCGAAACAGTTTTGTGAGGAAGGAGAAAGTGGCTTGCAGCCTACTCGACTAAAGACAGCTTTCCGCGGAAAACAAAACCTGACGCGTTTGATACCACATCAGATTTGGAAGGCATCTTAGAGCTGATTTATTAAGAATCTGTGAGCAAATGAAGAAAATACACTCACAGAAATTCGCAAAAAAAAAGCACCGACGAGCGAGGGGTAAAGCACACAAATAATTTTTCAGATTAATGTTTCGTGAATTCGAAATGTGAGTTACATCAAGAAAAATTATTTTCAGAAAGGCTTTGAATCGAGGGAATACCTGTGAATCGGCGCAGCAGTATGCCTGTCCGCCCGTATTTCAGGGAACAGAATGTTCTATAAGAAAGGAGTGTGGCAGGGAGGCATGACACCAATGCCCCCTGCCTTTTCAGGCTGTGCTTAGCCGGCGGGCTGTTCTGGATTGAAGCCTTTGATATTCCGCCCGTGAGGTTTCACTGCAGAATTGTCATCGCTCACCCGGAAAAAGGTAGAGGTGCTCTTTCCCGAGGCCAGTTCTTTGACGCGGGCACACCAGATTCCAGCTTTGTCATTAGGAGCAATTTGAATCTGGAAATCCTGTTTCCCGTCGACCAGGGCCCGATAACCGGAAAACTCGGCCAGGCGTCCCTCGGCATCTTCAATCGTAACCTCGACCGGAATCACCGCCGACACCGGTTGTCCCTGCGGGTCGACGACACTGAGAGCTACGGTGCCACTCTCACCCCGTTTGAGTTTTTCAGGCACCTTCACTGTCACACCAGAAACAGGCTGATCAGTTACCAGGTAAATTCCCCCGGCTCCCGGTGCCAGTTGAATCCCTGCCTTCTGCTTACCTGCAGCCTGTTTCACAGACACAGGCTGGTGACGTACCAGGTCATACACGTGACCTGTAGGGCGATTCAGCGTAAGAGTTGTCTCAGCAGGTAAACCGTTTTCCATTACGCGTCCATGCTGGCCCACGTAGTCTCCAAACTCACGTCGATCATTGACCACAAACAGGTAGTCCGCAGCCTTACCTCGACGACAGTAAGGAATCACATCTGGATTCGACGAATCCAGGTACCGCTCGTATTTACCAGCGAGGGACTGACGCAGCTCCAATGCTTTCTTCTGCAGTTCCTGTTTGTCCTGTTCCGCATTTCCGGTTCTTCTGTATGAAGTGATGACAAGATCCGGCTTCACTCCCGGAGCGACATGCTCATCGGCAACCACGATGCCCCCCCGCTGCTGGAAGGCTTTGATCTTCTTTAAAATAGCTTCGGTCACCACATCACAATCCATCATGAACAGCACCTTATATTGATCCAGTCCATGCTGTTGAATCGATTCGTCAAAGACCACATCGGTCTGTAATCCAGCCCACTGCAGCATCTGATGGGCGTCACCCAGCCAGTAACCGTTCCAGCCATACGTTCCCCGTCGCGCAAAAACCTGGGCTGCAAAACTTTCATAGTAGGCAATGTCATTACGGGGTGCGGGAATCTGCTTCAGTGCAGGTCCCAGAGGCTGTACCACTTCATGAATCAACCGTTTGAGTTCATGCTGCGTCTGGGGATTGGTATAGCGATACCCGCTGGTCGATTCCGTAGGTACCAGCGACTGCCAGCCATGATACATGATGCCTTTGATCGGACGCGATATCTTGGCCCAGAACGCCTCGCGCAACTGCATGGGGGCGATTGTAATAAAGGGTGCATCGGGCTGTTCCCGTTCCCAACTCGCCAGAGGCGGAGTGTCTTTGTCGGTCTTCTTCGGCTGTGGGGCGGTCTGTGAACGATACCAGATGATCTGTGTCATCTTCATCACATCCTGATGCTTGCTGGAACCACGGGCCATGGCGAACAGTTCATCCAGCACCACGTTAATTCGAATCGGATCGGGATAGGTATAGGTCCAGTGCGAGAGAAAATCGACATTCCCCCCTGCCCCAAACACACTCGCCACCCGCATCGCGGGATCGTACCAGGTCCAGATCTTGTCGTCGGTCGAGTTCAGTCCCCTCTCCAGATCGCTGTTCAAATCGTTCCAGCCATCGCCGGTCTTCCAGTGCCACTTGTAATAGACATACAGCGGATTGTCATCTTTGATGATCCGGTCCGACGGGAAGTCCTTCAGTTTTTTATAATCCACGCCACGTGGCGGTCCCGCTTCTGCGGGAATATCAATCCCGGCAAATTTACGGAACGCGGCCCGGTCATGCTCGTGAAAACAGGGACGCGAATGCCCGCGAACTTCGGTATGCAGCAGTGCGGAATCGTAGGCAGGATAATCTCCATACGTTTCGGCAACCGAAACGCCCACGTTGTAACAGAACTCTTTAATCTCGGGAAACAACGGGCAGATATCTTCCCGGCTCTCATGGTGTGTTCCATCCCGGCTGACTCGCTGTAATTTCTCCTGGCTCCGCAACCAGGATCCGGGAGAGAGTCCCGCATAAAAGGAAACCCCGTTTGCCAATCCTCGATCCAATCCTTCACGCAGGGCTTGGACCTGTTCTTTGCCATCGGCCAGTGTCGGCTTGCCAGCCTGCCAGATCTTGGAATAATTTGCCCGCACACCAGCGGCATGCGTGAAACCAATTTCTTTCAGTCGATCGATTTCATTGATCCCGGCTCCCCACATCACGACCGGGAACCGGTCCGGCAGAGGGCGGGAGACGATCTGGATCGGGAACGAAGCCTGGGCTGTTGTCCCTGTCTTCTTCCCCGTCTCCAGTTCTGCTTTCAGTTCATACTTGTCGGGGCGTAAAGCGGTATTTAATGGAAAGGAAACCTTCCGGGGTTGCCCCGGTTCCAGATTTTTCAGCGTCGAAGTCCCCTGCACCAGTCCGTTAAGAGACCAGGTGACTGTCGCTTCTGGTAGAGGCTTTCGCTGCAGATTCGTGACCTCAAAATCGAGCGTCCGTTCGGGTTCCATGCGGACAAAACAGGATCGCTCTGAAATCCGTTCGAAACGGACAGGGCGAAATTCCAGTTCCCCTTCACTGATCCGCACCTGATCGATCAGTCCCGGAAAGCCGCCGTAATTACTTCCAGTCCGATCTCCGATTGTGAGATAACGGGAACCGGCTGCGACCGCGCCCACATCGTTAACGGTCTTTTCCCCCCAGGGAATTCCGTTAATCAGAAACCGACCGCGTCCTGCGCCATTGTACAGGAAGACAACGTGATACCAGGTCTCGGGCTCGAGCTGCAACGGATTCGAAAACCAGGTCTCAGATTTGTTACCAAACCCCAGGACGGCCTTTAAAGTCCGCGAGCCGGTACGCCCTGCAGGAGTAAACACCAGCTGGTAATCAGTGTCGCTGACATATTTTTTATCCAGCAAATAAGGAGTCGCAGCTTTTACGATATCTTTTTCCGGCTTGATCCACATCTCCAGGGTGAAAGCACCGCGGGGTGAGAGGTGTGGCGAGTCCGACACCATCGCCCAGTGACGCTTATCAATCACCGGAAAACCGGGAAAGGAACGCATCGCCGCACCGAAACGGCCCTTGGGTTCAATCTCAGCCCCATCAAAAGTGGCGTCCAGCTTATGTCCTGAAAGATCTGCGCCGGGCTTGTCTCCATCAAAAGTCCATAAACCCAGCACATGCTTGCCGGTCGCGTTTTCCTTTGTGTACTGCGACTGCCAGGGTTCCTGCAGATCTTGACTGGCCGGTTCAGCTGACTTTGCTGTGAAAGGAGATGAAAGAAAAACCAATACGAGTCCGAACGTTATTAACGATCTCAGCATGAGCGATCACCACTAGAAAGATTAGCCTGCGAATTTGTGAACTTTTTAAAGTAATTTCTGATTTCAGTTTAGCAACTCAGAATCGGTCTGAAAACTCAGCAGAGAGGATGTCTGCTTTTGTATGAACTTCCTGCAATTTCAGCCTGTTTGTTTGAGTGTCGTGATCCTGCTATGATCGTGAACAATCACTTTTTGTGATCCATGCGCTCCCTTCTGAACTCTGTACCTGTCTCTTTGAATCATTCAATGCTCATGAACGCCCAAACTCCCCATCAGCCGACTACAACGCCGCCACTCGTGATCATGACCGACCTGGACGGCACACTGCTGGATCACGATACCTATTCCTATGCGCCCGCGATCCCTGTGATGGAACGTCTCAAAGCAGCGGGGATTCCTTTGATGCTCAATACGAGCAAAACGGCAGCGGAGTTGATGAGTTTGCGCCATGAACTGGAAAATTCAGATCCCTATATTGTAGAAAATGGATCAGCACTTTATCTGCCAACCCACTTCCTGACGGAGAACTCTGCCCAAAATTCGGGAGACCAGGTGCACATTCTGGGGGCAGTCCGCTCCGAAATTCTGACTTTGATTCAAAAAATCCGGGTGGATGAAAAATTCCTGTTTACCGGATTTGCAGATATGGAAGTCGCTGAAGTCATTGAATATACGGGACTATCGGAAAGTGCAGCCCAACGGGCTATGACCCGTGAATTCTCCGAACCCCTGATTTGGCAGGACTCGGCACATCAATTGCGTAAGTTTGAAGCACTGATTGCCAATCATGGTCTACGGCTGCTGCGTGGCGGCCGGTTTGTGCATGTGATTGGTGCGTGTGACAAAGGAAAATGTCTGCAATGGTTTCGCAACTGGTTTGCATCGTCTGATCAACGTGTGCCTCGATTTGTGGCGCTGGGCGACAGTCAGAATGATGTAGCCATGCTGAAAACAGCAGACATCGCAGTCATTGTGCGCTCTTCCCATCATGAACCTCCTGATCTTGAACAGCAGTCTGCGGTCATAATCACTGACAAAACCGGTCCGCAAGGCTGGGCCACTGCGTTGACCCAAATACTGGATGACGAGCAAATCTGATCATCCCGTGTTGTTGCGCTCAAACATTGATCATGGAGATCTGGTATGGGAGACTTCTACCAAAACGGAATTATTACGACCCTGCATAATCTCTCTTCCCGATCGCTGGAAGAGATGGAAGCGGAACTGCTCCAGTTTTCCAAAATCCGCCCCATGAGCCTGGTGCTTCCCTGTCTCTACAGCGAACTGGAAGGCCCGGCCCTCGATAAAATTGTTACGGAACTCGCACAGGTCAATTACCTGCAGGAAATTGTGATTGGCCTCGATCGGGCCGACGAAAATCAATATAAACATGCGATCCAGTTCTTCAGCCGCCTGCCTCAGAAACATCGTATTCTCTGGAATGACGGCCCCCGCCTGCAGGAAGTCAACACACTGCTGCAGAACCAGGGACTGGCACCCAACGAACTCGGAAAAGGCTGTAACGTCTGGTTCTGTCTCGGGTATGTCCTCGCACAGGGGACCGCCTCATCCGTCGCACTGCACGACTGCGATATTCTGACTTACGATCGCAGCATGCTCGCACGACTGATCTACCCGGTCGCCAACCCCAGCTTCAACTACCAGTTCTGCAAAGGCTATTATGCCCGCGTGGCGGATAATAAAATGAACGGTCGCGTCACCCGACTGCTGGTGACTCCCCTGCTCCGCGCGTTAAAGAAAATTCTGGGCTCGCTGGATTATCTTGAATACCTCGACAGCTACCGCTACCCGCTGGCCGGGGAGTTCTCGTTCCGTACCGATGTGATCAACGACATTCGTATTCCCAGTGACTGGGGGCTGGAAATCGGTGTCCTCTCGGAAGTCAAACGTAACTACTCGACAAACCGCTTGTGCCAGGTTGATATCGCTGACCGCTACGATCACAAACATCAGCAGCTATCCGTCGATGATGCCCAGGCAGGGCTTTCGAAAATGTCGATTGATATTTCGAAAGGAATCTTCCGCAAACTCGCCACCAATGGCGTTGTCTTTTCCACGGAAACCTTCCGCTCCATCAAGGCGACCTACTACCGGATCGCCCTCGACTTTATTGAGACCTACCGCAACGATGCCATCATCAATGGTCTCGCACTGGATGTTCATAACGAAGAAAAAGCCGTTGAGCTGTTTGCAGAAAATGTGTTAAAAGCGGGGATTCACTTCCTGGATAACCCCATGGAAACGCCGTTTATCCCCAGTTGGAACCGCGTTCAAAGTGCGGTTCCCGATATCTTTACCCGTTTGTGTACCGCCGTTGACGATGATTACCGGGAGTTTGCCTGAACCGATGACCGAACCTGTCGCGCACTCTGCCATCAGTGAATACCGTTTCATGGTCGAGAACCATCTCAAGATCATTTATCCCGAGCTGGACCATGCAGCGTTTGCCCAGGATCTAATCGACATCATGTGCCCGGACGGGCAGTGCCAGACGCCGGAAACGCATCAGAATCACTGGGACCAGCGGAACGTCGTCATGATCACTTACGGCGACAGTCTGCTGGCAGAAAACGAGAGTCCCCTGCAGACCCTGCTCCATTTCTCGGAAAAATATCTCAGCAATACAATCAACGGCATTCATATTCTCCCCTTCTTCCCGTATAGCTCTGATGATGGTTTTTCGGTGATCGATTACCATCAGGTGAATCCCACCCTCGGTGACTGGGAAGACATCAATGCCATCGCGGAAAAATTCCAGTTAATGTCGGATCTGGTCATCAATCATTGTTCAAGTCAGAGTGAATGGTTTCAACAGTTTAAACGTGGCGAATTTCCCGGCCGGGACTTTTTCTTCTGTGCCAGCCCGGACGACGACCTGGCCGATGTCGTTCGCCCCCGCACTAATGAACTGCTGCAGCGCATCGATACGCCAGAAGGGCCGCGATACGTCTGGTGCACCTTCAGTCATGATCAGATCGACCTGAACTTCGCAGAGCCACTGCTACTTAAAGAAGTGGTAAAGATAGTCAAACTTTACCTGGACCATGGTGTGCAGATTTTTCGCCTCGATGCGATCGCGTTCATCTGGAAAGTCGCAGGAACCACCTGCCTCAGCCTGCCGGAAACCCATGAAATCGTCCGCCTGCTGAGAACCCTGATCCAGTTTGTCTCCCCCCAGGCCATGATTCTCACAGAAACCAATATTCCCAATCGCGAAAATCTGGCTTATTTCGGAAACTCGAACGAAGCCCATGCCATCTATAATTTCTCACTGCCCCCACTGCTGGTCAACGCCATGCTCTGTGGCAGCTGTCAGCATCTGAAGACCTGGATGATGAGTATGCCACCAGCACTGCATGGTACGACTTATCTAAACTTCATCGCCTCTCACGACGGAATCGGCCTGCGACCGGCAGAAGGTCTGATGGACGACGAAGAAATCAACCGGATGGTCACCATGATGGAACAGTTCGGCGGTCGCATCTCTATGCGTTCCCTTCCGGGAGGAGGCATGCGACCTTACGAGATCAACATCTCTCTGTTTGACGCCATGAAAGGCACAATCGACGGACAAGATGAATGGCAAATCCCCCGCTTCCTCTGTGCGCATGCCATCATGATTGCACTGGAAGGCATCCCTGCACTCTATATTCACAGCTTTCTGGGAACCCATAACGACCAGGAAGGCGTTGAACGCACGGGGCACAACCGCTCCATCAACCGGCACCGCTGGGACTACGAACAATTACAGGCGGTTCTGGCCGATGAAAATTTCTCACACGCCCATGTCTTCCAGGGACTCTGCCATCTGCTTCAGGTTCGCAGACGTCAGCCCGCGTTCCATCCCAACGCGACCCAGTTCACTTTACATCTGGGGGATGCCGTCTTTGCTTTCTGGAGACAGAGCATGGATCGACAGCAGAGTATTTTCGCACTGAATAATGTGTCAAATACCGAACAAATCCTGCCCCTCTCAGAGATCAACCTGATCGGCACCGATTCCTGGATCGATTTGATCAGCGGTGAAATCTATTCCAACCTCAGAGCAGAACTGACTCTCAAACCTTACCAGGTGGTCTGGCTGACCAATTTATTTGAACGTGAGTAACTTCTCCTGATTCGACACGGTGATTGAGTTATTCTGCCATTCTTTCAGGAACCGGATTCTGAAAACAGAGCTCATAACCATCGGGATCTTTCAGAAACAGCTGGTTCATTCCGTAGAAGGCTACTTTCGGCGGATCCAGTCCCATTCCCTTGCCACGCAGTTCCTCGTACATGGCATGTGCATCCTCACATAGAAAAAAGAAGCCGATGCCTTTGCTCCGTTCCTCAGTGGTCCCGTCTTCATCCGGGCAAGCCAGCTGCAGCATCAGAGCCACGCCATCCCGCTCCAGCCGGCACCAGGACAGTTTCCCCTCCGGTTCCCAGTTCAGTGTCATCTCAAAACCGAGTTGATCCCGATAAAAGGAGACAGACTGCATGACATCTTCCACAAACAGAAGCGGTACCAGTTCCTGAATAGTGTTGGGGCCTGACTGCATCAGCGTATCTCCTGCTTCACTCTAAAAGTTTCAGGATGCCTCGTCGCGATGAACGGTATCGGGCGAAAAGGCGGGCGTACAAACCGCGATATATTCGGCCCCCTCCGCGCCAGGTGTACTGTAACGAACCCACTCGCCGGGCTCCAGTATTATCCCCTGTCCCGTCTTGACTTCAAACATCCCCTCACGCGTCTCAACCTGCAGCGTGCCTTTCAAAACCACGGTCGTTTCCCGAAAATCAGGTGTCTGGGCCGGTTCTACCCAGCCACCGGGAGAAACCATACGGGCGATGCTGATCGCGTCGTCTCCCGTATTCACTCGCCCCACAAACTCTTCAATCTGCTTGGGTTTGTTACCGGCGGCTTCTACAACGACAGGACGTTCAATGAATTGAGGCATGTTGATCCTTTCCGATCATCTTGGCTAATGTGGTTATGAATCTTCGTTGAGGTACTAGGAATGCCGGTCCTGAATTTTTATCATGAGACCGAATCAATCCAGCATCTCTTTTCCTGTAACATTCGGGAGTTGAACACATGGTAGCAAGTCTGCTGATACCTGTCCTGTTATCTGCCGTTGCACTGTTTTTTGCCAGCTTTCTGTCCTGGATGGTCTTCCAGTTGCATCGATCAGACTGGATTAAGATCGAACAGGAAGACGAGTTCCTCGATGCGTTGCGAGGTCTGAACCTGGGCCGGGGCAGCTACATGTTCCCTGGCTGCAAAACCCCCGAAGAGATGAAAAGCGAATCCTACCAGCAGAAGTGGGAACAGGGGCCCCGTGGAATTATCACCCTGTTTGACAAAGTCAATATGGGTAGAAACCTGGGGCTGACGTTTCTTTACTTTCTCGTAATCAGCTTTGCGCTGGTCTGCCTCGCGACGCTGGTACTCTCGCCGGGTGCAGAATTCACAGTCGTCTTTCGCTTTTTCGCCCTGGCTGCGTTACTGACGTTTCTCTCTGCTATCGTGCAGCATGCGATCTGGTTCCACAATCGTATCACCGGACATATCATCGAATCGATTCTGTATGCGGTTATCGTCGGACTCATTTTCGGATCCTTCTGGCCGGCTGCATGAGATAGCCAACTTCATTTTTAAAATTAACCTCAAAACCTTAAAGGATATTCTATGACTGATTCACTCCCCCTCGCCGGACAGAAGTTTCTACTGTTCGTAGGAGCGGACTACGAAGACCTCGAACTCTGGTACCCGAAGCTCCGTCTCGAAGAAGCGGGCGCAGAGACAACCATGGCGGGACTGGAAGCCAATCAGACCTACCTGGGTAAGCATGGCTATCCGGCAGAATCGGAAGCCACCATTGAGAGCATTTCATCCAGCGATTACCAGGGGGTAATCTGTGCCGGCGGCTGGATGCCCGATAAGCTCCGCCGCTATGAAAAAGTACTTTCGCTGCTGCAGGAATTCCATGAAAGCGAAAAGCTGATTGCAGCCATCTGTCACGGTGGCTGGATGCCGATCTCTGCCGGCATCTATCAGGGCGTCAAAGTCACCGGTTCTCCCGGAATCAAAGACGACCTCGTCAATGCCGGCGCCATCTGGGAAGACGCACCTGTTGTCGTGGACCGACACTTCGTCTGCAGTCGTCGCCCGGGTGACCTCCCTGACTTCTGTCGTGGTATCCTGGATGTCCTTCAGTCGAAGTAAAGAAACCATTTCACAGACCGTCAGGGAAAGACGGTCTGTGCCCGTTTCTTAATCTCGGCATTCTCTGACATTTTCAGCTGCTGCTGAACTGAGGCATCCACCAGTTCGGCAGCCAGCTCTTTTTTCTCCAGCGCCTGCAGCAGCATCAACGTGCGGACCTCTGTTCTGACGAGAGCCTCGACCGCAAGCTTCCGGTTCCGCGGAGTCAATTTCGGCAGCGCGGTGATCAGATCCTGAGCCGCTTCCGGGGTATTGATGTCGCCCAGCCCACTGACGGCTCCCATCTGCAATTCGGCCTGCTTCGCATCCATCAGGTAACGTTTCAACTGCTGCTGACATTTCTCGTAGTCGAGCATGGCCACCATGCGCAGTGCATCATAGCGGGTACCCGATTTGATTTTGGGATCATCGGCCATCTTGACTGCAGCATGCAGCGACTGCTTCCAGCGAACTTCCAGCGGAGGAGTGGCTTTGAGAATGTTTTCGATTTTCGTTCGTGGCCAGTCGCCGGCGATGGTGATCCCGTTGATCACACCACCGCCTATCACCACGGCCTGCCAGCACTCCAGCGACTGTCCGAAGTCCGGCAGTGAAGCAGCCAGCAAGCGATGAAGTTCATCCGCCTGATTTCGTTTTCCGGCAGCAATCGCCTGTCTCCAGATATCAGGAATGTTGCGATATTCATCGGGTGTACCGACTTTAACATCCGCCACCAGAGACTTGATTCGGGCCACCGGATCGACTTCAGGAGCAGCCTGTTCTGCAGCGCCGGGTGTAACGGATACCGCCTGATGCTGATCGCTGGTAGCGGTACTGGCCAGCGAGATTTCCGAAAGAAACAGCCAGCGACCGGCACTTTGAAAATCAATGCGTACAAACCGTCCCCGTTGTTCCGGGAACGTGATTTCAATCATGCGTCGATCAATTTCATACAGCCCCAGTCCATCCGGGTGGTTATCGAATTCCGAAAACTGTACCGGATTACCAAACTCACGCCCGTTGTTGCTGAAGGAAACCCGCACTGATCGCGGAGCATGAATTGATCCCGGTTCATGATTGACGCCATACACGATCCGCAATGACTGCAGAGGCATCTTCTTCCCCAGATCCAGTTCAATTCGCGGCTGGGGGTGCTCGCCAGTGAAGCGGAACCCGACCCATTGGCCGTCATTGAATTTGGGAGTTCCGTTCATCCGATCGACCAGCTTCGGCTTCTGTGCATCATCGGGATAACTGGCATCCGGAGTCACCGCTCCCGCGTACTTGTAGGTCACGGGGGCACTGTGTTCCTGGAGATACACAATCAGATCCGCCATCGCTGCGGGAGGAATTTCCCGTTCCAGCCCCTCGGGCATGAGTGACTTACCCGAATTGATCAACTCGTCAATCTGGGCTCTCAGAATCGTCAGCACTTTTCCCTGCTGCGCTTTCAGCGTGATACTGTTGCTCTGTTCGGAAACCAGAATCCCCGTATTAAGTTTTCCATCTTCCGTTACCGCCAGATAGGAAGCATAACGACCATCGACGGCTTTATTCGGATCCAGAATTGAAGTCAGCAAAAATGACTTGGATTGATCCGTCAGTGCTGCCAGGTCAGGACCGACCACATGTCCTTTGCCATCCAGGCGATGACAGCTGGCACACTGCTTCTCAAAGACCTGCCGCCCTCGTTCCAGGTTCCCCTGTTTCAGATCAACCGACTGATACTGCTTCAGTACCTGTTCGCGACTGGCACTGCTGGCCGCGGAAAACAGTTTCTGCGCGTGCTCTTTAATCTTGGAATTCTTATGCTCGAGCAATCGCTGTTGATTCGTCAGATCAATCTGGGCAGGTTGCACCTGCTTCTGTTCAACCTGTTTCAGCAGTGCCTGAGTCGTCGATTCCCGCAGGAGTAACTGATTCAGAACTTCTGCCTGAATAGAAGGCGTGAACTGCTTCCAGTTTTCAAACACCAGCTCCAGTGCCTCTGGATTCTGGGTGGCGATCAGGTTTCTCAATGCAGCAATCTGCAGCTTCAATGGTGTCTGGGGAGAGAGCAGATCGGCAACAAAATCGAGGTCCTTCTGATTCTGTTTCAGGCTTAATAAAAACTCCAGGGAGGTCACCCGTTCTTCCGGGGACTGATCGACATCAGATACCAGCTCACGGGCACGCGGACTCAAAGCCGAGATCTGTTCCTGAAATACATCCGAATGGCCCTGCTGTTTCACCTGAGGCGACTGCAGTAACTGAGCAAGCAAGTTCCATTCCCAACTCGGAATCTGCTGACTTTCGGCAGCATGCGCAGTCAGATGGACAGCCAGGTCATTCAACACCTTGGGCTGCTTCGAAGCGATTGCCATATCGGTCAGTGCATTAAGCACCGGCAGCATCTTCGGATTGGCTGTCACCTGAGGCAAAAGTGATGCGATTGCGGATGCCAGTCGGCTTGGTTCAAAACTCGTCAGTACTGCAGAGCGAATATAAACACTGTCGGCATGCTGCTGCATCAATTTCAATAACGCTGCCGTCGCGGCATCGCCTTTTAAATCACCAAGAGAGTAAGCCAGTTGCAGAATCACAGACGGATCCTGTTCCTGCTTTGCCTGTGCCAAGACCGCATCTGCCAGTGGAGACGATTCATTCAAAAATGGTTCCGACAGTCGAATCGCTTCGCGTCGGACTCCCGGATGAGCATCGTTAATCCGCGGTTGTAACAATTCCGGATCAAGTCCCTGTAACGCATCCAGTGTGCACAATGCCTGCAGGCGTGAGGCGGGGAATTCGGCCTCTGCTGCGATCTGTTTCAAGACTGGAACAGCACTCTGATCGCCGCGTAAGCGAAGTTCCTGCTGCACCATATCACGCAGAGTACCATTCTTACTTTCCATCAACCCTGCCACTTTCGCAGCACTGAGTCGTTTCAGATCCGGAATGGACTTGAGCTGTTGTCCCTTACGCGTCACACGATAGATCCTCCCCCGCGTCTCCCCCGCGCGGACATTCAGTTTCTGTACGGACTCCGGGGAAAGAAATTTGGGATGCTCAATCAGATAACGGTACATGTCGACGATGTATAGCGAGCCATCGGGAGCGGTTCTCATCTGAACGGGGCGAAACCAGTTATCGGTCGATGTCAGAAATTCACGTCCCTGCTCTTCTTTCGCCCGGTAGCCGGCGAATGTCACTCCCTCAGGTTTCAAGACGCGACGATGCACCAACTGATTCACTGGTTCACAGACAAACGCATTTTCATAAAAGGGATCGCCCAGTGCGACATCGCGATAGAGCCCCAGTCCACAGGCAGACGTCGGTCGGCCGCGTTGTCCACTGAGGTGGAATTGAACCAGTTCCCCGACCGGATATAACTGACTGGCGTCATCACCGCGGGGCACGGCCACTTCAGCCGGCGGTGAAACCACATACGGATTTTTACGATAGTAAGCTTCATCCACGGGATAATGCACACACAGACTGCCATTCCGACAACCAAACCAGTCTCCCCAGTCATCGCGGACTCGCCCCTGCTGGGTTCGTCCACTGACCGGCTCCAGTTCTCCCGTCTCAGGATGAAAGCGAAAATCCCGATTGGTAACATTAACGGTCTGACCGTTGAAGGATTTGATGATCCCGCCAAAAAGCCCCCCGGAAGCATAGACCCAGTTATCCAGGCCCGGTGCCAGACTGTTGACTCGTGCCTGATAGTTGTGGGTTGCAAAACCGGTGAGCACCTTGCGGTTGATGTCTGCTTTCCCGTCGCCGTCGGTGTCTTCTGCATAAATCACATCGGGGGCAGTACAGACCAGCAACCCGTTTTTCCAGACCATCAGTCCGGTGGGAAACGGCAGCCCCTCCAGAAACACAGTTGATTTATCGTAGGTCCCGTCCTGATCGAGGTCTTCCAGAAATTTGACCACGCCCCCCGGCTTGAGATTGCCGTCCATCCCCTGCGGATAGTCTCGCATTTCCACAACCCACAGTTTTCCATCCGGTCCGAACTCCACTGCCACCGGATCGACTACCAGCGGCTCGGCGGCCACCACATCGACCTGCAGGTCATCTGCGTAATTCATCCGGGAAATCGATTCTTCCGGAGTCAGTGGTCGTTTCCCACCTGTTCGGCTGACATCTTCCGCAGGCTTAAAGTCAGCGGGAATTTGAGCGGCCACTGTCTTGAGAATTTTCCCTTCCAGTCCCGGTGCAAACGGACCCGGCTTGTCATACCAGACCATCGCATTCCGCCCTTCGTAGCCTCCTTCTTGCAGGACGCGTTCGGACGGAATGTAACAGGGAACATCATTCGCATAAGAAGAGACCCAGACTTTCTCTCCGTACTTACTCTTGATCGCCAGTGAGTAATCGACGACCACCTCTCCACCAAGAAACACCATTGCCAGGTCGTCGCCGAACACCCAGGATTTCACCGGATAGTCGATCTCGTCAATTAAAGCCTCGCCCTGTGCCAGTCGTTTCAGATTTTTCTGAGCGTGGTAGCCCGTAATGCCAGGCTTTTGTGCCAGCGATTTCCACTCTTCCTCTGTCGGCAGAGTCGCCAACGGGAGTTTCACTTCCTGGCTGTGTGTGGTCAGGCTGCCGGTAATCGGTGTCAGACTCGTCTTCAACCGCTGCTTGACACCATCGGCGAGCCCCCGCCCATTCACCCGGGCAGCTCCCTGATCGTCGCCACGGACTTTGGGATTCTGATCGGCTCCACAACCAATGGCCACCATTGCCATGCACCCCGGATAATCGGTTTCGATCCCTTCGACAGCACACCCGGCCCAGTCCCCCGACATAAATGGGACCGGTCCTAATGTAGTACAGTGACAGGCATAGCTCACCAGAATCGCGCGACGCTTTCCCTCCGGACTTTTCACGACCAGAATCGGTACCTCGTAATCGACGGGCCCGGTGATCTGTCTGCGGTTTTTGGCAAAGGTGGCTGTTCCAGTTCCCCATTCCAGGTGTGCAGGACGGGAATCCTGAATCGCCTGCTTTGCAACCTCGGTCAAATTCTCCACTAACTCCTGAGTATAGCGGGCAATCACTGCCTGCTCCTCTTTGGTCAGATCTTTCGTGAACAGGTTTGGCAACACATCAGTCAGCATGGGGGCGGAATGGGTGTGAGTCGAACAGATCACAACGCCGGATGGCGTCATTTCATATTTATCTTTCAGATTCGCGACAACCTGTTTCGTCACGAGAGCGGGAACGCCACAGTTATCAACCGTGATCAGCACACGTGGCTTACCCTGTTGATCCTCAACAGCAACGGCACGTGCCCATAAATGCTGTTCCACCTGATTGATCAGCTTCGATCCACGAGCGGCGTATCCGCTTAAGGGGACCGGATACTCCGGAGTGATATCGACTTTGGCGATCCCTACTGAAAATGTTTTCGTTTTTTCAGCGTGAGTGATCGAAAAAGAAATACTGAAGACCACTGCCGTCGTTAAGAGGCGAAAGGCGTGCATGAGCTGGGGTCCTGTTCTGGAAAACAGTCTGGATGACTAGCGCAGGTATTGATTTTGATTGAATCAATTCCAGTGATCCCAGGCTGTTCTCATTTTTTAAAAATCTTTATTATCAAATAATCACTTCAGTGTAACCTCGGCAGAGAGGCGTAATCAATCCAGTGATGCGTCATTCACTTTCAATTTTGCGACACCGGAACTCAGTAATGCAGAACCGTACCGCCCCCCAGGTGGCGATATTCATAGAAACGTCCAAAACTTTCGGTAGAGAAATCCTGCAGGGAATCTCCAGCTATTCGCGGACCCATGGGCCCTGGTCTGTCTACATTGATGAATGGGGACCAGAGACGTCGTTACCTGACTGGCTGAATGGCTGGGAGGGAGATGGCATCATTGCCCGCGTCCGTTCACGTCAGATGGCAGAGCGACTGTCAGCGGCCAATGTCCCCGTAGTCGACACTCTGCAGCAGATCCCCAACCTGGGTCTGCCCGGCGTTTACTCTGATGATACAGCTCTGGCCCGGATTGCCTTCGAACATTTACAGGATAGGCACCTCAGAAATTTTGCCTTTGTGGGTGTTGAACGGGCCAACTGGTCTCTTCGTCGGCAACAGGCATTTGCTGAACAGGCAGCGCGACAGGGTGCCAGTTGTGAAATTTACTCCCCGCTTTCCCGCAGAAGATTCGTGGAGAGTTGGAACGGAGGACAAGAGGATCTGGGCGACTGGCTGGAATCGCTTCCAAAGCCGGTCGGACTGATGGCAGCTCATGATCTGCGGGCGCTCTGTGTCCTGGATGCCTGCCGCCGGCGTAATATCGCGGTACCGGAACAGGTGGCTGTCGTGGGAGTGGACGATGACGATGTCTTCTGTGAGGCAGTTGACCCACCTCTGACCAGCATCGCCCATCAGGCCAAAGCGGTAGGTTACCAGGCTGCAGCGCTGCTTGATCGCCTGATGAAAGGAGAACAGACCGAAGATTCAACAATCCTGGTCCCTCCCCGCCTGCTGATTCCCCGCCGCTCCACTGATACCATCGCCGTCGATGACCCCGCAATCGCAGCAGCACTCGAATTTATCAGGCACAATGCGTGTGGGAAAATCAGTGTTTCACTGATTGCCCGCCACGTCAATCTGGCACGGCGTTCCCTGGAACGTCGCTTTACCAGACTGGTGGGAAAAACGCCGCACCAGATCATCGCGGAAGAACGTCTCCGGCGCGCCAGACAATTGCTGATTGACACTGATTTCACGCTCGAACAGATTGCAGCCATGTCTGGATTCTCCAGTGCCGCCTACCTGAGTGTGATCATCAGGCAGCATGAGGACTGTACTCCGACCGAGTTTCGAATGAAGGCGCAACATTAGAAGGAATCTGCTTCATCTCATCATTGCTTTAAAAGAATCAGAAATTTGATTAGAGAAATTCTAACTGGAATAAGATCAATGATAGTCGATAAGAGGCTATTGACGCCTCAAATACTTACCCATAAAATGGCCGGATTCCATCTCATACATCAGGGCTAAAAATGGCGCACAGCAATCTGCAAGAAGAGCTAAAAAAGAAACAACCTTTCGATTCTCTGGAACAGGCAGCCATTTTAAATATCCTGCGAACCAGCGATATTTTTCATAACCAGTTCGGTAAGCTGTTCCGGGAATTTGGCTTAACCCCTTCTCAGTATAATGTTTTACGCATTCTACGCGGAGAAGGTAAACCCATGCCTTCACTGGAAATTGCCGGTCGAATGGTACAGGTCGTTCCCGCCATCACCGGATTACTGGACCGACTGCAGGCTCAGGATCTGGTCAAACGCAAACGCTGCACGGAAGACCGGCGTGTGGTTTACATTGAAATCACACCGAAAGCACTCAAACTGCTCAAGCAGATCGATGAGCCGGATCTCGAATTGCACCGCAAATTGATCGGCCATTTGAGTAAAAATGAACTGAATGAGCTGTCCCGGCTTCTCGAGAAGGCCCGAACCTCGTTGGTTCCCGCCAACTAGAATTCAAATGACCTGCTTTGCAGTTCGTGGATTTAAGCGGCCGTCACTATCCAGGCAATGTCAAATCTCCTGAATTAACATTCGAGCCTCGCCAGATTTTTTCTCACATCTCGAAACGGTCCTCCCCCCTAAACAATGCGTGAGTCAGGAGTTCCGTACTTACTAAGCACGCTATGCATAGCCGATGCCTGCACAAGTTTTGACTTTTTTGCCAATAATCTGAATTCTCTGAATCAGATCTCTTTTTTAAAGGTAGTTATATTATCACGGGGAAGGTATGCGCCAGTTCTGGCGATCATATTCAGAGATTTTGATGAACTCCAGATAATACCGGATTGTCTGATTACTACTGGATAATTTTATTCCATTCCTTAAGCAGTTTGAGTACATTGAATAATGTATCTCTGATACATCTGCCTTCCTGAACTTAGTTGACTCCCTGCAATAACCAATCGATTGCAATCAGCGTTTGACCACTGTTATTGCTGAGGTTGTAAGGTGATCGGTAAGGAACGCCATCAAATGAACTACGGCACTGAATGGCCTTCGACACATATAACGCTGCTGAACCGTGTCCGCCTGCATACGGATGCGGAGGCGTGGCGGGAGTTTGTAAAAATCTACGGCCCCCTGATCTACAATTACTGCCGAAAAAAACGGCTGAATGACGCCGATGCCGAGGATGTCTGCCAGGAAGTCTTTCGCCAGATCAGCACATCCCTGAACTCATTTGAGTACAACAGAAAGCTGGGCCGTTTTCGTTCCTGGCTGGGTACCGTCACCTACCACGAAATCTGCCGGTTCTGGAAAAAGAACCAGCGGGTTCAACACCAGACGGGAAAAAGCGAACTGGAAGAGTTTATCAACAAACACCCGGGAGAAATCGATGGTGTCTGGTCTGATGAATTCTGCAGTCATATCTATGAAACCGCATTGCAGACAATCCGCCCGCAATTTGATGAAAAAACCTGGCGCGCGTTTGAACTCACCTGGATTCAGGATTCCCCTACCAAAGCAGCGGCGGTAGAATTGGACGTTGATCCGAACTGGATTTACAAAGCCAAGTTCCTGGTTCAACAGAAACTGAAAGAGGAAATCAAACGTCTTTCCTTTGACAGCGTCGTATTCCAGAAGTAAGCAGATCTTGAGTTCTTCATGGAAAATTGCCTCTCGGATAATCAAATCCACCAATATCTGGTACATGACCTGAATGGCGAAGATTTACAGCGCTATTCTGAGCACCTCAATGAGTGCGGCAGTTGCCAGAAACGAATTGAGATCCAGTCAGAAGACGATGAGCTCAAAGTCTGGCATAACCGTCATCGGCAACAGACCCTGGATGAGCCTGTAGAGAAGCACGCTTTTACCGACGATCGGATCGACAAACTTTTTCGCTCCACATTTTCTTCCATCCACAACCCCGGCACCTCCGATAATAAGACAGCCGAACAATCGGCTGACATCGCAGCCTCTACATCGACACTGCCCGATGAAGCCCCCATCAGAACCATTGGGAATTACCATCTCATTGAACAGATTGGGAAAGGAGGCATGGGAGCCGTCTACCGTGCCACACATTCACATCTGAAAAAACAGGTCGTTGTGAAACTGATCCTGAATAATCGCGTCGATGACGAGACTCAGGTTCAACGGTTTTACCGGGAAATGGAAGTAATCGGCAGCCTGGATCATGCCAACATTGTCAAAGCTACCGATGCAGGAGAGATCGACGGGACCTGCTTTCTGGTGATGGAATACCTGGACGGCCACGATGTC
Organism: Gimesia benthica; assembly: GCF_009720525.1. Classification (NCBI taxonomy): domain Bacteria; kingdom Pseudomonadati; phylum Planctomycetota; class Planctomycetia; order Planctomycetales; family Planctomycetaceae; genus Gimesia; species Gimesia benthica. Next base: position 2,008,947 of record NZ_CP043930.1, read on the forward strand.
AAATCCATCCTGAATGCGGAAAAAAAGATCCCTCTCTCATCCGCTTGTTACATCCTGAGACAGGTGGCAAATGGCCTGCAGTACATCCACAACCATCAGTTAATCCACAGGGACATCAAACCCTCCAACCTGTTTCTGACCACCGACGGGCAGGTCAAGATTCTTGACCTCGGACTGGCCGGATTGAAACAGGGGGAATGCAGCGACCTGACCGATAGTAACTGCATTATGGGCAGCGTCTATTACATGGCCCCGGAGCAGGCACAAAACGTCAAAAACATTGACCAGCGCGCAGACATTTACAGTCTGGGCTGCGCTTTCTATCAGATGCTCACTGGCCGGCCCCCATTCAAGAAGACATCGCAACTCGAAACGATTATCGCGCATCGCGAGACACCACCGCCACATCTGCGAGTTCCCATTCCGAACATCCCCCCTGAAATTGAAGATCTTTTTCAGTCCATGATGAAAAAAGATCCGGAAGAACGGATTCAGACTATGGCAGAAGTTGTGGAGATCCTCGACCACTTTCTGTATCAGCGATCGGAGCTACCACTCAGCGAATCTTCGGAAACCCGGTTCACCGAGTCTCAGGAACTGAAACAATTATGTACGAACGCAAGGCTCTCCCCTGCAATCGAAGCACTGCAACAAACGGCGACGACTCAATACAGTCAGTTGGGAGAATCCGCCCCTCTCCGAAAGAGAATGGTCAGTTCATCTATTTTCATCGCCTGTGCATTGGGAATGGCTGGTGCGATGATCTGGTTGAATAATCCCAAAATAGCAGACAACCAAACCATACAAACAGCCGGTATATCTACAGGGATTCAGTCCGTTATCAATCCGGAACTGGAAAGAAAAGCTGCAGTCTGGTTCCTCAAACATCGCTGCGAGCTACTGATCTCAGGTGAAAATACCCCCATCAGTCAAGTTGAATCGCTCCCTGATCGTGATTTTTCCATCATAGGAATTGATTTCAAACCCCAGCCCATCACTCCCGAACTGCTGGCTCCTCTCAAAAATCTCTCAAGACTCGAGGCACTCAATATGTATGACTGCCGGATCACTACCGGCTCACTACAGTCACTGGAAAATATGGGCTCTCTCTTGAAACTGGACCTGCATAATACAGGAATTACTGATGCTGACCTGGCAGTCGTCAGCAGCCTGAAAAATCTAACCAATCTCTCAATTCATAAAAATCCGAAATTAACTGATCAGGGATTACAACATCTCAGTGCCCTGCAGAACCTGGAATCAGTCAATCTGGCACGCTTAAATACTTCCGACAAAGGTCTGCAGTTTCTGCAAACAAATCCCGCTCTGAACTGGTTGAACCTGGAAGACACCAAAACCTCTGACGCCTCAGTCCCTGCCCTCAAAACGCTCCAAAGCATGGATAAGCTATACCTGAAAAATTCCAATGTTACAGAACAGGGTTTTCAGGAAATAAAAAACAGTCTGCAAAATGCAAGAGTTCTTTCATATTGAATTTCATCTCCCGCATCGCCTTGTTCAGATAAAAGTCGCACACCGCTACTCGGCACAAGACCACCAGCCCGCCTTCCAATCTGAAATCCATATCTTGACCCTCCGGTCCCCTTCTGAATACTTCAACCTGGTTTGTGTTTTCAGATTCTAATTCAAAAGGGCTAAATCGATGGTAGGTAATGCAGTCTGGCCAAAATCTGCGCGCGTAGAACGATTGGAAAATCAGACAAAGTTCCAGGCAGATCCCGAACAGAGTCTGGTCAGCATCGTAATTGCAGCGCGGAACAATGGACCATTTCTGGCAGAAGCAATTGAGTCTGCATTAAATCAAAGTGTGGATTGTGAAGTCATCTATGTTGACGACTGCAGTTTTGACAACTCCCTCATAATTGCCGGTCAATACCAGGATCGGGGGCTACAGGTGATTCGCTCGCAGTTTCACCGGGGGGTTTGTGAAGCACGGAATCGCGGTGCCTCATTTGCCAAAGGAGATTATCTGTTATTCCTGGACGGTGATGACGTTCTGCAGGCAGACTATGTCCAGAAGCATCTGGACGCCATCACTCCCGAGACTCCCTTCATATATGGTTCTGCCGAAGCTTTTGGCGCTTTTACAACATTCTGGGATGCGCCCGAATGGGACGACGGACGCCTGTGGTTACGAAATTTTGTGAACACCTCTGCTTTGTGGAATCGCCACGCGTTCGAAACCGCCGGCGGATGGCGTAACAAAATCAATACCATGTGGGACTGGGACCTGGCCCTCCGCGGTGCGCGCCTGGGTACACCAGCGAAAAGTCAGGCTGTGCTGCTCTACCGCCAACACCCCGGATCCTGGTCTGCCAACATTCAAACCAAAAAAGAGGAACGCCAGGAATCGATGCTCCCCCGTATAAGACAGATCTGCACCCGTCTCAGTGTAGGATCGATCATCAGCGGCCGCCTGGTCGACTACTTTCCCCAGTGGATGTCAGCGGTTGCTCAGGCGGTCAAACTGATCAATACACAGGAACCGGTTGAACTGGTTCTACTGGACAACTCCAATAACCCACGCACACTCGAACAAATCAGAAGAGAAGCCTACCGCTATCTCAATATTTTTGAGTCAATCAGAGTCGTGCCACATCCGGTTAAATATCACCACACGACTGAGCGTGACAGAAGAAACAAGGTGGCCCAGTTCATGGCCCATGCCTGCAATCGACTCAAGGCAGAAATGAAAGGTGAGATCCACTGGATCATTGAAGATGATATTCTGGTCCCCCTCGAAGCAGGAAAAGAGCTAACTGAAAATCTGATGACTGGCTGGGTCCCGCCGAATGCAGTCTCAGGCTGTTACCGCAGTCGGCATGTCGAGTCACAGTTTGTCGGCGGCTATTTTGATGAGGAACATGTTGTCAAAGCTTTTAAAGAACTGGGCGACAAAATCACGTCGGTCGACTATTGTGGTACAGGTTGCCTCATGTACTGGAAAGATCGCACGCCTAAATACTGGCGTAGCCACTACCGAGATTCGCCTGCCCATGACTGGGCCTGGTGCGCGCAGCTCAAGCGTGAAAATGGTGAAATATTGATGCTCCCCTCAGTGCACTGCGGACACGTTCAGACGCCGGAGAACATTCTCTATTGAGCATCTCTAATACGGCCGAGGAAATAAGAGGACGAAATAGAAAAACACGAGCTCACAACACAAAATAGGAAGCAGGCACTAGTCCCCTACGATGTGTGCTTAGTAAGCAAGTGAGCCCGTGTCTTTCGTGATTAGTTCATTTTGTTTTCACAAAAATGAATAACACCCTCTACTGTCATATAGGAATGTAACCGGACAATCTTCCGGAAAATGATCATAAAATTGGAAGGTTTTTCTGAAATAAGCAGAAAACTGTTCTTACGAACCCTACAGGTTTATTTGAACACAAACCGCTCCTGTCTGTCAATAACGAATCAAATACAGTCTGGGATCAATAATTTTCCCAACGTAAATACAATAATATAAACACTTTTCTCAACTTCCACCATAGCGTCTAATTTTACAGACATCGACTCTCGCCTCGGTTGCGATTCTCTAATCCGATCTGATTTGTCATTCACGCACGAAAAAATATACATATTGCCATATATATTTTTATTTACACTTTTCAATATTGAATTCTTTGAAAGTGAATTACGTCCCAGCTTTTTATTTGACAATATATTGTTAACAATTTACAAAAGACAACCTATGGTGCGGTGCATTTTAGATGCAGATCACTGCCAACAAGCTCTGCTCTCAAGAGTCATAGCCCAGACTAGAACCTCTGTTTCGGTTAGCAGGTACAATATATGAATGATTTACAGTTAGTCAGAGGTCTCGGCGAGCAGATCGTTGAGCGACTCAGAGAAGACATCTTTGCTGGTAGAATCGCGGAGGGGGAACGACTGCGGGAAACCGAACTCGCCAGACGGTTTTCAGTCAGTCGCGGTCCGATTCGTGAAGCCATTCAACAGTTAACCTGGGAAGGTGTTCTGGAAACGGACCGCAACAGGGGAGCGATGGTGGCAACGTCTGCACCTGATGAAATTACCGAACTCATTATTCCACTCCGCTGCACGATCGAAAAATATGCCGTCCGACTGTTCTTTGATCAGCTCACAGCGGAAGATTTTCAGGTCTGGGAAAACATCCTGCTGAAGATGAAGCAGGCATGCGAAGCCCGCGATTTCGCCCTGATTTCAGAGCATGACATCGCATTTCACCGCTCCCTGGTAACAAGCTCACAGTCCCCAGACCTGTTGGCAATCTGGTCTGCCATCGTTTCACGAGTTAGACGGCATTTTCGCGAAGCACATTTGAACTACAAGAATCCATTACAGATCTACGAAGAGCATCTGCCGATCATCGAAGCATTCAAAAACCAGAGCCTGACAGAGGCGCTGCAAATCATCGAAAATCATATTGAGTAGATCAAATGAATTACATGATGAAACAATCTCCGAAATTGCCGCACTTCATACTGTTGATCTGCCTGTCTCTGCTCAGTGTCTTTGCGAACGAAAGTCGTGCAGAATCGGAGAAACAGCAACAGGTGGAGCGGGTTCGATTTTTTGAAGAACATGTACGGCCCCTGCTCCTCAAACATTGCATCGATTGCCATGGCCCCAAAAAACAATTTGCAGAACTCCGCCTCGATTCGCGTGAGAATCTGCTCAAAGGAGGGGAAAGTGGTCCGGCAATCGTCGTAAATCAACCTGATGACAGTCTGCTGATTTCCGCCGTCAAACGGGAATCATTGGAGATGCCCCCCGATCAAACACTCTCTTCTGATGAAATCAAAGTTCTCACAACGTGGATTGAACAGGGAGCAGTCTGGCCTGATTCCGCCAGGCTGGCTGACACGAAATCAGTCGATTTCTCCCGGCACTGGTCCTTTCAACCCATTCAGAACCCGCCACGACCTGTCGTCAAGAATATCAGTTGGCCTCAGAACGACATCGATTATTTCATCCTTGCCCGGCTCGAAGCAGAACAGCTCTCCCCCTCCCCCCCAGCCGCTCCCGCTACTCTCCTCAGACGCATGCACTGGGATCTGACAGGTCTGCTCCCCACTTACAGTGAGATCGAAACTTTTACCAATTCCTTCAGCCCCGCAGTATCTCAGGCCACAGTAGACAAATTACTGGACTCTCCCCATTACGGCGAACGCTGGGGCAGACACTGGCTCGACCTCGCCCGCTATGCAGACACCAAAGGTTACGTCTTTTTTGAAAAGCCCACCTTTCACAATGCATTCACCTACCGTGACTATGTCATCGAGAGCTTCAACCAGGATAAGCCGTTCAACCAGTTTGTCCTCGAACAACTGGCGGCAGACTATCTGACCGATGAGTTACCCCACGAAACTTTAGCGGCCCTCGGTTTCATCACCGTTGGCCCCCGCTTCAAAAATGATACCCACGATATTATTTCAGACCGCATTGACGTCGTCACCCGCGGATTTCTCGGTTTAACCGTCGGCTGTGCACGCTGTCACGATCATAAATATGACCCCATCAGCATCGAAGACTATTACTCGCTCTATGGGGTCTTTCGAAATTCGCTACAGCCCATTGATCTCCCCTTCCGCGATCAGGATTCTCTCTCTCCTCAACTGGCCGAACAGGCGCAGAAGATTCAGCAGACAGCTCAGGAACTGAATCAGCTCTATCAGCAGAAACATCAGAAAGTTCTCGAGGACACGCATCAGCGACTTGCCGAATATCTGACCGTGGCCCAGTCCCAGAGAAACGGTCCGGACACCGTCAAATTTGATGTGATCGTCGACGGCGATGACCTCAATCCCGAAGTCCTGCTGCTCTGGCAGGAATTCCTGGACCTTTCCGAGAAAAATGAGGATCCCGTATTCTCGCTCTGGCACAAACTCGCAAAACTTCCTGCCACCAACTTTCAGCCTCAAGCCCTCAAGTTGCTGCAGCACTCAGTCCAGAACCAGAAAACGAGCCCAACGGAACACCTGATCGCAGACCATTTGCTGAAACAGCATCCGCAGACATTCGATGACGTCATTCGCGGCTATGCAAGTCTGTTCAAACAGATTGACCAGGCATGGGACACACGAATCGTGACGGCTGCCAGACCAGGGCAACAGAAAACCTCCCAGCCGTTTCCTGAAGCTAAAACAGACGTTTTGAAGGCCTTTTACAGCCCGCACTCCCCGCTGGTCATGCCCCTGCACGGCTACACGGTGCTGCGACTCTTCCCGGATCGAAAACAACAGCAGAAAGTCAAAGAACTGAACGACGCCCTCGATCAGGCCCGCGCTGCAGCGCCCGCGGAACTCGCTCAGATGCTGGCACTCCAGGATGCGAAACAGATCATCGAACCCCGCGTCTTCAAACGCGGCAACCCCGGCATGCCGGCCCAGGCAATCTCCCGCCGTTATCTGCAGTTCTTTGATCAGGTCTCAGCAGAGCCTTTCACTGAAGGCAGCGGGAGACTCGAACTGGCACAGGCCATTATTTCGCCTGAGAATCCACTGACTGCCCGCGTGATCGTCAATCGTGTCTGGCAGCATCATTTCGGCCAGGGGCTCGTCTCCACCCCCAGTGATTTCGGTATTCAGGGCGCTAAACCCAGCCACCCCGAATTGCTCGATCATCTGGCCCGCTGGTTCATGCAGCACGACTGGTCTATCAAACAACTTCACCGCTATATCATGTCCTCCGCCACGTATCAGCAGCAGAGCCGCTCCAACGTTGCCGGCGAGAAACGAGATCCCGCCAACAAACTTCTCTGGCGCATGAATCGCAGACGGCAGGATTTCGAAACGATGCGCGATACCCTGCTGCAGGTCAGCCACCAGCTCAATCTGACAGTGGGAGGCAAATCCGTCCGAGGCATCGCAGCCACTGCCAACAAACGCAGAACCTTATATACGTTCATCGATCGTCAGAACGTTCCCGGACTGCTGCGTACGTTTGACTTCCCTTCACCAGATGTCAGCAGCGGTGCGCGGAATTCCACCTCGGTTCCCGGGCAGTCCCTGTTCCTCATGAACCATCCCCTCGTATTGAATGCCGCCCGCATTCTGGGAGAACAGGCACACAAGTCACCAGATTCCCAGGCAGGCATCCGGCAATTATTTCAGTCAATTCTGCAACGTGAGCCAACTCCAGATGAATTACAGGCAATGCAGCAATTCCTGGAATCAGACCAGGTCGAATCTCCGCCGGCACCTGTAATCGCAGAATGGGAATACGGCTACGGAGCCTACGACGAAAAAACAGAGACCCTGTCCAATTTCAAATCACTGCCCTTTTGGAACGGAAAACAGTACCAGGGCGGGAACAAGCTCCCCGATCCCAAAATCGGCTGGGTCTTCCTCGACAACACCGGAGGCCATCCCGGGAATGACATGCGACATGTCGCCGTCATCCGCTGGCGAGCCCCCGAGACAATGACTGTCTCCCTGCACGGCAAACTGTCCCATGAACTCCCCCAGGGTAATGGGGTCCGGGGTCGCGTGCTCATCGCGGGTAAGAAAGTCCTCGGTCCCTGGACACTCCACCAGAAATCGGTCGACACCAACCTTGAGAAGATCCAGCTCAAACAAGGTCAGACTATCGATTTCGTGGTCGACATCGCCGGACAGCTCGGCTTCGACTCCTTTGTCTGGTCTCCCGAAATCAAAACACAATCACTGGCGCTCACGGCTGCCTCCGGTGAAAAAACAGAGCAGACACCAGCACGCCAGTGGAACTACTCCCGGGATTTCAGAAAACCGGAACCGGTCCGGATTAGCCCCTGGCAAAGCCTGGCACAGATTCTTCTGTTATCCAACGAATTTCAGTTTATCGATTAAAGCGGTACGATCATGCATCAGTTCAGCCACAACCCGTTTCTGACACGACGCGAAATGCTGACCCGCTCCGGCATGGGGATGGGCATGCTCGCTCTGGCAGGTCTGACCTCACAGGAAAACCTGCAGGCAGCAAAGCAGACCGCATCCGTCACGCGTCACCATCCCGCCCGGGCCAAACAGGTCGTACATCTGTTTATGAACGGCGGCCCCTCCCACGTCGATACTTTCGACCCCAAGCCGCTGCTGAAGAAATTTCATGGCAAACCACTGCCTAACCCCAACCTACCCACAGAACGCAAGACCGCCGGTGCCCTGGGGTCTCCCTTTCAGTTCCACAAATTTGGTGAATCCGGCATCGAAGTCAGTGAACTCTTCCAGAAAACAGCCGCCCACATCGACGACATGTGCGTCATCCGTTCCATGCAGTCTGATATTCCCAATCATGAGCCTTCACTGTTACTCATGAACTGTGGCGACAACGCCCTGCCCCGCCCCAGTTTTGGATCCTGGGTCAATTATGGTCTGGGAACACTCAATGAAAATCTGCCCGGCTTCGTCGTGCTTTGCCCCAACGGCTTTCCCGTCGTCGGCCCCAAAAACTGGCGATCCGCTTTTCTGCCGGGCTCATTCCAGGGAACTCATCTGGACACGAAAGAGACCGACGTCACCCGCCTCATTGAAAACATTAACAACCCACAGACACCGGAACGCCAGCGACGTCAGCTCAATCTGCTACAACAGTTCAACCAGCGGCACCTCGCAGAGCGCGGACACGATCCCCTGCTCGAAGCCCGCATCCAATCCTTCGAACTCGCTTATCGCATGCAGTTCGCTGCTTCGGATGTGCTTGACCTCTCCAAAGAACCGAAGCACATTCACGAAATGTACGGCGAAGGTCTCCAGGGCCGCCAGTTACTGATGACACGCCGCCTGCTCGAACAGGGAGTCCGTTTCATCCAGGTCTGGCACAGTGGCGGACAGGAATGGGATCATCACAGTGGAATCGAAAAGAATCTGAAACGCCTCTGCGGGCAGTGGGACCAGCCCATCGCCGCATTCCTGCAGGATCTCAAGCAGCGGGGCATGCTCGATTCCACACTCGTGCTCTGGGGAGGCGAATTCGGCCGTACCCCGGTCGCGGAGCTCCCCGCGATGAATGGACGCGATCACAATCATTACGGTTTCAGCATGTGGATGGCCGGCGGTGGCGTCCGAGGAGGCCACGTACATGGCGCCACCGATGAAACCGGCTTCGCGGCCGCTGAAAACAAGGTTCACGTGCACGACCTGCACGCCACCATGCTGCACCTGCTCGGTATCGATCATGAACGGCTCACCTACCGTTACGCAGGTCGCGACTTCCGTCTGACCGATGTTCACGGACGCGTCGTCAAAGAAATTATCTCATAACACAAGCATCCATTTTAAGAATCATTCTCCTTTCAGTTAAGGCATCTCATCTCCATGAAAATCGAACAAATCGTCTGCCAAATCCTCCGCTCGGGTTCCGTCACCAATAAAACCGCCAGCTGCCAGGATTCGGTTCTGGTCCGCATCAAAACCGACAACGGCCTGGAAGGAATCGGCGAAGCGGACTCCTCACCCGAAGTGGTCAAAGCCATCATCGACGCCCCTTACAGCCACAACGTGGCCTGCGGATTAAGAGAGCTCCTGATCGGCGAAAACCCGCTGGAAACAGAACGCCTCTGGCAGAAAATGTATCGCCACACTATGTACTTCGGCCGCACCGGTGTCACCATCACCGCGATGGCCGCGATCGACATGGCCCTCTGGGACCTCAAAGGCAAACACTTCGGCGAACCGATTCATCGCCTGCTCGGCGGCGCCCATCACAGTGAATTCCGTGCCTACGCTTCAATCCTGTTCGGCAAAGATGGCCAGGAAACCTGCGACATCGCCCAGCGCTGGATCGAAAACGGTTACACCGCAGTTAAGTTCGGCTGGGAACCGATGGGAGAGTCGGAGGCACTCGACATCGAACTGGTAGCGGGAGCCCGTGAAGGCATGGGAGACGGCACTCTGCTCATCGACGCCGGCTGTGTCTGGGATGCCAGAACCGCTCTGCAGCGGGCCAACGCCTTCGCCGATTACAATATCGGCTGGCTTGAAGAACCGCTCTTCCCTCATAATGTCGCCGGTTATGCCTGGCTCAAAGATCGCTCCCCCGTCCCCATCGCTGCCGGCGAAGAAGAATGCGGACGTGAATCCTTCGGTCCCTACATTGAACAGCGGGCCCTTGATGTCTACCAGATCGACCTCGCCCGTAACGGCTTCACAGAAGCCTCCTATCTGAAACAGCGGATTTCCGACATTGGTGCCCGTCCCTGCAATCACTGTTACACCAGCCCCATCACCGTCGCTGCCTCGCTGCACTGGCTGGCCACCTGCAAAGATGCCTTCATCTTTGAAGACTGCGTCGAAGACGAACCGATCCGCAACGAACTGACCTACGAAAAAGTCCAGGCCGAAAACGGCATTATTCAGGTTCCCGATCAACCGGGGCTTGGCGTCACGCTCAATGAAGAATTCGTTGCCGCTCATATTGTTTCAGAATCGAAATAGTGTCCACCCCTCACACTTCCCCAGCCCAGACTGAGACCACAACATGACACAAACTCCCATTCGTACGAAGATCGACTTTGAACAGCCCGGTACTCAATGGAGCACGCTCAATATCCCCTTCTCTTATAACTTGAGCGGCTGGTCACAACTGCAGATCCCCATCGCCACCATGGCCAACGGCGACGGCCCCACCGTGCTCCTCATGGCCGGTAATCATGGAGATGAATACCCCGGCCCCATCGCCATTATGAAACTGATGAAAACCCTGCAGCTGGAACAGATTTCCGGTCGCATCATCTTCATCCCCGCGATCAACATCCCCGCTGCCAAAGCAGCCACGCGACTCTCCCCCCTGGATGGCAAAAACCTCAACCGCTGTTTTCCTGGAAACGCGGAAGGTACCGTCACCGAAATCATGGCCCACTACCTCACTACGGAGATCTTTCCCCGGGTCGATGTCGTCATCGACCTGCACACCGGCGGTCGGGGCGTTTACTTTTATCCCTGTGCCCACCTGCACCTGGTCGATGATCTCGAACAGCGCCGCCGCATGGCTCAGGCCACGCTCGCCTACAACACCGATTTCGCATTCCTCTATGCCGACATCGCCGGCAAAGGGCTGCTGCCTGTTGAAGCCGAAAACATGGGAAAAACCGTCGTCACGACCGAAATGGGTGGAGGCGAAGTGACTCCGGCCAGCGTGCACCGCACGACTCAGTCCGGTTTGCACAATGTCCTGATCCACCTCAAGGTCCTGCAGGGAGAGGAACAGAGCCGCGCTGACCTCGGCCTGGCTCCCACCCGCTGGATTCAGGCTCTCGACGCCGACGACTATATGTTCGCTCCCGAGTCCGGCCTGTTCGAAAGTTTCGTCGATGTGGGAGCCGACGTCTCAGCGGGACAGCCCCTGGGAGGACTCTACTTCCTCGAACGCCCGGACCGCGAGCCGACGATTATCGAAGCTCCCTCGGATGGCATCGCGATCGCCCACCGTGGCCCCACCTTAACCAGCCAGGGGGACATCCTCTTCTGTCTGGCCCATGATGTGGATCCTGCTGTCCTGAAAACGTTCGAATAACCTCCTGTTTCTCCACCACCGGGAAGACATACATGACGGGTCTGGACTGGTTCATTGTCTTTTTACTGAACGGCGCTGTAATCGCCTTTGGCTTTTACCTCGCCCGCAGTACGAAATCCAGCAGCGACTGGTTTCTCGGCGGACGCTCGCTCCCCTGGTGGGGGCTGGGGCTCTCGATTTTTGCCACCAGTGTCGACAACGCCGACGCCGTCTCACTCACCGGTTACGCATACAACCACGGCATGCACATTATTACCGCATTCACCCTCGCCAGTGTCTGCGGTGCGGTTCTGGCATCGTTCGTCGTGGTCCCGGTCCTGTATCGCGGCGGCTTCTACACCAACGCCGAATACCTGGAGACCCGCTTTGACAAATCCATTCGCGTATTCAGCGCCCTGATTCAGATCCAGTACCGCACCAGTATGCTCGGCCTGATGATCTGGTCTATTTATCTCATGCTGCAGGGACTCCTCGATTTCACTCCCACGCAATGCTGGACGCTCATCGCGCTACTGGTCATCTTCACCGCCGCCTATACCACCTGGGGCGGACTCACCTCCGTCGTCTGGACCGATGCCCTGCAGAGCCTGATCATGATGGCCGGCGGCATCACCATATTCTACGCCGTCTGGTCCGCCACTGGCGGCTGGTCTACGATAGTCGATAACCTCTCGCAGTCCACCGACGCCAATGGACAACCGCTAATTAACTGGCTACACATCGGCCAGTTCCAGGATGCCAAATCCACCTCCCCCTATCTGATCGTCATGGGCTGGACTATCATCGGCATGGGTTACTACACCGTCAATCACACGCAGACCATGCGGCTCATGGGAGCCCGCTCACTCTGGGATATGAAAATGGCCGCCCTCTTCGGCTGCCTGTTGATCATGCCCATCATGATCGGCACCACCTTGATGGGAGTCATGGGCCGCGTCCTGGTTCCCGAATTCACTACTCACTCTGGAGCCGACCAGTTATTACCGCACTTCGCTAATCAGTATCTCGCTCCCGGTTTTAAGGGTCTTGTTGTCGCCGGCATTCTATCCGCTGCCATCAGTACTTTCGATTCCATTGGATCCGCCCTTTCGGCCCTGTTCACCCGCGACATATACGCCCGCTGGATCAAAACCGACGCCACGGAAGCCCATTACCTGAAAGCCACCCGCTGGGCGACCATCGGAATTCTACTGATGGGCTTCCTTTACATTCCTTTCATCGCCCGTTATGACAACATGATTCAGGCCTTCCGCACATTGATTCCTGTGTTTGTGACACCATTATTTACCGTTTATATTGTAGGCGTTCTGACTCGCGTCCCGCGTCAAAGTGGGCTGGTCGGCCTCTGTGCCGGCTCCCTGTTCGGCCTGATTGGATTCATCGACCGCGTGCTGGTTGACGAACCGCTGTTCAGCCCCTGGTTGACGGAAGTCTGGTACGCGTTCCCCTGCTCAATGATCATCACCACACTGGCCATGCTCGCGGCCACCCTCAAATGGGGCTGGCTCAAGCCGGATCAGCAACTGGAACTGCAGACACCCGCCTCACCGGAAAAACATAACTGGCTCTCCGAAAGCCGCCAGGAACTGCTGGCCGTCAAAGAGTCACCCTTTTATAAGCCGGTTCCCCAATACCTCAACCCCAACTGGTACGCGATTCTATTAATCGCCTTCTCCTGCTGGATCATCTTTGGACTCTTCTGGTAATCCGCCACTACAGGAAAATACTCGGGACTTCCCCATGCAACACTGCCTCAGACTATCGTGGATCCCCCTGCTGATTGCCTCATTGGTCCCCCCGGGGCATGCCGCTGATCCGCCCCCACAGAAACCAGCGCCCCTCGACATCGAATTCACCGCTCGTTGTGATCAGACGACACAGCGTTACATCTTGCTGCTCCCGGAACAGTTCTCACCGGATAAGCCCCACTCGCTGCTCATCGCCCTGCACGGACACGGTTCCGACCGCTGGCAGTTTGTCAAAGATCCCCGGGGGGAATGCCGGGCGGCTCGCGACATCGCCCGCAAGTACAACCTGATCTACGTCTCCCCCGATTACCGGGCCCGCACCTCCTGGATGGGCCCCCAGGCAGAAGCCGACCTGCAACAGATCATCGAGGAACTGCAGTCGAAATATCAAATCGACCAGGTCTTCCTCTGTGGCGGCTCGATGGGTGGCTCGTCCAGCCTGACCTTCGCGGCCCTGCATCCGGAACTCATCTCCGGCGTCGCCGCCATGAACCCCACCGCCAATCATCTGGAGTACAACAATTTTCAGCCCGCGATCCAGGGCTCCTTCGGGGGCACCAAGCAGCAGATCCCGGAAGAATTTAAAAAGCGGAGTGCCGAATACTGGCCCGAAAAACTGACGATGCCCCTCAGTATCTCGGTCGGTGGAAAAGACACCAGCGTCCCCCCGGACAGTGCCCGCCGACTGATCAATATCTTGAAACAACTCAACCGAGAAGTCCTGCTGATCGACCGTCCGCATGAAGGCCACAAGACCAGCTATGACGACAGCCGCGCGATCCTGGAATTCATCATCCAGCGGGCCAATAGCAAGAAAGAAAAACCGGCGAAGTAATCTCCGGTCACTGACCAATCTGGGTTTCGCTGCGCAACATGTTACCGCGGTTCAACAGCTCTTCAGTCGGCACCACCACTTTGGGCTGCAGCTGATAAGTGAACTCGTGCCGGTTCGTGACTTCAAAGGGCAGCAGGTTATCCGTCACCGCGTCCAGTGGCATCCACTGATACCAGGGCGTCCGCACCTTCTGCATCACCGACTGTGTTTCATAGCCATCTTTGGTCAGCGTGATTTCGCGAGTCCCGTAATAGGTAAAATCCATCGAGACCGGCGTATAACCGATTTCTTCCCCATCCACTTTGACCAGCGCCCCGGACGGAACCGAGCGAATTGTCATCCGGCGATGCACGCACCCGGTCTGCACCGCTGCCAGCAGCAGTAACAGCGCAAACAGCGATCCACGCTTCACATCAACCGATGCTAATCTGAATCGCGGCACAGCGGCTCTCGCAGGGAGTGTATTGACAGGGTCAGACATGGACCTTGAGACGAAACTTTCGACAGGACAACGTTTGTAGACAGATTCAGGAGGAATTCCTGAATGAAGAGCGGGATTCTACTTTTCTTCCCCAATCCTGCCAAGACAAATTTTGATAGTTCTTAATACAGACATTTCCTGTAAGCCATTATTTTAATAACACTTACAGAAACACTGTTTCGACAGTAAAATAATCGAAATCCGCGAACCTCGCCCCTCGACTCTGTTTCTAAACGGTCAGCAGGCCCGTTGAATCGCACTTTTAGCGAATATCGGCAATTTTTTTTGAGACAAAGCCGGGGAAGTGCCCCGGTTATCTTGAATTTCTCACGCGGTCGTGCGATAAAGTGCTCATAACTATTAAGTTATCGATTGTCGAGCCCCATGTCGACCGTCGAAAATAACATCGGGACGTAGCGCAGCCTGGTAGCGCGCTACACTGGGGGTGTAGAGGTCGCAGGTTCAAATCCTGTCGTCCCGACTTCGTTTCATAAAAAGCTCAACGTCGTTCTGGCGGTGAGCTTTTTTTACGTATTCATCCGATCTGATCTTGATTCCCTCTGATTTGAAAAGTGCCTTTGATTCCTGGCATTGAATTTATAACAACCGATATCTGAATTAAGCTTCATTTTTTTCAAAATAGTACCCCGCTGCTAAAGCTTGAGAGAACGATTTGGCAGAATAGGATAATTCCTTTGTCAGAAGAACGCGAAACCCTCACAATGAACAGTGACAGACGCAGGTATGTATGACTCCGAAACGTATGGGAGTGAGTGCCTCACGACTGCAATTCACGATCCTCCGTCCAATGCTCGTGAAAGGTAAAAATATGAATCCATTTCGTCTGTTAGTCATGTCCATCTCCTGCTCAGTTTTTCTTTCGGCTTGTAACACCCGAGAGAGCCAGAATACACAGCAAATCACACTGAGCAATATCAAGTTCCTGGTACCTGCCAATTTAACCGTAAGCAATGCTGAAGAATTGGAAAATGGAGCGGTGTTCGAAATTGAAGGCATATGGGGTGAATTGAGAAATAATCAACTGGTTGTCATGGGCAAGAGCTATGGCGAAGTCAATGCTGGCGACGAGGTACTGTTTAAACCAGATGGAACTTTTCTGGTCAATGGCTCTCCATCAGAGTCAACTGGCCTCGCCGATAGTGCAGTTATGAAAAACGGGGTGCTTTATTTTTTCCCTGGTCGAGCTATAAAGGAATCAACAAACGACGGTGGAACTCATTTTGTTGAACTGCCTGGAGGCGCAACCTATGAATTAACGAATAGTGGTATCATTATTGAAGGACATGAGTACGGTCCTTTTTCATCCAAGACCGTTGTAAAAATTGATCCAGATGGTTCAGTTGCTTTCAATCCCTGAACCTGCCAATCCATCGAACAATGAATTGATCTGGGCAACGAAGACAGGCTTTCGCCGCCGCTCTATCGCGATTGACAACTCACACAACAGCCGGCCGCGGTCAATTCCGCCAGGCTGTTGTTCTTTTATGCAGGCGCACCAATACGTCAACCGGAATCACGCCCTACCCTCAGTCGACCTGCTGCGTTTTCATACACTCCACACTCAGATCTGGAAAGTCCGTGCACACATCATCCACGCCGGCCTGGTTGAATAACGCTTCATGCAGCGCGGCCACTATTGCGTGCGCCGCCCTCGCCCTCCTCTTGATGAAAGCTCGGCTTTTTGTCTTTGGTGAATGGTCTCCATACTCAGCCTCTCCTCATGAATTTTTCATCGTAAGCACAGTTTTGCAGACAGACAAAGTCGGCATCCACTATTCTCGTGCCCCCTGAGAGCTCCCTTCTGCCCACCATTGTCTGAACAGACTGAACTTGATCCGCACTTTCCGAATCGTATTGTTGTGTAATTCTGCTTCGCGCGCGAGGCGGATAATGCGTGCACCGAAACACCGCGCACAAGTCACTCAGCTTCACCTGAATCGCCGTCGATTTTTCCAGCTTTTCAGTGGAACATTCCGAACCGGTTCGTTTTATCTCGTACATTTTCAAATCATTTCGGAGCATATTCAGAGCACATTCAAACGAACTCGCAGGAACCTCAGAGGCATTCACAGATAACACAAAGCAAAATCCCTCTTGACCTCCCCGCGCCCTTCCTCAAAATCAAAACCGACCTGGCACTTCTCAGACAAAAACAACATTGATCGAGAAACCAGCAGAAGATTTCGTGTCTTTCGTGCATTTCGTGGTAGTAAACCGCAGCATAAAGGCTTGTTGCAAAGAAATAGACATCCTACACATCGGCCCCAGCCAGTACAGATGAAAATAAACGGTCTCAATGGAAGAAATCTCATGATGGCCCACAGGACTCCCCAGCCACTTGATCAGACAATACAAACACAGACCTTTCATGCTTTTCGTTCCATTCGTGGTTTAAAAATCTCCTGCCTGGTTTGTCAATCACTAACCAAAACAGGTAAGCTTTATCAGAGAGCGCATGAATCAGCTCGCGATGTTTACCGCTCTCACTCACAACGCGCACCCAAAATCAAACGAATTCAAATATCGAAAGTCAATACAATGCAGAAACGCACACTCGGCAGTAACCTTGAAGTCTCCGCCCTGGGACTGGGCTGCATGGGCCTCAGCTTTGGCTACGGCCCCGCCGTCGAAGACCAGGATGGCATTGACCTGCTGCGTGCCGCCGTCGATCAAGGCGTGACCTTCTTTGACACCGCCGAAGTCTACGGTGCCTTCACCAACGAGGAACTGCTCGGCAAGGCCCTCTCTCCCGTCCGCGAACAGGTCGTCATCGCCACCAAGTTCGGCTTCGCCATCGACGACCAGGGCGTACAGACCGGCCTCGACAGCCGCCCCACACATATTCGAGACGTCGTCGAAGCTTCGCTCAAACGCCTGCAGACCGACTACATCGACCTGCTCTATCAGCACCGCGTCGATCCGGAAGTCCCCATCGAAGACGTCGCCGGCACCGTCAAGGAACTGATCGCAGAGGGCAAAGTCAAACACTTTGGTCTCTCGGAAGCAGGCGTCGATGTCATCCGTCGCGCCCACGCCGTCCAGCCGGTCGCCGCCCTGCAGAGCGAATACTCCCTCTGGTGGCGCGAACCCGAAGAAGCCATCCTCCCCACCCTCGAAGAGCTGGGCATCGGCTTCGTCCCCTTCAGCCCCCTGGGCAAAGGCTTCCTCACCGGCGAGATCGACGAATCGACCACTTTCGCCAGCGGTGACTTCCGTAACAAAGTCCCCCGCTTCGCCGAAGAAAACCGTAAAGCGAATCTGGCGCTCGTCGACCTGCTGGGTCAGATCGCCCAGCGGAAACAGGCCACGCCGGCTCAAATCGCCCTGGCCTGGATCCTGGCCCAGAAACCGTGGATCGTCCCCATCCCGGGCACGACTAAATTACACCGCCTTGAGGAGAACATCGCTGCTGCAGACATCGAACTCACAGCCGGCGATCTCGCCGAAATCGACAGCGCCCTCGCTGAGATCGATGTATTAGGCGAACGCTACCCCGAAGCAGCCATGAAAATGATCAATCGTTGAATGACCAGACCATGCGGATAACCAGATCACTGCTGCTCATCCAGTCCATTGTCTGCCTCATTGGTCTGAATCTGCAGGCAGAACCTGCTCCCCCACTACGCAAACCCGATCTGGTCGTCCCCCTCTGGCAGGGAGAACCCCCTCAGTTTCAACGGGGTGCCCCCGCCGAGATTTTCGATCCGCGAGGCAAATTCACCAATGTCACGCGTCCCGAAATCGCAGTCTTTTCGTCCGATCCTGACAGGAATACAGGGATGGCCATCATCGTCTGTGCCGGCGGCGGCTACGGTTCACTGGACTGGAAAACGCACGTCATCTACGCGGCTGACGTCTTTAATCCGAAAGGCGTCACCATCATCGGTCTGAAATACCGGACCCGCCCCCCTTTCAAAGGGACGAACTCGGAAATCCAGGCCCTGACCCTGCTCGATGCGAAGCGGGCCGTGCGTCTGGTGCGGCACCGTGCCAAAGCATGGAACATCAACCCGCACCAGATTGGCATCGCCGGTTACTCTGCAGGCGGCAACCTGGCCATGAATCTGGCAGCGAATTTCGACGCCGGTACTCCCGACGCCACCGATCCCATCGACCGCGAAAGCAGTCGCCCCGACTTCGCCATCGGCCTGGCCACCTGGCACTGACGCCAGACAAAATCGCCGTTTCAATTTTCCAGTAATACGCCGCCGGTCTTCCTCGTCCATGCCACCAATGACGGCATCAAGGGAGGCGCCCCGATCGAACTGCCCCGTGAAATCGCAACCGACCTCCAGAAGTTAAACGTCCCCGTCAAACTGGCGGTCTTCGACGTCGGCGCCCACGGAGTAGGCAATCTGATCCCCCAGCGCGTCCAACACGGCTTCCCCCCCCGCCAAATGGCCCGACCTCTTCCTCGACTGGTATCAGCGCATTTCCAGGCACTGATATTGTCATCAACTGCCCGCGCACGGTTCAGGGACTCGTAGCCCACCCCAAATATTGCTGGAGATCGGCCTGGGCTTTCGCCGACAGATCGTGATTGAGCTCACGATACACGGACTGTCTCTTTCTCAGCAGCCAGTCCTTCCAAGGCACATTGGGCTCGATTTCTTCGAGTGATTCCGCAATCTGTTTCGTCCCCATGATCTCAGCGACCAGGAACCGCACCAGTTTCCTTTTATCTTCGAGTCGATACATGGCAAATGGTTCGCTGATATTTACGAAAATCGGTCCCGCCAGGCGCTTCTCAGAGGTTGCGAGTGCCAGGGCGTGTCGCAACAGAGAATCATAAATCCGCTCGAGGCCCCACGGATTCGACTTCATTAACGTAAAAGCCTGCAGCAGCGTGGTACTCCCCTCTGCTTGATCCCCCTGCTTCAATAACGCAATGGCCTGGACTGCAGCCTGCTCTGCAGCATTGCCGGTCGCCAGCTTGTCTGACAGCTCTGCCGAAATCGGGACTCCCGCCTCAGCACAGGCATGGGCATAGACCACCCGCTCGACAGGACAGGTCTCGTCAACCCCCACCTCCCCGAACAACTCCGCTGCCTGCCTGTAATTCTGATCGAGGTAAGACTGGTAGGCCAAACCAATGCCCTGTTCGATGCGAGAGGCCTGGGCCAGTTCCGGCATGGCCCCTCCCAGGTGAAAGTGCATTGCCAGACGACGTCTGGCGATCGTCTCAGGAGTGCTGGAGGATGCCTCCCGGGGACGCGTATCCCCTGATTGAACGGCCAGTTCCTGCAGACGTTGCGTAGAGAATCGCGATACGCGTCCTACGGAACTCGCGAATGCATATTCAAGCAGGTTACGGTCATCGGTATTGATCAGCGACGGGTTCTGATCCAGAAACAGCTGGATCGTCTGATTGTCACAAACATAATGCGCCAGAATCCCCGACACATCCTCGGCCCGCCAGGCGAGCTTCAGCCCTTCCCTGATCACCGGGTTATTCAAACTCTGCTGGAGCGAGTCTGCATCATAAACCAGCGGACGAGGCGCTGGACTGCAGACAAGAACCATATCTCGGGCGCGGGTCCTCCAGATCTCAACCGTCGGAAATACGGAGCGCATGGTTTTGAGAACCGTCGCCACCGTCTGATCATCAACCTCGTATCCCTGCAGCCACTGCAGGAATAATCCCTCCTCCGCAAGCCTGTCAGCCGCCGAGGCGTAAAATTCCCTGGTATAGAGATTGGCAATGCCTGCCCGATAAGGATTCGAGGGTTCCGAAATGATAATGTCGTATTCTGCCGCAGAAGTCAGCAGGAATTCCCGCGCATCATTATGATAGATGTGCACATCCGGTTGGGACAGCACTCGACGATTCATCGATTCACAGCGCCGCGCCATATCGAGCACACCGGGTTCCAGTTCCACAACATCAACCGGTCCGGAAATCGCATCAGCCAGCCAGCCCACGGTTTCTCCCGTGCCCAGCCCGATCACCAGACCGGTTTTCAAGTCCGATTTTAAAACGGGTCCCAGCAGCCCCAGCCCCATCTGGGTACCAGCGTCCGTGTAGGCATTTCCGTCACTCTTTCCGTTGACAATAAAGGACAGACTGTCGGTCGCGGTGATCCCGATACTGGACTCCACCCCTTCGGTCTCCCATAACAGTTGCCTGCGTTTGGTGTTGATAAAATTCTGCTCGGCATTCCGGGTTCCGTCTTCCAGTTCTGCGCGTCCCGCTCCGATCCCGGAATGTCGCCAGGCAGCCGTCGGCCCCTGTTGCACTACTCCCAGAAGCGACAGCAGAGCCAGGCAGGACGCCAGCGAGATACCGAAACGCGAAACCTGCCACAAGCGGGAGACACAGACGATGGTCAGGCCCAGTAAAAGCAGCATCAGCACAGACAGACGCCACACACCGATGGCGTTCAATGCCGGTAGTAAAAAAAAGCCACCTGCGATGGCACCACATATCGCACCGCAGGTATTGGCCGCGAAGGTCCAGCCGACATGCTTGCCCACATCCTGCTGTCCGCTCCCTGCCAGCGCGATCAGCACAGGAAACTGAAAACCGGAAACAAGCGCCACAGGCAGCACCACCAGGGAGCCGACCTCAAACCAGCTCCAGACCTGTTCTGCAAACGAAGAGAAGGCAGACTGTTGCTGCTGTAACACCCACATCGCGATGCGATCCCCCAACCAGAACGGAACTGCAATGCAAATTGCCTCCAGGGTGCAGGTCGTCACCAGGAGCTGATACGAGGGAGTGATCCAGCGACCAATCAGATGATACAGCAGCCCGCCAATGCCGATCCCCAGCAGCACAATACAGAGAATCAGCCCGAAGGTATAAGTCGTCCCCCCCAGCAAAGGCCCCAGCATGCGATACCAGACAATCTCCATCTGGAAAAATACAAACCCGACGACCGCCGCGGTGAAATACAATAGAACCGCATGGGCCCTGGGTCGTTGCACAGCAGCTTCAGACTCTGTCGTGATCAGGGGAGAGACTGACGCATCCGCTGCCTGTTGTTGATTGCCTGCTACCAGCTGCCGGGAATACCAGAAGGAGATCGCCGCCAGCAGCAGATTGACCAGGCACGCCAACCAGAGCAAAACGCGATTGCCCAACAGTTCCAGGAGCAGAAAATTGGCCAGTCCAGCACCAAGCACAGCCCCCAGAGTATTGATCCCGTAAATGCACGCCAGGTTTCTGCGTTTGGCATCCAGTTGACTGGTCACGGCACGGGCTGCAGCCGGCAGAGTGCCCCCCATGAAGATGGTCGGCAGGATCAGAATGGCCGTCGCCGCCAGCAGCCGGACAATCGTGGCCACCTCAACTCCCATCGTCGATTGTCCGCCAGCACGCACATAGGCATACCGGGTCAGGTCAATCAGAAAAGGACTGAGTGCCACGCTAACAGCGATTGCCAGTTCGAGCAGGGCATAGAAGCGAACCGGCCGAGTGAACTGGTCAGACCGTTTTCCCAACAGGGCGTTCCCCAGTCCCAGGCCTCCCATAAAAATAGCCAGTACAGCGGAAGAGGCTAACGTCGTCGCGCCGAAAATCAGACGCAACTCCCGGATCCAGATCACCTGATAAATCAACGCGCACGCGCCGGAAAAGAACAACAGGGTTGCCAGTTTAGATGTAGACGCAGACCGTTCTGATGGAGTGCCACTCACAGATTTTCTCGCGCGTTAATGAGTCCTGCTTTTGATATGCCCGGGCAGTCACTCTATCGCATCAATTATCAAAGATCCAGAGAGTAGTCACGTTCCCTTCACTGTATGTTTTTTCCTGCGAATCTCATAAATTCATAGTTCCATCACATATAATTTCAGTGAAATTCGAACCACTTCCGTTGTCAATCCAGCATCAACTGCAGATAAGTTACGTCCAGCCATTGGTCGAATTTATAGCCCACTTCGCGGAACGTGCCAACCACTTCAAAACCGAAGCTTTTATTCAGATGCAGGCTGATTTCATTCCCCTGTGACACGCCTGCGATCAACGTGTGAAAATTCAGCCGCCGGGACTCATCGATAATCGCCTGCTTCAGTTGTCGTCCGATCCCTTTCCCGCGCTGCGTCCCCTTCACGTAAAAAGAGGTTTCCGCGGTCCGCTCATAAGCCTTGCGGGTTCGCCAGCGGGACAGACAGGCCCAGCCCGCGATTTCTCCGTCGCACTCCGCCACCAGAATCGGAAAGCGTTCATCGTGCGACTCAAACCAGGGCAACCGCTCCTCGCGTGTTTGCGGCTCCAGATCAAAGGTCGCCGTCGATGTCAGAATCGCTTCATTATAAATCTCGGTCATCGCCTCCAGATCCGCCAATTCCGCCCGCCGGATTTTCATCGCCACTCTCCCTTCCGAAACTGTTGATCTGGAAACATGCCGGGCATCTGACTACCGTTACCTGCACAGAAAGCCCACTTGAATAAGACAGCTCAGGCGGGACTGCGGTTCGGCGCTCAAGTCCCCTCAGATCCCTGCAGACGGGACAACGGGACTTTGAGAAAATGCACGCCGTCCCGGTTCATAAACACCGTTCCCAGATGTTCTCCATTCAGTTGAATCGTCCGCGCAGAATAATAACGGGCCGTCACCGGCGTCTCCGGCAGCAGGACCACCGTCCGCTTCGCGTCCCACGTCTGACCGTCATCCAGCGACAGATTATAAGACAGCCCCCGATTGTTGTGCCCCCGGCCCCAGGTCACCAGCACTCTCCCGTCAGTCAGCACCGTCAGGAAACGCCCCTCAGCATTATCCCGCTGATCGGGAACCGCGGGAAAGCCATCAATCTGTTTCCAATGCTTGCCCTGGTCAGCCGAATGTAGCAGCACCGGTCCCATCGCCAGCAGACCTCCGTCCTTCAAACGTACGATCTGCTGAAACTCATGCTGCTTACCATCGGGCCCCACCAATGGAAAAGCCGTAAGTCTGCCGTTCTCCGGATCAAAGACCCGCGGCACACCAGTCCGCAAAGGCAGCAGCCACTGGCCCTCACTCCAGGGGAGCACATTATGTCGCACCGCCCCCAGATGCGTCCCGTCCACAGGACCGATCAACCGCTGATCACTCCACGTCTTCCCTTGATCGGAACTGATCACATACAGCAGGGCCCGCTCGTAATAACCATCGCGGGCTTTATCGTCGGCAATGTAATTCCAGGTCACCAGAATCCGGCCATCGGGCAGCGTGTCCGCCGTGCCGGGATAGACTTCGAACTTCTGAACCGCACGAATGACTTCGGGCCGTTTCGCAGACGCCGGGATCGGCTCCGGCTTGGACCACGTCGCGCCCTCATCCGTAGAACGCGAGCAAAGCAGCACATTCTCCCCCTTGAACACCACGATCAGCGTTCCATCGTCGGCCTGGCAGATCGAAGGATGAATGTGCCCTCTAATGCGTTGCGCCAGAATCGAAACCGGCTGCTCCTCCGCCCGGGCTCCCGGAGAACCAGACATCACCACCAGCAGCATTAGCGCAGCACACAGGAAAAAACGTTTCATCGCTCGAGCCTCGCCCTTGAATGGAATTCCGTGAACCGAACTCAGTCCGCCCGTTTCTCAGCCGCCGCTTGTCTTAACAGCCGAAGTGACGCCTCCACCAGCATCTCACCACTGCCGGGCAGTAGATTAGAATTGGTCACTTCATAACTCCCCCCGGCATACGCGGCCCGGTGCGGAATGTAAATCGTCTCCACCGCGTTCGACAGTTCGACGATGATCGTGGTTTTAAACGGAGACGCCTGCTTGATCGCCAGCCCCAGTTCCACGAACACTTCGCCCGGCAGACAGACGATCGCCACATCCTCGCCAATCGTCATCACGGTCACATCCACGGGCAGCGTCTCGCCGATTCCCGCCAGTGATCGGCTCAAGCCCCATGTAATATGCTGATCAGTTTCCGCATAAGGTTTTTTGTGCCGCATCTGGTCCAGAATCATCTTCTTATACGCAGTCACATGCTCGAAGAAATCCACCTTTCCCTCGGCACGCGCCACCTTCAGCAGTTCAATCGAACGTTTCACTTCCGGCTGCGAGGCATCCTGCAAAGGCAGATCCACCACCTGCGACTGCACCGTCAGACCAGTCCCTTTCACCGGCTCCAGTTTCGGCAGCTCCGCTGTGATCGTTTCCCCCAGCGAATTCCCGATGAAATCCACCTTGTTCCGTACGGGTGACGCTGGATTGGAATGATTAATATCCCCGCAGCAGCCGGTGCCGAAAATTGAAATCACATCTTTCCCAAGCGTCTCCCGCAATGTCTCCTGAATGAAGAACGGGTAGTCGGCGCTCCAGCGGGTCCCGCCCACCGTATCCAGGTGCAAGGCGAAGTTACTCAGCACTCCTTCGTAAGAACCATCTTTCGCATTCTTGATCGCCAGCAGTTCAATCCGCGGATCAATCGGACCAGCGGCCCGGATCACATTCGGATTCTTCAACGACTGCCAGGTCTTCACACTCCCGTCCTTCATCACGAAGCGTCTATTGAAGGCCACCGGCGTCTTCTGCACAGCAGCCCCCGTTTCCAGCTGCGCCGGTTTCGCTGCTTTATTTGCCGCCACGATCGCTTCCACCGGACCGTTGATCAGTTTTTGAATGTACTCGGCCCGCAGCGGCTGCTGTTTCTCTTTCCCCAGGTAGAGATAGAGCTCCTTCATGTAATCGGGAGCCGTGTGCGAATGAGTCGCCGCCAGCACGATATTTTCAGCCGGGATCCCCGTTTTCTCAGCAGCCAGCCGACGCACTTCTTTCGAAAGATCCGTGGCCACGCCGATCAGATCACATACCACCAGCGCACCTGCTGTCTCCCCTTCCCGAAACACAATCGCCTTGGCCTGCAGCGGATCGATCTTCCCTTCCGCCAACCGCTCATGATAATAGCCGGCCATAGGGAAACCGACGGGAGGGGTAATATCCGTCTCCGCCACTCCTACCTGCAGGCCATCGCCCGCATGAGCAACAGAAACCAGCGACAGCAGACACAGACAACAAAACACCAGGCAGCGGGAAACAAACAACATGGAGGGAAACCTTCAATGGGGGTAAGAAAATCATAGGAAGGCGGGCACGCGGCCCGGTTCAGTCGGCAGCTTTGCCATCGCGGAGTTGCTTGAACTTCTGATAACCTTTCCAGGCCATCTTCTGTAATTCGGCACGGTCTTTGTCAGAAAACGTTTTCGTGATCGGGTTGCCGTCACGGTCTTTGTCCCGATCTTTGTTATTCCAGAACCGGATATCGGTAATCGAATCGACGGCCAGTCCTTCCGGACTCTTATCGAACAGGGCTGCATAAATCGTACACGCCGTCAGATAGGCCATCGTCTGATTCAGATGTGCATCGTTCAGGAACCGCAGTGTCAGATCCGGACGTTCTGTCTGACAATACAGCCCCACCAGCGACATCGGGGCGGCGCTCGCATCGAGCTGTTTCGCCAGGGCCGCAATCGCTTTCGCTTTTTTCATTACCGGCTCCGCATCCGGGGCCGTCCGCAGGGGATTTTTATTCTGAGTCGCAGGCGTCGTCTCATACAAAATCACGCGGGCTCCCTGCTCCTTCGCCAGGGCCGCGAACTTTGGTGCATACTGAGCATACAATGACGGATCGCCGCTGACGTCATCCCGATAAGATTGCAGGATGACCACATCCCATTTTGGATGCGGCTGATCCAGTTCCTTGATCAGACCCTGATGTCGTTTCAACGCGGCACGCGCATATCGGTTCTCTTTGTCTGCGGCTGCCTTTTTCAGGTCGGCAATCGTCTGCTCTTCTTCCGCTTTGGTCAGGGAATGCAGCTTCACAAAATTCTGTGTACCCAGATTCCAGTGATCCCTCAGCCGCCGACCGCCATAAATCACCGTCGTCGGTTTGAAAGTCAGCCCCGGATTACCCGCTTCGGCCATCTGCTTCACCACCTCGGCCAGGTTGTGCCGGGCTGTGTAACTGTTGCCGATAAACAGCACGTTCAACGTCTGCTTCTCTTCCGCGACGACCGGTCGGCCTGCTCCACTCCAGAGAATTAACAGACAGATCAGACTCCAGGTTATCAATCGCAGATGTAACAGCATCGCCAGCCCTCTCAAAAGCAGAAATAAAAAACCGGGACAGAACCAATCCCATTATGAAGCGAGCGCGAGCAGCAGTCAAAGGATTCGTTCCCTGTCCCGGTTTGGCATGAGTCAATGCCGGTTAATCCACGGTCTGCACATCCAGCGTAATCGTGGCATTGAACAGCTTGGAAACCGGACAGCCGGCTTTCGCCTTACCGGCCAGCTCTTCCACGGTCGCTGCATCTGCGCCAGGAACTTTCGCTTTCAACGTCAGATGGATGGCTTCGATCGCAAAACCCCCTTCCACCTGATTCAGCGAAACCTCCGCTGTCGTCTCCAGCCGCTCAGCCTTCAGATCCGAGTCACCCAGAATCTTGGAGAGCGCCATCGAGAAACAGCCGGCATGAGCTGCACCGATCAACTCCTCAGGGTTAGTCCCCTGCTCCCCTTCAAACCGCGTGGAAAAACTGTAGGGCAATTCCTGCAGCGCACCACTGGCGGTCGACACGGTCCCTTTTCCATCTTTGATTCCCCCCTGCCAGACGGCAGAGCCAGTACGTTTAATCGACATCTTATCTCCTCCTTGGTTTGAGGTTGCTTTCAGTAAAACACAGAGTTCACCTTAGAAAATCCCACTGCAAATGTCACGAGACTTTTTTCCGAATCAGCTCAACCATGCCCCTCACTTCACTGCTTTCCGGAAAACAGACCGTTGTCAGCGACCCTGGCAGACGTTACAATCTAACATTCTGACGTTATTGAGAATATAATATAGATAACTTTTCCAGGAGCCCTGACGGCATGACTCAGAACCAGAATCGCCTTACGATTGCGTCTTACTTCCTGCTGGCATTGCTGACCGCTTCCCTGCATGCACAGGCCGAAAAACCGGAATCGAAGTCGCTTCGAGCGGACCTCCCTTACCAGGTAAAAAAGAGTGATCCCGTTAACCACGAGGTCGAATTCTCCGTCGTTGTCACGCCCCCTTACCATTGCAAAGTCCTCAAGGTCTGGGTTCCCGTCCCACAGACCGATGCGGCCCAGGAAATCACAGCCAGCAAATTCACGACTTTTCCACAGCAGGTCAGTCCCCAAATCAGCAATGAACCCGTCTACGACAACCGCTTCGCTTACTTTGAATTTCATGATCCCCACGGTGCCCAGATCATCACCCATCGTTTCAGAGCTCGTGCATGGAACCTGCACTGGAACATGAATCCTGCGCATGTCACCCGGGTCGAACAGTGGCCATCCTCATTTGAACCGTATCTGAAGCCGCAGACCGTGGCCCAGCCGGAACAGTTTCAGCAGGTGATTCAGAACATCAACGCCGGCTTTCAGAACAAAGGCCCCGGCCTGATTGGCGCGATGAACTGGATTGACCGGAATCTGACCTACGATCATATCCATGCCTCCCTCCAGGCCGATGCGAATCACGCCTTCGAACAACGCCGCGGGCACTGCAGCGATTATCACGGCCTCTGTGCCACCATGGGACGCGCCTTAGGTTACCCGACACGCGTGACCTACGGACTGGCCCTCTATCCCAAAAACTCTCCTTCGCACTGCAAGATGGAAGCCTACCTCCCCCCGTATGGCTGGATCAGCTTCGATCTCTCGGAAACCCAGAAACTGGCGAAACAGATTCAGTCCGACAAAGAGTTGACCGCAGCCCAGAAAACATCGCTCACGCAAGCCGCCCGCGAGCGGACCCTCTCCGGTTTTCGCGAAAACAGCTGGCTGCTCTTAACTCGCGGGACCGACTAT
This sequence comes from Gimesia benthica, assembly GCF_009720525.1. Taxonomy (NCBI): domain Bacteria; kingdom Pseudomonadati; phylum Planctomycetota; class Planctomycetia; order Planctomycetales; family Planctomycetaceae; genus Gimesia; species Gimesia benthica. The sequence goes on from NZ_CP043930.1 coordinate 2,037,302, forward strand.
CAACTCGCGCCCCCCGCGCTGAAACCGGTCCGCGTTGTGCGAACCGCGTATGTGGAAGCCGATGGCGAAATCCTCCCCGAACCCGACCCGGCGAATATCAAAAAACGCGAGTTCTCCTGGATGACCTCACACCGCTACACCGCCGACAAGCCATTCAAAAAACCGTTCAAGGACCTCTCCACCCTGAACGCCGATTGAAAAGGAACCGTCAATATACTCACTGGCAAAAAACTGGTCACCAAGCTCAGCTCTACTAGTCCAGTTTCTCAGCTGCTTCCGCGATGCGCCGTTCCTGTTCTTTCAGTTCCGGCGTCATCGTATCACCAAAATCTTCCATCTCAAAGAAGGGGCGGATTTCCAGATCCGATTCTTCCGGCATCGGATTCGGACAGCGTTTCGCCCACTCAATCGCTTCTTCCATCGACTTCACCTTCCAGACCCAGTAGCCCGCGACCAGTTCTTTCGTCTCCGCAAACGGCCCGTCAATCACCGTTCGTTCCGCACCCGAAAAACGGATCCGTACTCCAGCCGAACTGGGACGCAGCCCATCCCCCGACAACATGATCCCGGCCTTCACCAGCTCTTCGTTGAAGTTTCCCATCGCGGTCAGCAGTTCCTCGCTGGGCATTTCGCCCGCTTCCGAACTCTTTGACGCTTTGACCATGACCATCACTTTCATTGTTCCACTCCTCTGCTGATATCTTATTTGAGTATTCTGTATTTCAGACTCTGTTATCGTTTCACTTCAATTTCCGGCAGCTCAAAAATCGGTCGAATCTCAACCGTCCCCTTCTTAGCCGGTGGCAGACGCTCCGCGATCGCAATCGCCTCATCCAGATTTTCGACATCGATCACATAGTACCCGCCCAGTTGCTCTACCGTCTCGGCGAACGGGCCGTCGGTTACCATCTTCCTGTCTTCGCGTACCCGCACACAGGTCGCAGTCGACACTGGATGCAAAGGCGACGATGCCAGGTATTTACCCTGCTCATTCAACTCGTGGCAGATCTCCATCGATTCCTGCATGCAGGCCGACCGTTCTGCTTCGGTCCAGCAGCTTTCCGTACCGTAAATCAGCAACATGTATTTCATAACGATTCCTTTTCACTCCCCGTTGATCTCAAATTGAATGGCTTCAGATAAAACACTATTTTCCCGCAGGCAGATTGGGAACCTCAACAAGTGGACGCACCTCTACAGTTCCCCGTCGGGCGCCGGGGATCTGTTTGGCGATCTCGACCGCTGCTTCCATCGAATCCACATCGACCAGGAAATAGCCTCCCAGGTGCTCGGTGGTTTCCGCAAACGGACCATCGGTCACCAGTGCATCACCCTCGCGCACCCGCACACTGATGGCCGTCTCGACTGGCTCCAGTGGTGCTGCGGAACAGTACAGGTTCCGGCTGTGCAACGTATGACACAAGTCGACAGACTCCCCCAAAGCCACCTTTCGTTCTTCCGGCTCCCAGGCATCGGGGGTCGCATAGACCAGCAACAGATATTTCATCTTCATTCACTCCCGTTTTAGTTTTTCCGTCGATGTTCCGACGTCATGATCTGCAGCCACTCCCCCTCTTCGGTCAGCATTTCACTGCTCAGAATCCACCTGGATTCATCAATCACTTCGATCGCATCTTTATAAGAAGTGGTCCCTTCGCTCCCGCACTTCGGCCCCACTGTGTCCAGCGTCAGTTTGCGTCCTGTCGCATCCAGGCCTCCCTGATAAGACCAGAGACAGGACATCATCGACCCCGCAAAACTACCGACATACTGACCGAGTTTGATATCGTATCCCAGCGTCATCAGTGTCGACCAGGAACCGGATTCTTCATCTTCTCCGCCCCCTTCAATCAGAAACCACATCCCCCCCAGAGAGCGGCAGTTCACATCACCGACCGAATTATAGGTTGGCTCTCCCGGTCCCATCTGGCACTCGGTCTCTGCAATCCAGCTGCCTGTTAACTGCTTCAGCCATTCGTGTTCTGCCTGTGGCTTCTCAAACATTATTCCTCTCCCCTGGTTTAACGATCTATACCTCAACACTAATGCATCAAGAGGCACAGTTACCTGTTACTGAATTGCCGCGTCCCGTTCCTTGATCAGCGCACTGATCTCTTCATTCACTGGATGGATCTCAAACGGTCCCATGCCGATTCCCGGATGCCGCGAAATCAGAGCGATCGCATGGTTCAGATCCCGGGCTTCCAGAAACAACAGGCCGCCGATCTGTTCCCTGGTCTCTGCAAAAGGGCCATCGGTCACATCCACCTGTCCGTTCACAGTCCGCAGCGTCACCGCCTGGCTGGCATGCTGTAGTGCCTGCCCTCCGATAAAATGGCCTCCCCGCCGGAGTTCGTCATCGTAGGCAAAACATTCTTCCATTGCGGTTGAAAGTTCTTCCTCCGATTTCCCCTCCATCCATGCTTCATCGTAATATCCCAGGCAGACAAATCTCATGGTCGTCCCTCATTGAAAATGGTTGTATTGTATCAAGTCATGACTCGATTTGAGTAATCTCTATCAGGCTCCATCAAAGGCCCGCTGCAACCCATCGATCTCCAGCTTCGTCATCTGCATCAATGCCGCCATCACCCGGCCGGTTTTCTCCGCATCTCCCGTTTGCATCAACTCGGGCAGGATTGTCGGCACGATCTGCCAGGAAAGGCCAAACCGGTCTTTGAGCCAGCCACACTGGCCCGGTTCGCCTCCCGCTGACAGTTTTTCCCAATATTCGTCGATCTCGTCCTGACTGTCGCAATTTACCACGAACGAAACGGCTTCGTTGAACTTGAACAAGGGGCCGCCGTTCAACGCGGTAAACCGCTGGCCTTCCAGTTCAAAAGCTGCGACCATCACCGACCCCGCGGGCCCCGGTCCCCCTTCGCCGTAACGCGACACGTCGAAGCGTTTCGAGTTCTTGAAAATCGAAGTGTAATAATCGATGGCCTCTTCTGCGTTGTTGTCGAACCAGAGGAAGGGGGAGATTTTCGGAATATCTGACATCGTGCTGCTCTTCTCTTTTGATTGTCATGGAGATGGAAAACGGCCCTGGTATCAGCCGTTCTGATTCTGTTCGAACATCGCCTGCATGCCTGCCTGAATCTCTTCGAAACTCAGATCACGCACATGCGTCGCGACAGACCAGCGATGACCAAAGGGATCGTCTACCTGACCGTAGCGGTCGCCCCAGAACATCTCCATGACCGGCATAATCAAAGTCGCACCGGCTTCGATTGCCTGATTAAAGACCGCATCCACATCCTCGACCTGCAGGTGAATTGAAACCGGGGTTCCTCCCAGTGCATCCGGTCCTTTCATCCCACACTCTTCGCGTACGTCGGCCAGCATGATCTGGGAATCACCAATCTTCAGACAGGCGTGTACCAGTTTGCCATCTGGTCCGGGCAGCCGCATCAGTTCTTCGGCGTCAAAAGCCTTTTTATAAAACTCAATGGCCTCGGCTGCATTCGAACAAGCCAGATGGGGAGTGATACTGTGCACGCCTGCGGGAATTGGTTTAACGCTGGAACTGTTCATCATATTCTCCTGTGACTGAAGGTCGTTTCGATAAGGGACGAGAGCCTCAGACTGTCTGTCAGCCCCCGTTTATGAAGTAGTCGAACGACAGTCCCCCCAATCGACAACCAGCTGTTATTTTTTTGCAAATCGGGGCAAACACCATCTCCCCGCAAAAACTACAGCCCTAACCCTCTACCAGAGAGCACCTTACAACCAGCACAGCAGTTAACATTATTTGATCAAGATTCCGGAGAGATGCGGCTCTCGTCCAGTTCCTGCAGTCGTTTTTCCAGGAACCTCCGCTCCGAAGCCTGATTCACCAGAGACAAGGCCTGTTCGTACGCGGTCCGCGCTTCAGCATCCCGGCCCGACCGGCGACAGAGATCGGCGCGTGCCGCATAGACCAGGTGATATTCACTCAGTTCCCCCCGCGCAAGGATTGCGTCAATCAGTTCCACTCCCGCATCAGGCCCCTGTTGCATCGCGACCGCGACCGCCCGGTTCAGTTCGACAATTGGGGATGGTGTCGCCTGCAACAGCAGATCGTACCATTCGACAATCCGCGTCCAGTCTGTCGCAGCAGCACTCGGCGCTCCCGCGTGTACGGCTGAAATCGCTGCCTGGATCGCGTAGCTTCCCACCTCCCCCGATGCAATCGCACGTTCGACCAGAGCGATTCCCTCACGTATTTTCTCCCGATCCCAGAGACTCCGATCCTGGTCTTCCAGCAGAATCAAATCTCCCTCTGCTGTTGTCCGGGCTTTCCGACGCGATTCATGCAGCAGCATCAGAGCCAGGAGGCCCATCACCTCGGTATCATCCAGCAGTTCCGCGAGCAGTCGTCCCAGCCGGATCGCCTCTTCTGACAGATCCCGCCGCGTCAGTGAATCACCGGAGGAAGCTGCATAGCCTTCGTTAAACACGAGGTAGACCACAGTCAGCACAGCATCCAGTCGTTCGGGCAACTCGGATCGTTCCGGAATCACATACGGAATATTTGCGTCCCGGATCTTCGCTTTACCGCGGACGATCCGCTGTGCCATCGTGGAAGGAGACGTCAGAAATGCACTCGCAATCTCTTCCGTCGTCAGACCACAGACCTCGCGGAGTGTCAACGGAACCTGCACCTGGGGGGCAATCGCCGGGTGACAGCAGGTGAAGATCAGCCGCAGCCGGTCGTCTTCCACATCCTGCTCAGAGCGGTCGGCATTCTGAGTGGCAACGCCTTCCAGTCGCTGTACGACTTCCTGTTGTGCTTCATCGAAACGAGCTCGACGGCGGAGACTGTCGATGGCTTTGAAACGCCCCGTGGAAACCAGCCAGGCCCGGGGTTGATCGGGAATACCCGTCTCCTCCCATTGCACCACCGCCGCGGTAAAGGCATCGTGCATGGCTTCTTCAGCCAGATCAAAGTCCCCCAGCAGACGGATCAGTGTCGCGAACACCCGCCGCGATTCGCGCTGATAGATCACATCGACCTGCTGTCGAATTGACTGGGAAGAAGTCTCACTCATCTGATTCTGACCTGAAATGACCCGCGACGTGTTTCACTCTCAAAGCGTACTGTAAGGATAGTCAGTCGCTCAGGCAATACAACTGGAGACGCCGCCGAACGCTCAAAAAGAGTTCAGAATTAAGACTGCTTCACAATCTTACTCAGAATCGGATGATTATCTTTGATGTGATACGACAACGCTTTGCGGGCGGTCTTCCAGTCCTCTGCAATCAGTGCCTGAAGAATGGCCTGATGCTGCCGCACCGTTTCGATGGCCGTCTCCCGGTCCTGGTCTTCCCAGTCAAACAGGATGTCATAGTACTTCCCCTGCCGCTGAAAAAAGTCCTGGATGTAATGATTGCCCGCTTTCTCAATGATGTAGGCGTGCAGACTATTATCGATCAACGCTTCAGCATCTTTTGATTCCGGAATCACATTTCCGTCCAGGATCTGCTGCAGTTCCTCTTTGACCAGTCGTGGTTTCGCCAGTTCGAGCGCCTTGAGCTCCAGCAGTTCGCGCACTTCCAGAAACGCCTGCATGTCTTCCTGACGAAACGGTCTCAGCCGCCAGCCCCTGCGGGGAATATGATCCAGAATCCCGGCTCCCGCCAGGCGATTGAGGATAATCCGCAGTGAGGATCGGCTGATCTTGTACTGTTTCGCAGTCGCTTCTTCCCGGATATCAACCGGCTCGCCCTGCAGACTCAGTTTCACGAAATCATTCGTGATCAGTTCGAACATATCCGTCGGGGGTTTGGGCAGGGCAGCAGACTGTCCCTTCTTCAACGGCTTGATCTTCCCCTCGTTGATCTCCAGGCGACGGTTGGCTCCCTTCTGCAACAGACCCGCGTCAACCAGTTCCGCGAGTGCCAGCCGTACCGGAGAAAAACTAACCTGGTAATGATCCGACAGCGCTTCCAGCGTCAGCGGGGCCGGCAGTTCCTGACCGCTGCGTAAGCGAACTTCGAGATCATTCTTGATGTAATTTTTCAGTGACATTGTTTGGGGGCGGGCCCTCGGTTTCCAGGTCTGATTTCGTTTTCGCAGCTCAAACCGCATTAGACTATCTTTCTGTCCGATTTGGCTGCAACTTCAGTGTACTGCTCTCTGCAGAGAGAACAAAGTCACCCGAGAGACAATTCCCGAAATGCCGGTGGTAAGCATAAAAAAATCCCCTTGTGCCATGACCGGTACAAGGGGATATACAAATTTGGGGACTAACAGTTGCCTGCCTGTATCAGACTCCCAGTTCATGCCAGGGGCCGGTGATCGCAAAGGTTACACCCGGATCCTGAATATTCACGAACAGCCATTCTCCGTCGGGACTGAAAGTGGCTCCCGCCCATTCGCCGCCGGTAAAATCGCCGATCAGTCGGGGATGCTCACCCTTGTGCAGATGGATGTTATTGATCGCCAGGGTCTGCAGCAGCCCTTTCCGGCTCAGTGTGTGCAGCCGCAACGGTTTCAGGTCAGCATCTTCACACAGCACCAGACCGCCACGCGGGCTGACAGTCAGGTTGTCGGGACTATCCAGAATGTCATGCGACGGCGACTGGAACACGAGGCCCAATGTCTGCTCTTCGGGAGAGAAGGCCCAGATCTGTCCCAGCCCGGCTTCGCCACCATCCGTGCAGTTGAAGTAGACCAGTCCGTCGCCGTACCAGCAACCTTCCAGACGACCGAAAGTAGTCGCCCCCTGAGCTTTGCCCTGCGAGTAAACGCCGAGACCGTCATTTTTGCCCGGTGTGTTGCGGCGGATCGGATCTTCAATGTCGACCCACTCAGCCTGATAGCGAACACCTCGCTGTGCCCCGGTGCGGAGATCATCCTGCCCCTTGATTTTCAGCATCTGCAGCGTCCCCCCTTTGGAGAGGACTTCCCGTTCGTTGGGCAGGAAACGATAGAAGCCCGCTGTATCGCGGTCTTCGGTCTCATAGATGATTCCGTTTTTGGGATCGATGGCCAGTGCTTCATGCACAAACCGCCCCAGGGCCTGCAAAGGCTCCAGCGAAGCTGTTCCTTCCGCGGGAACTTCAAATACCCAGCCGTGATGTTTCTCGTGTTCGTACTGCACGTCACGGAAACTTTCGTGAGGTCCGATCACGGTCTCTTCACATGACAGCCAGCTGCCCCACGGTGTCGGACCGCCGGCACAGTTCTGGACGGTTCCCGCCAGGCTCGTCCAGCTCTTCAGCCATTCACCGGTCTTGACGTTAAACTGCAGATTCGCACAGCCACCACCGGCTTTAGGGTCGAAGGTCAGCTCGGGAGGCCCAAAAGTGCGCGACCCTTTAATTTCGTGATTCCGGCAGATGGTGACGATATCTCCGTTCTGGGCAATCACGCCCATCCCGTCGTGACCTTCCGGAGTGACCACACCATCCGACATGACGTCGCCGGTCCAGCCAAATGAACGATAACGAAAACCGTCCTGTAACCGTAACAGGGGCAGACCGGTAGTCTCATCGGCTACCGTTCTGAGATCGGAGTGATCTTTAACAATCCCCTTGGCAGAGGCGGTCGAGAGAAAACGGGAGAAGACAGTCCCCGCTGCGGGAGCGGTAATAGCTGCCTGTAAGAAGCGGCGGCGTGAGCAGGATTGCGACAATTTTGCCTCGAAAATAATTCACGGGACATCGATCAATATCCGGCTGAAAATGTCGATCCACTTCGACTACCGGATGAATTCATCAAATTTTAACGCGAATTATTAAGTTTTGATGAACAACACATTAAGTTATCTAAATCGTAACTTCTCATGAGCTGTCATCGCTGCCACTTTGATCAGTTCAGGCTGTCATTCCCGCACAAAAACACGATCAAACCGCAGGGAAAATGCCACCGTGAAAGTCCTCAGGAAGTGATATCAGGTCCCGATGATTCAGCAAGATCGGTGGCCCCGAATGTAATTCGGGGTTGTCGTAGACAACAGGAAACTGTCAGAGCAAACTGCCGAATGAAAGGACAGTCCTCCCCAACTCAGGGCTGTTTCGTAGCAGGGAACGAATACCCCGACTGCCTGACCCGCGAGGGTTGTTCGCCGGATTCCTTGATGCCCGAACTCCCCTTCATCGCCCCGCTCACTCCCAGAATTTCCGGGTGGCGGGCAATCCGGTCGCTGAAGATGCGGATGTCCCGCGCGATCGGTTCCAGGTTGTTCAACAGCACCGTCAGCGAACTGGCCGACCGGTTCATATTCCGATACAGGTCCGGATCGGAGATGAATTTCTTGAGCGATCCGTCTCCCTGGTTCAAGGCCCGCGTAAATGAATTCAGCTCGGCCATCATGGCATCCAGACGTGACAGGCTCCGGTCGAGCTTAACCACCATCGACTGGCTGTGCTTGGCCAGCGGATCGGTGACCCGCGACAGGTTATCCAGATTCTGACCGGCTTTCTGGACCGCGACTTCGACGGACGAGATAGTCCGCTGAGTACTCTCGATCATCGCCGGCATCGCAGCCAGCGAACGTTTCAGATTCTCCTGCTGCTGGGGATCGGCGACGAGCATATTCACATTCTTCATCATCGCGTTCATCTGCCGCATCGCCTGCGAGAATTCCTCCAGCGATGTCGCCGCCCGTTCGACCACGACATCAATATTGCCTTCTTTGGTCTCCAGCAGTCGGTTCATGTTCCCCGCCAGCTTACCCCATTCCTGGCTGGTCTCGGTGAAGGCGGAAAGCGTCTTACTCACCTGTTGTTCCATGCGATAGACAACTTCCATCGGGTCCGTCGAAGACTGACCAATCAGCCGCTCGCCTGGTTCCAGGAACTTCTTATCGACACCGGGGGAGATCACGATCTTCGAATCCCCCATGATGCTCGTCACGATCTGCGGGCTGGCATCTTTTCGCAGGTGCTGTGTTTCATCGATCTTGACCAGCAGCACCACCCCCGGCTTGCTGTCGCTGGTAATGATCTTATCGACTTCACCAATGCGGATACCGTGCCGTACAACGGGCGTTCCGCGATGCACGCCGGAAATCGACTCGAACCGCATCGCAACGGTATATTTCTTCTTCCAGAGGTTTTCCAGCTGGCCGAACTGAAAGATCATTCCCGCACCGGTCAGCAGTGCAGAAATCACGAACAGTCCTACTCGAAATTGTATCTGGCGATCCGTCATAATAACCTCAATCCGATCTCGTCCCTGAGATCATACTCGTGACTCATGAAAACCTGTTTTGTACGTTCTGCTGACCTTTGTTAACCCGCTTCTGCCATCTCTCGCAGTCGATCCCCGGCTTCGCCGTGGACGAACTGATGCACGCGGGGATTGGAGGACTGAAAGGCTTCCTCCGCGGTCCCTTCGAATACGATCTGCGGTTCATCGGGCTGCAGTCGAGACAGTGGATACAGCATGATGATCCGATCCGCGACCTTTCTAACCGTGCTCATATCGTGCGTGACCACGATACTCGTCACTGGCCGACGGGCCCGTGTCTGCAGAATCAACTCGTTAATCACGTCAGTCATGACCGGATCCAGTCCGGTCGTGGGCTCATCATACAGCATGACTTCCGGCGTCATGGCCAGCGCCCGCGCCAGCCCGACCCGCTTTTTCATCCCGCCGGATAACTGGGCCGGCTTCTTCTGACAGATGGTTTCCGACAGGCCGACTTCCCGCAGCCGCTCGACGACAATCTGGTCGATTTCCGCTTTCTTCAGCTTGGTATTCTGCTTCAGCCCAAAGGCGACATTCTCATAGACCGAAAGACTGTCGAACAAAGCCGCCCCCTGAAACAGGTAGCCGATCCGCAATCGGTCGCGGTGCAGTTCTCGCGTGCTGCGATCTTTGATCGAACGCCCGTGCCAGAGCACGTCACCGGTTGAGGGCTCCAGCAGGCTCATGATCATTTTCATGGTCACGCTTTTGCCGCAACCACTCTCGCCGATCACGACCAGCGTCTCACCGCGTCGGACACCGAACGTAATATCGCGCAACACGTCATGCACCCCGAAACGCCGCGAGACGTTCCGCAGTTCGACAACATAATCCGGATCTGATTTCCGTTCATTCATAACTAAACGTACTCTGATTCCCGTTCACGCGTTTCAGGCTACCTGAGCACACCCGGATACACGGTCTGCATGAAGTGGTAGAAGTTGACAATCGAAACCCCCAGCAGGAAGTCGAGAATCATGATCACAATAAAGGAATACACAAACGCTTCGGTTGCCGCTTTACCAACCCCTTCCGCACCAGCCCCGCAATGGAAGCCCCGGTGACAGGAGATCAATGAGATCGCGGCACCAAAAAAGAAGCTCTTGAAAATTCCGCCCATGACATCATAAGCGAACACAAAATTCTTCGAATAATACCAGTAGTAAAAGGAATCGACTCCCAGGATCTGGGTACTGAAAAACCAGCCCCCCAGAATGCCGATCGCATCCGCGATGATAGTCAGCAGCGGAATCAGCAGGCAGCAGGCCAGGAATCGGGGCACTACGAGGTAGTGAATGGGATCCGCTCCGAGTGCACGTAAGGCGTCGATCTGTTCGGTCACCCGCATCGTTCCCAGTTCCGCAGACATGGAAGTTCCGACGCGTCCCGCCAGCATGATGGCTGCCAGCACGGGACCAAGTTCTTCGACCAGCGAAATCGCGATCACGGCACCAATCTGGTTCTCCAGATGCATCAGCTTGAACTGATCGTAAGACTGCACCGCGAGCACCATGCCGATAAAGCCGCCCGTTATCAGAATCACGGGGATACTCTGAATCCCGATGTGATACATGCACGACCAGAGATTACTCCGGGGAGGCAGCCGGGTGATGATCCAGCCCAGCATTTCCCAGGCAAACAGGAACAGGTCGCCCAGCAGACAGACAAGATTGATCACTCCGCGTCCCAGGCCATGAATAATGGTGTCTCGCGGGACCGAAGGTGAAGCCGATGACATTAACTGTTTCCAATTCAGACTTTAGTTGACAAGAGGCAGCAAAACTGAGGGCGGAAGGTTAATCAATTTTCCGATTTGGATCGAGACCATTTCTACCCCACTGGCTGGAAATCCACGGCAAACTGATTTTCCAGCCGGAAATCGACATTTTGGAAGTTGAGTCTTTTCGAAACCGACCGTTTCCTGATAAGATAGATCAAGATCAACTGAAGTGATAAACTGTTATCTATCTTCAATGCACGTATTGATTTATTGCACGTTCCCCGCCCTGGATTTCCAGCGGAAACGCGATTCTGCAGAACGTGTTTTCACCTGTGACATTCAATCCGAAGACCAACCCCAAAAGTAAGGATAGGTAAGATGAGATTTTTTTCTGTCGCGCTGCTGACTGCTCTTTCCCTCACCCAGATTCCGGCCCTCTCCGCCGCAGACCAGAAAAAAGACCCTGCCGTCGAGCAGGCAAAATCCAAAGTGCGTGCCGCTGGCGGCTCGGTACTGGAACTGGCTCAAAACGATGACCGCCTCGAAGTTGCCTTTCACCTGTCAGACCAGAAAGTCACCGACGACACTCTCAAAACGCTGGCAGGACTCCCCAAAGTCTCTTCCCTGAACCTGCGGGGCACCGAAGTCACCTCTGCCGGGCTCGCGCACCTGAAGAACCTCAAAGACCTGACGCACCTCCACCTGGAAAAAACCAAGGTCGACGATGCCGGGCTGAAACACCTGCAGGCACTTCCCAATCTCGAATACCTGAACCTGTATGGCACCGCGGTTACTGACGCTGGAATCTCTCAGCTCAGTCCTCTGAAAAAACTGAAACGCCTCTACGTCTGGCAGACCAAGGTCACCCGCCCCGCTGGACTGGCGCTGCAGGAGCAGATCACCGGCCTGGAAGTCATCGGCATTCCTGAACCACCAAAACCAGTGGCCGCCGAAAAGCCGGAAGTTCCCAAACCCGCAGAAACAAAACCTGCTGAGAAGAAACCGGAACCCAAGAAACCAGAGCCCAAAAAAGAAGCGAAGCCTGCAGAAAAGAAAGCCGAGAAAAAAGAAGACAAGAAACCGGCTGAAAAGAAAGCAGACGAGAAAAAGCCCGCAGAGAAGAAAGAAGCTGCGAAAAAAGACGAGAAGAAGAAATAAAAGCGTCTTACAACCAGGTATCACCTTACGCAGGGCTGTCTTCAGCCCTGCGTTTTTAAGGAGTGAGTTTCATTGGAGATCACCTACCATGAGGAAATCCTCGCTCCCATCGAAATCGTCTTCGACTTTCTGAATGACGATGAGAAGATGAAACTCTGGATGGAAGGGCTCGAGTCGACCGAGTATCCCGAAGGCAAAAACGATGACGATCCCGTGGGCACGATCTTTGTGCAGACCATCCGGGAAGGCGGGCACTCACAGCAGTATGCGGGCATCGTCACCGAATACGATCCTCCCACACTGATCGGCGTGCAGCTGCAGAGCAATGCCTTTCGCGTCGACGTCACCTATGAGCTGACTGACCGGGGACGCAAAACCGATCTGGATTACACCTGCGAGCTGGTCTTCGCTTCGCTGTTCTATCGCATCATCGGTGTACTCTTCAAAGGCCTGACAAATCGGATCCTGAAAAACCAGATGAAATTACTGAAACAGCTGTCAGAACAGGCTGCCGTCCGCCGCTCTCCCCCACCGGAAGCGTAGGGCTACTTCTTCTTTTTCTTCTGCTCGCTGGCCAGTTCCTCGGGGGTTTTCGGCCCCAGGTTATACAGCCGTGCCGTCTTGTCGTAACAGGCCACGCACATCCGCAGACCATCCGGATGAAAGTCCAGATCGTAAGGCACACTCTTGACCTTCTGCGAAACGAACGGCTTCTCTTCTCCCAGTTTCCAGAACCAGATCATCCCGGAAGAATTCCCCCCGGCCGCTGCGATGAAATCGTTCTCCGGATGAAACCGCACGCCCCAGCAGGTTCCTTTGAAGTTATCACTGGGAGTCATCACCGCTAACCGCTTGCCGGTCTCCCAGTCAAACAGAATCACGGTGGGCACACCGATGCCTGCGAACGCATTGGAAACCTCGCCGATCCCGCTGATGGCGAAATACTTTCCATCGTGGCTGATATCCATCCCACGTACGCCGCCGATATGACCATGAAAAGTCGTGTCGTATTTGTAGATCGCACTTCCGTCGAAGTCCCGGACCAACTTGCCACTTACCACATCCCACTGTTTCACATTCCCGCGCAGGTCTCCCGAAATCAGGTAGCGACCACCAGGATGAAATTTGACGTTGTAGACCTGGTGTTCGTGGCCTTCCAGCGTGCGGATCAGCTTCGCTGTGTCGACCGACCAGATCTTCACCAGACGATCATTGCCCGCGGTCGCCACCAGCTTTCCGTCCGGACTGACGGAAACGCCCCGGACAAATCCCTTGTGAGCATCCACCAGGTGCTGAGGCTTGGGTGACTTGGATTCCAGGTTCCACCAGGCGACTTTGCCTTCGTAGGCGCCCGTGATTAACAGGGGACTGGAACGATCCACGTCAAACCGCCTCACCCAGCTGTTATGACCGAGCAGCTCTGTATTTTCTGCACTAACCAGATCCCAGCGATGAAAAGCCGATCCCTGTGCCCCCGCCAAAATGTAGTTTCCACTCGCATCAATCTTGCACGAGTAAAGGGGGCGTGAATTCTGGTAAGCAGCCATCTCGCGAAACAGACTCGGATCAGCAGCCGGCTGCTTGCCTGTATACAGTTTCACGATCTCCTGGAATTCTTTTTCTTTCGCCTGGAGAAGACTGTGCTGCTTCTTGGCTTCTGCAACTTCTTTCTTAAGCTCCCCCAGTTGCTTCTGTTTTTCTTTCACAGACGCATCCCAGGTTTTGATCTGCGCTTCCCGGGCTGCTATCTGGCGGGCCAGCGCTGCACTGTCGGGCAGTGGCTTGGGAGCGACGAGGGGATCAGCACTTCTCAGCTGTTGCTGCTTTGCTTCCACCTGTTTCACCTGCGTCAAAGCGGCCTGCTCCACCTTGATCTGGGCTGCCGTTGTTTTGATCTGCTCCTGCAGTTGCTTTATCTCTCGATCAACGACCCCATATTTATCTGAGACCGCTTTGACCACCTGAAACTGCTCTGCGGTCTGCGCCGCGGACTTACGGGCATCGAGTCTGGCGAATTTCAGCGCTTCAGGTAATGGGGTCGGTCCCTGCTCTGGAATCGGTTTGACAGCCATGATTGGCGCTGTGTCTGCTGCGGGTTTTTCCGGCTGCTTGTCGGCGGCATCCACCGTCAGCGGCGCTGAGGTCATCGCCAGCAGCAGGCAACTGTTCCAGATTCGTTTCGCGTTGCGGGCACTCACGCCAGAATCTCCTTGATCGGTTCTGTTTTAGGATCCGCCTTGGCAATCGGTTGACCGTTGGGGTAGAACTCTTCCGTCGAATCCAGTCCGACAGCCTGATAATACGTATGGAACAGGTGACCGCCGTTGACTTCGCGGTCGATGACTTTAGTTCCCGTTTCGTTCGTCTTACCGGAAACCGCGCCCCCTTTAATGCCTGTACCGCCCAGGGCAATCGACCAGGCCGATCCCCAGTGGTCTCGGCCAATCCGTGAGTTGATTCGCGGTGTTCTGCCGAACTCGCACATGCAGATAATCAGCGTGTGCTCCAGCAGGCCCCTGTCATACAGGTCTGAAATAAATGTGGCAAAAGGTCGATCGAATTCGCCCAGCTGCTCAATATGGAAATTGAAGTTTTCCGAATGCGTGTCGTAATTGGTATGCCCGACTTTAACAAACGTCACACCTTTTTCGACCAACTGGCGTGCCATCAGGCAGTGACGACCAAAATCATGCTTACCGTAACGCTCCAGGTCTTTGTCAGAGAACTTGCTGAAATCAAAAATATCACTGCGTGACATCAGCGCTGCCGCCTGATCGAACGACTCGTTATAGACTTCCGTGTGTGCGGTCTTGCGCTTCTGTTCAAAACGCTGACTGACCTGACTCCGCAGTTTGCGACGCAGCAGGTCTCGCTCTTCACTCAATGCATCATGACGTCCCAGGTTATTGGGAGCCCGTCCGCCGGAAAGCACCAGGGGCGCATGTCGTGGCCCCAGGAAGGTCGACTCAGCCGATGAGCCTCCCGCTCCTACCGAGATGTAGCCCGGCAGTGGACTGTTCGGCGGTGCCAGGTGATGCGAGAAGGTCGATCCCAGATAGGGGAACGCGAAGCCGGGCTGTTCCTTCCGCCCGGTCTGCATAATATAGGCCCCTTTAGCGTGGTTGTTCTCTTTCGTATTGATCCCCCGCACCAGGGCCAGATGATGCATCTGTTGCGCCGTGTAAGGCAGCAACTCACTGATATGCACGCCCGGTGCCGATGTCGGAATTGACAGGAATGGACCGCCGGTCTCGGTTCCCGGTTTGGGATCCCAGGTCTCCAGCTGACTCACGCCTCCGGAGAGCCAGAACACGACAACCTGCTTCTGTTGCGCTGCCAGTTGTTTGGCTGCAGTTGCCTGGGTCATTCCCTGAAAACCCAGCATGCTCAAAGCACCGGCGGCCGTGCCTCCTAAAAAGGATCGCCGGCTGAGCGAATCGTGAGATCCACAGGCATAATTACATCGCATGGTCTCTCCTCCCCTGCTTTTGATGTTCTTGTTCGAACGTTGTTTCTTTGTTAGTGATTGAACCGGAATTCTGAAGACATCATCAATGCCCAGACCAGGTCGCTCACCATGTTATTCCGCGTCGCGCCGGTTTTCCCTGCCAGCAGTTCGGCGACTTCCTGAGTCTCAGTCGCATCGGGACGACGACTTAAGACACTCAAATACAGTTCCTCAGCAATCTGTTCCGGCTGATCCGCGGGGATCTTCAGAACTCGATCTGCGGTATTTCCACTTCGCGGCGAGAGGATTCCCTGAATCGATCCGTTGTTGGACAGATACAGGCTCTGATCGGCCGTCGTTTCAAAACCTTCTACCGGTTCACCAGGTAGTCCGCCAAATAACGACACAAACTGGCGTTCGTAACCGACCAGGTTCTTCCGCAAGGCTGCTTCCGAAAGTTTATCCTTCAGGCTCTGCCGATACACTTCGGCCTGCCCTGTCGCTTCCAGTACGGATCGCGAAAACTGTTCCGGAGTCAGCGGCTTCAAAATCGCATGGGCAAACTGCGCGTCAGACAGTTCCTGATCGGACTTACTCGCAAACAGCTCATTGCTACTTGAACGCTGATAGGTTTTGCTCAGCACCAGTTCCCGCAAATACCACTTCAGATCATATCCGCTGGCAGTGAACTCATCCGTCAACAGTTCCAGCAGTTCCGGATGCGAAGGCGGATTATCGGAATGGTCGGCATCTAGCGGATGGACGATCCCCCGCCCCATCACCATTGCCCACAGACGATTGGCCATCGTCCGGGCGAAGCGTCGATTCTGTGATGAGGTCAACGCATGCCCCAACTGAGCCCGTCGGCTGTACTTGGGAACCGGCCGTACATCTTTGGCCGGTTTGACATTATACTCTTCCCCTTTTTTGAAAGCGGGCTCGGCAACTTTAGGACCATTAAACACAACTGGTAACGTCGTCTCAGGACCTTTGGAGGTTTTGTCTCGGACTTCGAAGACCGACTCATATTTGACTTCACCTTCTGCCTTCTCGGCAAACACAGTCTGTTTCTTCTTTTTATCAGTGAAGACAAAACTGCGGACCAGGAAGGCTGAGATGCCGTAATAATGATCCTGTTTCCAGTCGGCGACTTCCGGGTGGTCGTGGCACTGGGCACACGTCAGGTCGGCTCCCAGAAAAATGCGGCTGATATCGCGAGTGAGTTCATTCACATCGCCATCACGGGCCAGGTAAAACCGGGCCTCCGCCTGTTGTCCCTTGCCGGAACCATCGGCGGCCAGAATTTCCCGCACCAGTTGATCCAGGGGTTTATTCTCCGCGACCGCATCCCGCAGGTACTCCTCCCACAAGGTCACGTTGATGTACTTCTTCCGCAGTCGCTCCATCAGCATCACATCCAGTCGCTGCGAAATGTGCCGCGCGTACTCGGGAGTTTCCAGCAGTTGATCTACCAGAGCAGCCCGCTTGTCCGGATGGTTGTCGTCCAGAAACGCACGCGTCTGTGTAACCGTGGGAATCCGTCCTGTCAGATCGAGATAGACCCGGCGCACAAATTCCGCATCACTGCAAACGGGGGAAGCGAGCTTCGCATAATCTTTGGTGCCACTCTGAATCTGTTCATCAATCAGAGACGAGATTCGGCGGGCAACAGGTAAAGTCGGTTTGCTGGCGACAAGCGGCTCATCAGCTTTGGTCGTAGAATTGGCACATACCAGGTGTGGAGCCAGGGTCGGGCATGAGAAAACGATCAGAAGCGAAACGTAAACGCGCATGTTTGGTCGAAACATGGGTCTCCTTTCTTCCGTCCTCTTCAAATTGTTTCAGACAGGGTCTCTGCCTGAGGCGGGACGCACGGAACTTCAGAACCGCACGTTGTAAGGAAGCTTAAACACATAGGTGGGTGTTTATTTATCGTCTATTGTGCAGGCAGGGCTCCAGTCCGTCAAGTACAAACCGCACATCTTACCGCTGTCCGGGTAAGAGAGAGAATGGACTCTCAAGCTCAGGATTTTACGCATTTTAACGATTAGAGGCCTCAGCAGTGACTGCTGCCCCCTGCTGTGTCAGTGGTGAAAGATCATAACATGCCGCCTCTTCACTGTTTCGAACAAACAGGCGTCCCCGCGCCAGTGCCGGATTGTTCCAGGTCTGTCCTTCAATCGCCTGGAATTTTCCCCGCTGGACATACTTCTCCGGATTGGCCTCCACCAGTTCGACACGTCCATCTTCACCCAGAATGATCAGGTAACCATCAACGAGCAACAACTGCCCGTAACCATAACGTCCCCGCTTCCACTGACGCTTCCCTGTTTCCAGATCCAGACAGGTTAATACACCTTCATCCAGACCGTAGACATAGCCCTCCTGATTCACCGCGGAATTGAACTTGAGCTTCAGGCTGAGGCTCTTCCATTCTTCTTTGACCTGCGCGGTCTTCTCACTGGACTTGCGGGGAGCGATTTTAATCCGTGCCGAACCCTGTCCGTAGCCGGCTCCCAGGAATACCGAATCATCGTCGAGTGGAATCGGCTGGGCCGCATTGCAGCCCGCCTGATTGGTCCATTCAAAGAACCAGAGCGATTGACCATCTTCGAGTGCGAAGCCTTCCAGCCCTTTGGCATTGAAGATCAAAACCTGGGGCGTCCCGTTCAATACGGCATACTGAGGAGAACTGTAACTCGGCTTGTGAGTTCCGCTCCACCAGACTTTCTCGCCACTCAATTTATCAAAGGCGATGACAGCCTGATTCTTCTCGACAACGGAGGCAGGACTCACCCCCTGGTTCACAATTACTAATTCATCGTGAATCAATGGCGAACCGGCCATC
This sequence comes from Gimesia benthica, assembly GCF_009720525.1. Classification (NCBI taxonomy): domain Bacteria; kingdom Pseudomonadati; phylum Planctomycetota; class Planctomycetia; order Planctomycetales; family Planctomycetaceae; genus Gimesia; species Gimesia benthica. The sequence continues at coordinate 2,055,657 of NZ_CP043930.1, forward strand.
CCCCATGTCAGGTTTTTCAGATCCCCTTCCTTAAGCAGGTCGTGCGACCAGACAGGCTGGCCTGTCGCTGCATCCAGACAATTCAAGATGCCCGTCCCTCCCATCGTATACAATCGCCCCTCTGCAAATACCGGTGTCGCCCGGGGTCCGACGCCTCCCAGTGTTTCTGAGAATCGAACCGGTTCACTCTGGGTCCAGATCTGCTTGCCGGTAGTTACGTCATAACAGACGACCAGCTCTTCCTCGCCGCGCTGCTCCTGTGTGAAAACACGATCCCCGACCACACAAAATGATCCCCAGCCAGCCCCCACCGGATGCTTCCAGAGTAACTTGGGCGGCTCCGACTCCCAGTCCGTGCGGATCTGCTGATCGCGGGCAATCCCATCCCGCAAGGCATTCCGGTAACCGGGCCAGTCTGCCTCGAGGGCAACTAATGTTTCAGCAGACTCTGACTTCTGGTTGGCACTGTTGTCAGCCTGTTCGAAATATTCTACGGCCCGCTGTTCTGCAGTCGGCAGAAACCGGAATTGAAACCGGGGTACCATGTCCCCTTCAAAACTTTCCACGCGAACCACGGTAAAAAAGAGCACGAATGCCAGCACCGCGCCGAACAGACCTTTGAAACGCGTCTTCCAGGCAACACCGGAAACGAACATCCACCAGATCAACAGCCCGACAACCAGATTCCGAATTCCCTCGTAGACCGAGAAGACCTGGTAGGTACGATCCGGAGCCAGGCGAAACCACTGGATGACCATCGCAGCAATGCCGATCACCAGAACCGCCAGCCCCCACTTCCAGCGCAAACGACGCGCGGGACGTTCGGTTGTCTCGGCCGGTACCGCAGTCTCAGTGTCAGCAGGCTTGTTCTCAGCAGAGGCGTTTTCCGGCTCTGCTGATTCCTCATTTTTTGAATAATCCGACATAAGATTTCACCACAGTTGAAGCAGGCTCCCAGTCTGATTTCACGACCTGGGCCAGCGGTGCGTACAAGATTTTGACAGTGCGCGAGAAGGGGCTGAATTTCATCTTCCCTTCCAGCCAGACCAGCGGACCGGACGTCAGAAAATAGAGCAGCAGGAGTGCCATCAGGCACATCAGCGCCGCCCCGACCCGCTGACGCAGTGAGGGACGGGACAACTCATCCTCAGAGCTGACTGACGAACTGCTGACTGCTGCCTTCATCGGGTGATTCCAGTATGGGAACAGGGGACTCTGTGAGTGGTATTACCCCTCATCATCGCATTCTGTTTCAGAAATATTTGAGATCGAACGCAGTTTATTTTTTGCGAAACTCCGGTAGTCGCTCACCGGTTTCCCGGTGAAACTCATCCGGCCGTCGACTGCGTGGCAGACGATCGTACGTCGCTTCCTGCCATTGATCGAGCTCGGCCCGCAGTTCCTGCTCCACCTTTTGATACTCCGGCTTTCCGGCCAGGTTCTTCAGTTCATGCGGGTCCTTCTCCAGGTCGTACAGTTCAACTTCCGGTCGGGGGACCACGAAACAGCTTCGCTGATCTTCAGTCAACTTGTTCTGATCGCGCAGTTCGCGCATCACCGTGTAGGTCGGACTCCGCACCGCGTCAGCTGGAGGCGTACCAGGAATATCGGGATAGAAGTTCCGAATATACTTATAGCGGCGTGAGCGGACAGCACGACCGAAATCTTCAAAATCGTGCCAGTTATGTTCGGCAAACACATGTGTGCGGATTGTCGCGTTGGGATTCTCCAGTAATGGTTTGAAACTCTTCCCCTGGAATGTTTCACCGACTTCCAGCCCCGCCAGTTCCAACAGTGTCGGAGCCAGATCGACCGAGCTGATCAGTGACTTGCAGACCGTACCCGCTTTCACCTTTGCCGGCCAGGCAACAATCCAAGGAGTTTTCACTCCGCTGTCATAAACGGTCGTCTTACAGCGTGGAAAAGGTCTTCCGTTGTCACTGAGAAACACGATCATCGTATTATCGGCGACTCCCTGCTCTTTCAGTTCCTGACGCACTCGACCCATCACGCTATCCAACCGCGTGATTTCATCGTAGTACAAAGCCAGGTCACTCCGGACTTCAGGTGTGTCAGGCAGATAAGGGGGCACGATCACATCTTCATTCAGATGCGGCCGGGGAATAATGTTGCGTTCATAGGGGCGATGAGGATCGGTCGTCGCAAACCACATGCAGAACGGTTTGTCTTTAGGGCGCTGCTTAAGTGTGTTGACCCACTGGTTGAGTTTGGTCGTCACGTGATCAAACTTGCTTTCGGTCGGCGTGCCCAGATGCCACTTCCCGGCAGCCGCCGTGTAATAGCCGGAGTCTTTCAGTTTTTCCACAAACGTCACCTGGCTGGCAGGCAGTGGCAGATGCAGTTGATGTGCGCCGGTGCTGTGCGGATAACGCCCGGTGATGATGCTCGAACGGCTGGGGCTGCAGGAACTGCATGTCAGAAATGCTTCCGTAAACTTCATACCGTCTGCCGCCAGCTGATCCAGATGAGGCGTCTGGATTTTCTCATGACCGTAGGTACCACAATCGTCCCACGCCATATCATCGGCGATGAATACAATGAAGTTTGGCTTACCCGTCGCGGGGGCCTGTGCCTGTGACTCGACGGCACCCGTTCCCAGGATCAACAGAACAACCAACAGCACAGCAGACAGCTTGATTCGCATTGCTTTCGTTTCACCAATCTCAGTAATGATTTGTTTCAAGGTAAAAATCGATTTCGCTCTTCGGGTGTCGGCATCCGGCAGGTTTCATGTTTGCCGAAAAAACGATACCGTGCTTTCGCAACCAGTCGATACCCCACGTTTCTTAGTGGCAAAGGGATCAGCCACAACAACCATCCACAGACATTCCAGGGAAACCCCAGTAACCACAACACACGCACCGCAGCCGCAGATCGTCGATAAACCCGACTGCGGTCAGCCGGGAGAAAAATCACAGTATCTATATTTGCCCGATCCTGTTCGCTCAACAGTTCCGTCGCCGTTTCCCCCTGCAGAGGTGAATAGAGCAGCCGCCCTTCCGGATCGCGTGACATTGCAAAATCCACGCTCCGGTTACACAGACCGCAGACACCATCAAAAAACAGAACCGGCTTCTCCATCTTCGCCTTCCATTGCTCACATTCTGACCTGCCCGGCCGAAAACACAGTCGCACTATAGATTTCCAGCGCTGCGCGGGCTGAACCCAGAGTTTGTCGATCCATCAGAACCGGGCTTCGTCCCCTGATGAAATCCAGGAAAACATCCGACCTGCACCTGCCTCCAACGCCCCTGCTGCCTGTCTCCCCCGGATCAACTTAATCTTATACGCTGCAGACATTTATCTCCAGCCGTTTTTTACCTCTTTAAGTGAAAGTCGCTAAATCCCGCAGCGTCACAGACTCGATAATATCCCAAAGGGGGCATTCTCAGATTCCTCCTGTTGCCCGCTCTGTTCCTACGCTAAAATAGCAGCAGTCAGCTGACGCTTTTCGACAAATTCCACCCCCACACCAAGAGAATTGAGGTTTCGGGACCTTCATGCACCAGAGCCAGCCACAATCTGGTACCCAATCACGCTGGAATCAGGGCCTCGGTGTCTCCACACTGGCGCACCTGATTCTCATCGGAGGGCTCTCTTTGCTGGTGGCTGAAGAGGTGGATTCTCTGAATTTGACTTCCCAGACTGCGATCGAGACCCGCTGGTCGCCCACCCGGGAGGAAGTCGACCCCACCGTCATCGATCTCACGCCGGTCACATACAAACAGGAAGAATCATCCAGTGCGGCCGTCAATTCGCCGCTCCCTCAGATGGCGGATCGGACTGCCGCTCCCGACCGGGAATCCCTCTCTTCCCGATATAATGGTCCTCTGCCACAAAGCACGCAGTTCGAAGAATCACCCACGACGAAGCATGCCGCCGACATTGTTGGCGCACTCTTAACCTCCGATGCCATCGGCGGGGCCACATCCGGTTCAGGAAATGGAACGGGAAACGGCAACTTCTTTGGCATTAATCCCAAGAGCAAGAAAATAGTCTATGTGGTCGACTCATCCAAAAGTATGAACTTTCCCCATGAAAGTGAGGGCAAAACCCGCCTGGGACGTGTGAAGCTGGAACTCGCCCGGGCAATTCTCTCTATGGATGAACAGCAGGAATTCTTTGTCATCTTCTTCAGCGATGTGGCCATCCCCATGCCGTCCAACCGGCTTCAGCCCGCTACGAAGCAGGCCAAGTCCCGCTATCTCAACTGGGTCGCACGCGTGCCGGGTGTCGGCAGAACAGAACCACTAGAAGCCCTGCTGCTCGCCCTCAGACTCCAACCGGATACGATCTACTTCCTCACGGATGGCCAGTTCAACATCGCTGACGTCAAGACCTTCAACACGGTGGTCGACAACGCAGGCTTGAACAAACGCGTGACCGTCAACGGAATCTGCTTCGGTAATCGGGAAGGCGAGAAACTGTTACGCGAACTCGCTGAAAACAACTCGGGCGCTTATACCTTCATTCCCTGAGACGCCTCACCTGGGCAACATGTATACAGTGAATGACCCCTTTCCAGCCTGTTGAACGCTCTCCGTTCACTAAGTCTTTACAGAATAATGCCTTTTGGAATATTATTCCCTTTTGCTTGAATTCGCGCATTTTTCTGCGTGGGTTTTTCAACCTTTCTCCGCCATTGTTTGATGTCAGTAATTAAGCTGCATTACTTACAATAAGCTTTCTCAAGCTGAACCATCAGGCTCTGTCTGATGCATACAAATTAATTGACAGCGGCGTATCACAACCTGGATCTCAAACAAGAATGAATTCAACTGTCACGGCTGAAAACAGTGCTCGCGCTCACGGTGGACGCAAAGGAACATTAAATTCCCCTTCCTTCCTGGCGTTACTGGCCACCCAGTTTCTGGGAGCCATGAACGACAACATGTTCCGCTGGTTCATTATCCCCATCGGAAAACCGGAGATCGGAGATGCGGAAGCCCTCTCCCTGGGACTGGCCTGTTTCACGCTCCCATACCTGCTGCTGGCCAGCGTCGCCGGTTATCTCGCCGACCGCTTCAGCAAACGGACGGTGATCATTGCCTGTAAGGTAGCCGAAATCCTCATCATGATTCTCGGCATCTGGGCGATTCAGATCGGGAATATTTATCTGCTCTTTTCGATCGTGGCCCTGATGGGCTGCCAGAGCGCGCTGTTCGGTCCGGCCAAGTTCGGCAGTATCCCTGAAATGCTCCGCGACAACCGACTCTCCCGCGGCAACGGTCTGATGGGACTGATTACCGTCGTCTCCTCCGCCCTCGGCTTCATCGCCGGTAATTATCTGTACTACATCACCCAACCCAGTCTGGAAAATCCCGGTACCTTCTCCGATATTCAGATCGCCGCCTTCGCACTGATTGGTGTCGCTGCCCTGGGAACCCTGGTCAGCCTGAAGATCCGCAAGCTGCCCGCGGCAGCTCCTACACGCGAATTCCCCTACAATCCAGCCAAAGAAACCTGGCACCAGATGCAGTTACTCCGCAGCAGTACGCCTCTGCTCCGCACCGCTCTGGGGGTCGCCTTCTTCTGGATGCTGGCTTCACTGGCACAAATGAACGTCGATACCTACGGCATCAATGAACTGCAGCTGACACAGAAAGACATCGGTCCTCTGCTGGGCATCCTTGTGTTCGGTGTCGCGCTGGGAAGTATCCTCGCCGGGATCTGGTCTTCCGGACGCATCGAGCTGGGCATCGTCCCCCTGGGTGCTGCGGGCATCGTTTTGACCTCTCTGATGCTGTTCTTCACCGGCAACAGTGTGGGACCGGGAGCCGAAAACGCCACCAGCCTGCACTACTCCCTGTCGCTGCTCTGGCTCTTCCTGCTCGGCGTCAGTTCGGGACTGTTCGACATTCCGTTGGAGACATTCCTCCAGCACCGCAGTGACGTAGAAACGCGCGGCAGTGTCCTGGCAGCCGCGAACTTCCTTGCATTCGCCTTCATTCTCGTCGCTTCGTTTGCCTTCTGGGTCATGCAGAAACACCTCGAACTGTCGGCCAGTCAGATTTTCATGGTCCTGGGCCTGCTCACAATACCGGTCGGGATTTACATCTTCAAACTGCTCCCCAACGCCACCATCCGCTTCATGGTCTGGCTCGTCAGCTGCACGGTTTACAAGCTGCGGGTGAAGGGTCTTAAGAATCTTCCCAAGAAAGGGGGCGCCCTGCTGGTTGCCAACCACGTCTCCTGGCTGGATGGCATCTTTCTGATTCTGACCTCCACACGTCCCGTTAGAATGATCGCCTACTCCACCTACGTTGAAGCGCCCTGGGTCGCCTGGCTCTCACGCCTGTATAACACGATCCCCATCAACGTGGAAGACGGCCCCAAAGCACTTATGAAATCAATCAAATCCGCGAGAAATGCCATTGAAAATGGCGAATTAGTCTGTATCTTCGCGGAAGGAAAGTTAACCCGTTCGGGATATCTGCAACCGTTTCAATCCGGCCTGATGAAAATCATTAAAGGCACTGGTGCTCCCGTCATCCCTGTCTATATCGATGAGTTGTGGGGAAGCATCTTCAGTTTTCATGGCGGAAAGTTTTTCTGGAAAAAACCCAGGCGGTGGCCCTACCCGGTTTCAATTCGATTTGGAAAGCCCGTTCTCCATCCGGAAAACGAAAAGCACGTCCAGCGAGTCGTACAGAACCTGGGAGTTGATGCCGCCAATTTTCGAAAGACGTACCAAATGATTCCACCACGACTGTTTTTGAGAAAATGTAAAAGTCAGCGATTCCAGCTCAAAGTCTCTGACTCCATGGGTGACGAACGCACTGGAGGCATGCTGCTCACCGGCGCACTCGTCCTCAGACGCCTGCTCAACAAGTTTGTACTCAAACCAGATGAAAAGATGGTCGGCGTCCTGCTGCCGCCTTCAGTCGGCGGTTGTGCCGTCAACGCCAGTCTCGCGATCTCAGGTCGGGTACCCATCAATCTCAATTACACTCTCTCAGACAGCGACATTAATTACTGTATTCAGGAAGCCGGTATCAAAACCGTGCTCACCAGCCAGAAGTTCCTGGAAAAACGTCCCATCGAAATGGACGCCAACGTGGTCCTGCTGGATGACCTCAAAACCAAGGTCACACTCTGGGATAAACTCGTCAGCATGTTCCAGGCATTCGTCGTTCCCGCCTGGATCATCGAACGTATCATCGGACTGCATCGCGTCAAATCGGATGATCTCAGTACGGTAATTTTCACTTCCGGTTCGACCGGGCTTCCCAAAGGGGTGATGCTCTCCCACCACAACATTATCTCGAATATCAACTCTGCCGACGATCTGCTTCAGCTCTCGCAGAAGGATTGCATCCTGGGAATCCTCCCCTTCTTCCATTCGTTCGGCTACACGATTTCACTCTGGATGCCTTTCGTCAGAAAAATGCGTTCCTGCTACCACTTCAATCCGACCGATGCCCGCACCGTCGGCAAAATGATCGAAAAATACAAGGCAACACTTTTCGCCACCACACCGACCTTCCTCAGGCACTACCTCAAACGCTGCACCAAAGAGCAGTTTGCCTCGATGGATGTCGTCATCACGGGTGCCGAAAAACTGCCCCAGAGTCTCGCCCGGGAATTCGAAGAAAAATTCGGTATCTTCCCCACTGAAGGCTACGGTACCACCGAACTCTCCCCCGTCGCAGCAGTGAATGTTCCCCCCAGCCGCCAGTTGGATCCGGATGAAGTCTCTGCGAAACCGGGAACCGTTGGTCGGCCCATCCCCTGCGTCATGGCCAAAACAGTCAACCCCGAAACGATGGAAGATCTTCCGGATGGTGAAGAGGGACTTCTCTTCATCAAGGGGCCCAACGTCATGAAAGGGTATCTCAACAATCCCGAGAAAACCGCAGAGGTCATCATTGATGGCTGGTACAACACGGGGGACATCGCCACGATCGATGAAGATGGTTTCATCGCCATCACCGGTCGGCAGACTCGCTTCTCCAAAATTGGGGGAGAGATGGTACCACATCTCAGAATCGAAGAAATCATCACCGGCATCGTCAGCGATCCTGATGCGGAAGAAGCCGAGGTCGAAGTCGCAGTCACCGCCGTTCCCGATGCACGCAAAGGAGAACGGCTCATCGTCCTGCATAAACATTTGAACAAATCGGTCGATGAAATCCTCAAAGAACTGGCACAGTCAGGTATTCCCAATCTCTGGCTGCCCTCCAGCGACAGTTTCCTCGAAGTCGAAACCATCCCACTCCTGGGAACCGGGAAACTCGATCTGGCACGCATCAAACTGCTCGCCTGCGAGGCCTTTCCTGTCGAAGTCGCCAGCTAAGTCGGATTACACAATCACCGCTGAAATCCCGGATTCGCACGCTCACAACGTGCGACCGGAAATCAGCCGGTGAACAGCGAGAGGCAACTTTCACTTTTTTTCATAATCATTTCCCGACTGTCCACCTGAAACGACTTCCTGCAAACACCTCTCGCGTAAGCCTCTTCTTTGTAAAGCCTTACCATTACACATCAATTGACACTGATCTCTGAAATTTGACTCTTTTTTTCCTTTATATGTAAATTATCCTGTTAGGAATAAGGGTCATAAGAGTCCATTAGTGTATAGAGCGGGCCAGCTTGTGGAGAAATTCCCCTTAAAGTTACCCGTTATGTAATCAAAGATGTGAGGAAAAGCAGGCATGATTGACCATAAAGTCAAGCTGACAGAACGCCAACAGGCTATTTACCAGTTTCTAAAAGATAAGATTATTAACCGTGGCTATGGCCCCACAGTCCGTGAGATCGGCGATGCATTCGATATTCGCTCTCCCAACGGCGTCATGGGACACCTCAAGGCACTTGAGCGTAAAGGACTGATCAAACGCAAGTCACATATCTCGCGTTCGATTCAACTCTGCGACAATGCCCAGAAGCCGGCCAATATCCATCTGGCAGGATCGCTGCAGGCGGGTGCCCCGATTGGCACAACCATGGGTGATTCACAAGTCGATTTCAGCTCCCTGTTTGAATCGGGCGACAACTTCTGTCTGAAAGTCAAAGGGACTTCCATGATCGAAGCCCAGATTCAGGATGGCGACTACGTGATCGTCAAAAAACAGGACACCTGCCAGCAGGGTGAAATCGTGGTTGCCCTCGTTGACCAGCAGGAAGCAACGCTGAAACGCTTCTACCAGGAAGCAGATCGCGTGCGGCTGGAACCTGCCAACTCGAGCATGGCCCCCATTTATTCCAACAATGTCCAGATTCTGGGCGTTGTCAAAGGGGTCATCCGGAAGTTCGTTTAATCGACTTCTCCAGAAGAGATCTGGTTTTCCTGTGCCATTTCCTGGCGTGCTAACGTGATCAGCATGCTGTCGGGCAGACTTTCTGCGCCTGCCTGTCGCAGCATGTTGATCAGTTGCGCCGTCGTATATTGCGCATGCAGACATACATGCATCAGCACATCCGACCGTCTGGTCTGATGCATTTGCCCCTTACCGGAGCTGGTGCTCTGTTTGCGGACGAACTGATCCAGATCGGCTTCACTCAACCCCTGCAGATACGCAATCCAGCGCTGCTCCAGTTCCCCCCATTTTTCTCTAAGCTCCTCCAGCGACTGAATCCCCCCTTCTCCCTGTTGATTTCCGGGCAACGCTCCCGGCAGGTCACCCGGTAACACGGGCGCCGTATCTCCCTGTAGCGCTTCCAGCCAGACATATTCGGCTGCATACAAATGCATCAGTGTTTTCCAGATCGATCCCTGGCCGATGGAAAATTCCTGACGTCTCTGTTCCTCAGACAGTCGTTGAGCCGATTCCAGCAAACTCTGATTAACCCAGCGGCGATGTGCGTGCAAACGTGAAATCAGTCCCACAGCCATGAAATACTCCCCCTGAAACTAAATTGAGGCAGAGAACCACCTGAACCCCGCCGATACCTTCCCTGTCATTACTTGAGTGGAGCCGAAACACCGCCCACAGGTTCGGAAAACCTGTTTCGGGGCTGTTTTTTCCTAACACATATCCATCAAAGGGGATCTGCAAAAACTTCTACCAGCTTTTTAGGCGTTTTTTTCATTTAGATTGTTTCCCAGCACTTGAATTGCCGAAACTATTTTCTATCCTTATCCTATCTTGCAGGTAGAACTTACCGCAATTCGGGGGATTAGCTCAGTTGGGAGAGCGTTTGGCTGGCAGCCAAAAGGTCACCGGTTCGAGCCCGGTATCCTCCACTCAGATGCTACTTCAAGTAGCCAACATTTAAAAACCTTGTCCATACCGGGCAAGGTTTTTTTATTTCCCCTCACAATGCCCGGCCCTCCTCAGCTCATCACAACTCCGGTATCGCCTCTCTCACCCTAATAGTTACAATGCAGATACAGACCTTCTCAATCTCCCGAGAAGTCACAAGCTTCTCTTCTGCTTATACGACCTTTCACCTTTTTCAAAGCGTTTCTCCATGCCGAACAGGACCCCCGCAGTCGACGACTATCTAGCTGAGTTACAGCACTGGCAGATGGAAGCCACAGAGCTCAGAAAAATCCTGCTCAAGTCACCGCTGACTGAGGAACTGAAATGGCGCAGCCCCTGTTACACATTTCAGAACAGTAACGTCGTCATCCTGGGCTGCTTCAAAGATTTCTGCTCACTCAGTTTCTTCAAGGGTGCCCTGCTGAAAGATCCTGATCAGGTTCTCGCCAGGCCCGGCAAGAACTCGCGGGCTGCGCGGCTGATCCGGTTCACAACGCTGCAGGAAATCAATGATCTCGAACCGGTTGTGCAAAGCTACATCCTGGAAGCCATCGAGTTGGAGAAAGCAGGCCGTAAGGTAGATCTGCAACAGGAAGCGGTACCGGAGCTTCCTCACGAACTGCAGGATCAATTCAACAGTAACCCAGCCTTGAAAAAGGCATTCGCGGCCCTCACGCCCGGCAGACAACGAGCCTACCTCATCCACTTTTCCGCACCCAAACAATCCCAGACCCGCGTCTCTCGGATTGAAAAACTGACTCCACAGATCCTCGAGGGAAAAGGACTGCATGACTGCACCTGCGGACTCTCGCGGAAACTCCCCCGCTGTGATGGATCACATAAATCCCTGCGCTGAAATTAATCTGCCTGATGATGGAGTTTCCAGGCTGCATAATAAAACAGCCAGCAGAAAATGACTTCTGCTGGCTGACATTCACACGTTCCAATTGATCTTGATCAGTGTTGCACACCTCTAAGTTAATTCTTGGGTGGAGCAACGACTCTCGGCTCTGGTTCCGGAGCCAGCATCGGTTCTCCAGGCTGACAGTGTGGACAATCGACGGCAGGCTCTTCAATCACTTCATCGGGCCTGCAGATTTCACAAGGCTGTTCGACAGTTTCCTGCTGCAGTGGAATATCCTGGGAATAGCTGCCTCCGTAAGTCTGATTTCCATAGTTGCAGGCTGCGCCATTATAACCCAGCATCGCTGCCCCGCGAGGAGAAGTGCCGTAAGCAGACCCGGCATAAAATGCTTTGTACTTACCGAAATAGCTCCACGACTGAAATCCGGAATAAGCATAGGTCTGGTTCAATGAAGACAGTGCATTTCCAATGTCATTAAATTCGGTAATGACTGCTGACTGCACATAGGTGAGACCGACGATCATCGCCAGTACTGCCACGGTCAGAATTATGACCAGTTCGGCAGACAGCACGAAACCGCCTTCATCATTCCAGAACTGTTTAATACAACGACTCATTTGAAGCTCCTTTTATTTTGATGTTCCGCGTTTCGATCGCAGTGAGTGATGAGTAATGGTTTGATATCTTCAGAAAATCACCTCGCCTGGCTGTCACAGTTCTCACTGATCATTCACAGGCTTCACAAGCGGGTCAGCCATTCATAGCCACAACCCGGGCTCTTATTTCCTCAGGGACACTTCCCTGTAACTGGCATTGATTCATGTAAGCAAAACGCCGATTGGCTAAAGCGGGAGAGGAAAGTTTCTCAGGCTTTCCTTTTCTGGCGAACGAGGCGGAACTCATTACCTCACTCACCGTAAAAAATCAGGGCAAACTCACCAGAAGTTCTCTCCGCTTCAGTCAATCAGTCATCGGTGGTCTCTCAGGTCACCGATTTGTGCAACGGTCTCTCAGGTCGCCGCACACTCTCTTTATGCACTCGACTTCGCAGCCCCTTCAGGACCGCTGAAGCCATTTCATTTGTAATTCTCATAACCGCTATATCCGGACCATTCTGTAAAGTCGGATCATTCGGATTGATTGATACAATTCGCAAGATGTGTGCCATTACTACGAACCCGATAAAAGACAAAACCGACACAAGCAGCATAAGCCATTTAACCAGAAGAACTTATAAAATCAGCACAACCCCACCTTTTGCGATCACCGCGCACGATCATCCCAGGCTAATTCCAATTTTGTTCAGATTGCTTTACAACGGTTTTAACACTTTTGATAAGAATTCCTGTCGTATCGATTATGCGGATCAGTCCGCTAAAGACGATTTGATCATGCGACAGCCCCGAACGAAGAGCTCTCCTTAACGGGAAGTTGTCCGCAGCAGGCTGCTGATTCCGGAGGGCAGAGACAAGATAGATATCAGCGCAAAAAAAGAGCCCTCAGAAGTCATCTTCTGAGGGCTCTCTGGCTGGTTTAGACAGTTCTCCAGGCAACTGCTAAGGCTTTCTCCCCGCTGCCGCCACGATCGGCACAGCATAGCACAGTGCCCCAGCCTCCTGATGTGCGGAGACGCCAAACCTGTTTTCAGTCACATCATTTTCCAGCAGACTGCGGAATTCCTCTGCTCCGCCTGGAACAGGAAACGAAGCCGCCAGCTGTTCTTCGACGGTCAACTCGACCTTGTATTCGCCGAATTGAATCTGCTGAAGTTTTTGATTCTCAAACAGCGTACATATTTCGTCCCGACTCAATACATGCACGTGCGAGGGGTCACGCAGTTTTTCCAGTGCATCGTATGCTGCCACCTGTTCTGCCGGCAGACAAACATCCGCCACCAACACGATTCCCCCCGGCTGGCAAACCCGACACATCTCGGCTAATACAGTCTCAGGTCGCTCAAAATGATGAAACGCATAACGACTGACGACCAGACAAAAACGGTCATCTGGAAACGGAAGCGTCTCACCGCTCCCTTCTACCCACTCCAGATTCTTCAGCCCGTGCTCTTCCTGCCTCCGTCGTGCCTGTCTCAGCATTTCCGGCGTCAGGTCCACACCGGTCACACGCTGAGCTTTTACCGCAAAATAACAGGCGACAATTCCCGGACCACAGGCGACATCCAGTACCTCATCTGTGCCTTTCAATTGAGACAGTTCAGCCAATAGTTCCAGAGAAGTCGAGTGGCCCGGAAGTTTCGTAAACGGTACCGCCTGTCTGGTGAACTGATCAATCGTCAAACGCTGATGAGATGCTTCCGTCATTTAATTGGTCTCCTGGTTGATGTTGAATCTGAAACAGCTGGCCGACAACCGCTCCTCATATCAATGCCGGCCTCTGAACTGTTCGACAACATCCCGACAGCACAGGTTCACCTGGAAACGTTCATCACAAATGACTCGCTACACCAATAAAAATAGCCCCCGGAAACCTGAGTTTCCGGGGGCCTGTCGGGACTGTTTGTAACTGGACTGTTCTATTAGTCCAGCAGCGGGTTGTCTCCGCCGGCGATACCGCTGAAGAAGTCGTCGAGTTCGTCTGCACTCGGCAGACGACGTTCGGAGACGTCCAGCGACTCGCTCATCAGGGTACCGTCTGAGTCCAGGTCTTCCAGACCCAGCGTGTGACCCAGCTCGTGCATTACGACTGTCAGCAGATCCATCTGACCGAAGGCATCGCTGCCGGAACCGGCCAGCAGGCTGCCGTCCAGCAGTGTGAACTCGCTGCTGTCCAGCGGCGTTCCATCGACGAACCAGCCGTAACCGGCGGCGTTGATGTCGATCAGAACCGTTGTACCTGAGGCACCACCGAGCATCGCATCCGGCAGGTCGGTCAGTACGAAGTTCACCGAACTCAGCAGTTCCAGCTGAGCGTCGCTCAACCCTGCTGTTTCCCAGTAACTCAGGGCTGCATCCACGACCGAGTCCAGGTCGGACTGGGTGATCGACGGAGCCGCAGTGCTGCTCACACCGGCGGCCGCCATCAGTGGTCCGACCCGCTGGATGCGGATCGCATCGGCATTGATCGCACCATCGGCCGGACCGTTGTCGCTCAGGGTCACGGTGATCGATCCACCAGGGGTCACCACGACGGCAGCGGTCAGGATTTCCCAGTTGAAGCCATCGGCGGCGAAGTCATTCGGTGCAATCCGCTGGTTGACCACGACGGGGCCCACGCCGGCAACATTGTACTCGGCGTTCGTGGCCCGTAACGGGTCATTCAGCCAGGTCGCAGAGACCGTGTAGGTTCCGGCGGTCAGGTTCGTGAAGTCCCAGGTCGCCGTTCCGCTCTGACCCAGGTTCAGTCTCTGGGCATCACTTTCGAAGTAACGGGCATCGTAGAACAGTGTGTTCCAGCTGCCCGTGCTGCTGTAGCCCACATCACCATTGTCGATCAGCACCACATCCGTCATTTCGGCTGTGATGTTGAACGTGAACGGGTTCTCATCGCTGTCGTTCGTAACGATTGAGACCGGACCAGCAACCACACCGGCGGCGCCGGTGCTGTTGAACGAGATCTCGAAGGTCGTCGACTGGCCGGCGAACAGAGTCGTCGTGCCCGGTCCAGACGAGACGGTGTACTCGCCCAATCCTGGCAGAGTGATGGCTCCCAGGTTCAGCGTATTGGTCCCCGTATTGGTAACCGTGAAGGTTTGCGACAGGGTTTCGCCGAAGAAGGCGGTGCCCAGATCGATGCTGCTCACGCCGCTGGTCAGGGCCGTGGTCCCGGCTGCGACATCGATTTCCGGTGCCGTCAGCCCGGGCGGAATCAGTTCCAGCCGCATGGCGTCGGCAGCCAGGTTGCCGTTCGCACCGTCGTCCGAGATGGTGACCGTCAGCGTGTTGCCGGCAGCCACCTGGAAGTTACCCAGTTCCTGCCAGATCGAGCCGTCGGCACTGAAGCCCTGCGGGTAGAACCGCTGGTCCAGTGTGACCGTGATCGGTCCCCCTTCGATGCCCGCGATCGTGATCTGGGCATTGGACGCGTATCCGCTGTGGTTCAGCCAGTGCGAGGCCACCTGATAAGTGCCGGCGCCCAGATTCTCGAACGTCCAGGTCGCCGTGTTGGTGCCCGGCAGGTCGCCGCCCAGCAGTACGTCCTGGTCCCGCTGGAAGTATTGCGTGTCGTCACCCCAGGTCCGCACTTCACGATTCCAGGCAGCGCCACTGGTACTGTAACCAAAGTCACCGTTGTCGATGATCATCGAGTCCGCAGCCGAACCGCTGACCGTGAAGTTGAAGGGATTCTCAACCGCCAGATCGCCTCCGAAGCTGACCATTCCACTGAAGCTGCCGCCGATGCTGGCGTCCATCTGCAGGGTGAAGGTCGTCGAATCCCCGGGGGCCAGGTTCGTATCCCCGAAGCCGGAGACCAGGCTGAACCCGGTTGGAACGTTGATCGGCCCCAGGGCCATGTTCCGTTCGCCGAAGTTCGTTACGGTGAAGGTCTTGACCACGGGAGCACCGATGATCGTATCTTCGAAGTCCACGGCACCGCTGTCTTCCACGGTTCCGCCATCCACTTCGACCTTGATCACCGGATCAACCACCCGGATGATCCGGATTTCATCGGCGTAGACAATGCCGTTGGCATCGTCGCTCAGCACCACCGTCATGTGATTATCGTTGATCACAACAGGATCACCAATGTATTCCCACCAGGTGCCATCATCCAGGAAGTCGTTCGAACTGCCCTGATGACTGACCCGGTAAGTGGCGACCGGGGTCGCATCCGAGAAGATCGTATACGGAGCGTTGGTTGCAGCAGCCCGTCCGTAAGGGCTCACGTCCGGATGGACGTACCAGTGGGCTACGACCTGATAGCGGCCGGGTTCCACGTCGAAGTCCCAGAATGCACGACTGGTACCGGTTCCGCCCACGTAAGGCACTCCCGTATACAGGAACTCCGGATCACCCACGACACCCGGAATGTGCTCATTCCAGGCCCCCGTGGCATCGAATGTTGCGTCGTTGATGCCTACGGTTGCCGGTCCGGCGGCACCCGTTACGGTGAAGTTGTAAGGATTCTCATCCGCGTCACCCGTGGTGAACGAGATTTGACCGAAGGTCGAACCGGTGGTCCCGCCGTCGAACTGGATGGTGAAGGTCACCGATCCACCGCCGGGAATGTTCACAGGCACGGTATCTGTTCCGAACGGGGAAGCAGGATCAATGCTGAACCCGGGTGGGAACTCGATCAGGCCGGTCACATCGACCGGATCCGCGGAGAGGTTCGTCACGGTAAAGGTTTTGGAGACCGGAATGCCGGGGATCGTCGTACCGAAGTCGACCACGCCCGTGTCATCGTCGACGACATTGCCGTCCACGGTGACTTCCAGGTCGGGAGTCGGCAGGTATTCAATCCGGACCGCATCGGCGATCACGCCGTTGGCCAGGTCGAAGGTATCCCGCGGGATACTGCTGGCATCGTTGGTCAGGGTCACCGTCAGGGTGCCGCCAACCACTTCGAAGGAGGTATTCAGGTCGAACCAGGCAGCCCCGTTGTCAGCGAAGGTGGACGGAATCAGGGTCTGGTTCACATCAATATCAAAGGTACCGGCTCCACCGTCCAGTGAGTACGGCGCGTCGGTCACTCGGTTGTACAGGGCCGACCAGGTTGTGGAGACCCGGTAGAAACCGTCGGCCAGACCGGTGAAGGTCCAGGTTGCGGTGTCAGTCCCGGCCGGAGGCGGAATGAAACCCGGCTGGTTGGGAATTGCCCCCGCGATGTCCCCTTCGAAGCCGGCACTGCCCCGGTTCACGCCCGAGTCATACAGTTCGAAGCCGGCGGTGGCCGAGAAGTCGGCATCGCCGTTGTCGATGATCACGACGTTAGAGACCTGACCGTGCAGCAGCAGGTTGAAGGTCGCTTCATCCACGTCGTTGGTGTCGAACGAGAACAGCCCCGAGCGATCGCCGAAGGAGTCGGAATCCATGGTGATCTCGAAGCTGATCGTATCGCCGGCGGCCACACTCTGAGCGACCAGCGTCGTCGTGAATCCAGCAGGAATCACGATGTTGCTGATGTCCAGAGCAGCAGAACCGGTGTTGGTGATCTCGAAGGTCCGGGTCAGGTCGGTCAACAGTTCGGTGGTGCCGAAGTCGATGCCGCCCGGATGACCGTCGACCAGGATGCTCGGCGGTGCCGGGGCGTCGGTCACGTCGGTCAGCTGGACTTCCGGACCGGCGGAGACCCGCTCGATGCGAACCGCATCAGCAGTGATCAGGCCGTTGGCCAGGTTGGTCAGCATCACGGTCAGCGTCCGGCTGTTGACAGTGAACGTTCCCAGGTCTTCCCAGAGAGCACCGTCGGCCAGGAAGTCGTCGGGAGCGATCTGCTGATTCAGATCGAAGGTGCCCAGGTTGATCGCCGTGGTGGTAATGTCATTGCGGGATCCGTCGAACACGGTAAACGGTGCATCGCTGGCCATCTGCGGAATCACAAATGGATTCTCCGAAGCCGGCCAGGTAACCGAGACGCGGTATACGCCCGGGGTCAGACCGTAGAATTCCCAGAAGGCGGCGGCATCACCGTAGTGGACGGGATCCACCAGCTGCGACTGCACGGTGTGAATGTCGTCTGCATAGCCAACACCCGTGGTGATCGCTGCGGTGCCTGCCGGATGATAAGGCCAGTCCCCGCTCAGCGAGAAGCCCAGGTCGCCGTTGTCGACGATCGTGGCTGGATTGTCTTCGAACGGGGTCACTTCTTCGAAGTTGAGGTACTGGACGGTACCTACACCGTCGGCCGTCAGAGAGTAGCCGGTGTCGATCACGGCCTGTCCCTTGGCGTCGAAGTCCAGGATGTCAAAGCCGCCCCGTCCGTCGGCCGAACGCAGGACCGGCGGTCCATCAATCGGGAAGTTGCCGTCCTGGGAGAGCGGATCGATGAAGATGTAGTCGTCAAATTCACTGCCGACCACGTTTTCCATGAAGCTGGGGTTCGTGTCCGGCTGTTCGGGCTGCAGCTGACGCAGTTCAACCGTGTTCCCCCCGAAGACGTCCTGCGGGGTATTGATGATATCCACATCGAAGACGATACCCTGGCTGGCGAAGCGGAAGTCGACCGTGTCGTTGCCGTGGATGTCGGTGATCACGTCGACACTGCCGCCGGCCCCCGGTTCCATCAGGAACACATCGTTGCCGCCGTTACCGCTGCCGACGCCGTACCCGCCGCCGTCCAGGTTGTCGCTGCCCAGGCCGTCACCCAGGATGTTGTTGTCGTTGTCGCCGGTGATGTCGTCGTTGCCGTCACCACCGAAGACGTTTTCGATGCTGTTGTCGTCATCGCCACCACCGGTGCCGGCCACCAGGCCGCCGTTGATGTTTGTAGCGGTGCCGGCGAACAGATCGACGGTCACCCCTGTGGTATAGTCCCGGTAGTCCAGGCTGTCGTTACCGGTGTCCCCGTCCAGGGTGCCGGTCAGACCGGCTCCGTCGCTGAGGTCGAAGCGGTCGTCCTGGGTTCCCCCGATCAGGTTCTGGAAGTCGGTGAAGTCCAGACGCTCTTCGGGTGGAGTCGCAATCGCATCGCCGGCAATCGTCGGTCGGCCGCTGGCCAGGTTGTTGCGTTCGGCGATAATGAAGCCTTCATCGGTCGAAGTCACGCCCCAGTAGTTATTCAGGTTCGGGCCTTCCAGCGTGTCGCTGTTGGCTGAACCGACCAGATCGTTGATGTTGTCGAAGCCGGTTCCGCCACCGCCGGTGCCCAGGATGCTGCCGTTGAGCTCATAGCCCTGGAATCCGTCCAGGCTGCCCAGGCCGGCCAGCTGCACATGCACGGCGTTCGAGTAAGTGGTGTAGTCGATGGTGTCGATGTCCCCACCCCCGTTGATGAAGCCCCGCAGCACATAGTTGCTGTCGAAGAAGAATTCATCGTTGCCGGCCTGCCCGTTGAGTACGGTGTTGACGAGGCTTGGTGTGCTGTTCTGCAGGTTGAAGTCGTCATCACCGCCTGCACCGTTGATCGTGACGGTATCCAGATCTTCCTGCAGTCCCAGGTTGACGTTGATCGTGTCGTCGCCGTCGGTGCCGGTGATGTTCAGATCGTCGATGTTGGCATAAGTCACATCAGTGCCGGCAGAGCTGGAGATTCCGTCCACGGTCGTCGAGGTGACTTCGAACGTGTCACCGGTGACGTCGCCGCTATCGACGATATTCAGCGTGTCGTTTCCGCCTTCACCATCCACATCCAGGGCCGCGAAGATGTTGTCCACCGTGCTTCCGGCATCGAAGATCTGGAACAGATCGTCGCCCAGGCCCCCCAGCAGGCTGACGCTGGTGACACCCGCGGGTGTGCTGCGGATACGGATGGTATCGTTGGATACATCGTCAGCCGCAAACACGTCGTCGGCATCCAACTCGACATTGGTGAGCGTCGTGGCGGAGTCGAGGGCGATCAGATCGATCAGCTCAGCGCCGGTTCCCGAAATGACCTGCAGGTCGGTAAAGTCCTCAAACAACAGAGCGGTGAAACCGCCGTTACCGGTGATCTGGGAGACGCCGTCACCGGCTCCGCCGGCATCGTTGATGTTGATGCCGGTCGTGTCGGGTGTGGAAGAAGCGTCGACTCGCAAGCCACCACCAGTTCCCGAACCGGAAAGGCCGACCCCTTCGATGTTGGCAAAGGAGAGTCCCAGGTCGATGTCGGTGTCACCCACAGCAGCGGCACCAATGTTACCACTGCCCAGACCGTCGATCACATCCGAGAAGTAACCGGCGTTGTGATCGGTGATGAAGTTCACATTGATCGCGTCGGCGCCGTTCTTACCGTCGTAGTGAATCGTGATGTCGTTCACGTCGTAGTCAGTAGGAGGGAACTCACCTTCCAGGAACGTTTCCGCAGCCAGGTTCAGGTGTGCCCCGTTGGAACCGGGGATACCTGCGGGTGCGGCTGTCGCGAAGAACGGCAGGCCACCCGCGGTTTCGTTGATGTTCAACGTATCGTCGTCGTCCGACCCCAGTACGGTGAAGGAGAGAATATCCGCATCAGCGCCGGTGAAGAAGTTGCTGCCATTGATGTCGATCAGCAGATTGGTACCGCCGGCATCCAGACCAACGTCGATCGTGTCGTCGGAAGCATCTTCGAACCCGGAGAACAACATGTCCAGCACCAGGTGGTAGGCACCGGCCAGGGTATTCACATCCTCAATGCTGCTGTAGCTGACAGGCAGTTCGGTATCGGGGGCCAGGAAGTTAAACGTGCCTGAACCTGGTGCTCCTCCCAGAACCAGCGCGGGATCGGTCACACCACTGAGATCAATATTCAGCGTGTCCCCGGGAACCGCCGGTAGAGTCGGATCTCCGCCTACAACAGCAATCGTGGATGTGCTGCTGGGCAGGATGTTGAACGTGTCATCGTCATCACCGCCGGTCACCGTCGTTCCCCCGGGGGCGGAAATACCGCCAACCAGATCAACGGTACCCCCCACGGCATCCGGATCGCCGACACTTGGATCGACGAAAATGCCAATGGTTGTCGCGGCATTGATCTGGGAAGTTGCATCCATGGTGAAGTCATCACCGGCCGTCAGTACCACATCGGCGCCGGTTGATTCGACTGTCACACCGGGGTCAATCGTGAGATCATCGCCGGCGACAGCGGAATCAGTGGCCGTCAAGGAGACGGTACCTGCACCTGTCACATTGCTGGAGACCGTCAGCGGGCTGGATGCGGAAATCGTCACCACACCATTCGTTGAAGTGACTCCCGACAGGGGAGCCACATCACCGATGATCAAGGCACCAGTATTGCTGATCACAACATCGTTATTGGTTGTGAAGGCAGCCAGGGTACCGACCGCGGTCTCAATATTTCCACCCACACCGGCATCGATGCCAGCCAGGGCACTCAAAGCAGCTTCATCAGCCGTAATCAATGCGGTTTCGGCAACGGTATTGTCAATGATGCCACCGCTGGTAGAAGTGACACTGACCGTTCCGCCCACACTTCGTAGATCTGCAATGCTGGCCGAGCCGGTAGACGAAACATCCAGATCACCTCCCTGGGCATTAACCAGCGATCCTTCGAACTGCGTAAAATCACCACCGCCGAGGGAGTCGGCATCAGCAGTCAAAGTTACTACAGCCGCGGAGGTGGTATCCACCACGGAGGCCGGCCCCAGAACCAGACTGTTGTCAGCCAACAGATCAATCGCACCACCGTTGGTCTGGACGGTGCTGCTGACGTTAACATCACCTTGTCCTTCAACCAGAATCGTGGAAGCAGCGCCGGTAGCTTCAATGGCATCATTGACATTCAGGGTCCCGCCGATTTCCAGTGAAATGTTACCAGCAGTTGTGATCCCGGCCAGTCCGTCTACGGTCCCCACTGTGGCAGCAGAGGGTTCCTGCAGGTAGATATCACCGGTGGTCGTATCGGCGGCGATGGTACCAACCGCCAGGTCAATGTCCCCTGCTCCCGCAGCACCAATGCCGGTCGCGGCCCGCAGCGCGACTGTGTCAGCGGTGATCAGTGCCGCTTCGGTACCTGTATTATCAGTAATCGCACCGGCGGAGGTTGTGATCTGCGCTTCACCACCGGTATTCACATTCGCCAGGGCGATATTGTTGACAGCATCAATGTCGATCAGACCGGTACCCAGACTGGTCACAAGCGATCCGTCTGCCAGAGTTACAGCGCCGGCAGAATCAATGTCGATCAAAAAGGCAGCTGCGTTGGAAATCTGTGCGGGGCTGTTCAACACAAAGTCACCACCGAAGTTTTGCAGCTTCAGGGTTCCCGTAGAGGCACTGACATTATCTGAAATCGTCATCGTATCATTCGACCTCAGGTCGACGGCTCCCCCGGTAACTGTGTCACTGACCAACAACGTGCCGGTTGTCGTCAGGAAGATGGAGCTGGCCGCGGCTGTAATACCAGCCAGGCCATCGACCGTGCCAATTTCCAATGCTCCGGTGTTGTCAATTGTAAATGCACCACCGGCCACGCTGGTTGCCAGAGTATTGACGTTTGTGTCAATTCCGGTAATACCGCCGGGACCACCGACACGTAACGCCGCCCGATCAGCTGTGATCAGAGCATTTCCTGTCAGGTCATTGATGCCACCGCTAGTAGCCGTCACACGTACTTCACTGGTTGTGGTCACATTCAACGATTCCACATTGAAGAAGGCGGTTAAATCGATATCACTGGCACCGGCATCAATCGAGCCAGCTGCAGCAAAGGTAATATCAGCGAATGTCGAATCAATATCCACGCTACCAGTAGTGGTAAATGCGCCATTCACGAAGACCTGACCGGCAGTCAGATCCAGGGCTCCCGCTCCGATGTCAACCGTTCCGGTGTTGATGACATCATCGTTACCCGCATTGACCGTCAGATTGGCTGTAAAAGTCGAATCCAGGGGATCGATATTGATGGCATCAGAGCCACTGCCGCCGGACAGTTCGGTGTTGATCGTCAGTGTCGCAAGCGGATGCACGAAGTTTACTGATTCGCCGAGGTCAGAATCAATCAGTGAAAGCCCATCCCCGGGACCACCGTCATCTGAGAGTGTGATCGTCTCAGCGGCACCTGTGAAGGTAAAGATACGATCGGTGGCGGTGATGGTATCATCAATCGGTTCCAGGCCGGTGTAGGTAATCGTGGCGGTCCCTTCGCCATTAAAGAAGACCGAACCATTGTGGTTATCTACAAACTGATGTTCGACGGTCGCGGCGGTACCGCCCAGAATCTGCAGTGTGTCGCCGAGCGTTTCACCGCCGGTTCCGCCGTTGAAGGTAATTCCATTCACCGGGTCAAACAGTCCGCCAGCAGGATTATTGATAATCAGTGTGTCATCGCCGTTCAGACCGTTGAAGGTAAAATCTGTGTTGGCATTGAAATTGATGACCGGACCGCCGTTGATCTGGTACGTCCCCGAGTTGGCAGTCAGAGCGGTAATCGTCAGCGTATCATCGCCGGCAGTACCATCAACGACAATGCTGCCGCCGAAGGTCAGACCTTCGATTTCATCAAAGGTCACATCCTGATATCCACCGGTTGCGGAAATGGTACCGCCATCTAAACCAGAAGGTGTGAATGTGGAAGATTCGCCCGGAGGGGTCAGGTAGGTCAGTGTATCACCGGGTGAAGTGGGCGCGGCTGGATCTCCGCCTACAATGTCAATCGTCGTCAGTACATTAGGATTGACTGTGATGTCATCAGCGTCAGTTCCGGAATACAGCGTCAGATCTTCCAGGGCATCATAACTGAGAGAAACTGCACCGGCACCGATCACCGAACCAACTCCTACCCCTGTATTCTGGATGAGAATATTATCGCCGGTGTTATCGCCGGAATCATCGACGATCAGTTCATCCGCACCCGCATTACCGTAGAATGTAAACAGGCCCGAGATGCCATCGACAGTGCCGCCATCATTAAGCGCGCCGCCGTTGCCGTCGATGATGACCTGGTCATCATCCGAGGCCCCGGTTACATCGATGTTTGTGGCTGCATCCAACGTTCCATTGAGGTTGGCCACACCCCCTGTCCCCGTATCCGCATCCAGGTGGTCTATGGAGATATAGATATAAGAAGTATCCGAAATTACACTGGCAGTCGGGCTGACATTCACATTATCTCCGGCCAGCAAGGCCACTTCAGCCCCTAGTGACTGCACCTTCGCTCCCGCATTTACCGTCAAGTCATCACCTGCTCCAGCCGAATCTGCGGCTGTCAGGACAACGCTGTCACCAGCGACCACATCACTGGAAACCGTAAGCGGGCTTGAGGCAGTCACATTAACCTTACCGTTGACGGAAGCCACACCCACCACACCCACCACATCATTGATGTCCAAGGCGCCAGTATTACTGATGGCGACATCATTGTTGAATGTGAACGCGGCCAGGGTATTGACTTGAGTCTCAAAGATATCAGCAGGAAGAATCAATCCTCCCACACCATTCTGAGCAGACAACCCCGCCTGAGCGGCGGTGATCAGCGGTGCTTCAGCCAGCGTATTATCCTGGATGGCCCCCTGCGTGGATCGGATCTGAACAATCCCCCCGCGCTCTGCAGATCAGCAATCAAGGCATTCCCACTTGCGTCCACGTCGATTAACCCTCCATGAGCATCGACAAGAGAACCTTCATTTTGTGTGAAGTCACCGCCACCTAGACCATCTGCGTTTGCCGTCAGGGTTACCGCAGCGGAAGATGTCGTATCGACCAGCGAAGAGGCTCCCAGTGTCAGATCATTATCGGCCAACAGGTCGATCGCGCCGCCATTGGTGATCACATTGTTGGTAACATTGATGTCACCGTCAGCGGCCAGGTTAATCGTGGATGCAGCTCCCGTAGCTTCAATCTTCTGGTTGATGTCCAGGGTGCCACCAATATTCAGATCAATGTTACCGCCGGCTGTAATCCCCGACAGGCCATTCACAGTAGTGACCGTGGTTTGAGAGGGTTCAGACAGATAGACATCACCGCTGGTCGTATTGGCAGCCAGGGTGTTGAGAATCAAATCAATGTCTGCAGCACCAGTGCCCCCGATCCCCGTTGCAGCTCGCAAGGCAACACTACCGGCACTGATGAGTGTGCCTTCCGCAGCAGTATTATCGGTAATACTGCCGGTGGTCGTTGTCAGCTGGACTTCCAGTAAGGTGAAGATCGATGACAGAGCAATATTGGTCACCGCGTCGATATCAATCAGACCGATGCTGCTGTGGGTGATCTGACTTCCGTCCGCCATGGTCACGGCGCCAGCGGAATCGATGTCAATCTGATTAGCCGCATTGTTGGAAATGGTCACACCTGGATTCAGGATAAAGTTCCCGCCGGTGTTTTCCAGTTCCAGCGCGCCGCCTGTGGCAGAGATATTTTCTGCCACCGTCATCGTATCGGTCGAGGTAATGACGGAAGCCCCGCCGACTGTCAAGCCGATCACGGGGCCGATGCCACCGATCTGCAGTGTGCCGGTATTTTCTAATTCCAGACCAGCACCAATATTCGCTTCCAGGTTCGAAACAGCCGTTTCCAGAGCATCACCCGCACCGGCTCCGATGCCGGCCGTCAATATGGCATTGGTCGCGGTAATGTTAATTGCACCAACATTCGCATCATTGATTGCCCCTGCTGTCGAGGTGACGGTCACATCGCCGCTGGTAGCAACCTGCCCCAGTTCAACATTATTCACAGCATCAAGGTCGATGCTACTGGCCCCTGCAGCAATACTGCCCGCCAGCGCGAAGACGATGGTATCACCGGCATTGATGTCGACAGCACCGGTTGTGGTGACCGCACCATTCACATTGACGTCTTCGGCATTGATGGTGGTATTACCACTGCCCAGAGTCAGTGCTGCCGCCAGATTGACGGTATCGTCGTTGCCTTCACCGTTGATAATAATATTGGCAGCAAAGGCAGGGTCCAGCGAGTTGACGTTGACGATATCATCACCGCCGCCGGCGTTAATCGTCAGAGTTCCTGTGGGGTTATTGAAGGTCGTGATTTCCCCGGCAGATGAGTTAACCGTGGTCTGACCTCCCCCTGCGTCGGTCACCGTGATGGTTTCGCTGGTGCCGCCGTAGTTGAGTGTCACGTCAGTTGCGTTAATCGTAGACGAGATTGGCTCCAGGCCGGTATATGTAATGAAATCGATTCCCGAGCCATTGAGCTGAATACTACCGTCGCTGTTATTGACAAAGAAGTATTCCATTGAGGTCAGGCTGCCATTGATCAGTTCCACAGTATCAAATCCGCCGACCCCACCGTTGAATTCGATTTGCAGCGGCGTGGTGTGATCAATGCCGGTCATGTCGATCGTCAGGGTATCGTCCTGATTGTCTTCACCGTTGATCACCAGGGGGCCATTCAGTGAAGCCAGAGGTATGGAAGAAATGATATTACCGGAACCGACTTCGGTAATGACCACGCTCCCGCCATCGATTTCGATCGTATATTCATCGTCAGTACCATTCGTCGGCAGGTCGACTTCCGGTGTGGAATCGACCATGTGAATGACAACATCGTCTCCGTCACCACCGACGTAGGTCAGATAGGCACTCAGCCCACTGCCCAGGAAGTCGATGAACTCAAAACCTTCGGGGAGTCCTGCGAATGTACCTGTAACAGAGCTGGCTCCATCGTTCTGGATCAACGTGAATACGTCACCATCGACGGGATCATATCCGTCGATCAGGTTCAAAGCGGCGCCACCGAGATCAACGGTCCCACTCACGACGAACTGATCAAAACCAGATCCGGCGGTTGCTCCATTGACTTCGATGTCGAGTGTGTCATCGGCGTTGAGAATAAAATCGCCGTTGATAATGACCTGGCCGGGGCTGTTGCCAGGAGCCAGCGTGACAGATTTATCGACACCAGTTGCAGTCGCATCAACATTTCCGGCATAGGTGCCGCTTTTGATATTGATCGTTCCGCCGGGAGTAACTTTCTCAACAGCTTCCTGGATGCGTCCGACAGGACCGGTCTGACCTCCTAAGGCAGTCACATTCAGCGTGGAGAAATCGCCCTGAAAACCTGCGGTAACGCCATCGGTATCGGTGCCGTTGTCGAGGAACGATGTGAAGTCGACCATGAGTGGTGTGCCGCCATCTGCGTCTTCCATTAACGCTGCAATACTACTTTCGCTGGTGGTTCCCCACCAGTTTCCCGACGCATCGACAGCGGTTGTCTGGTCACCGAAATGTCGAATCGCTTTGGCATCGCCGCGAACGCCGCCATCGAGAAATGCGTTGTTGTTGATGTGAATTGTGGATGCATCGATCCCCGATCCTCCATCGGGGGTACGTAATCGGATCCCGTGAGTCGGCTCGGCAGCACCGGCAACATCATTGTAGTGGATCACGTTATTCTCGATTGTCACATTCGCTGAAACAGTCGTGCCGTACTGTCCTCCCCAGAGCTCGAATGCCTGCCCAAAGAAACCAGGGTAGGCTTCGATGTTCTGAAATGTGTTGCCGACGATTTCACCATCAATTGTTCCAACCTGAAAACCAGTGTAGAAATTCCCATCGAAAAGGTTTTCTCGGATCTGAATATTACCAGCATCGCCCATGTTCATCCCGACGCCGCCTGTAAACTCGTTCTGTTCGACGACAGCGTCATTGATCGTGCCACCGTTTTGGAAGATTCCCCCCGTCGTTCCAGCGAAGTGGTTTCCGACAATGTGCATTCTCTCGAAAGAACCGCCTCCGCCGACCACCAGCGCATTTCCGTCTCCCGTGAACTGAAATAGGTTTTGTTCGACTGTCAAATCATCAAACGAACCGGATTGCAACTGGATGCCACCTTGCCCCCCGGAATATTTGTGTTGTTGAAAATGTTGTTGGCAATGGTCAGGTTATCCGCACCTGCGTAGCTATCGATCACACGTCCGCCGTTTCCTTCGAAGGAAAAACCGTCAATCGTGATATCGTCGGCAGTCGGCTGAATCGCATAAAAACCATCATGGTCGATGATACTTTCGGCTGCTCGGGCCATGCCATTCGGGTCGACACCTGCATTAGCTCCGAGCAAATCGACCGACTTGTTTAATGAGATCAGCCCGCTATAGGTACCCGCGGCGACTTGAATCGTGTCCCCACTGGCGGCTGCAGCGTTGACTGCATCTTGAATCGTCGCGAATGCTGTCACATTCCATACGGCGTTCTGGTCTCCACCTGTGCCGGGGTCGGTGTCGGTCCCGCTGAAATCTGATCCAGAGGTGTAGTCATCATCGACAAAGAATGTCGTCAACAGCGTGCGGTCTTCCAGAACTTCAGCTGTGGTAATCTGGTTTTGAGTGGCGGTCTGCCAGCGACGTCGAATTGCACGGCGGTCACGCGAGCGGAAAGTGGGGCGTTTTTTGATGCGTGAGGTCAAAGTGGTAAGCCAATTGGTAAGCAGCATCCTGGAAACTCCTGAGTGATTAAGTTTTTTTTCAGCTTATCGTTGGGTGCGTTTGTATCTTTGTATCCTGCGAACAGTGAACCATAGGGCAGACATTACTTTCATTTGAGGCAGTCAAATGCCTCTAAATGCAAATCACGCTGTCTCTGTAGTCACATAATTGCGCCTGTTATTCAAAATTTGCGCAGACGTTCCATCTTAATATTCTTAACCATCAGTATCGTAACCATCAGTAAATTTCCACAAAAATAACCCCTATTATTCCAATTTTAATAATTTTACCTGAACGCACACATTTCACAACACAGACCTATTTGTCCACTTTGAGGGATTTCAGCCTATCCATCTGCGACATATCTACCCATGCGCCACATTTCATCCTTTTTACTTAGATATTGCACACCCCCTTCTTTACTTGTCATAATCAACCTGCACACAATGGAGTCAGCCTCGGAACTGAGCACTTCCAACTGTACTCAGTACAGGCATAGGAATGACGTTAATGAATCACGGCAATACAAAGTGTTGAGGAAATCGATGCACACCAACCAACTCAAACCATGGATCCTACTGGCAGCTATCAGCCTGTTATCTGCCTGTCAGCAATCAGATGAAGAGTTTCTGGTCGGGCGCTGGCACAGTTCTGGCGGTCCCAACATGATTTTTGAGAAGGATGGTACGGTCTACAGCATTAACCGTGGACCGCGGAGAAAGGGACGCTACTATCTGGACCAGGAATCAAACCCGGCAACCATGATCATGGATATGCGAGGGTCTGAGATTAACGCCGTACTGTGGTTCGATTATGAGGCGTTTTCCCCGAAGCACTTCCAGTTAACCCCAACCTACGTGCAACGAACCGGGGAGAAGAAAGAGCGTGCTGAACTCGATCGCAAGCTGTTGTTCCAGAAACTGGATCCACAGGAGTCCCAAGCGAGCCAGACACAGTTCAAGATCACCACGACACCACAACAGGCGCCCTGAGGGAATCCCTTATCAGATGCAGAGGGAGGCTCCACCACGGACTCACTCTACAAATCAGGTTGATGAAACGCAAAAAAGCAGAGGCCCGAAGACCTCTGCTTTTTTATTTGACTTGATGTCGGGCTGATAAATTACTCAGCACTGCGTACGTTTGTTACCGATTCAGCACTTTCGACAGTTTCGAAGAAAGCCCCGTCGTCGGAGGGAATGTAATCATCATTGCTGATGTTGAGCGGAGGCTCAAATCCCTGAATCGGCAGTTCCTGCACAGCAGAAATCTGGGCAACTGGAGTTTCGCTGGCCGGGATCATCTCAGAATTGATGACATCGACGTCGGAATCCGTAATCACCCGGAACTCAGATTCGGGAGCAGCTGCGGTTTCAGTTACGACAGCTTCCACAGTTTCAGCTGCAGGTGCTGTCTCAGCCACCATGACCTCAGGCTGTGGTTCGGCCTGCTCCATCTGCTTTTTCTGCAGTTCTGCGATCTGCACAATCGCTTCTTTGACAGAGTCCAGTTCAGGATTGATTTCCAGAGCCTGACTATAGTGCCGTGAAGCGTCTTCCAGCATTCCCCGCTGCAGGCAGATATAGCCAATATTGGCATGGGCTTCTTCTGCACTCAGAACAGTCCGGGCAACCTGGTAGGCTTCATCCATCCGTCCCTGATGCCCCAGAACCAGGCTCAGGTTATTGAATGACCGCTTGGAACTGCCATCACGCTTGATCGCTTCTTCCAGTGCGATTTCTGCAGCGGGCAGATCGTTCTGCAGATACAGGGCGTAACCCAGATCGGTCAGCAGCTTGGAATTATCCGGCTGGATCTTTACAGCTTCCATCAGATGACGGGTTGCCATGTCGTGCTTACCCATTTTGGAGCTGACAATGCCCATGCGGTGCAAAGCGGTTACATTCTTAGGATTCCGCTGCAACATGACACGATATGTCTGTTCTGCTTTGACAAACTGGCCTTTTTCCTCGGCCGTTCTTGCCATTATCATTTGTGGTGATTCTTCCAGAGGAAGATTCATTCCCGCCATTTTACCGGTATGGGAACATCCTGCTGAGAAGAGAGTGGCCATTCCGGAAAGGATGACCAGAGACCACGTTGTTGAGTTTCGCATTCCATTACCTCACAAAATTCTATTGTGATTTTTCACGATCCATTGTGAGAAACACTCAGACCATCCCTGGGCAGAAACAAAAAACGTCAAAGGTTATTTTGACCTGAAAGTTGCTCGAAGGTGAATCCATTCGATGCCCTCTCCACTGAACAGATTTTTCAGCTCAAGAGAAGGACTTACTCTCAAGTATCGACTAACAATTGCAGCAAGATGAAAGAACTCAAAGAATCCCTAGACTCTTCTTGAATTCCTATCTGGATCAAAGCCTATATCTTAACAACGCCCTTCCCATCGGCAGATTCTGCCGGTTGAGAGCGGTTTATACAGGCGCTGGGTCCCAAAGCGACAATGTGGTACACCAGACACAACACGACAATTCCAGGCGGAATTTCAGCCACGGTCGGCGGCTGCGGGATCCTGTCGATAGAACAGTTTCATCGTTTCATATAATTCTGGTGAGTACTCTTGCATCTGAAGGGGTTGCTCAAAGAAGTGTTCGGAGCAGACCGCAAAAAATTCGGCCGGATTGGTGGCCGCGTAGGGATTTATGAAGCGGGAATGTCCGTGCCTGAGTTGATCCACCAGGTCGTCATATTCCCGCGTCATCACCTCGCCCCAGTGCTGGTATGCTTCTTCACTGTTTAAAGGAGGGGTGCCATTCATTTCACGATCGATTGCATCATAGTAGTGGGCGAATTCATGAAAGACGACGTTTTCGCCGTCATCAGGGATCTCAGCCCCTTCAAGCACGTTCGCCCAGGACAGAACAATCGGCCCCTGATTCCAGGCTTCTCCCAGCCGGAAAGAAGTGCCTTCCGTCATGACACCAATTGAATTCACCATTGTCTCTTTCGCGACATAGGTATCAGGGTACACCAGCACTGTCGCCAGTCGATCAAAACAGTCGCTGGCAAAACCAACCGTCAACAGACAGGCCTGGCCTGCAATCAGTAACTGCACTTCTTCAGTAATCTCGAAGCCGTTGCAGCCCTCCCAGTACTTCTCCTGGATAAAAATCTGCACACGCTGATAGTGCAGCTCTCGCTGTTCGGGAGAAAGTCGAGACAACTGCGACACATGCTGATCCAGAAAGGTTTTCCAGTGCTCAGGCATCGGTGAGGCCAGAATCTTGCGACGACGACGATTACGCCACCACGTCAGTAACATATTTCCAGTTCCTCACTCGCTGATTTCAATACCACTGCTGTTCGACGATAGGCACATCTGTGAGCATTATAGTACTCAGCCCCTGCTGTTCCTCTGACTTTTATCGATTTCCGAGAGGACCTGATTCGAGTAAACACCGCAGAGATTGGAAAAAATCACAAAAAAGCCGAAACAGCCTCTGTTCAGTGGCCGGAATTCCCGGTTCCCGGCCTCAATATTGAATACGTACGCCAAACGTGGCAGAATTGTCAGTGCAGAAGTTATCGCTGCCCGCAATCATTTAAGACCTTCAACATGAATTGAAACCAGTTATGCAAACAATCGCTCGCCTGTTACTCATCACTGCTGCACTCTGCTTTCTGAGTTCCGCGCCGGTCCGTTCTTTCGCGGCCGCCCCTGAAAAGCCAAACATCATCTTCATTATGGCCGATGATCTGGGCTACGGCGATCTGGGCTGCTACGGACAGCAGAAGATCCAGACGCCCCGCATCGACCAGATGGCAGCTGACGGGATGAAGTTCACCCAAATGTATGCCGGAAGTACCGTGTGTGCCCCTTCGCGTTGTGTTCTGATGACCGGTCGGCACATGGGACACACCCGTGTGCGTGGCAATACCTGGGTCAAGGAAAACCAGTCGCTGAAGGACAAGGACTTCACAGTCGCCGAACTGCTGAAAAAAGCAGGTTACACGACGGCTCTGACGGGGAAATGGGGCATCGGTGAGGAAGGCACAGCGGGAGTTCCCAACAAGCAGGGCTTTGACTTTTTCTATGGCTATCTGAACCAGCACAACGCCCACAACTACTATCCCGAGTTCCTCTGGAAGAATGACAGGAAAGTCGCCCTGCGAAACGTCGTTGATCCGAGCACCATTTCCAAAGGCCCGACCGGCAAAGACCGACTGGGCGGCGTGGCCACGAAAAAAGTGGACTATTCCCACGACCTGATCCTGGAGGAAGCCCTGGGATTCATCGACCGCAGCGCACAAAACCCCTTCTTTCTCTACGTCGCACTCACGATCCCGCATGCTAATAATGAAGCGGGCAGAAAAGTCGGCGATGGTCAGGAAGTCCCCGACTATGGCATCTATAACGAGAAAGACTGGACCAAACAGAACAAAGGTCAGGCAGCCATGATCACCCGCATGGACACGGGTGTGGGTCAGATCTTGGATCGACTGAAGGCATTGAATATCGACCAGAATACGCTGGTCATCTTCACCTCTGATAACGGTCACCACCGCGAGGGGGGCAATGATCCGGAATTCTTCGACGCCAACGGACCGCTCCGCGGCATGAAACGTGATCTGTATGAGGGGGGAGTTCGGGTGCCATTCATCGCTTACTGGCCCGGTACGACGCCCGCAGGCAGCGTTTCAGACCACATCGGCTACTTCGGCGACCTGATGGCCACCGCGGCCGACCTGGCCGACGTCCCCTGCCCTGAGGGCCTGGACAGCGTGAGTATTGCCCCCACCCTGGAAGGCAAACCTGACCAACAGAAAGAACACGACTTCCTGTACTGGGAATTCTACGAACGGGGTGGTAAGCAGGCAGTCCGCTACGGCGAATGGAAAGCCGTTCGCATGCCCATCTTCAAAGGCAAAACTCAACTGTTCAACCTCGAAGAAGACCTGGGCGAAGGCACTGATCTGGCTGCCAAACACCCGGAACTCGTCAAGAAGCTGGAAGCCATGATGGATTCAGCTCATAGCTCTGATCCACTTTGGAAACCGAGTGGCAAACCAGCCAGGAAGCAACCAGCCCCCGGCGACGGCAAGCAGCGGTTCTAATATCACGGCAAGCAACAGAAATAAATATAAGCAGACTGTGCATGCAGTCTGCTTTGTTTATGCCTGCATCTTTATTCACTCAACGCGGAACAGCCATCTGAGATTATTCCAGATTCCTTCCAGCAGACCTGCATTTTGAACGTAATTATTGCAGACAGGAAAGAATTCAGACAGGGAAAGTCGTCCACCAGATTTCAGTTGGAAAGGAAGCGATGATGTGCTTTACCATCGATCAGGTTGAAGAACCGGAAGAAAGTTCAAATACACACCAAACGTCTTCGAGTTGATATTAAATTATCTGGCAACCTGAAACAGAGTCCCAGGTATTGTCAGCCACCTGACAGAATGTAAGCTCAGAAACTCAGGGAACGGGAAAGATAAAGTTTGTGATATCGACAAGGTGGGTGCGGTTAGTGCTGCAGTCATAATAGGCAACGGATGAAGCAGACACATTGAAGAAGCTGACTCCAAACAGCGATGTACAGAAGCCCTGCACGGGTACAGTCGCTTGGGCCACGACCGCGGGAAAGCCCCCTCCTCCACCTGTTAGATGTACCTCTGAGGAACTGGTTCCTGGATCATCAACAAATACACCGAAGCCCGTTGATGTCTGATTAGTTATTGTATTGCGGAATTCAACCTCTACCGTAACCCCGTAGTATCCAAATGCCTCTCCCACATTACCTGGATAAGGAGAAGGATATCCAGAGGGGCCTAACTGATTCGTGGAGACTCCAAAATGAAAGAAGTCAGTTTCGATAAAGGAATTGCCGTTAAAATTGATCCGGACTGATTTCCATTTTTCAGGAGCTTCCAGCTGATCTTCAAATGTAAAAAAGATATCACCATTGTTGTTTGGGTCACTCCAGATGCGGTTCAGATAGTCGGGAGCAGGTCCATGGGAAGAGGGTTCCGTATCCAGACCGTTCAGATCCCAACCGGTTAGAGTAATATCAGCATTCGATGGTGTTAACACCTGAGGTGGGTCAGAGGAATCAAAGTAAGCAAAGGCACTTGCCGGCCCCTTAACCTTATCTGGAAGGATAAATTTAATGGAATCGATGGCAAGATTCGATCCCTCATTAAAACTCACGTAGATCGAATCGGCATAAACGCCACCATCAGCGCTGTTATCTGTAATCCTGATGGTAACATCACCGGCGGCACAGCTGACTTCTGCATTTCCGTTAAATGTAATCGGGGCCGTGACACCATTGATGGCACCAAATACAAAATTTCCGTTGTTCGTGTCGTTCGCATTGGGGTTCGCTGGCGTCACAGTACCTAAATTAGTTTGCGGCGTGAATGTCGTGCCAAGAATGGGATTTGCTTGCGTGTAGGCAACCCCAACATTCCTGGGTATGTTAGTTGGACCAACGCCACTCACCCCCCAGTCTTTGACAGCAGCCAGCGCAGCTGCATCCATCGAGTTTTTGAATTCAACATGCGCCTGCCACAGAGTTGAAATCTCCAGTACAACACAGAAAAACGTCAGAAACATCCCCCCCCAGAGAATTAGCCAGAGGATGGCAATCCCTCGTCGATTCTGATGCAGTTGTTGTTTTGTGTGAAGTGTTTGCATGGGAAATATAAATCAGTTTCTCGTGTTATTAAAAATTGAAGGCACAGTTTCGTAAGAGTTTGCCACAATCAAAGTTCGTAAATGTACGTGGTGGATTCTTCCACCACATAATCCTGAATAGAAAACCCCAGACCAGAGAGAAAATCAGGGATATTGCCATCCAGCTTGACACAGACTGTCGTACGCACTGAATCAGTAGCAGACGCTCCTGTTACCGAAGGTAATGTCGAACTAGGAGGTCCACAATCGCAGCCTGCCACTGCCGGATCCGGATCCCTGTCATCTTCAACCACTCCCCCAGTCAAGACATTATATTGAAGTATCACGCGGCAGCTTCCAAGTGGAAGTCCCCCGACCTGCAAATATCTGTCAACGCGGCTCTTCAAATCGCCGGAACTGACCAAGGTATCCAGGGAACCAGAATTCGTTTCAGAAGCAATTTTCGCTGCAGTACGACTGGCGTATGCCGTTTGTTCAATTGCCGTGTAAACGAGCGAAAATTCAACAATTGCCAGCATGATGATCAAGAACGCTGGTGCTGTCAGGATAAGCTCCAATACCACAGCCCCGGATCGATTTCCCCTCGGGGCACCTGATTTATTTATGTGTTTTTGCACAGTAAAACACCGCTGTATTTCTGTTTGAAAAAGGAGTCTGACAGTAAAATTTCTTTATGTCACAATAGTAGTTTGGCAAGCAATTTGCGTTCCCTAGACAGTCAGTGTCTCTTTTCCAGGTTGAATTAACTGATAACCGAGGCAAGACAACTAAATTGAGCTCATTTTGTAATGAGTTGACACTGACCTAAAACATGTTGACTGGAAACATGATAACAAAACTTAGCAGATGCTAAGCGAATGTCTCCGTTAGTTAACACTCTAAAGAATGAGAAACACGTCGAATGATTCGCAAAAGGCCTCCAGCTCTGACCAGAGCCCAGTCAAAACGATTTGCAGGATCGTGTGTTCACACACAGCGTTCTGGTTCCGTTCTGCTGGAATTCATTCTGGCCTTCCCGATAATATTGATGCTATCGCTGGCGATCATAGAATTCGGTTTTTATGTGATCCTGCAACAATCTATCACAGCAGCTGCAATTGAGGGTTCCCGGAAAGCAGCTCAGGTGGGGGCTACTACTGGGGATATTGGCAACCTGATTCAGGAATATATGGCCATCAATTCATTGACACTCGATGTGTCAGCAAGCCCTGCCGCCCCCAATCAAGGAGATGTATTTGTAGCTATACAATTTGGAAGTGGGACTGGAATTGGTACGCTTACGTCGACGATAGGCAATTCGTCTATTCCCTGTTCTCCGGTCGGTCCAGAACCATATGATGGCTCATCGCCACCGCCGCGTAGCGAAATGAAGGTGACTGTCTGCGTCAATCTAACCGATACGAATGGCACAGCCCCCATCCCTGACCTTTTGTCCTACTTCGG
The DNA here is from genome assembly GCF_009720525.1 of Gimesia benthica. NCBI lineage: Bacteria > Pseudomonadati > Planctomycetota > Planctomycetia > Planctomycetales > Planctomycetaceae > Gimesia > Gimesia benthica. The sequence continues at coordinate 2,091,763 of NZ_CP043930.1, forward strand.
CTTTTCGCTTTCGGGAAAACAACTTGAAATCAGCGCGATGACCGAACTAGAGTAGGTAAAGAGCACTTTACCCACTCCCCTGCACCAGGTCACTGTTGAGCCAGTCGCTGAACCAGATTAATGAGTTTTCCCTGTCCATGAACGAGATTGCCGCCGACCTGTTCATCTGGCTGTTCAAAATCCTGGGAATCTATCTCGCACTACTGATTCTTCTGACCCTGATTTTGAATCAGTGGAAGAAACGTTCCAGGCAGAAAGCAGAAGAGCTCGAAGAGGAAGCTAAAAAACGCTGGAATCGTTCGGACCGCAGATAATCAAAGCGAAACTATTGAGCGAACGGCAAGGGGAAATTTTGCCGGATCGAACCGACACCGCCCTGAGACGCTCGGGGCCAGCGATTAGTCGCGTTATTATTATTCGTCGGCCCACCCCGCATGACATTATTCAGGAACGTCTTCAGAGAGCCATCGAGCAGCGGGTTCGACTTGATATCCACAATCGGATTCGATGTCGTGCCCCGCAGTTCCACCCGGATCCAGCCACTGGTGGCATGCCCGATCAACTGGGTAATCGCCGGTAGAGGCAGTTGCCTGCGGGTCAGCTGAGAAAACAGATCGACTTTCAGTCGACCATCGAAATGAGCTTCTCCCGCCTGGCCGTAAAGGCTGATCGCATTCCCTTTTAACTCGATGTACTTCAGATGAAACGTCTGGTTCGAAACGGTAAAGTCACAAAACGCGGAATCAAAGGCCGTCTTGTCGGGTTGTGCCAGACGCACCACTTTGAAGATCTGGGCAATCGGCGGCAGCTCATAAATGGCCGCCGGACTGATCTGTAACTGTCCCTGCCCTTTCAGGTCGGACTTATTGGAACCGCGTCCCCAAAGCTGGATCCAGCCGTTCATAACGCCCCGCAGCTGAGATTGCCCCGGCATATAACGGGCCGCGTACTCTTCCAGCAATCCCCGATTCAGTTCAATCTGCATGTTGTAAGTCGGCACTGCAGTCAGCTCAATGTCCCCCATACAGGTAATCACACCACGGATCGCCTTGGCAGTAATCGGTTGCTTGGCATTGATCTGGGGCAGACTGACCGACTGCATCTGCTCGCGGCGGATCTGGCGTGATCCCACAGTCAGTTGGGTATCGTTAATTTCGAACGGCCCTTTGATCTCGGTCAGATGATAGCCCAGGATGAAAGCCGAATCGAGATCCAGGTCACCCGTCAGTTGCAGATGAGTTCCGTCCCAGGTCCCCTTCGAATGAACCTTGCCGTAAACCTTCGTTATATCGACACCCGCTGTCACACTGTTCTCAGCCAGATAAGTATCCATCCCCCAGGCAGCGGTCACCGCAGTCCCCTGCTGCTGCGAACCACGAAACTCGATCCAGCCACTCGCCGAAATCGGTCGTTGGATATTCAGGGTATTCAGTGCAGACCCCATCGCTTCCGGCAGAGCAGACTGAAAAGACCGATCTGCGGAGATATCATCGATGTTCATATTCTCCATCTTGAAACGCCAGTCCCCCTGCGGCGTAATCTCGGCAAACGCATCTCCGATCCCAATCCTGGTTTCATCATGCTTTCCGGAGATCGACTTCATAACCACAACGCTATTGCCGGTCCCAGGATCAACTTCGTAACTCCATTGCGCATTGAGGTTGTCGATCGGATAGGGGAAGTCTTTGAGATTCAGACTACCATTCCACCATTTTGCCTGGGGAATGCTGATCTGTGCCGGCAGTCCCCGTTGCCAGGATATATCGGTCGTCAAATTCAGCTTACCGGTCGGAGACAGATCTCCCCACAGCTTCTGCAGCGAATCAGGCAGCGCCAGACGCAGATTGGAATCACAGGTCGCATTCTGTGCAGCGACCTTCAGCTTCAGCTTCCCATCACTGTCAAAACGGTCGTAAGTTCCCTGAGCAGAGAGTTGTGCATTGCCGTGCCTCCCCTGTAACTGTGAAAAGTAAACTCGACCGGTATTACTGGAATAAGAAACCTCGCCTTTCAGATCGGTCACGCGATACGGAAACATCCGATACTGGAGCGCCCCACCCTCTTCCATTTTGGCCCGCAGATCCACCTGTATCGGCTGATTCAGAGCCGGCGCCCGCGTCAGCTTGACATGGGCATTGAGTTTCCCCTGCAGTTCCAGTTCATCTAAAACAGTCTTGATTCCATCAGGGCAGGCTGCCTGCAGCGAAGCATCAATGGGAACGCCATAGGATATCACATCAATATCCATTTTCGATGCCGGGCCGGGATGCTGCACTTTCCCCTTGGCAGTCACGGGACGATCGCCGGCGATACCACTGAAATCCAGATTGAGAATATCCGGTTCTTCCTGCCATAACTCTCCCTTGATGTGATCGACTCGATACGGAAAATGCACCGGGACGATCGCACCATCATGGACGGTAACCTTCAGGTTCTGTATGCGCCACTTCCCGTTTCCTGGATAACTCAGATCGACATCCAGGTTAACGTTCCCGCTGGGACGCAGGGTGTCGTAGGTTCGGGCCAGCCCTCCTGACAGGCGGCTCCGCAAACGTTCATCCAAGGGAAGCTGACGTGTCTGAAAGGAGAACGTACTCTGATTCAAAGGAACCCCCGCCTGCGAAAATCGCTTGCGGAAGTAATAGTCTCCCCGAGGGCAAAGCTGGTTTCTCCGTTGTGAGCCTGTAAATTCTGAACCTGCAGACTCTCGTTATCAATCAGGACTTTACCCACAATATTACGTAAAGGAAACGGGAGCAGCGGATGCTTGAATTTGCCCTCGCGCAAATGCGTGAGCACCTGAAACTGCGGCGCCTCTTCTCTGCGCAAACGGGACAGGCTGAACTGGATATCCATCTGCGCGCTGATTCCCAGATCGTACATCCCCGTCGACTGATTGGGCTGCAGCTGCAATGACGGAAAAGCTTTCTTCAGTCGTGATTCCAGCTCTGGAGAAATCCCGGTCGCCAACCTTACCAGGTCTGGACCAAATTCCAGCTGACTCCACTTTCCGGAGACCGAACCCAGTTTCGAATCCAGATCCCAGTAACCGGCAATCTCCAGTTTCCCCGCCTGGGGAATCGAAGTATGGCCCTCGATTTCATAGCGGCTCGCGCCGGAAGGAATCAGACGCAGGTCCAGGTTCTGCAATGTGATGACTGTGGGAACATTCTGTGGCCCGTGTTCAAACTTGAGTGACAGACTTCCCCGCTCAATGATCAACTCGGGCAGCGGGTTGTCACTCTTGATCGGTTCCGGCAGGCCTTCCCAGTTCCAGGTCCCGTCCGCCATACGCACCAGTACCAGCTGCGGACGATTGAGCACAATCTTCTGCACATCAATCAGTTGATGCCGGGCCATTTTTTCCTGGTTCAAGGTCACGACCACTTCGGGCAGGTCAATGATCGTATCCTGATGATTAACCGTCTGTATCCGGCAACCTTCGATCCGCACCCGTCGACGAAAATCAAACTGAGCCCGGTCGATATCAATCATCAGTCCCGGCACGTGGTTCTCGATTTTCTCGAGGATCCCGGCTTTGATCATGTCGTCACTGCGCATCCACAGATAGTACCCGTAGCTCCCGCCGGTAATTACCAGCGAGATCAGGATCAGCAGACACCATTGAAAGGTTTTACGAACAACCATGACACTTCAAAACCGGATCAGATCCTCGCGGATCATGATTTGATTTTCTCCTTGTTTAATCTGTCCCCAACCAGGGCTGTCACCCCGATGGCAGACAGGATATACAGACTGTATTCCGCCGGCAGCCGATACCGCAGCGAACTGACAAACACCATGTGAATCAGAGAAAAATACAGAATCGGTCCTAACGTTATCAGTAACAACAGCCCCTGCTGGCGCGATATCCAGATACCGTAGCCAGCCAGCAGTAACACCGGCAGAAAGACCACTGAGACAGCAGCCATCATCCACCATGAACGAAACTGTGATGCGTTGGGCCACGGTTTCCAGTAACGCAGCAGCTTGGCTCCCATCAGTTGAATCACATGACCGGGATGCTGACGCGCATATTCCACTGCCTGTTGTGTGTAGTACCGATTCATTTCGTACTCACTCATTTTCAGCATCACTCGATCTCGATCGAAAAAAGTCATATCACTGTCACCGGTCGCCTGTGGATTTAAACCATCGTACAGGCTGGGTCCCGACCAGAGTGATGTCAGCACAAAGTGTCCCGTGACCTGATAGTTACGGTACACCCAGGGCACCAGCATCACAGTAAAACCCAGTATCAATATGGCGGCCCGTTCCAGGGCACGGGCCCGTTGCCCTTTCGCTCTCCAGATCATCAGGGCCACGATGATCGGCAGAGTTAACAGCCAGCCTGGTCGGACATAAAAAGCCGCTGCCAGGGAAACTCCCGCCAGCGCAGACCAGAGACAGCCCTGCAAACGATCATGGTCTCCCCATTTCACGTTTCCTAATTTGACCAGTACCCACAGCGAAAACAGCATCGTAACTGCGAAGACCGTTTCGCTTAAAAACAAAACACTGAACCCGGCCATGACCGGAGAGACTGCTGTCAGCCCGGCGGCGATGAGTCCTGTTGTTTCATTGGTGAGTTCTTTTCCCAGTAAATAAACGAGATAACAGGCAACCACTCCGGTCAGCGCCAGGAACAACCGCACGCGAAAATGATCTTCGCCTGCGACAGACATCGCACCGGCCAGAACCAGCGGAAACCCGGGCATCCGCAGTACACGTCGCGGAGGGGTATAAATCGAATACTCCTCGCCATGCACGATCGTTTGTGCCAGTCTCCAGTAACCGTCTGCATCCCCTTCGATCACGTATGTTCGTTCAGGTTGTTGATCTAATTGGCGCTGAACGTAAACCGCCAGCCCGCACCTTATCAGGGCGGATATCAGTAAAATCAATATCAATAAATACTTAGGCCGTTTTGATTCCGGCATCTTTTTCCCTGCCACTTGTGAAATGTGGGAATAGTACGATTACACGTCTATCAGGGTCAATTCCAATATAGCTGCCCTGTCATCGCGGGGGCGATTCATCTCATTTTCCCATTAGTGAAATCACATATTTCAGAGCCGGGCACTGTACAGATTCCGTAATGAAAGAAACCCGCAAAATGGAATTCCTCTCATCCAGGCTTCCCATCTTGACTCAGATCTGGTTTTCCCATAAGGTCCCCGCTCCTCTCTCAATTCTTGCAGTTTTGCACATATTCCACTCCTATCACTAAGCCTGTCTAACCTCGGCTGAGGGAAACTATGCGCTATTTAAAATTCTCCGTACTCTCAGGAATCGCACTGTTCGCAGTCGGTATGTTTTTCCTTTCACAGACCATTCAGGGTTTCCTGGGTTCTGATGACTCGGCGGAACAGGTCGCCAGTGAATTGGAACTGGAAGCAACGCTCTCCGAACCAGCGCCCTTCCCTGACCTGAACCTCGATTTTCCAGCCGGCGAACTCCCCGACATAGACAGCGACAAACAAGCTGTCGCCCCACCTGCGCCTCTCGCAACAGCTCAGGCGAAAGCAGCGCCGACCGAGGACCAACTCCCCGGAGCCTCGGAGTCGAACCAGGAAATCTTCCCCGGCCTGAATATTCTGATGCTGACCCAGACCACACGAGAACAGCGCACCCGGCTACTTGAAGAACTCTTGAAGCTCGACGCCGATCTGGTCCAGCAGGTCGTCCAGAATAGTAATTCCCAGAAACCGGCGCAGGCCCATATCAAGACTGTCCAGCAGGTCGCGATGACAGGCCCTGCCACCACCAATGCCGTCTCTGCTGCCTTTGCGCAACCGGGGCAACAGACGCCACCAATGGATTCCGCAGTACTCATTCAAAAAGACACTCCCACACAGATCATTGCCAGCTATCGTGGCGTCACTCTGAAAACCCAGGGAAAACCACTCCAGAGCGGCAGACTCCATCAGAAAATTCAGGTCGTCCCGCAACATGCAAATCTGCTGTTCTCCTCAACCGTCTTAAGTCAAAACCTGGTTGCCCTGGACTTGCCGGCTGAACTTCCCCCTCCCGAAACCAGCGCCGCCACACCAGTAATCAAACTGGGCCAGATGGGAGAATTCCAGCCAGCAGAAATCATTAAGCTCACAGGCGCCGGACTCGTGGTCGGATTGAATGGAACCGGCGATCAGAACATTCCCCCCGAAGCCATCCGGGCTTTAAAATCATCGATTGCTGCGATGAAGATTAACCTGCAGGATATTAAATCCCCCCTGCAGGCTGGCAATATCGCCAATGTCTCCATCACGGTTTACATCCCCAGCCAGGGCGTCCAGCCCGGACAAGAGGTGGAATGTTATGTCAACGCGAACCAGCCGGAAGTCAATTTAACCGGCGGCTACCTGCTGCCGACAGCGGTCGCCGTAGAGGGTTCAAATCAGAAAAAGGTCGATGCGCTGATTGTCGGTCCGGTCCGTACCGATCGCAGCCGGAACCAGGCACAGGGATTAATTGAAAATGGAGCCCAGATCCGTTCAGCCATCGCTCCCCGTCTGGTTACCGGACAGGGCATTCCGCATCTGAAATTCTTCCTGAATGCTTCGCTGTATGATCCCCAGACCGGTCGGCTGGTTGTGCAACAGATCAATCGCTTCCTGGCTGCCAATATGGTCAATACCTCGAAAGCCATGCTGCAGTCCTCCGGACTCGTCATGATCTCACTGCCTGATGCGAATCCCAACTATGCTCAGCAGCTGGCAACACAGTTGTTGAATGTCGAGATCCCCCAGCAGTCCCCCAACAGTGCTGACCAGCGGCCGGAAGTCATCATTGATACGGGATCAGCTCGTATCGAAACACGCGGTACGGTCCTCCTGCAACCGGCACGACTTCAGTTTCCGGACCTGATGCTGGAGATTTCTCGGGACTCCCGAGGCGGCGCCACTCGTCTGGATGATCTACTGGCACTCTGTCAACAGTTACAGCTACCACGTCAGCAACAGGTATCCCTGGTGAGAACACTTCAGCAACAGGCAAAAATCCAGGCGAACTATCACGAGCAATAAGAAGTCCCTTGTCTCTACTGGTTCTTACTGAGAAAATAGAGGGAGTAGACCACCAGCGGGGCTGGTCTGCACGCCCCGGTTCAGATCCGGCCGTCATTCAGAAATGAACCTCAGCCCTCATGCTTGCCAACTTCTCAGCGTCCGAACTACTCTCCCTGTTCTATTTCAGCACCCCGATTGTGCTGCTGGCATTGCTCTGGAGCTGGGAAAGCTGGGCTGCCTTCAAACCATTCCGGGGAGAGAGCCGTTATCGGCACGCCTTTTACAACCTCTCCCTGGCAGTATTGAATTCCCTGCTGCTCGGACTGCTGTTTGGCTCGATCGTAGAGGCAACCTCCGCCTGGACGCTGCAGCATCAATGGGGGCTGCTGCACCAGGTGCCACTCTCTCTATTCTGGCAGACCTTGTGCGCCATTCTGCTCCTGGATGCCTGGATGTTCTGCTGGCACTGGATGAACCACCGCATCCCGGTTCTCTGGCGGTTTCATCGCATGCACCACAGCGATCCTGACATGGACGTCTCCACTGCCACCCGCTTCCACTGGGGTGAACTGGGAATTTCCACTCTCCTGCGTCTGCTGTTGATTCCACTGCTGGGCCTGCAATCCTGGCAACTCGTTCTATATGGCATTCTGGTTTTCCTCTCCACGCAACTGCATCATGCAAACATCTCGCTGGGTCGGGCAGACCGTTTCTACCGCTGGCTGTTTGTCTCTCCGGACATGCACAAAATTCATCACTCGCGACTGCCGCAGGAAACAAACTCGAATTATTCCACGATCTTCTCCCTCTGGGATCGACTGGCCCGCACCTACCGCATGCGTCTGGACCTGAAGACCATCGACTTCGGCTTACCCCACTATGATGCGCCCCAGTGGCAGACTCTGCTCGGCATGTGGAAGACACCTTTCAGCAGACCGCCGGTTCTGCCCGGCGAACAGGATCAGCAGGCAAAAGCGATTGACTGATCGGTATATTCGGTGTCAACTTGCCTGTTTCCCCACGCATTTAGTTTTACTTGATTCTGGGATTTTCAAGAATCCCTCTAGGCAAAGAGATCCAGACAGGGTATACTTCTGCGTGACTTCAAGGTGCTTCTCTCGAATGAACTGAGGGAACAACCATGTCACCCTGGTCAGAACAAAGCGAGTAACGATCTACAGAAATAGATTCGTTTTCTGACCTGTGAGGGTCTTAATACAGAGCTGGAACCTCTCGTAACCCTCTTTACTGTGCGAGCTTATTCGTCGCACACTCCTGCTGCCAACCTCGGTTGTGTTGACCGCTGTCGAAAGCTGCCGCGTCGTTGTGGACGCATTGAATTCCGTGATTTTCTTGTTTGTCCGGAGTTCCCACAGAAGCGACGTTTGCTTTTGGTACCGCTGGTCCCAACCCGCCTAACCTGAGCGAAACTGGAAGAGCCAGGTATTTTCCTCCGCTCTCCAGCAAGTCCCGTCGATTTGCACTGTCGCCGACCGGTTCAGCTGATCTCCTCCCACGGAACATCACCTGCAGCCCCTTTAAAATACATTCGGTCTAACATTAGACTAAAACAGGCCCTGCCCTTGAATGAATACTGCCAACCACAGATTCACTTGCACAACACACCGACGGGCCTGCAACATTTCCCTAAGGAAAACCATTGAAAACATTCAAAGAGATTGAATTGATCGCCCCAGTCCAAAGAGCACTGGTCGAAGAAAATTATGAAACCCCGACGCCTATCCAGGCGCAAACCATTCCCTCCGCACTCGAAGGACACGATATTCTGGGATGTGCGCAGACAGGAACGGGAAAAACAGCCGCTCTGGCCTTACCCATACTCAATCATCTGGGAAAAGAGAATCGCAAAGCCAAGCCCTATCGTCCACAGGCTCTGGTACTGGCCCCCACCCGGGAGCTGGCCATTCAGATCGGTGACAGTTTTGCCGCATACGGCAGACACCTCAAACTGCGCCACCTGCTGATTTATGGTGGTGTCAGCCAGAAAAACCAGGTCAAAGGCCTGAGTCGTGGCGCTCACATCGTAGTCGCTACGCCAGGACGTCTGCTGGACTTAATGAACCAGGGAGAAATCCATCTGGACCAGCTGGAACTTTTCGTCCTGGACGAAGCCGACCGCATGCTCGACATGGGCTTTCTGCCGGACCTGAAGAAGATTATCAGTCAACTGCCTGAAAAACGTCAGTCACTGTTCTTCTCAGCCACCCTGGCTCCCAAAATTAAGGAGTTGGCTCAACGCCTGCTGAAAAATCCAGTCAGTGTGAATGTCACTCCTCAAAAGACCAGTGTCAAAAAAATCCAGCAACAACTGATCTACGTGGAACGGAATGGAAAGCAGTCTCTGCTGCAAAATATCCTGGCCGACTCCGCTGTGGATCGAGCCCTGGTCTTCATGCGAACCAAGCGTACTGCCAACATGCTGTCAAAACGTCTCACGCAAATCGGCATCCGCTCATCTGCCATCCATGGCAATAAATCACAGTCGGCCCGCCAGCAGGCACTCGAGGCTTTCCGCAGCCGCAAAATCCAGGTGCTCGTTGCTACCGATGTCGCGGCCCGTGGCATCGATATCGAAGGCATCACTCACGTGATCAACTTCGATCTACCGGTTGAACCGGAAGCCTACGTGCATCGCATCGGCCGCACCGGACGCGCAGGGGCAGAGGGAATCGCCATCTCCTTCTGCAGTGATAACGAACGAGGCGAACTGCGGGCCATCGAAAAACTGATCGGCCACAAAGTTCCCGTCTCCAAAGAACACCGGGCTCCTCGTGCTCAGAAGAATAAAGCTGATGCCCTGCCAGACCCTACGCCCCGACAGCGGAGCAATGGTAAAAACGGACACACTGTGGAAGGAACAGAAACGACTTCGCGAAACCGCTTTCGACGCAAGAAAACAGCGAAGACAGCCGCGAGTAAACTACAACAGGAACCTAAACGCACAAAATGGCGTCGCCTGAAGCCGCGTGCCAGTCAATCAAGTTAGTCACTTGCCTCTTGCAGGTGCGGCGTTTCATTTTCAATTTCAAGGAGATTCATTATCGCTAAAAACAGGAACACTTATGCCAAGCGTCAACGAGAAGCAGAAAAAAAGCGAAAGCAGAAGCCAAACGGGTACGCCGGAATCAATTGAAGCAAAGTGGTCCGTTAAGTTCTCCGGTTCTCCCACCGGATAACGAATCTGAATTCCTGAATGATTCAGAATAACTCCAGGCCCGTCGACTAGACGACGACAGCCTGAATCAACTCGAACACTCTTGCAATCTGGGGACGCGAATGTTTCACCTCTCCCGGATTGTAACATTTTTTAAAAGTACTGGATGAATATCATGTCAGAAGGAACCATCAAACGACTCACAGACAAAGGCTTTGGCTTCATTGAAGACGGCACAGGGAAAGATGTTTTCTTTCACAGCTCTTCACTGTCAGACACCAATTATGATGAGCTCTCAGAAGGTCAAAAGGTCTCGTTCAATATTGGACAGGGCCCCAAGGGACCACGCGCTGAAAACGTGCGTGTACTCTAAAACAGTCTGAAGACTGAGGCGAAAGCCTCATTCAAATGACAAACAGCACCGCAGGCATTTCGCCGGCGGTGCTGTTTTTTTTTTGTCGCGATTGTCAGTGAATGTTCAGAGTTAAAGAGCTTAAAACTCGCCTAATACCTGACCATCCTTTTTATTTCCGAGGTTCTGGAAGGTCCCGCGGTCAATGTTGGAAGAGATGAACCGCACGGCACCATCGGCCAGCAGAGCATGCACGCCCCCACATGATAGCTGCGGGCAAAGTTATACTTGGTCCCAGTATTCACGACGCAAGGCGAAAGCGGGAAGGTGGTTGACTTACAGGCATAGTTCTGGTCGGCAACCGGTGTATTGGGGGTCTCGCGGGTTGTGAAAGTCATTTCACCATGAGCACCACCGATTCCGTAACAGCCCGGGCAACCCCAGTAGGTAGTCGAAGCGGTGTTTCCGCGAATGATGATCTCCGAAACCATAATCGTATTCGAAGAGCCATCCTTCAGGTCACGAATCTTAGTATTCGAGTTATCAGCGAATACTCCATTCAGGTTGGCCCCCGTTGTCGTCGCCTCATTACCTGCGCAACCGATATAACTCCCCTGCGAACGCCCCAAAGAATCGGCATTTCCCGGAGTAGAAGGATCCGAGGGACACAGGTAGACTGGAACTACGGCTTTATAAATTTCCGGGTCCGTGACCAGATGCACGTGGCTTGCCGTATTGGCGGAGTACTTATTGTATAACGGGGCCTGGTCTACAAAGGGCAGAATCTGATGTGCCCAGGTATCACGCCAGTGATAAGTGCCGTAAGGAGCAGATGAATTATAGTTTCCGGGCCTGACTTCCATATGACCGTAAGGAAACAGGCGATGCGTATCGTGATAGTTGTGCAGTGCGATACCGATCTGCTTCAGATTATTCTTACAGGTCGACCGGCGGGCCGCTTCACGTGCCTGTTGCACAGCAGGCAACAGCAGTGCGATAAGGATCGCAATAATAGCAATCACAACCAACAACTCAATGAGGGTAAATCCTCGCTTGGTAGACGCAGACATTCCAACTCCTGTAACTCGGTAGGACAAGACAGTTCAATAACAACTGGATTGATAAATCGGTAAGTGAGTCTGCCTGGCAGGATGTCTAAAATAGACTTGGGCAGGGTGGGCGCTCTTACTCAAAACTTACATTTGTTAAGTATTTCTCACTAATGAAGCTTTGACAAGCTTAGTCCGGCATGGATGCTGCCGGAATTCAAAAATCTTCTGTACACATCTCTAGAGAATGGTGACTCTACATCACTTCTTGTCTCAGATCACCGTTTGATTTCGGTAACCCTGAGACAACAGTCCACCGGACAGACATCATGGTTCGGCCCCAATGGTCCCAGGGCGGGACGATCAGCAGTGCCAGCGATGCGTTCCTCGATCAATTCTCGAATCATGGTGATAAAGCGGGGATGGACTCCCACTGTTTTTGCCCGGGCGACATTGATGCCGACTTCACTGCCGACCTGTTTCGCCTCTGTGTCCAGATCGAACAGCACCTCCATGTGGTCGGAAACGAAGCCGATCGGAATAATGACGACATCCTGAACCTCTCCCTGCTGCCCCAGTTCGGTGATAAAATCACAGATATCGGGTTCCAGCCAGGGTTGATGAGGCGGACCACTGCGGCTCTGGTATACCAGATGCCAGGGGTGCGTTCCCAATCGTTCACTCACCAGCTGAGCAGCGTCCTTCAGTTGGGTTTCGTAGCGACAGCCCGCGGCCATCGCCAGGGGGATACTGTGAGCGGAAAACAGAATTGTCGCCTGCTCTCGGCGTTCTTCCGGGATCTCGGCCAGTGCTTCCCGGGCGCGATCAAGGGTAGCCTCGATAAATCCGGGATGATTAAAGAACATCCGCAGCTTATCGACTTCGGGAGCCCCAGCTCCAACCGCTTCCTGAGCCTGCTGGATGTCTTCCCGGTACTGGCGACAACCCGAATACGAGCTGAATGCCGAGGTGAAAAAGCCCAGGGCCCGCTGAATGCCATCCTGTTTCATCTGCGCCAGCGTATCCGTCAGCAGGGGATGCCAGTTCCGGTTTCCCCAGTAGATGGGGAGTTGCGGCCCGTTCGCAGCCAGTTCCTGTTCAAGTGCCGCGATCAGGGCCCGATTCTGCCCGTTGATCGGACTCACTCCACCGAACTGCTGGTAATGCTCCGCGACTTCCAGCATCCGCTCCCGGGGGACATTCTTGCCCCTGAGCACATTTTCCAGAAAGGGAATCACATCGTCAGGCCCTTCCGGCCCCCCGAAGGAAACTACCAGAATCGCGTCATATTCATTATTCATTCAGGCTGTCTCTACTGTCTGGTTGGCAAATCACTCATCGGTCGCTGCTGAACCGAGGGCTTGTCTTTCCTGCTATTGATCTCATCATAACAACTTTTTTCCGTTGTAGTCAGCCTGCAAAAGATGACTACTCCTGTTCCATAAAGATTTATCGCCTTCACTCACCATTTTCTCCCCCTGCGTCTGAAGAAAGTTTCACCCTGTCCCTGCCCGGTCGGATTGCCTAAAATGAATTCAGTCGCTTAGAATATGACAGACTGCTTTCATTCAAGCACTTTCGTAAAGGGATTTTACTCCAATGACGTTTTCACAACTGCCTCAGCTGGCACTGGTTGTCTTATCGATTGCTACCCTCTTCACACTGCTCACCGCCTGTGAAAATTCCATCTCCAAAGAAGACCGCCCCGTAGCGATCTCCGAAGAACAGCCCGAATCGGAAGTAAAAATGGTCGCCCACGAAGCTGCAGACGGTCTGGAAGTCGTCACCCTCGGCTCAGGCTGCTTCTGGTGTACCGAGGCGGTTTTCCGCGAACTCAAAGGGGTCAAGTCTGCCGTCTCCGGCTACTCGGGAGGCGCGGTCCCCAACCCGACTTACAAAGCCGTCTGTACCGGCACCACCGGTCACGCAGAGGTCATTCAGGTCACCTTTGATCCTGAAGTGATCCCCTTCACAGACATCCTCAAAGTCTTCTGGGAAACACACGACCCGACCACGCTCAACCGCCAGGGAGCAGACGTGGGAACGCAGTATCGCTCCGCTGTCTTCTATCACAATGAGAAGCAGAAAGAAGAAGCGACCGCTTACAAGAAACAACTCGATGAATCAGGACAGTTCAAAAGTCCCATCGTCACTGAAATCACCGAGTTCCAGAAATTCTATCCCGCCGAAGACTACCATCAGGACTATTTCAAACTGAATCCCAACCAGCAGTACTGCCAGTTCGTGATCCGCCCCAAACTGGAAAAGTTTCGCAGCAAGTTCAGCGAGAAACTGAAATCCGAAGAGAACACCAAAGAGAAGCCAGAATAATCTACTCTGACAATGAGACGACTTGACGTCTCAGGCCTTTGATCCACTCTTCACACTTTCAGAGGGAATCCCTGCCAGGGCTTCCTGCTTACCCGGAGTGGGCAGGGACGGATTGTCCTGAAATTCGGGATCCGGAGCTTCTCCACTGGAGAACCGGTCACGAAACCAGCCGGCCACCTGATGACTCAGTTTGAGTACATTCGCAATCGGCGAAGTGGGTCCAGTAGTCCCGCAGCCATTCCGGCGAACGATAAAATGAACCACCCGGCGTGACTGACAACAGACGCGTCCAGTCCTGGTGATATTCCAGTAATGCATCAATCTCATTCAGCTCGATCACATCTGACATGAATTATCGGCCCTTGCATCTTCTCTCCGCTTCACTCTGCTCTGGCGGTTGAGCCTTCGTCCCTGATCGCAGTTTCGTGCGGGAAATACCTCAATTTGAGTCAGCAGAAACTGTCCCCCGTTCCGAGCAGCGGGCAGCTTCCATACACGCAATGAACTTAGCCCACGTACAGTGTCACTCAAAAAAATCAGAGCTGAGAAACTGGAATCCCGCAGGGGAACGGAGGTGACGGTCAGGTTATATCGGTCTTGAGAATGAAAAAGCCGTCCGCAACTTTTAAGACATTTTGATCATGTTAGAACAGTTAGGATGTGCGTTGCATGATCGACTGAAATATGCGGTAAAACACTGCAGGGAGAATGCTGCAACAGCCATCGATATGGAGGGAATTATCTGCTGTTCGCTGAAAGCAAGCCGTTGAAAACACTGTCGACTCACACCAGATCGTCAAGATTATTGCACAGGTTTGAGAACCGGAGGTGAGTCGTTGCCAGCCTCACTCTTTCTTCTTATCTGCCGACATCGCCTCGACCAGCAGTCGGTTTCGCTGGTCTGCTTTATATTCATTGACCACCATGATGGCATGAATCATTCCCGGCAGCCAGAACAGCAGCGTCAGAATGATGTTCAAGATGAACTGGAAAGGCTTCCCCGCCAGCAGGACGGCGAGGGGTGGAATCACAACTGCCAGAAAATACATCTCACTCTCCAGTCTCACGAGTGCCCAATGGACAGGCTCCTGATTCACGAAATTTTAGAGACACAACCTTCTCACCAGAAAGCGAGAAAAAATAGGGCCGACAGGACTCAAAGCGTTCTGCCCAACGACATTGATATTCAATAGTTAAAGCAAAAACAATTCTGACGCGCTGCGAAATGCGCTGCAGTTGGGAATTTTCAAGAATCAACGTGGTAAGCTCTGCAGGCTGAGAAATCAGACCGTTAAAGCAGGTTTGCCACGTTTTTTCTTTCCCTTGAATCATCCTCTCATATCTCAAACGGCTTGCCTGTTCTGCATCAGACCAGGCTTTGAACGATTACCGCAATCAGTTTCCCTATGAGAATGGCTCCAGACGTCGCTATCAGGACGAATAAGCCATAAGCGAGGTTATCCTTGAGAGTCTGTCTCTCAGCTGCTTTCAGGGCTTCCTCAGCCTGTCTGACGAGTTCAGCTCTCTCTGATGCCTCTTTGTGAGTGGATGCGACAGGGCGAATCATGATGCAGCCCCCCAGTTCAAAAAATAAATCAATGCAGCAGTAAAAATGCAGATGATAATAAATAGGACAAAACTGAACTCGAATTGTTGCGCCTGCTGATTCGCAGAAATGTGAAGCTGTTGTAATTCAGGAGGCAGATCGGCAATTCTTTCGGCTTCCTGTCGTCTGAGCTCCTTTTTCCGTTTCGCTTCCCTGCTCCCCCAGACAATCAGAACCACGAGCGTGACAAGTGCCACGAATGCCCAAAACAGGACGTTAAGGATTTGCTCTATCGTGAGATTCGCCATTTCTCCCCCCTCTCCAGCCTGGATCCTATCCTCCCTCAATTTGCTCTCACGTGGATATTGCAGAGCAGTTATCATACGCTAGAATGACGATTCTCATTTGTCTACTGCTTTTTTATTCAATTCAGCCAGTCTACCAAAGTTCTGATCCAAGACGGCAACAGAACAGACCAGCCAGCCCCCGGAAAGTGAAATATGAAATTTCATCAGGTGATTGATAAATACCGGAAGATTGCATTTTCAGAGCGAGACAAAGGAGACCGTTTTGAAAGGCTGATGCAGGCCTATCTGTTATCTGATCCCATCTATGCCCCCAAGTTCAAAAACGTCTGGCTCTGGAATGAGTTTCCCGCGCGTAAGGATTTCGGCGGCAAAGATACGGGTATCGATCTGGTAGCGTTGACTCATGAGGGGGATTTCTGGGCGATCCAGTGCAAATGTTACGAGGAAAGCGCCACCATCGATAAAAAAGAGGTCGATTCCTTCCTCTCGACTTCCGGACGTCAATTCAGCAGTGAAGAGATTAAAACAACCAAGTTTGCCCATCGGCTCTGGATCTCGACCACCAACAAATGGGGAAGCAACGCAGAAGAGACTATCAAGAATCAGTCTCCCCCGGTCTCCCGAATCAGTCTGTATGATCTGGAACAGGCCCCCGTTGACTGGGGAAAGCTGGAAAAAGGCATTACAGGCGATTCTGCCCGAACCAAGAAATATCCCCTCAAACGCCACCAGAAAACCGCCGTTGAAGAGACTCATAACGCATTCCAGACGGCGGACCGGGGCAAGCTGATCATGGCTTGTGGAACCGGGAAAACCTTTACCTCTCTCAAGGTTGCCGAAAACGAGACAGACGGGAAAGGATTAATCCTGTTTCTGGTCCCCTCTATTGCCCTGCTCGGTCAGACGTTGCGTGAGTGGTCTGCACAGGCTCAGGAACCGATCAACGCTATCTGTATCTGCTCAGACCCAAAGATTACCAAGAAACGGTCTAAGGGGGACGATTCGAGCAATGTCAGTGTAGTAGATCTGGCTGTACCGGCATCAACGAACGTGAAACACATTGTTCAGCAATTCCAGGCAATCCAGGAAACAGCGCCCGCGGGAATGACCGTTGTATTCTCAACGTATCAATCAATTGATGTCATTTCCAAAGCTCAGCAACAGCTGCACAAGACTGACAAATCAGTGGGAATCTTTGACCTGATCATCTGCGATGAAGCCCACAGAACAACAGGCGTTGCACTCTCAGAGGATGATTCATCGGCATTTATCAAAGTACATCAGAATGATTTCATACAGGCCAGAAAACGGCTTTATATGACAGCCACTCCCCGCCTTTACAGCGATGATTCAAAAGCCAAGGCGGCAAAAGATGATGTTATTCTCTGTTCGATGGATGATCCTGAAATCTATGGAGAGGAGATCTACCGGATCGGCTTTGGTGAAGCAGTCGAAAACAACTTGTTGAGTGATTACAAAGTTTTGATTCTGACACTCAATGAAAGTGATATGCCTGCAGCCGTTCAAAAAATGGTAGCCAATCCAGAGAGCGAGATTAACGCCGATGACGCATCAAAACTGATCGGCTGTATTAACGCGCTCTCCAAGCAGATTTTGGGTGATGAGGGGATTCTGAAAAGCAGCGATCCCGAACCGATGAAACGGGCCGTTGCGTTCTGTCAGAACATCAAGATTTCAAAAAAGATCACCAAAACATTTAACGATACCACAGATATCTATCTGGATTCCCTTTCCAGTGAAAAACGGAAACAGATGGTTGAGGTTGCCTCTCAGCACATTGACGGCAGTATGTCCGCGCCGGAACGTGACGAGCTTATGAGCTGGCTCAAATCCAGTGAAGCCGATTCCAACGAATGCCGGGTTTTAACCAATGTGAGATGTCTCAGTGAGGGAGTGGACGTCCCCTCCCTGGATGCGGTGATGTTTCTCTCTGCTCGTAACTCTCAGGTAGACGTTGTGCAATCAGTGGGGCGCGTGATGCGTACCTCTCCCGGTAAAAAATACGGATACATCATCATTCCGGTAGTCGTTCCTGCCGATGTGGAAGCCTCTAAGGCCCTGGACGATAACAAGCGGTATCAGGTCGTCTGGTCCGTTCTGAACGCGTTACGGGCTCATGATGACCGTTTCAACGCCACAATCAATAAGATCGAGCTCAACAAAAAACGTCCGGATCAGATCATTGTGGGACGTCCCGACACCGATTCAGACGGGGAAGCAGTCCCCACAGAGAGCAACGCAGATCTCAAAAAACAGCTGGCGTTCCAGTTTGAAGAACTGCAGAGCGTTGTCTATGCCCGGATGGTAAATAAGGTTGGTGATCGTAAATACTGGGAACAGTGGGCAAAGGATGTTGCCGTAATCGTTGAGCGTCAGA
This sequence comes from Gimesia benthica, assembly GCF_009720525.1. Taxonomy (NCBI): domain Bacteria; kingdom Pseudomonadati; phylum Planctomycetota; class Planctomycetia; order Planctomycetales; family Planctomycetaceae; genus Gimesia; species Gimesia benthica. The sequence goes on from NZ_CP043930.1 coordinate 2,109,929, forward strand.
TTGAGCGGATTACGAAACTCAGCCAGGAAGAGGGGAAGCACAAACAGGTGTTTGAGGATTTCCTTTCCGGACTGCAGGAAAATATCAATCCATCAATCAACCAGCAGGAAGCCATTGAAATGCTGGCTCAGCACATTATTACGAAGCCAGTCTTTGAGGCTCTGTTTGAGGGTTACTCCTTTGTTCAGAACAACCCGATTTCGGTATCGATGCAAAAGATGCTGGATTTGCTGGAAGGGCAGGCAATCGCCAAAGACACCAAAGTTTTAGACAAGTTTTATCAGTCGGTCCGATCCCGCGCGGAAGGCATTGACAATGCCGAAGGGAAACAGCGGATTATCATTGAACTGTATGATAAGTTCTTCAAAACCGCCTTTCCCAAGATGGTTGAAAAACTGGGCATCGTTTATACCCCGGTCGAGGTTGTGGACTTCATCATTCATTCGGTGAATGACGTTCTCAAGAAAGAGTTTGGCCGGTCTGTTTCCGATGAAAACATTCATATTCTCGACCCGTTTACAGGAACCGGCACGTTTATCACGCGACTGCTGCAGAGTGGTCTGATTACTCAGAAAGATCTGGAACGGAAATACGAAAAGGAATTGCACGCAAACGAAATTGTTCTGCTGGCTTATTACATCGCAGCAGTCAATATTGAGAACGCCTATCATGACCTGTTGTCTGAGGGGGAATCTTATAAAACATTCGAGGGGATTTGTTTAACAGATACATTCCAGCTTGGTGAAACAGACGCAAGCAGCCAGCTGATTTCCGAGATATTCCCTCACAACTCAAAACGCGTTGTAGCTCAGAAGAAAGCTCCAATTCGGGTGATTATGGGGAACCCACCTTATTCTGTTGGTCAAAGATCTGGCAATGATAATGCTCAGAATCAGCATTATGAAAAACTGGACAGCCGAATTTCCAACACATATGCCAAAGAAACCAATGCTACCAATAAAAACTCTCTTTATGACTCATTTATAAAAGCCTTTCGCTGGTCTTCTGATCGTTTAGATAAAGACAATGGCGGGATAATCTGCTTTGTCTCTAATGGATCATGGATTGATGGAAACGCGCAAGATGGATTTCGTAAGTGCCTGGAAAAAGAGTTCTCTTCGATTTACGTGTTAAATCTCAGAGGCAATGCACGGACTCAAGGAGAGTTAAGACGGAAAGAAAAAGATAACGTCTTTGGTCAGGGGACGCGTACAACAATCTCAATCACACTTTTGGTAAAGAACCCAAAATACAAAGAGGAAAAAGCTGTAATTCATTATCACGATATTGGTGATTATCTGACACGTGATGAGAAGTTAAATTTGATCTCGAAATTTAATTCGATCAACAGTCCTGATATAAAATGGAAAAAGATCATCCCCAATGATCAAGCTGACTGGATCCGGCAGCGGAGTAATCTATTCTTAACTTATTTTGAATTAGCGCCAGAGAAAAAATTTCAACGTGCTTCTACTTCATTTTTCACAACAAACACAAATGGCTTACAAACCAATCGAGATGCTTGGGTTTACAATTTCTCAAGAATTACTCTTGAAGAAAACATCTATAACCTTGTCTCAAAATATAATCACCTGTTGGAAACATCAGGTGCGAAATCGGCAGAAAAGGTAATCGAAAGAAACGATAAAATAATTAAATGGTCAAGTAGTCTTGTGTCAAGATTTGAAGCTGGACAAAAACTAGAGTACAGCACCGATAACATTAGATTTGCATTGTACAGACCATTTTGTAAACAGCTTGTTTACAGACAGAACGAATTGAATCACCGCCCATATCAATTGCCTAAAGTCTTCCCTTCAAAAGCAACTGATAATTTACTGATTTGTGCCTCTGGAGTTGGAGTAACAAAAGATTTTTCCGTCATCATAACTGATACTCTTCCTGATCTTGAGTTGATCGGAAAATCTCAATGTTTCCCGTTGTACTACTTCGATCAAAAAGAAAAAATTGCCAAGACTCTGTTCGACTCGGAAAGTGAATCTAGCCATTTCCAAAGGGATGGAATCACCGATTTTATTCATACAAGAGCCCGAGAGATTTACGGTAAAAAAGTAACCAAAGAAGACATTTTCTATTATGTCTATGGTCTGCTCCACAGTCCCGATTACCGTACTCAGTTCTCCAGTGATCTGAAAAAGATGTTACCCCGTATTCCATTGGTGGATGAGCCCAAATCATTCTGGAAGTTCAGCAAAGCGGGACGGGAACTGGCTGACTTGCATATCAACTATGAATCAATAGAGCCTTATCCGGGAGTTGATATCTCTGGTTGTGAAACTGAAAATTTTCGAGTGGAGAAAATGCGTTTCCCCAAGAAAGGCCAGAAAGACACCATCATTTACAACAGCCAGATCAGCATTACAGGCATTCCTGAAAAGGCGTATGAATACGTTGTGAACGGCAAGAGCGCCATTGAGTGGATCATGGAACGCTATCAGGTGAAAACCGATAAGAACAGCGGAATCAAAAACGATCCCAACGACTGGGCAGAGGAAGTCGGGAAACCGCGGTATATCCTGGATCTGCTGCTGAGCGTGATCAACGTCAGCCTGCAAACGGTCGATATCGTCAACGATCTGCCAAAACTGGACTTTGAAGCGATGGCAGCGGAATAGAAGCCAGCCCGTTTCCTGATCCACTCCCTCACAGGGAAGCTCTCCCGATTCTTTCATTTCTTGAATTCAGAGTCCTGCTGCGCACTCTGAACCAGGCATCCACTCCCCTCTGATCGATGCCAGAGCCCTGTACCAATATGTACAAAACCACCAGTAGAACAATCTCAACCCGTTTTTGAAAAAATCGCCTTTCTGAGCCAAATTCGCATTTACCGCATTTGGGTGATTGTTATCAAACGCGTAGTCAGACACCACAATCAGCCTGATTTCACTTGAAAGAGCAGGTTTTCTGGAGTTTGACATTGGAGGTGAATGAGTCGTTTCGAATTGATCTGCTCACAGTCGCAGCAGTACCTGGAAATCATACTGATTGAACGTTTCAGTGTGATCCCAAAGAAAAAGTCTTGACGTCGCCATTTATCTCCCAAAAATCAGGCCCCTGTAACGTGGCATGTGCGGGCACAGGCTCGGACACTTTAGTTCAGAAAAGCAATATTTGGCAAAGGATATCGAAATGAAAACGACAACTCAGGAATCACCTGTATTGATCACTGAAAAAGAAGCAGCTCGCCTGCTTGGTTGCTGTGAGCGTTCCGTCTGGCAGTTACGCAAAGACGGAAAGCTCCGATGCGTCAAGATTGGAACAGCAGTCCGGTATGCCCGATCTGAACTGGATCGCTTTATCCAGGAACAGATGAGCCAGAACTGAACCGATCAGTTAACGTTTGCAATATTTAAACGAGGAAAGTATCTGACTGAACTTCACTTTTTAGTGACGGCGTTATGTTTTTGGAGAACTTTGCACGCCGCGATTTTAAAGCAACTCCAGATCGTACTGAATGTTGGAAACGATAGTCATACGGTCAATGACACAACTTTTAAACCTCAGTTGGTGATTGTAGAAACGACTCAGGGCGTGAAGGTGAGTAGGCAAAGATTTGGTCTCGTTAAACGAGTTAGTCCGGGGAACGGGCAGGTAGATGATCCTGCAACGTGGCCTACGTCCCGGTCCGCATGTAACAAAAATCAAAACCGATCAGTAAAACCTGCTCACGCAATCTGAAACAGTCATTTAAACAGTCAGTGAATTACCAGTGAAGCGTAACGACACTGGAGCGAGTCAAACCCAAACATATAGTTGTTACAGGGGAAGGCCACTTTGTGCACCAAACCTGTTAAATAGGAAAGAATTGATTGATCATGTCTGGATTTCGATTAACATTCCGGGGGGCTTGGGGGGACATTGTGCGACTCTCTTTTCTCTCTCGGGAAAGATCTATTTACGTCGCGCGCGAGGGAATCAGGAAATCCGGTCTCCATTTCAGCATGTTTTCCATTTCCCCTGGATGTTCGTTATCCTGTATTTTCAATCTTGCCTGTCTCCGGATCCTGAATAATACAGCGACTTCCGGCAGATTCTCTGATCAGTCCGGACCGTTTCAACGTTCACAGCCTCAGCTGGTCCGCATTGAATAAACAATCAGGTAATCCCATCAACCAGCAATTTCCGAGATATTAAATACGTAAATAATCAAACTGGCTGTATCTCAAACCGTCTCAGCGTCCTGTTTTTGCTGAGATGCAACAGAGAACAGAACACAATGAGCCCTGAAAGGAGCGAGTATCGTTTATGGCAAGTATTTCGAAGCATCCCAACGGATGCAAAATCATTCAATTTTATGATGCTGATTCACAGAGGCGAACCATGCGAGTCGGCAAGGTTTCCATGAAAACAGCAGAAGCAATCCGGGTACGCGTTGAGTGTCTGGTATCGTCCAAGATCACTGGACATGCCCTGGATGACGTTACCGCTCATTGGTTGACCAGTCTCGATAAAGTGATGATCAATAAGCTGACAAAAGCCGGTCTGATCAAAGCGCGGGAATCTGCCACTTTGGGAGAATTGATAGACGGTTTTATTAAGCTGCGGACGGGAGACGTGAAACCGCGGACCGTGGCAAAATACAAAGTCGTCAAAAAACACCTGACTGACCATTTCGGGAAAGACAAGCCATTGAAGGCCCTGAACGCAGGAGAGGCTAAGGAATGGCGGGCTTACTTGGTTGGTCGAGGTCTGGCAGAAAACTCGATACGGAAGCTCTCAGGCATCGCCAAAACGATGTTCAACTATGGAATCGATAAAGAGCTGCTGATTAAAAATCCGTTCAAGTGTCTCCCGTCTGCCTTGGTTCCGACCAGGGAACGACATTTTTTCCTCTCTCCTGCGGATACTGAAACGGTTCTCAAATCCTGCCCTGATGCAGAATGGAAACTGATCATAGCACTGGCCCGCTATGGTGGCCTCAGAACGCCCTCAGAGACGTTTTCTCTTCGCTGGGAGGACATCAACTGGGAACGGGAACGATTTTATGTCAGAAGCCCCAAGACGGAACGATACGAGGGGAAAGAGGGGCGCGTTGTGCCGATCTTCCCGGAACTCAGACCGTACCTTGATCAATGTTTCTTCGCTTCACAAGAGAAGCCCTCAGAATATGTGATTGCCAAGCACCGGATCAGGAGCGAAAACCTGCGGACGACGTTTCACAAGATCATTAAACGGGCCGGGCTCAAGCCGTGGCCTAAGCCCTTCCAGAATCTACGATCCAGCCGGGAAACAGAGCTGATTGAGCAGTTTCCTATCCAAACAGTGGTTGCATGGCTGGGGAATTCACCTGCAGTAGCGATGCAAAGTTATTTGCAGGTAAGGGAATCCGACTTTGAGAAGGCGCTGCGAAATGCGCTGCAGTACACTACCGTTTACAGTAAATCAGGCCCGCAAGGCGATGATGAGGAAAATGATGTATCTCAAAGCGAATCAGAGACTTGCGAAGACATGCGAAAGGACACGGAAGAGGGAAATAGGGCCGACAGGACTCGAACCTGTAACCAACAAATTATGAGTTTGCTGCTCTAACCGATTGAGCTACGGCCCCGTATTTGGTTTCTGACTTAGGTTGGATCGTGCAGTTCAGCAGGGACATCAAACCTGAAATCGGCCAATGCATACCTGTGAACCGGGTGGCTGATAGCTTACTGGAGACTCCAATGAGTGTCAAAGCAACAGGCTGCGAAACACACGATCCTGTCTCACTTTCGGTCAAATGAGCCTCTCTGTTGATCTCTGACACCGGAGCGGGTAAACAGGATCGTAGCTCAATCGTTTTTTTTTGAGATTTCCTCTACCACTTCCGGGAGGCCCGATTCGAATGGTTCAACGCTCTTTGATCCCTGTTTTGAGTCTCTATCTGCTACCTGGCCTGCTCCTGTTGTCCCTCGGTCTCACGACCACCCGGGCGGAAAAAGCGACTCCGTCTGCTCCCATCCGCGTCGGCTCAGTCAAAGGAGGACACGTCCACCCTGCCCTCTGCCGGGCTGCGAACGGGGATCTGCTTGCCGTCTATAACGAAGATGGCGGCGGGGGAAAAGAACTGCTCCTCTCCCGCTCGACCGATGGAGGGGTGACCTGGTCTACGAGTCGACCGATCCCTGTCATTAAAGACTGCTCCATCTATCCCGGTTCTCTGACCACTCTCCGCAGTGGCGAAATCGTCCTGCACTGGTCCTGCTATCGCATCGATGGTAAACGCCGCTGGCGGGTGCCTCAGTTCTGCACCTCACGCGATCATGGCGTCACCTGGTCCCCCGTCACCGAAATTCCTCTGGAGGACCATACCAACTACACCTGCCTGCGTCATCCGATCCTCGAACTCGACATCAACCACTGGGTCTGCCCCTTCTATGATCGAACCGTGATCTACGACCGGACTACCAATTCCGTCACTCCCTTCGGCGACGGACGAAACCATGGCATGGTCCCCCTGATCAGAACCGCGACAGGTACCCTCATCAGTGGTGCTCCACAAAGCGAAGCCCCCGTACCGGTCGGCAAGCCGGGCCAGATGGTTTACGGCCTCCGCTCGACCGATCAGGGTCAAAGCTGGCAGGCAATGCATAACCTCCCCTATTTCGGTGTTGCGGGCTACGACCTGAATGTTCTGAAATCGGATGACGTTGTGCTTACTTCCATTCTGTACGGCGTTGGCCGCGATGACGAATGGGCTTACGAACTGACGCTCTCTCATGATGAGGGAAAATCCTGGGACACCGCGAACTCAGTCATCATTTATAACCCGGAGCGTCCCATCAAAGGTCGGGGCTGGCCCCGCACCGTGCAGATCGACGACCAGACGCTGGGGACGCTTTTTTATGACCTCGATCCAAAGCAGCCGGATGGCCCCGGCGTCTTCTTCGTGCGCACGCCCCTGTCGGCCCTGCAGTCAGACAAACACTAGTTGCTTTGAAGCGCGATCTGACTCTTCCGCCAGGCAGCACCATACAGGGCAAAGCCCAGCTGCACCGGTTCCGCTGCCTGTCTGAGCGCTGCAGTCAACTCTGGATCAAAGGGAGAAATGCCACGCTGCCGCAACAAACTCGCAGCCTGCAGAGTCACCGCCCGATCATATTTTGCCAGGCTCTTCAGTAACTCGGGCAAATTCTCTCCCTGCTGTTTCACCAGTCGCTCGGCATACACGACTGCCGGCGTACGCTGACCGTCGCCGTCCGCGTCAATCCAGACCGCCCCGGTCGAACCTACAACCTGCGACTTATATTCCGGAGATTCCGGCTGGTAAGGTTGCGCCATCGGCCAGTAAGGGGCAGACACACCCGGCCCCGTCGCTATCGCCACCAGGTGACAGTCCTCGGAACGCGGCTCCAGCTTCCAGGTCTCCTGCCACTGTACGCCTCCCCCCGGCTTTGAGGTAATCTCTTCGCTGCGGATGAGCTCTCCGTTCGCATACAGGTCGATTCGCTGCGCACTCACCCACGCCGGACCGGAGACTGTCAGCGAGACTTCCATATCCTTCGACGCAGGCACCAGTTCCCGGGACCATAGCGGCCATTGACCTTGATCCGCGTGAACAGCCCATAGGACAACAGTACTTTCCCATCAACGAAATTCTGAATCGTCCGGGTGGCATCAATTTTCCCCGGATCCTGATCATCCGCCTGAATATAAGTCCGCGACTGCCCCACGATATACCGGCTCACATCGTGCGAATCGCTGCACCCTACGGGCGTCAACATCACACCCCGGTTCAGTTCGCCGAACCAGTCGCGATACAGCTGCAGCACATCGGTCTGAGTTGCTCCCGAGTTGATGATCTCCATCGCATTCGCCCGCAACTGCCAGTTCTTCAGACTTTCCCCCGTCAGACCAATATGGTTCTGCGGCCCAAAGGGGCGGTAATTGGAATGAATGTCGCGGGCATGATTCAGGATCACCGCCTTCACGTTCGGCGTACCATAGATGCTCTTGAAAATCGCCTCCCAGCTCATCAGCTTATAATCAGGTATTGGTCCCCCTTCCTGTACGGAGAAGACATTGAAGTGCCCCAGCTTCGTCGTCACTTCATTGCCAATGACCGGCGTAAAATATTTCCTGACGTGCAGCTTGCGGGCCAGCGGATCGTAGTTGATCTGCTTGTTATGATCAGTGGCGATGGGAAACTCGATCTGCTCACCCGCCAGCGTAATCATCCGCTCTTCCATCGAACAGTCGCCATGCCCGGAATGGGTAAACGTATGGATGTGCGTATCACAGCTGACATAGCCGCTCGTATCGACTTCGCGGTCGATCTTGAGGTTGACCTGCTTTGTTTCCCCCGCCTTGAGTTTGATTTTCTGCTTTGCCACACCATATTCAAATCCGCGGCCGGCATAGATCGTATACGTGCCCGCCGGCAGCTGGAACTTCGCCTTCCCCGTACTGGTATAAATCACACCGGTCCGTACCGCCTGTTCCGCATTCGACTCCGCCGACGTCGCCACCAGCGTTCCCGCTGGGTCAACAATCGTCAGCCGACAGGGTACCGGTTTGTTACTGTCCCCCTCAACGACACTCACAGAGACTGTCGCCCCTGCCAGCACCCTGGATCGGTCTTCAGGAAACAGCACAATCTCACCCACGCGAATATCATCAGGTGTCAGTTTCCCCGACTGAAATATCCGTAACCGGTTTTCTCCCACCTTTACCAGTCCCTCAGGGACCGGCAGCAAGAGCTGTTGATCGTTCTCATCCCGCGTCAGCTTGCCCAGCACGACGCCGTTCAATTCGACATTCCAGCCCTGCTTTACGTCCTGCTGTCGCAACTGCAGAGTGGATGCTGCCTGATCAGCTGCCACCTTGAACGGGATCGACAGTTCCGGCCTGGGTGTCCCTTCCGGGAAGGTCGTCCATTCCCGTTCGCCTGAGTGCCGCAGATGCACCAGCTTCGAAGAAATCACTATCGCATCATTGGCCGAGACCAGGCCGGTGCTCGCCAGCCAACAGCACAGAGTCAGAATTTTCCAGTTCATCGTTGAAAACGCTTCGAAAAAGAGAATGAAATTGTATGTGGAGCAACCGGAAGAACATCAGCGATGTGCGGTTGCTTTCTTTGTACTCTGCAGCAGGTAGGCCAGCAGGTCATGCAGTTGCTGTGGGGTGAGGATCTCCAACAGATTGGCCGGCATCAGCGACAGGGGCGACTGTTTCTGTTCCTCGATCTCATCCTTCGCGATCTGAAATTCTTTCCCCTGGTTATCGACAAACACGATCACCGCTCCCTCTTCCCGTCGCTTGAGGCCTGTAAAGACACGTCCTGCATCCGTGATCACGGTGCTCGTGCGGAAATTAAGATCGACCGCACGATTCGGATCGAGTACATCTTCCAGCAGCCGTTCCAGACCCCTGTTGCCGATCCCATCCAGTTGCGGCCCCACCAGGGCTCCTTTACCGTTCAGCTGATGGCAGACTGCACAGTTCTTCTCAAAGACCGCTTTACCGTTCTCGAGTGACAGTTTGAAACTGTAGTGCGACTCGAAATGTTTAGCGATCTGCTGTTGTGTCTCTTTCCCCCGGGGAGGCAAGCCGTTAACCAGCTTTTCCAGACGTTGTTTGAGTTCAGGACTGCCAGACTGTTCGATCTGATTCCGGATATTGGGGCTGCTCAGCAGTCGCGGCGCAGCGATCCCTTTTTCCGCGAGGGTAAGTAACAGCTCACTCCCCCCGGCCTGTTGACAGAGTGCTTCGGCCAGTCGGGTTTGTAGTCGACCTGGATAAGTCTTGAATGCATGCTGTAACAGAGGTTCCAGTTGAGCTTCATTTTTTTCAATCACGGCTCGAATCACGTTGTTCTGAAACGAATCTGTTGACGGAACCGATTCGAGCGGGAGTGGAAACAGGGGCTGAAACGCTTCTGTCCCATCCAGTTTGATCAGGGCCTGAGCCAGTTCATCCTTCAGTTGGGGATCCAGACGCTCACGTGAGAGCCAGGCTGCCAGGTTCTCACGCTCGTCGTGCAATTGAAACGCCTTGACCAGCAGAGCTGCTGCCGACAGCCGTTTAATCTGCTGTTGCAGACCTCCGTGGGGCACAGTGACCACAACAGGCTCAAATCGCCCCACCGCCAGCCAGGCATAAGCTCTCCCTGTGTCCCCATCGACGATTTCCAGAAAACCCTGTTCTCCTGACACATCTTTCAAATCCCAGTTCACTTTTTGAGCCAGATCATTACGCGGCGCCAAGGCCTTCTTGAGCACACTCCCATCAGCAGATCGACGGAGTTGCACAAAATTCAAACCGTTATGGGGTTGCTTCGGAAAACCGGAATGCCCGGCAATATAAAACTCGAGTTGGTCAGGAATCTTGAAGTCCGTAGAAACCAGTCGGCCGGCAGTTTGTTCTCCTGCGGGCAGACTACTGAAAAAAGAAGCTGCTTTGACACCATCTGCAGAATCACGCTGTTGAGTCACCCAGGGATTTTCGGAGTATTTCTCTGACACAGGTAAATTCACCCATTGCAGCGGCTGGTCTTTGACCAAATCCAGCAACTCAGCTGCCAGCGCGGCTCCCCATTCCTGAAGTGCCTGATCGAACGCCAGCCCTTTCTGCTGATAGCCCTGCAGTACTGCTTTGATAATTTCCACCTGCAGATCAGGTTGACCAGCCAGTTTTGTCTGGGCGAGTCGAATCAGTGCCGACAGTTTCTCGGCCGGCAGATAACGGACAATGTGACGAAAATAAGCCGGCAGATCACCGGATGCCGCCGGTTCATCCTGCAGATAACGAATCAGATACAAGGCCGCCTGTTCGGTCGGAACCGCCAGCGAGAGTTCTGCCAATGTTTTCCTCTGCGAGGGATCCAGTGCTTCCCAGTCCAGCTTCTCCAGTAGAGATGGTTCGCGGATCTGCAACATCAGCGCGCGGCGCACCACGTATTCGAGGTGATTGTCTTCGGTCGGCACCCGGGCTTTGAGTGCAAACAGTGGCGACAGGTTATTCAAATTCGGGTGCAAGCCCAGCCCTGCCGCAGCCGCGCGCTGGACGAAGGCATTTTCATCCTGCAACGCAAGTACCGCCAGCAGGCGCTGCGCTTCTTTCCACGACTGCTTCTCGGCCAGCATCTTTGTGGCATGAATTCGTACCAGATCGTCCTTGCACTGCAGCCCCTGTTTCAGCAGATCATCAGCCAGAGCACCGCGGCGGAACAGAACCCACATCGCATGCACAACAATCGTCGGTTGTCTGGCATCCACGACAGCCTGTTGCAGCGGCGCGATCACTTCGTCGTCGAACTGATCGGTCAGATAATCGGTAATCAACATCCGTGTCGTCAGGTTGGTTGACCCCAGCTCTGCGATCAGATCGGGAATACTCAACTTCGTATAATCTTTGAGCAGGTGCTCCTTGCCGGTGGTAACGATCCGCCAGATCCGTCCCCGGTGACGATCGCGTCCCGGATGATCTAGGGGTACTTCGTAATGCCCGATGATCTTGTTATAGAAATCAGCGACATAGATGGCACCATCTGGACCAAGTTGAACATCCACTGGTCGAAACCAGGGGTCGGTCGTCGACAGGAAATCGGGTTCTTCCTGTGCGATGATGGTCGAGCCGTGATACACGGGAGTATTTCGGTTCAACCGGCTGGTCATCACGTTACCGCTCAGAAAGTCACCCTGGTATTCCGCAGGAAACTGATCTCCGGATACAACGGCCAGCCCCGCGATTGCGGTGGAGCCATGCAGGTGTTCCATCATCGGTTTGACAAAACCGAGTCCATCGTGCGGCTTCCCGAAACTCGGATAGTAACCGCCCCGTAAAATCTGGTAGATGGGTTTGGAGTGACAGTCCGCGGTAAACAGGTTCCCCATCTCATCAAATGTGGAGCCGAAGGGGTTTACCTGCCCGTGCGTGAAATGTTCAATGCGGGAACCGTCCAGCCGCATCCGATAGGTATTACCGGACTGCATTTCAATCGTGTGTCCATCGCTGCCGCTGACCCGGGTCTGGTTGTTAAATCCGTGATTCGCATACAGCCAGCCGTCAAAACCCCGGCGGAAGGAATTGTTCATGCCGTGGGTATCCCGCTCAAAGCCCATCGGCCCGAACAGCTTCTTCACCCGGTCCGCTTTGTTGTCGCCATCAGTGTCTTCATAAAATGAAATATCCGGAATGCTGAATGCAATCACGCCAATCTTGTAGGGATACAGACCGATGGGAATATTCAGCCCTGATGCGAACGTGGTCACCTTGTCGTAGCGACCGTCACCATCGGTGTCTTCCAGAACTTTGATCGTATCCTTACCCGGTTTCCCATCCTTGACCGGATACGGATACTCCGATGAATCGGTTACCCACAATCGGCCGCGAATATCAAACGCCATATTCAGCGGTTTCTGAATCTCCGGTTCCGAGACGACCAGTTGCACTTCGAATCCGGGTGGGACGGTGAAACTCTTCTGTTCCGCCTGAGGCGTCAACGGTTCGGTGGGGCGAATGAATTCGCGGAAGGGATCTTTCTGTTCCTGGGCCATAAGGTTACAAGGCAGCCAGAGACTGAAAGCCCCCAACAGGCACAGCCAGGAAGTGCGGAGCGTCTGCATCATTGTTGTATCACCTGCGCTGGATCAATGAAAATACCCGCCTGCCATCTCATTTAACGAGACAGCCGACGGGTTCAATCCTAAATGATACATAAAGCAGAATCAATCTGTAGCTAATCAAGTTCCTTGATGTAAATATTACGGAACTGCATCAGACTGCTGGCCGGGCTGAAAGTACCATCTTTCAGTTTTCCTCCATGATGCTGTAGCGCAATCGGACCTTTCTCGGGCACGTCGGGCAGCTGGGCATTTTCCAGGACCATTTTGTTATTCAGAATCACGGTCAGACGATCCTTGACCATGATGATGATGAACTTGTTCCATTCTCCTACAGGATTATCGGCGTTCACTTTGGGAGTTACACCGGCCCGGACTTCCGGAGCGACCGACTGATTGCGGCGGTACGAGTAAACTTCTCCAGATCCGATCGGCCAGCACCAGATATTCACCTGGGCCTTGGGAGTTCCTCGCAGGTAAATGCCGGAATCGGCATTTGGCAGTTCAACGGTGATGACTTTGCCGTCCGCGTCTTTGAGTTCCGATCCATCTGACAGCACGATCGGAACCTTATACAGGCCGGTCGTCTCTTTGATCCGCCATTCCATACTTAAAATGAAATCGCCATATTCTTTCTCGGTCCAGAGATTCTTATCTCCCTTGGATTCACTCTGTGCGTCATAGTCGATGACACCATTTTCAACTTTCCAGTGCCCGTTATCCCCTTCCGGCACTTTCCAGCCACTCAGATCTTTTCCATTAAACAGCGATGTGTACCCCGGATGCAGTTTGTCTTCAGGTGGTATTTTGACAATGGCACCATCGGTTACCGAACCCGGTTTTACTTCCAACTGCTTTTTAGCCTGCTTCTTGACTTTGTTCTGTGCAGGCAGACTTCCCTGAGAGAACAGACTCAAAGCAGTGCATGCACTCAAAATTAATAACGACTTATTGAGCCGGATATTCATGTTTTTCCTTTTCCTGTTGTTGGGCGGGACACAGCAGGCTTCACGCACTGCCGGGATGATTCTCTCCTGCTATCCTATCGCATGCCTGTGCGCCTTCCCACCCAAATTCGTAACTTTGTTTAGAGAAAGACAGTGTAACTTTGTGGGCGCCAGACAAAGTCATAGATCAACAGAAATTGATTTCTCTCTGATGAGCAAGTAACCTGTAGGCATCAATGTCTGTGCCTTCTGCTCCTGGAAATCACCCGAACCTGAAAGAAACTGTTTCATGCGTGCGCTCACACTTCATGATGCCTTGAGGCTTTTGTTCCTTCTGGGCTCTGGTCTGCTCTGCAGTTTCCTGTCGCCCGAATCTGCAAACGCAGAAGAAACACAGCTCACGCCGCAGGAAACATTTTTCCTCCGCAAAGTCCGCCCCCTGCTCGAACAAAAATGTCTGGGCTGTCATGGTGCGACCCCCGACGACATCAAGGGGGATTACAACATGCTTACCCGCGCTGCACTGATCAAAGGGGGCGAATCGGGTGAGCCCGCGGTGATCGTCGGCAAACCGAAACAGAGTCCCTTCTGGAACGCTGTCACCTGGAAAGATGACAGCATCCAGATGCCGCCACAGGAACGAAACCGCCTGAGTGATACGGAAATCGATGTCATCAAACAATGGATCGCAGACGGTGCCGTCTGGACTGACAAGAGCCTGCCTGCCCCAGGTTCGAGTGACGCCAGTTCTACACGGGAAATCGTCATGTCTACTTCCGGCGGTCAGTCTCCCACCTGGACGAATCGCACATACGAACCGGAAGATGTCTGGGCCTATCAACCAATCCAACGACCGGACGTCCCCTGGCAGGCCCTGACGAAAACACCTGCTTCCCAGCGGCATCCAATCGACGCCTTTATTCAGCGTAAGCTCCAGGAAAAGAAGTTAACTTCCTCTCCCCCCGCTGACCGCAAAACGCTACTCCGACGGGCCAGTTATGATCTGACTGGACTTCCTCCTTCACGTGACAAAATCGATTCCTTCACGAATCAGAAATCCTCCGAAGCCTGGTCGCAGACCATTCAACGTCTGCTGGACAGCCCACACTACGGCGAACAGATGACCCAGATGTGGATCGACATCGTCCGCTACGCCGATACCAGCGGTTTTGCCAACGACTACGAACGTCCCAATGCCTGGCGTTATCGCGATTATCTGGTACGCAGCTTCAATGCCGACAAGCCATACAATCGCTTTATCGTCGAACAGCTCGCCGGCGATGAACTCGATCCCACCGATCCTGAAATGCTGATCGCCACCGGCTTCCTGCGGAGCGGCCCCTGGGAACATACCGGCATGAGCGTCGCCGCAGTCACCCGCCAGCTGTTTCTGGATGACATTACACAAAGTGTTGGCGTCAGCTTCCTGGCACACAGCTTCCGCTGTGCCAAATGTCACGATCACAAATTCGACCCTGTCCCCACCCGCGACTACTATCGCATTCAGGCCGTCTTTGCCCCCGTGCAGTTCGCCGACCGCAAAGTCGCCTACCAGCCATTTGAAAACATCTCCGGCTTCGACCATATGAAGGTTCGCACGGAAAAACTGCTCGCCGAGACAAAAGCACAGCAGGAACAGTTCAAGCAAAAGACCGACGCCGCGATCGCAGCCTGGCTGAAAGAGAACGGCTACAAAAACCTGAAGCAGGTTGCCGCCGACAAACGACCGCCCCTTCGCTGGTTTGGCCTGTCCGAACTCGAAAAAAGCTTGCTCAAAATCAACAACAAACGCATCGACTACTTTGAGCGGGAACTCAAACGCTACGAACCGTACTGCTTCAGCGTCTATAACGGTCCGTCGAATAACTTCCGCTCCACCAAAGCGGTTAACCTGATCCCGGGACCCAAACAGCGAAAAGGCAATGTCGAAGAGATCTTCATTCTCGCCGGAGGTGCCATCACTGCCCCTACGAATAAAGTCACTCCCGGCGTACTGAGTGCCATGGCGGGTTCGAATGACCGTCAGACACCCAACGCCTGGAATACCATTCCCAATACAGCCGATGGACGACGACTCGCACTGGCCCGCTGGATTGCCAGTTCGAACAACACACTCACCGCCCGTGTCATCGTCAACCGCATCTGGCAGATGCATTTCGGCACCGGTCTGGTCGCTACCCCCAACAACTTCGGCCAAAAGGGCGCTAAGCCCTCTCATCCCGAACTGCTGGACTGGCTGGCGACCTGGTTCATGGATCACGGCTGGTCAATCAAACAGCTGCATCACCTGATCATGACTTCCAACACTTATCAGCAGAGCAGTCGACCTATCGATGCGGAGCTGGTCTCGAGCCTTGATTCCAGCAACCAATGGCTCTCCTACTTTCCGACACGTCGCCTGACTGCCGAACAGATTCGCGACTCGTTGCTGACAATCACGGGTGAACTGAATCCGGAAATGGGCGGCCCCGGCGTCTTTCCGGAAATCAACTGGGAAGTCGCACTTCAGCCCCGGCACATCATGGGTTCGGTCGCTCCCGCGTATCAGCCCATGCCTGAACCGAAACAGCGCAATCGCCGGACGCTGTACGCCTTCCGCTACCGAACGCTATCCGATCCGATGCTCGACGTTTTCAATCGGCCCGGAAGTGAAATCTCCTGCGAGCGTCGTGACGAAACCACTGTCACTCCCCAGGTCTTTGCTCTGTTTAATGGACAGTTCACCCATGACCGTGCTATCGCTCTGGCGCATGAAATCAGTCAGAAAAACCAGCCACTGCCTGAGGCTGTTTCGCAGGCCTTCCAGCAGGTGACGCTCCGCACACCGACTCCAGAGGAACTGCAACTGGCGTTGACGCATGTCAAAGAAATGCAGAACTACCACGCCGCCCATCCCACGAAACCAATTCCGCTTCCGCGGGAAGTCAAGCGGTCGATGATCGAAGAGCTGACAGGCGAGTCTTTTACCTGGACCGAAAAACTGGATCTGACCGAAAACTACATTCAGGATCTCAAGCCCTGGGACGTCGATGTCGAAACCCGGGCGCTGGCCGAACTCTGTCTGGTCCTGATGAACTCCAACGAATTCATTTATCTGCGGTAACACAAATATGCACCGATTACAACGACGCGATTTTCTCTATGGCATGGGCGCCAGCCTGGGCACCGTCGCTTTCAATGCGCTGCTGCAGGCCGAACAGAAAACAGAGCCGAAGCAGCAGAACCTGATCGACGGACCGCCGCTCGCCCCCCGCGATCCGCATCTGAAACCGCGTGCCAAAGCCTGCATCTTTCTGTTCATGGAAGGCGGCCCCAGCCACATCGACACCTTCGATCCCAAGCCGGCCCTGGAAAAGCTGCACCTCAAGGAATTCGTCCGCGAAGACAAACAGGTCTCCGCGATGGCCAGCGGTAAACGCTACTACATTAAAAGTCCGTTTAAGCATCGTCAGGCGGGCGAATCAGGGATTTCACTCAGCGAACATTTTTCGCACCTCTCAGAAGTCGCCGACGACCTCTGCGTGTATCACGGCCTGCAGGCGGAATCGATTAACCACCCGACCGCCTGTTACCACATGAATACCGGCAACCGGTTCGGCGGTGATCCCGCGATTGGATCCTGGATGACCTACGGGCTGGGTACCGAAAATCAGAACCTGCCCGCTTTCATCGTCCTCCCCGAAGTGGCCTACCCGCAGGGAGGCGCTGCTAACTGGTCTAACGGGTTTCTGCCCGCTTACTTCCAGGGAACCGCACTCCGTTCGACGGGCTCACCGATTCTCGACCTGAATCCACCTCCAAACGTCACCCGTGCGACCCAGCGTAAAAATCTCGATCTGCTGGCAAAGTTGAATCAGCAGGATCAGCAGCGGCATCCGCACGAAGAGGTTCTCGCAGCCCGCATGGAATCGTACGAACTTGCGTTCCGAATGCAGACCCAGGTTCCGCATATCATCAACCTCGAATCAGAAACCCAGCAGACTCAGGACATGTACGGTCTGGGACAGAAAGAAACTGACAGCTTCGGTCGCCGCTGCCTGTTGGCACGGAAACTCGTCGAATCGGGAGTGCGTTTCGTGCAGATCTACGCTGCTGGCTGGGATTCGCATGACTTTCTGGAACGTTCTCACAAAGCCCGCATGCAGGCCGTCGATCAGCCGATTGCGGCCCTACTGAAAGACCTCAAAGCACGCGGGCTGCTGGATGAAACGCTCGTAGTCTGGACCGGGGAATTCGGTCGCTCGCCCGACAACGGTATCCGCAGTGGCAGACAGGCCGCCGGTCGGGACCATAATGCGAAAGGCATGGCCATGTGGATGGCGGGGGGTGGCGTCAAAGCCGGTCATCGCATCGGGGCCACCGACGAAATTGGCGACCATGCCGTCGAAGTCGTCAACCCGATTCGCAATCTGCATGTCACACTCGAACACATCATGGGACTCGACGACAACCAGCTGACCTACTTCCACGAAGGCCGCTTCAAGGTGCTGAGCCAGACCGGGGGCGCTGTGATTAAAGAGCTGCTCGGCTGAGCAACGTTTCAGTCAGCCGCTATCACTTTCGTCATGCGTTGATGCGGAATTGTCACCGAAATGAACTCATCCCCTTTCGGAATGTAGCCCAGTTTCTCATAAAAGCCAATCGCTTCCCGCCGAGCATCCAGTTCCACAACCTGGAACCCTTGCTGCACCAGACAATCTTCTACCGACTCAACCAAACGCCGACCAATCCCCTGCCCCTGACACTCACCCGACACCGCCATCTGTCTCAGCTTGGCCCTTCGCGAATCAAGAGGCACCGCGAGCACACAGGCGATCAGCTGGCCGTCCTGCTCGATACCGAAATGCAGATATTCCGATTCGGGCGACAGATCCTCCGACTGCAGATCGAGTCCCAGCGGCAGACGCAGCACCTGGTTCCGCAGCACACACGCCTGCGCATACCAGCGAGACTGAAAAGAGATCTCCAGAAAGGACATTGATTTACAGCTCCACATCAGGCTTGAGGTTCGGTATCCGCAATTTTTTTCTCCTCGTCGGGTTCGATGTCCGACTGATCATTGATGATCCGCGCACTTTGCAGGTGATGCACCGTTCTCCAGAGATGGTAACTGATGCGATACAGCCAGCGGTAGGAGTCCAACTGATTAAGTACATATTCAAAATCGTCCCCCGAACGGGACGCGGCCTCAGTAAACCGGCGGCGGACCGACTTCTGGTCCTGATCCAGTTCGCGCGCACAGTCTTCCAGCGGCTGCTCGTCCATTAATTCATTGCGATCCTCGAACGCCGTTTCAGTCTCAACGAACAGTTTCGTCAGCCGCTGCACGACCTTTTGCAGATCTTCCACATCAACAGTCGCGTCCAGTCGCTCGATTTCGTTGAAGCGTCTTGTGAGACGTCGAATGTGGTCCAATGCCAGCACGACTTCCTGATAACTGCGTAACGTCTGCGAATCTGATTTCGACACATTGATTCGCCTCAGGTAATCTTCCGTGATTGTCAACGTCTCATGTGTCTGTTCCGTCATCGAAGAAATATCTGCCCGGTCTGCTTCATCGGTAAACAACCCGTGAAACAGATGCAGCACATCCTGAAAAACTTCGGTTAACGTCGAGCGCGACGCTTCAATCGCCACGTTGGGAGTCTGGATGAATGACTCTTCCAGGCGTTCCACCTGGTCGTTCACCGCATCAGGCACCAGCCAGCAGAGGACGCGAATCACCTGGCTGGATAACGGAGCCAGCATCAGGATCCCCACCAGATTAAACAGGCTGTGAAAGAGAACCAGTCCGATTTCCGGGGAGAAACGATTCCCCTGGTTCACGTAAGATTGCCAGACCCACATATAGAGCGGAATCAGCAAGTAAGCCACACAGGAGGTCGTTGTATTAAAGAGAACATGCGCAAATGCGGTTCGTCGCGCCGTCACGGAACCTCCCAGCGTGGCGATCACCGCGGTGACGGTTGTCCCCATATCGAAACCGACCACCATCGCGACCCCCTGCGTCAGCGAAATCGTACCAGTATGCACGGCGGTAATTGCCATCGCCATTCCCGCGCTGGACGACTGCGTGACCATGGAGATCCCCATGCCAATCAAAATCAACAGGACTCGCCCCAGCCAGTCATCTGCGGGAAACGATTTCGGCGTGACCGTATCCGTCAGTCCGGACATCCCGGCCTGCATGTTATCAATGCCGACAAAGATCAGACCAAAGCCGGCCAGCGCGAAACCGATCATCCCGACCCGCTTGCGGGCAAACATGTACATCAGGGTTCCGACCAGAATCAGGGGAAAAGCGATCTGTCCCAGCTTCAATTTGAAACCGAAGACCGCCACGATCCAGCCCGTCATGGTTGTGCCCAGATTGGCACCAAAGATGATCCCCAGCGACTGTGATAAAGAGAGCAGCCCCGCACTCGCAAAACCCACGGCGGTGACCGTGGTGGCACTTGAGGATTGCAGTACAGCCGTCACAACCGCACCGGTAGCAATTCCGCTGGGCAGATTCTTCGTAAACTTCGCGATCATCCGGCGGATCGTATCGCCCGCCAGTTCCTTCAGACCGCTGGTCAGGATGACCATCCCCAGCAGGAACAGCCCCAGGCCTCCAAGTGCATTGAGAATCTCTAAACCCATAGATCGTCCGGCGGTGCCCAATCAAAGCGCGTTATTCAGACTCAGCTGATTCCAGTTCATTTGAATCAGCTATTCTATCACAAAACACGATCAGATCGAGGCTGTTTTCCGTCTACCAGGCGGTCCAGCCACCATCGACCAGCAGGTTCTGGCCTGTGATATAACTGCTCGCCTCGCTCGCCAGGAAGACGACTGCTCCCTTCAGTTCGGCCGGTGACCCCATGCGGCCCATCGGACTGTGCTCGCTCAATCTCTCGGCCAGGCCCGCGGGTGCTTTTTCAGAGGGAAACGGTCCCGGGCTCAGGCAGTTGACCCGTACGCCATCTTTGGCCCAGTAGACCGACAGATGCCGCGTCTGATGAATCAGTCCTCCCTTCATCGTGTGATAGGCCACGGGACTGGCTGCACAGATCCCCTCGTACGCTTCAGGATAAGAACCGACCACGCCGTACATCGAACCGATCATGATCACGCTTCCCCGGGCTTCTCGCGCGACGAGGTGATCACGCAATTTGCGGGCCAGCAGAAAATAGCCGGTCGCATTCTGCAGGTGACGGTTAAACGCATCCGCAGTCACATTCCGCCAGTCTTCCCCCACCGGGTCATTGCCGTTATTCACCAACACGTCGATCTGCCCGGCTGCTTCCAGAGCTGCTGCAAACCCCTCTTCAATCGAATCGGCTTCCATATGATCCAGGGCGACTCCCAGGTGCCCCACACCGTTAGGATCGGGTAGTTCCGAAGCCGTCTGCTCAGCCCGTTCCTGGCTGCGGCTGCTGACCACCAGCCGTGCCCCGGCTTCGGCCAGTCCCCGCGACATCGCACCTCCGAGGTAACCACTCGCACCGGAGATTAAAATCGTCTTGCCGGTAAGATCAAACAGCTGCTGTATCGTGGGTTCATCACTTGGTTGCATAACGAATCCTGTTTTCAGGTAGAAAAACTCAATGTGTAAGGTAGTGCGCCGGTTCGACCCAGGCACGCTGTTCGACAGATTCCAGAATCGAAAGATTTACCGCCAGCGTCTGCAGTCCTTCTTCCAGCGAACAGAGCGGCGGACAGAAATCATCGAGATAATCGAGAAAGGCACTCGCCTGTCGCGAAAAGAGTGTGTCCCGTTCCAGCGTTTCCTGGTAACCGACGACCCACTCCCCCTCCGGCTCAGTAACGTGACGATACCAGCTTTTCTGATACTCAAATCGGAGCATGCCCCGTTCGCAGATCACAGTAATACTCGATTCATTGGCCGGTTGATGCTGATTCAGACTGAAGTTGCCCAGTACACTTCCCTGGCGGGTAATTACGTGTACGGTGTCTTCCACGTCCACACCTTCCAGCACCTGATGTGCGTAATCCGCCACCAGGGCTTTGACCGGTCCCACCAGGTATTCGCCAGCATTCATCGAATGCGTCAACGCATCCTGCACCGCCCCTCCACCGGTCGCGCGCGACTTGTAATAGATGTCGCGATACGCGGGCCGATAGGTGGGAAAGTTCTGACCGGAAACCACAACCAGTTCTACGGGTTTGCCATAGCGGCCCGTATCCAGATCAGCCTTCATCGCTGCCAGCGCGGGATGAGCGCGATAGACATAAGCGATTCCCGCTTTTTTCTGTTTCTCTTTCAGCAGCTTCTGCAGATCGGCTACACCGTCCACCGACGTGCTCAGGGGCTTTTCGATGAACACGTCCAAACCCGCTTCAACGACCCGTTGCGCCATTTGAATATGCAGGTGCGCTGGAGTCGCGATGACCGCAAAGTCATGTGGCTCCGCCAGTGCCGAGTCCAGATCCGCATACTGAGTTTTCACAGAATATCGCTCGGCGACCTGCTGGCGCAGGTCGGAGTTCAGTTCACAAATCGAGATATCGACACGGTCCGTCGCCTGGAAACAGCGCAGATGCCGTTCTCCAATTGAACCGACTCCGACTACCAGTAATCGTCTACGCTCTTTCATGATTTACTTCTCAGGAACCAGAGGGGCGGGAGCAAGCGCATTTCGCAGAAACTCAGAACTCGATTGGGGGCAACTCTACCTGTATCATAAGACAGTCAGCGAACCGGGCAATGAATCTCTGGTGAAAAATCAGGAAAGTCGACGAGAGAACCCGGTCGACCTTCCTGAGCGAATCGCAAGTGAATTTACATTATTTCACGAACTGCAGTGAATACAGATCGGCATCTTTCATCACAAACTTCAGGCGTACCGGTTTGCCACTGAGTGAAGAGACATCGGAGCCCCCTTTCCAGGTGACGATCCGATTGATCTCGTTTCCGATCTGCTCACGTGCATCAGCGAGAGTGAAACCGGGAATCGGCTTACCGTTTTCATCCTGGATCTCGACTTTGATGCCTCCTGCTGCAGACGTCGAAAAGTTGATCGACAGTTCAGAGCCGTCAAAAGTCAGCGGCTTCGTTACTAATTCCCCGCCGGCATAGTCAGCCCGTACGGAAGCAAAACCATCCAGACGCAGCGAATAGCGACGCAAATGCGCGGTAGGCTGCGCATAATCCTGATTCACATACACCGACATTTCTGCCGGCCCGGTCTGAACCACGTTCAATGCAGGATAGTTCGTCCGAGAGACCCAGTTCTGAGCGCCGATGCCCCCGGTGATGAATCCACTCAGAAAAGTACGATCATACATGTTACCGCCGCGAGTCGTCATCAGAATCGCATCGGACGTATCTTTGAAGTAGCGGGGATGCACGCCGATTTTTTCTGCTTGCTCATCGGTCAGCACCTGCCGCCCGGGCATGAAGCGGGCCGCGACAGCCAGATAAATATGAGGTGCCCGGAAATAGGGATGGGTCTGATTGGTATAGAGATGTTCGATCGGCGATTTGTCGCCCCGATGCGTGTATTCCATCAGCACCGGTTCGGACCAGTGAATGAAATCGTCACTCTCAGTCCGGGCAATCCGACGGAGTTTATCTTTGAACACCCGGAAGTAGCTGATGTATTTTTTCTCCACCGGGGACCAGAACGCGACGTTCTGAGAATCAAACATATAAGGAAACGGCACCATCTCTTTGGAGATCACGGTTCCCGCAGGATGCTGTTTCCAGTGAATCCCGTCCGGCGAAGTGAACGCGACCAGGCCGCTTTTCATCGTCCCGCCCAGCGCCTTGTAGCGTTCCGACTCAGGAACTCCAGGGCGTGTATCCAGGAACGGGCTGAGATTATGCGTCATCGGAGCCGCGTCAGCCAGGATGATGTTGTTCTTTTTGAAACCCTGCTTTTCGAACAGAGAAAACTCGGGCTTGGTCCAGTGAATCCCATCCTTCGATTCCGCATAGCAGTAGACTTCTCCGGTGTCGCCGTCCGCTCCCGCCTGGGGGCGTCCCCGGTAGTAAGCGCGATACAGGTCGCCATCTTTAATGATCGTGCAGTATCCGCAGAACAGTCCTTCCCATGGCTTATCGAATTTCAGAACGACGCCTTCATCAACAGGCTGATGCAGTCGCAGGCTCACGTTTTTCATTTTGCCGATCAGATAGTCATCCACAAACAGCTCGCGGTGATCCCCGATCGGGAGCGGCTTTTTCTCGCCTGCCTGCAGGCCGACAACATTCAGACTTCCCACAAAAAACAGCATGAACAGCAGCAATGGTCTCATGTGAATCTCCCGTCTCCTGAAAAGACATCTTGTATCTTTAGAAAAGCATTCCTGTCTGGCACCAATTCAGATTATTGACATTACGAGTATATGCATTGTTGACACCACACAAACAACTTGTATCATATTTAAATACAAGTAACGTCAAACCCTGCTTTTTTCAACCCTGATCTGAGAAATTCTCGCGGCCATGACAGCACGTGCCCCGGATTCACAACAGACCAGCCCTGCAACCTCGCTCCCCGGCAAGCAGCGCCCGAAATACCTGCAGCTGGTGGAACAGCTCATGGAGCAGATTACGCAGGGCGAACTCAAGCCCGGAGCCGCACTGCCCTCGGAGCACCAGCTCTGTGAAACGCATCAGCTGGCGCGAACCACTGTCCGTAATGCGATGCAACTGCTCGAAGAACAGGGCTGGATCAACCGCATTCACGGCAAAGGTTCGTTCGTCAGTACGAAACCGCCGATCCCCATTAAACAGCAGCTCGATATTTTCGCTTTCGTACTCCCGGAAGTGCGTACCGGCTTTTATCCGTCATTGCAGCGGAGTTTCGAACAGGCAGCCGCCCTCACCCAGAACCAGGTGCTCGTCTGCTGCACGGAAAATAAAGTCGACATGCAGGGCAATACGATCCTGCAACTCATCGACAAACACGTTGCCGGTGTGGCCCTGGTCCCCGCGACCGTTCCCCCGACCCCCGCGTACCAGGTGCGACAACTGCAACAGCATGGCATTCCCGTTGTCTTCTGCCACCGGGACGTCGAAGGTATTCAGGCCCCCCTGCTTTCCATCCCCTTCCGTGAAGTCGGTCTGCTCGCCGGACAGACACTGCTGGAACAGGGACATCGTTCGATCGCGCTGTTTTCCCCCCACCGTGCCACCGCCTCGATTGAATACGAAACCGGACTCCGCGAAGCCCTGGCTACCAGTCCTGATTCTTGTCCGGAACCGTTCATCTTTCACGGCCCCAGTTCGCAGCTGCATCCGATTGACTATGAACCGGATCTTCTCAACACCCTGGAGCTCATGTTCCAGCGTCCCGATCCCCCCACGGCGATCTTCGCGACCTTCGACTCACTGGCCGAGCTGATTTACCTGCTGCTCGGCAAACTGGGAAAGCGCGTTCCGGAAGACGTCTCCCTGCTCGGGTTTGGTGGCACGGTCCGCCATGGCGCAATCCAGAGCCGGCTCTCTTCAATCACTGTCGATGAAGTCGCCATTGGTAGAAAAGCAGCTGAGCTGCTGACCCAGATGAAACAGGGAGAACTTCCCATCGATTCTGCGGAAGTATTTCCCATGCCCATTAACACCAGCGCCGGACAGACACTGGGACCACCCCCAGCTCAATAACAATTCCCCAACTTCGCCCCGATGAGGCCTCAACCATGCCTGCCAGACTGTTCTCCCCACGTATCCCATTGACCACTCCCCTGTGGTTCGCACTCTGTCTGCTCTACTTACTTACCTGGCAACCACCTCAACTGGCAGCCCAGGAAACCCCAACACTGGAACAGAAACTCGCCGGGCTCCCGCAACCCTGGCAGGAAAAGCTGCATCGGCTGACACTCAAGGAATACACGGAAACGCTGAAATACTGGGAGGAAACCCATCCCGATCTGGTTCAGGTCGACCGAATCGGCGTGACACTCGAAGGCATTCCGCTCCCCATGCTGAAAATCACCGACTCCAAAACCGACCTGAAACTGAAACAGATCTGTCTGGTCACAGCCCTGCATGGCGGTCCCGAACGCAGTGGCACAACCACAGTGCTGCACTTTGTTGAATGGCTGCTCAGCGATGATCCAGAGGCCGTACGCACCAGACAGAATCAACTGCTGCTGATCATCCCGATCATCAACCCGTATGCTTACTTCGAAACGGATCGCTTTGGCAATTCCCAGAAAATCGATCCCTACACCGGAGGTGGCACCGCCAACTGGGATCTCAAAACCCTGCAGTTCAAACTGCCGGAAAAATCGCCGGAAGTCATGGCGGTCCTGTCCGTCGTCGATCAGTTCAAGCCTGACGTCCATGTCGATGTGCACGGAACCGGCCTGCAGGAATACAGCCCCGAACAACTGGGCTCCCGAGAGCGCTACCGCGGTCAGACGATGTTTGAAGTCACCGGCTCCGCTTATTCGAACATGTCGCTCCGTCCCTGGGACTGGCGGATCACCGAAGCCATTAACCAGGCGGGAGAAGCAGCGGGGTACGGTTACGATCGCTTCGAAGCGGACGCCCAGCGTCTCTTCTGGGGCACTTCCCTGACGGCAATCTCCAATCGACTCTGGCTGGGACGCCCCCAGTTCTACACCGCGCATTACGGCTATGCCCACTATCATACCATGCTGATGGCGTTTGAAGTCGGTTGGGAACAAAGCGGACTGGCGCGGCTGAAAGGCCTGATGCAGATTGGCAACCAGCGTTGGGATGAAGATTATCATCCCGGCTACCCCGTCAATCGCGTCAACAGTTATATCGGCCACTTCGTCAGTGCCTGGGGTCCCACCGCCCAGGCCCGTCGTCAGAGCCGGGTCGAACTCTGGAAACAACAGCCCCGCTTCTCCCAGGCCGTTCTCTATCCGCAGACCGCCGGCCGGGATACCTATTTCGTCGCCACATCCCAGAAAGCAGCTGAGCTACTCTCTGCCGACATCACTGAACTCCTCGAAAATATCAAGGACGTACCTGGCATCGACCAGAGCTCACTCAAGTCAATCATCAACGCGGGACCGGAAATCAAAATCGCCGTCAGCAAAGGACGTGCGCCAGAACCGGAAGAACCGTCCATTCAGCAGGGCATTTCGTTTCAACTCCGTCTCCCTTATCAACGCCCGGAACTCGTCGACATCAGACTCAACGGGCATCTGCTGGAAAAAAGCGAAACAGACGGCTATGTCTCCTGGCCCGGGGCCGGTTTCACGCATGTGCAGATCAATGTGCCTCCGGAAAAATCCAGTAAAACTGAACTGTACCTTGTCACCTGCCTGTATCACCCGCGGGAAACCAGAACCTATGGCTGGAAGCCTCCTGCCCCGGTCCTGGACCGCATTCAATCGGAAAAATAACTCGACCTTCACAACTCAAAGGAAGACCTCATGAAAAACGCCTCGCTCCTCTGCGTCGCCTGCCTGGTCCTGCTCTGTCTGGCAGCGCCACTACAGGCCAACGACAAACCGGTTCAACTGAAGCTGGAAAGTGTCCAGAAAATCTGGGACAAAGACCCACACAACGCCTTCACCGGACTGACCCGCTTCAAAGACAAATGGTACTGCGTGTTCCGCACGGGGAAAGCACATGTCTCCCCCGACGGTGCCCTGCAGGTCCTCGAATCCAAAGATGGTAAAGACTGGAAACCGGTCGCCCGTATTACCTCCGAAACCGCTGACCTCCGCGATGCAAAAATCAGCGTCACGCCCGAGGGGCAGCTCATGCTCAGCGGTGCCGGGGCCCTGCACCAGCCTGCCCCCTATCGGCACCAGTCAATGTCCTGGTTCTCCGATGACGGCAAGAACTGGTCCAAGGCACACATCATCGGCGATCCCAATCTCTGGCTCTGGGGGAATAAGTGGCACGATGGAGACGTCTACAGCATCGGTTATCATACCGGTAAGGAAGGCCCTCGCTTCACTCGCCTTTACAAGAGCAGTGATGGCAAGAATTTTGAAACGGTTGTCGACAAGCTGATTGACGAAGGGTACTCCAACGAGAGCTCCCTGGTCTTTACGAAAGACAACACCTGCTACTGCCTGCTCAGACGGGACGGAAAAGGTGCCACCGGCCTGCTCGGTGTTTCGAAGCCCCCCTACACCGAATGGGAATGGAAGGACCTTGGAATCAAGATCGGCGGACCGGAACTGTTCCAGTTGCCCGACGGTCGCTTCCTGGCCACCGTGCGCCTCTACTCCCCCAAAGTGCGGACATCAATCTGCCAGCTCGACGTGGAAAACGGTAAGCTCACCGAACTGCTCGCGCTCCCCAGTGGCGGTGATACCAGCTACGCGAACATGGTCCTGCATGATGGCCTGCTGAACGTGAGCTACTATTCCAGCCACGAAGGCAAAACCTCGATCTACTTTGCCAAAGTCAGTTATAAATAAATGCAGCTAGTCTGACTGTGGCCTGCAATCGAAACGGGAGCATGAACCAGATTCACTGCTCCCGTTTTTATTTGCACTCACCGAGCGATACTACAACAACGCAATCAAAATCGGTGCCAGCAGTGTTACCAATACCAGAGCCACCGGATAGACGGTTGCATAACTCGTCGCCGGCACACTCGAATCAATGGCAGAGGTGACCGCTCCCAGACCGGGTGTGGATGTCATCGCGCCACACAGCCCCCCGGCCGTCTCCAGCAGATTCAGACGCAGCCAGTACCGCGCCGCGAGAAACCCGGACAAGAGTGGCACCACAACCACCACCGCTGCGGCCAGACACATTGTCAATCCGTTTGCGCGGACCACTTCCACGAAATTACCACCTGCCTGACACCCCGCCTGTGCGAGAAAGACCGTCAGTCCGAGTTCACCCAGCAACAACCGGCCAGCGCGTGGCATGCGAACTGACAATCCACCAAACTGGCCGAAGTGCCCCAGCAGCAGTCCGACCAGCAACGGTCCTCCGGCCATACCCAGAGAAAACGACTGATCTCCCAGCGACAGACTCAGCCTCCCCAGGATCATCCCCAGTATCAGTCCGCCCGCCAGGATGATGAGGTCCGTTTCATCCGCAGTGCGAGCCCGGTGACCAACGGCCGTCGCAAAACGTTCCAGATCCTCCGGCTCACCCACCGCACGCAAAATATCTCCGAAATGCAGAGTCTGTTCTGAACCGGGAACGAACTCAATATTCTGACGGGTAATACGGGCTATCGTCACACCAAAGCGGGACCGAAAATGCAGATCCTTGAGTGTGCGTCCCACCACCTCTTTTGACGTAATCACAATATTACGACGCTGCCGCTCCACATCGAGTACGTATTGCGCGTCGGGACAGCGGGTTCCCAACGCTTCAATTACAGTTTCGATCTGCCCCGTCCGGCCGATGACCAGCAAGAGCTGTCCCAGTTCCAGTTGAAATTCTTTTGGAATCGGTCGCGGTTGCCCCTCCACGATCAATCGTGAAACCTGGCAGTTCGATTTCGCCAGAATGGTCACGTCCCGCAGCCGCTTCCCCACCAGATTTCTATTCTGGACTTCGACCACTTCGCGAATGATGTCTCCGCGGGCCGCAGTCGATTCGTTCAGGACGCGTTCAATTCCACCGGGAAACCAGCGGGGCAGAATCTGAATGAATAGAATCACCCCGATCACGCCAAAGGGGTAGGCGATTCCGAATCCAACCGCGACATCCGAACCAGCGGGCAGCTTCTCTGTCGCCGCTGCGAGCGCCGGCGTACTCGTCAGGGCCCCCGCAAACAGGCCACTCGCCAGATCAGGACTCAACTTAAAGAGACGCCCCATGAGCCAGACGGCCAGCAGAGCCGAACTCATCATGACTCCGGCCAGCAGCGCCAGCGCTTTGCCACGATTCAGAAACATCTGTAGAAAACTGGGCCCCGCACCGATGCCCAGGCAGTAGATGAACAGGACAACCCCCGCCAGCCCCGCCTCGGGCGCAACCTGGTAACCCCAGTGCCCTGCGAGCAGACCGGCGAAGATCACACCCGAACTTCCCAGCGAAATTCCACGGACCGAAATTTTTCCCAGTATCAGACCGCAACCGATCACAGCAAATAAAACGACAATCTCTTCGATGGCTCTGCACCTTTCCCTGGCCTCCGGAGCGCTAATTGAATGCCCGCACTATAGTCAACAGACAAGCTCAGTTCTACGTATTCATTAAATATCACTGATAAATACCAGGATCTCCCCCGTTTCCAGAGGAAATCTTGTCAGCATTTCCCGAACCCGATACAACTTAAACAGAATTTTGCGTTCTCGATCACTTACTTATACCCATCTATTGATTTGCTATGATCTATCAGCTGCCTTATATCCTGTCCCTTGCTCTCAGCTTCACCACCGGCACAGAAACCCTGCTGGACGACTTCAACTATACAACGTCCTCCGCGGCCCGACAGGCGTGGACCGAACTTAAGGGAACGCTCCCCCTGGCGATGCAGAAATCAGGCAGCCAGAATGTCCTGCTCCTCTCGGCCCCCTTTCAATCCAACCGCGACATTCCCCGGGCCGGGATCGACAAACAACTCAACCAGAGCCTGACCGCCCCCGGTCTGTTTACCATTGACGTCAAACCGGCTTCGCCCGACAGCAACCACCAGGTCAGCATTTATTTCAAAAGTGGCCCCGGCTGGTATTCGACCTCTGCCCGTATCAAGGGGGCTGACTGGCAGACACTCCGTTTCCCAAAAGGTGATTTTCGCGGCGAAGACAATCCGCGAGGCTGGGACAAAATCGAAACCGTCCGACTGGTCGTCTGGCGGGAATCCGACAGTGAACCCGACACGCACTTTCAATTCCGTAACCTGAAAGCCATCACCGGCGATGTGACGATTGTCGTCCCCGACCTCAGCCAGAAACAGAAAGAAAAGGATACCTTCGCTGCCGCCGACCGCATCGAAACTTTTCTCGAGACTTCTGGAATCGGATGTAATCGTATCAGTGAAAGCGAACTCTCGCTGAACACGCTCGGCTCACGTTCCATCGCAATTCTGCCGTTTAATCCCCGTATTTCTTCCCAGGCCTGTGGAGTACTGAATCAGTTCATGGAACGGGGCGGTAAGGTCTATCTGAACTTCAACATTCCGACCGCCCTGGAAAAGAATCTGGGCATCAAAAAAGGCAGCTATTTCAAACCGGCCAGTCCGGGTGGACTGGCCTCGATCCATCTGCAGGACGCCGGTATCCTGGGTCTCCCTGCGGAGGTCAAACAGGCTTCCTGGAACCTGGTCACTGCCACCCCAACCGGACACAACGCCCGGATCGTGGGCGAGTGGTACGATGACACAGGTAAACCAACGGGCAAGCCGGCCCTGATCGTCAGCGACCGGGGGGCCTATTTCAGCCACCTGATCCTGGGAGATGATCCGGTCCAGAAACAGGCCCTGCTGACCGCCCTCATGGCTCATTTCCAACCCCGGCTCTGGGATGCGATCGCTGCCGGCACGATTCAGCAAGCAGAACAGGTGGGGCCCTTTCACTCCTTCGATGAACTCCGCCGCAGCATTGTATCCACCGTCACACCGCAGCAGAGTAAAGTACTCGCAGCCCGCGATCTGGATCGCACAACCGCGTTACTCGTGCGCGCGAAACAGCTCCTGCAGAAAAAAGAGGCGTTCCAGGCCATCGCCTTTGCCCGGCGCTGTCGTGAAGAGCGGGTCAAAATCTATCTGTTGACCCGCGCCAGTCCGCCTCGCGAAGCCCGTGCCTTCTGGGACCACAGTCCAACCGGCCCCTACCCGGGCGACTGGGACCGCACTTGTAAAGAACTTGCAGATGCTGGCTTTAACATGCTCATCGTCAACATGCTCTGGGGCGGTCTGGCCCATTACCCCAGCGATGTTCTTCCCCGCAGCGAAACGTTTAAAACTCAAGGCGACCAGATTGAACAGTGTCTCCAGGCCGCCCGGAAACATGGTCTCGAACTTCATATCTGGAAAGTGAATCACAATCTCTCGACCGCACCGCCGTCGTTCGTCAGACAGTTACGTGACGCGGGTCGGACCCAGGTCAGTGTGACCGGCGAACCGAGCGACTGGCTCAATCCGGCTCATCCCGAAAACTTTCAGCTCGAAGTCGACAGCATGCTCGAAGTCGTTAAAAAGTACCCCGTGGATGGCATTCACTTCGATTACATCCGCTATCCCAATGATCGCCACGATTACAGTGACTATAGCCGTCAGAAATTCGAGGCCGACACCGGCATCAAAGTCAACAACTGGCCCGCCGACTGTTACAAGGGACAACTCAAAAGCCAGTACCGCGACTGGCGTGCTGACCAGATCACCCGGCTCGTCGAAACCGTATCACGCGAAGCACGTAAGATCCGCCCCGGCGTCAAACTCTCTGCCGCCGTCTTCCGCGAATATCCGGACTGCCGGGAATGGGTGGCGCAGGACTGGCCCCTCTGGGCCAGACGCGGTTATCTCGACTTCATCTGCCCCATGGATTACACCGCCAGTGACGAACAGTTCCGACTCTGGATTGAAGATCAGCAGAAGCACCTGGCTGGCAGCATTCCCATCTACCCGGGCATCGGTGCACTCTCATCAGAGGCAACCCTCAGCAGCGACCGCGTCCTGGGACAGGTTGATGTAACCCGACAGCTCAATACCGGCGGGTTTACCGTCTTCAGCCTCAATCCGCAGACACTCTCCAGCGTCGTCCCCGATTTCAAACGAAGTGCCGGGAAAGTGAAGGCGACTCCCCCGCACCGCGCACAGAAAAAGCGTTAAGCCTGATGAAACAAAAACAGGCAGGTCAGAGAGAAACCCCAACCTGCCTGTGTTCCTGCTTTACAGCGAGTCAATCTTCGGCCCGGCTTCCGTCGCCACACATCTTCACCACTTTTGGGTTGAAGCGTGCTACGATTTCCACCAGATCCTGCTGCTCGGCCATAACCTCATTAATGTTTTTGTAAACACCGGGAACTTCGTCAGCCCCCGCTGAGATCACGGTGATGCCTCGCTTCTCCAGATCGTTTTTCACCGCCTTCCAGCGGTACTTATCCTTCGCTTTGTTACGAGACATGCAGCGTCCTGCACCATGCGATGCCGAGTTCAGGCTCGCTGGATTTCCTTTTCCACGAACCACAAACGCCGGATCGGCCATCGAACCGGGAATCACACCCATCTCGCCTGCCGCCGCTGGAGTTGCCCCCTTACGGTGCACGTAGACCTCCCGGCCGCCGTGCTCTTCCTTCCAGGCGAAGTTGTGGTGGTTCTCCACGCCGGAGATCACTTTGCTTCCCAGCAAAGCCGCCACGTTCTTATGGATCACAGCATGGTTGGCTGCAGCATAGTCGCCCATCAGATTCATCGCTGCCCAGTATTCCTGGCCGGCTTCCGAATCCATGTCCAGCCATGCCAGTCGTCCCAGGTGCTGATGACGCTTTCGCAGTTGCGACTGCGCAATCGCTGAATACGTGCTGCATACCGACGCACCGGTTCCCCGGCTACCACTATGGCTCAACAATGCCACGTATTCACCTGCAGTCAGGCCCAGCTCTGCATCATCTTCCGTAATCGTCAGGACACCGAACTCAACAAAGTGGTTGCCCGAACCCGAAGATCCCAGCTGTTTCCATGCCTTGTCTTTGTTCTGACGTGTCACTTTCGTCACCGTCCAGTCCTGATCCATCACTGCATGATGCTGCTTCTTCTCGTGAGCCGTACCCACGCCGAATACGGTTCCTCGATTCAGCGCATCAATGAACTGATGACGTTTGTCATCCAGTGCATCAACGGCCGTATCCAGAACCGACAGCTTCATTCGGCAGGCGATATCCACACCGACCGCGTAAGGAATCACTGCGTTTTCCAGTGCCAGTACGCCGCCGATAGGCAGACCATAACCGATGTGTGCATCCGGCATCAGCGCAGCGCC
Organism: Gimesia benthica; assembly: GCF_009720525.1. Taxonomy (NCBI): domain Bacteria; kingdom Pseudomonadati; phylum Planctomycetota; class Planctomycetia; order Planctomycetales; family Planctomycetaceae; genus Gimesia; species Gimesia benthica. The sequence continues at coordinate 2,143,269 of NZ_CP043930.1, forward strand.
GTAAGCCGATGGAACATGGCACGCCAGTTCCATCTGGGAGAACGCACCTTCATCGATGCCCTCCTTACCCCAGATCTGGTAATCGATTGGCTCAACAACTTCTTCCGAGTTATCTTCAACCAGCTCTGCAGCCAGGGCTCCGAATGCCTCATCTTCCAGAAAGTCCTCAGGCGCAGCGATGACCTGCTGCATGCGCGCTTTGACTTCCTTACCGCGAATATTTTCATTCGCGACGGCCTGCTGAATCGCCGTCATGGCCGTCTTCAGACAATACTGTGGAACACCCAGTTTCAGTAACTGTCGAGAGTTCATCTCTCTTCTCCTCATACATAAAAAACATTCAGACCCGATTTCCGCTCGGGTCACATATCATTCTATTCCAATTTGTTCTCACTGGACACCGGAGTAGTAAGAAGGTTCCCGGTTTCCGACTTCGCCTGGGGAAAAACCGAAAAGTTACTCCGCGCATGACGTGCTTCATCATTCTTTCTCTGCATATGCCCAAAAACATCCCATCTCCGCCAACACTCAATCGGGCACACGCGTAGAACTCTCAACAGGTGATCGCACCGGCACGTTGCTACAGACGAAACCCGTAAACGATTCCTGACAGCAAACGAAACACAAAAATCCTGTAAGCTCAGGCAGAAACGCCTGTTAGACTACACCGCACGGAACTGTCGATACTGTAACGAGATACGTCACTTTATCCCGATCCGCGTCTTGCAAAGGCCCGGAACGACGATTAGAATAAATCATTGAACCTGAATTCGGGAACACAAGCATTGCTCCCCCGTTCCCGGAACATCTGCCATCCCGCCTGCTGAACCTTGGGGTTCAGCTACCGCCGTTGCAAACTGATATGGATTGTCGGTCGGACAGGCATCACCAGAGATTCATTGACAAGTTAAGTTTGAAAAGCCCCGTCCCCGGCGGCCGATCATCCACTTGAAAATTACTATCCAGAAGGTGAATGTCATGCTTCTTCTGTGTTCGAGCAAGCGCATCGTCCCTGCACTCGTTCTCACTTTCCTGTGTACTTCACTCACCCGGGTGAGTGCTGAAAAGACAACGAAAGTCTCCCCAGCCAGAATACGTTCCATCCTTTCGGAAAACTGTTTCCAGTGTCACGGACCGGATGCCAAGAAACGCGCTGCCGACCTGCGCTTCGATACCCGTGACGGCGCCTTTGCCGACCTGGGCGGTCACAAAGCCATTGTGCCCGGCAACCTGAAGGAAAGCGAACTCATCACCCGCATTACAACTGACGACGGCGACATCCTCATGCCGCCGGCTGACAGCGGGAAGAAGCTGAAACCGGAAGAAATTAAACAGCTCAAACTCTGGATCGAACAGGGTGCTCCCTGGCAGGATCACTGGGCCTTCGTAAAACCTCAGAAAGCACCACTGCCTTCCGTCTCACAACCGGGCTGGGTGAAGAGTCCCGTCGATCAGTTCATCCTGGCACGGCTCGATGAAGAAGGACTCAAACCCGCTGCCGAGGCTGATCGTCGTACTCTCATTCGACGAGTCACCCTGGACCTCACCGGGTTGCCTCCCACGCCGCAGGAAGTGGAATCGTTTGTAAATGACAAAAGTCCCAATGCCTATGAGAAGGTTGTGGATCGATTGCTGCAGTCTCCCCGGTACGGCGAACACATGGCCCGCTACTGGCTGGACATCGCCCGTTACGGCGACACTCACGGACTGCACCTCGATAACTACCGCGAGATGTGGCCTTACCGTGACTGGGTCATTAATGCCTTCAATACCAACAAACACTACGATCAGTTTGTGATCGAACAGCTGGCCGGTGACCTGCTCCCGAATGCAACACTCGATCAGCAGATCGCCACTGGCTTCAACCGCTGTCACGTGACCACCAACGAAGGGGGTTCGATCGCCGAAGAAGTCTATGTGCGCAACGTCATCGACCGGGTGGAAACGACAGGCCAGGCCTTTATGGGGCTCACCCTCGGCTGTGCCGTCTGTCACGACCACAAGTTCGATCCCTTTACGAAAACCGAATTCTATCAGCTGTTTGCATTCTTCAATAACCTCGACGGCCCCGCGATGGACGGGAACATCAAAGACTCCCCCCCTTCCGTCCGTGTCCCCGATGATGCCCAGTCCAAGCAACTCCAGGCTTATAAAGATCAGATTGCAGCCATTGAAAAACGGGGAGCCGACCGTACCAAGGTGAACGAACCCGCGTTTCAGTCCTGGCTCCAGTGGAAGCAGCAGATTCAGAAGACGGGCAGCAATCCCGATCTCTCTATTCCGCAACCTGGCGGTCTGCTGGCTGCTTACTCGCTCGACGAGAAAGAAGGCGACGCCGCTGCTGACAAAACGAACGCCAAAAACAAAGCGTCTGTCAAAGGGGCTCCGAAATGGGTCGCCGGTAAATTCAATAACGGATTCCAGTTCGCCCCCGGCAGCTATCTCGACCTGGGAAAAACCGGACAGTTTGCGAAAGCGACCCCTTTCAGTTATGCCATCTGGGTCAAAACCAACGGCAAAACTTCGGGACCGATCGTTTCCAGCATCAATCCCAATTCGCGTGAACGGGGTTACGACCTGCAGATCACTAACCAGACCCTCAGTGTGCGTCTGATTGACCGCTGGCCCGGCTATGCCGTCCAGGTGCAGACCAAGAATAATGAAATCACACCTAACCAGTGGCACCATGTCTGCGTGACCTACGATGGTTCCGCGAAAGCCCATGGTGTGACCATCTATGTCGATGGTAAAGAATCCGAACTGACCATCTCTTCCGACTCCTTCAAAAATACAACACCTCTGAACTCGGCCACGATCCTGCTGGGTCATTCACCAACCAAGCAGCACCTGACGAACGGCTTCGTTGACGAATTTCGTATCTACGATCACGAACTCTCAGAAACCGAAGTTAATCAAGTCTACTTCGATCATCAGATTGAACCGGTCCTGAAACTGGCTGCTGACAAACGTACTCCCCAGCAGACTGAATTGCTGAGACAGTATTATCTGAATCAGTTCGATTCCGAATATCGCAAACTGCTGGCCGAGAAGGTCAAAGTCAAAGCACAGGAAGAAAAACTGATAGCGTCGCTCCCCACGACGCTGATCTTCCGCGAACGCAAGACCATCAAAGAGGCCTTCGATCTCAAGCGAGGACAATACGACCAGAAGGGGGATAAAGTCGATCGGAAAACTCCGTCGCAGTTCCCTGCCATGGCAGCCGAATGGCCCGTCAACCGGTTGGGTCTGGCGAAATGGCTCGTCGATCCCAGTCATCCGCTGACATCCCGCGTTGCCGTCAACCGGTTCTGGCAGCAGTTGTTCGGCACCGGTATCGTCGAAACCAGCGAAGACTTCGGCAACCAGGGAGCAGTCCCCAGTCATCCCGAACTGCTGGACTGGCTCTCTGTCGATTTCCAGGAACACCAGTGGGACGTCAAACGGCTGATGAAACAGCTCGTAATGTCCGCCACTTATCGTCAGAACTCCAGCGTCACTCCAGAATTGTATCAGCAGGATCCCGAGAACCGTCTGCTGGCTCGCGGCCCCCGCTTCCGTCTCGATGCGGAAATGCTGCGTGACCAGGCACTCGCCGTCAGTGGACTGCTCGTCCCCAAAGTAGGTGGCCCCAGTGTCAAACCGCCTCAACCTGATGGGCTCTGGTACGCCGTCGGTTATTCCGGCTCGAATACCGTGCGATTCAAACAGGATACGGGCCCTGAGAAAGTCTTCCGCCGCGGCCTGTATACCTTCTGGAAACGGACCTCACCCCCGCCGGAAATGTCGACCTTCGATGCACCCAGCCGGGAAGCCTGCACCATGCGTCGCGAACGGACCAACACGCCACTGCAGGCCCTGCTGCTGTTGAACGATCCGCAGTACATGGAAGCCGCCCGTGCGTTCGGCGAACGGATGATGAAAGAAGGCGGTCCCTCTCCCGAAGAGCGGATCAAGTTTGCTTACACAATGGCCACCGGTCATCCCATCTCACAAGAAAACCTGACCCTGATTAAACAGACTTTTGAGGACATGCTGGCCGAATACCAGAAAGCTCCTGAAGCTGCCAAAGAACTGATTGCTGTTGGCGAGTCCAAACCTGACGAGAAACTGAATCCGCAGGAACTGGCCGCCTGGACCATGGTGGGTAACCTCATCCTCAACCTGGATGAAGTGCTCAATAAAAATTGACGAAGTTGTTATTCATCATTCCACAGTATCCACGCCGGACAGCAACAGCTGCGGCTTAGAACTCAACAGAAATAAACAGGTATCGTCATGAATCCCATGCAGGAACATCTCTCACAGATCACGCGACGTCATTTTTTCAAAGCGGGTGGCCTCGGACTGGGAACCGCCGCCCTGGCCTCCCTCGAGGCCAATCGACAGCCCTTGCAGGCAGCGAATCCCGAATCACAGACAATCGGCGGACTCCCCGACATTCCCCACTTCGCTCCCAAAGCGAAGCGGGCCATCTATCTGTTCATGGCGGGTTCCCCTTCCCAGATCGACACGCTCGACTACAAACCGGAGCTCGACAAACTTTTCGACAAAGACCTGCCTGAATCCGTCCGACAGGGACAGCGACTGACCACGATGACCTCAGGCCAGTCTCGCTTTCCACTGGCGCCGTCGAAATTCAAATTCACGAAACACGACAACGGTGGTGATGGTGCCTGGGTCAGCGAACTGCTGCCTCACACCGCAGGCATCGTCAAAGATATTTCCATCGTCCGCTCGCTCTGGACGGAAGCCATCAACCACGACCCGGCAATTACCTACATCTGCACCGGCAACCAGTTGCCCGGGCGCGCCAGCCTCGGTTCCTGGCTGAGTTACGGGCTGGGTTCAATGAACGAAAACCTGCCCGCCTTCGTTGTTCTTACTTCCACCTGGTCAGGTCGGCAACAGGCTCAGGCGCTTTACAACCGTCTCTGGGGTAGTGGATTCCTACCGAGTAAATACTCGGGTGTCTCACTGCGTTCGCAGGGCGATCCGGTGCTGTTCCTCTCTAACCCGCCTGGTGTCTCCGCCAAATTGCGCCGCCGCATGCTGGATACCCTCTCGCAGGTGAACCAGAACGAATACGAAAGTATCGGCGATCCGGAAATCCAGACCCGTATCTCACAATATGAGATGGCATTCCGCATGCAGACTTCGGTTCCCGAGCTGACCGATATCACCAAGGAAACCAAGGCCACACTCGACATGTATGGCCCCGAAGTACATAAACCGGGCACATTCGCCTATCACTGCCTGCTCGCCCGTCGCATGGCCGAACGGGGGGTCCGCTTCTCGCAGATCTTCCACCGTGGTTGGGACCAGCACGCGAATATTGCAGGCGACCTGCCCAAACAATGTAAGGACATCGACCAGCCGGCAGCCGCCCTGGTCAAAGACCTCAAACAGCGTGGCATGCTTGATGACACCCTCGTCATCTGGGGCGGTGAATTCGGCCGTACCGTCTACTGCCAGGGGAAACTCAGCCGTGAAAACTACGGACGTGACCACCATCCCCGCTGCTTCTCCGTCTGGATGGCCGGAGGTGGGATTAAAAAAGGACAGGTTTACGGATCGACCGACGATTTCAGCTACAACATCGTCGACAAGCCGGTCCACATCCATGATTTCAACGCAACGATCCTGCAGTGCCTGGGCATCGATCATCGCAAACTGACCTATAAATTCCAGGGTCTCGATCAGCGTCTCACCGGTGTCGAAGAACATCACCCGGTCAAAGACATCCTCGCCTGATCTCCAGTGCTACATAATAAAAGAGGCAGTCAACAAAGACTGCCTCTTTTCGTATTCACAGCTTTTCGAAATCGCTTACTTCTCAGCAGCCTGCTTCTGCAGTTTCAGCATCTGTGCCGCATAACGCTTGCCAAACTCGCGCTCTGCTTCCGCATTGAAGTGCACCTGATCGCTTTTCGCAGGCAGACCTTTTGAAGAGGCCACCGCGGTGGCAGGCACCGTCTCTGCAATTCCGTGCAGTGACTTGTTGACGGTCTCAGCACCAGGGCGTGTGAAAAACTCACCCAGTTCTCCCATGACGAAAGGCATGTCAGGTTCGTTCAGATCTTTGCGCAAATCCGCGATCATGCCCGAGAGTCGCTTCTGGTATGAGTTATACAGCTTCGGATTGGAAGAATCCCCTTCCCCCTGGTGCCAGATTGCACCTTTGATCTCGCCATACTTCTGATTCTCTTTCGCCAGCTTGACGGCACGTTCATACAGATCGCCCCCTTTGACCCAGCGACTGAGGGGCGTTCCGCCAACGGCTGCGGGAATCAGCCCAATCGTCATGCCCGGCTTTGCCTCAGCAATCACGGGCCCAAATCCGGATCCGGGCCCCACGCCGGCAATCTTGGGTTTATCGAAGTGCAAAGGATCGGTGGCCGGCACCCATTTTCCCTGCTTATCGAGTTTCAACACCCGGGGATGCGACTTGTTAGTCGCGGGATCGACTTTCCCCCGACCAGCCATATTTGACTGTCCGATCAGCAGATAGATTTCAAATTTTTCTTTGGGAGGTAACTGAGACGCTTTCTCTTCCGCCCGGGTTGTACTCAGAACCGTAAACAGCCCCATGAACAGGGCCACACTCAACAGCAGTTTAATTTTCATTTTTTGGGATTCCAGCCTGAAAAGAAAAGACAATTCGATCATACTTTCATTTACTATAGAAGGTCATCCAATCTGATATCAAGCAACCGGTTTCAAGTTTTACAGAAGGAATCTCTGCAGCATGAATTTCCGTTTCACAATCGCGCTCATCGCTTGTACCCTCGCAGCCGCAACGCAATTCGCGGGCTTCGAGTCTTCTTCTCCCCTCCGGGCAGCAGAACAGAAACAGAAACAGAAAGCCAACTCCCCCAAGACCGGTTGGAAACCGCTCAAGGATGCGGAATTCAAAGTCTATAAAAAAACCGACCAGGGCGATCTGCATCTGAATATTTTTAAACCCGATGACTGGAAACCCAGCGACTCCCGACCTGCGGTTGTCTTCTTCTTTGGAGGGGGCTGGCGGAGTGGAAATCCCAGTCAGTTTGAACCTCATTGTCGTTACCTCGCCTCGCGTGGCATGGTCGCCTGCGCTGCCGAATACCGCATCAAATCCAAGCACGACACTACCCCCTTCGAATGCGTCGCGGATGGTAAATCAGCCGTCCGCTGGATTCGCGAACACGCTGCAGAACTGGGAATTGATCCCAATCGCATCGTTGCCGGAGGCGGTTCGGCCGGTGGACACGTCGCCGCCTGCACGGGTACGGTAACTGGTTTCGATGAACCGAATGAAAATAAAAAGATCTCTTCCGTCCCCAATGCGATGGCTCTGTTCAACCCGGTCGTTGACACCACCGAAACCGGTTGGAAAGGGGGACCGAAGCAGCTCGGCGAACGTTGTAAGGAAATCTCTCCCATCCATTTCGTGCGGAAGGGGACCCCACCTACGATTATTTTCCACGGCACCGGCGACACAACAGTACTTTTCGAAAACGTCGAACGCTTTACTGATCAGATGAAGCAGAAAGGTAACCGCTGTGAGCTCATCGCTTACCCGGATCAACCGCACGGTTTCTTCAACCTGAGTCGTAACAAAAAGAACTACGAAGACACCATCGTAAAACTGGACGCGTTTCTGACCTCGCTGGGCTACCTGCCCCCTCAGAAATAAGACCGCTGACGACATCCTGAAACATCCTCCCTTAATCCCAACCAGGATCTGACGACATGACCGGTCTTTCCCCAGCCCGACTGTTGGCTTCCGCTCTTTTGTTCTCCGCTGTCTGCAGCCTCTCCTCCCTGGCAGCAGCGGAGATCAAACCGCCTCGCTCACTCGATCCGCGGATCAAGATCGAACTTTTCGCTGCCGAACCGGACATCGTCACTGTCACCGGCCTCACCGTTGACCAGCGGGGACGCGTATTTGTCGTCGAAAGTCACACTCACTTTCGCCCCGAGAATTACGAGGGTCCCAAAACGGACCGGATTCGATTACTGGAGGACACCACAGGTGACGGTCGTGCCGACCGGATTCAGACGTTCTACGAAGGCTCGACCGAAACCATGAATGTCGCCGCTCATCCGGATGGCTGGATCTACGTTGCCACTCGTAGCTCCATTTTCCGACTGCGAGACAAAGACGACGACGGGAAAGCGGACCTCCGCCAGAATCTTGTTCAACTGGAAACCACCGCCACCTATCCGCACAACGGCTTCTCAGGCTTTGCATTCGACTTCTTTAACAACATCTATTTCGGCATGGGAGAAAACGAAGGAGCCGACGCTGAACTCGTGGGCGACTTCGGCAATATTTATTTCACTCTCGGCCAGAATTACGGAGACGATGCAACACTCGTCGGCAAAGGCAGCATCCGCATTCCCGCTCTGCGCGGAGAAGGAGGCATCTTCCGCTGTCGCACTGATGGCAGTCGCCTCGAACGTATCGCTACCGGCTTCTGGAATCCCTTCCATCTCTGCTTCGATGTCTACGGCCGCATGTTTGTTGGCGATAACGATCCCGGTAATCGTCCCCCCTGTCGCCTGCTGACCATCGTTCAGGGGGGTGACTACGGCTACCGGCGTCGCACACTCGAACCTTTTATCGCCGTCAACGCCGAAACCCCCGGCACCCTGCCCATGACCTCTTCTACCGGTGAGTCCCCTACAGGTGTCATCTCCTACGAATCCGACCAGCTCCCCGCCGACTATCGCGGCGACCTGCTCGTGGCCAGCTGGGGCGAACACCGTATTGACCGCTACCACCTCACCCCCGATGGTGCCTCTTTCAAAACCACCACGCAGCCAGTTATCGCTGGTGAAGAACACTTCCGTCCCGCGGGCATCGCCGTTGGTCCCGACGGCTGTCTGTATGTCGGCGACTGGGCCGATCGCTCTTACCCCCTGCATGGCAAAGGCCGCGTCTGGAAGATCAGCGCCGTAAAACCGGAACTGTCTCCCCGCGAAAATCAACTGACTTCCCCCGACTGGCAGCAACGTCAGAACACGGCGCGCAACTTACTCGCGCAGAAGAAGCCTGGTATCGAGAAACTCCAGGTTTCCCTCAGCAATACCGATCCTCGCGTCCGGGCCGTCGCCTTGAATGCCCTGGCCAGCGTTAACAAACTGACGCCCGCACTCATCGCCGGCCTGCTCAAAGACAGAGAACCCGACATCCGCGAACAGGCGGTCACGATTCTTCCCGCCAACCAGGTCGACTTCGCACAGGTTGCCCGGGCAGATCAGTCCCCCGCCGTCCAGGCTGCAGCCCTCAGACGCATCTCAAACAAACAGAGCCTGCCCCTGCTCTTCGAGCGTCTGCACAGCAGCGACCCGTTCATGCAGCAGGCCGCCCGTGAAGGGCTCCGACAGACACTGACCAACGCAGAGCTCGCTGAGTTGTTCTCCCAGAACGACGATCCCGCCGTCCGGCTGGCAGCGATCTTCCTGCTCAAAGAGAGCAATACATCAGCCGATGTAAGCCTGTTGAAACAGGCCCTCAAAGATCACAGTCCCGATGTGCGTTTCTTCGCCGTCGAATGGATCGGCCGTGATCAGCTCAAACCATTCCGCGAAACACTGGTCGCCGACCTCGCCAGTCAGGCTACGACCCCCGATTTACTCAAAGCCTACCTGGCTTCCATCGCGCAACTTGATGGCGTGATGAAAGACTGGACGCGGGGCACGACAGGCGACTGGTGGGTCACCAAATCTCAGGCACAGCAACTGGCCGCCCGCCTGCTGGATCTTCCCGAAACGTCTCCCGAAGTGTTAAAACAGATCCTGCTCTTCCTGCCCGCGAAACATCCTGCGTTGAGTGAAGCCAAACTGACCTCGCTGACACAATCCATTGACGCGGGAGTCCGTACCGAAGCGATCCGCAGTCTCCGTGATCTCAAAACGAAAACCGCCCGTCAGCTGCTGCTGCAGCTCGCTAATAATTCAAAAGCCGACGCCAACCTCCGCGCGGAAGCCATCATCGGACTCTCTGCCACTCAACCTGAAAATGTCAAACCTCTGCTCAAGCTCGCTGCCGACACGAATCCGATCGTCGCCAACGAAGCCCTGCGAACCCTGAGAGGTGCTTCACTCACCCCAGCACAGCAGGCGACCCTGAAACAGCTGGCTGCAGAGAACTACGCGACCAACGCTCTCGTTCAGCGGGTTCTGAATCAGAATCCTACAGAAACCAAACCGAACCGGGACGAACTCTCCGAGTGGATGCAGACCCTCGCCGGTCCCGCAGACCCCCGCGCCGGTCAGCGTCTCTTCTTTCATCCCCAGGGCCCCGGCTGCTTCCGCTGTCATCAGATCGACGGTCGCGGACAACAGGTGGGTCCCGGCCTGATTCGCACCAACGGTCGCATCGCTTTGAACCGGGAACGTCTGGTCGAAGCGATCATCAATCCCAGTAAAGATATTGACCCGGGCTTTCTCCCACTGACGATCGTCACCATCGATGGTCAGACCGCCTCGGGTATTTATCACAAGCACAATAATAAGGAACGTTCGATTTACGACTCCAACGGAAAAATCCGTTCGTTCAAAATCGACGAGATCGAAGAAATGGTCCCTTCCAAAACCTCGATCATGCCTAACGGCCTGGTGGACCAGATGACCCTCCAGGAATTTCGTGACCTGCTTGCCTACCTGCTGCCGGAATCGAATTCGAAGTCGAAACCCGGTTCCGAGTAATCGAAGCTCAGCGAACGGCGCCCCCATTCACATTGATGACCTGTCCGGTAATGTAAGCCGCTTCCCGACTGCAAAGAAACCGCGCCATGTTGGCGATGTCCTGGGGAGTTCCCCAGCAGTCCATCGGGGTTTCCTGTTTGACTCGCTCCTGCCAGACTTCACTCGCCGATTCACCCCAGGCCGTCAGAATCCAGCCGGGTGCGATGCAGTTCACGCGAACCTTCGGTGCCAGCGAGACCGCCAGCGAACGACTGAAACCCATGATGGCATTCTTGCTGGTCGCAAACAGCTCACCACTGGCGCCTTCCATTCCCCGATCCGACTGGTCCCAGCCGATATTGAGTATACAGCCATGACCTTGTTCGCTCATGCGACGTCCCACTTCACGCGACAGCAGAACGGTTCCCCGCACATCAATATTGAACAGTTTTTCGAGCTTCTCGCCATACTCCAGTTTGGCCTGATCTCCCGTCAGCAGATCGACGCCCGCGTTATTCACCCAAATGTCCAATGCTCCCCATTTCTGAAAAGCTCGATTTATAAAATCGTCATACTTTTCCTGGTGAGCCAGGTCGAGGGAGAGCAGATCTGATTCCCGTCCGCGACTCCGGATCTCTTCCACCACAGCTTCTGCGGCCTGGGACGAATCCCGATAATGGATCAGCACGTCCGCCCCCGCCTCAGCCAGCTCCAGTGCAATAGCTTTTCCGATGCCCGAAGAGGACCCGGTCACCATTGCTTTCTTACCGGTCAAATCGCAGAACGCAGAGTCAGACACCACATAACCCCTTACTAAAAAGAGACTTAATCACATAAAACAAGTCTTATTTCGCGAATAATTAGATAAACTGGATAAATACTAGTTGACGATTGGGCAGAGCACTACCATAATTGCCAACGAAATAAGGGAGCGGTCTTCAATTTCTGAACTGAAGCGACTCTCCTACGTCACATCTTTCGCCTGTCTGGCAACATTACAAGTAGTAGTTGAATATTTCAGCTGAGATCTGCGCGCCATGTAGTACAGGCGATTTAGGGCCACAATGTTTTGAACAATTGGTATGGCCAGCGGTTGGCTGCTTGTTTTTCATGATTTAACTTCCCCACGCTGACGTGAGTGGAACGAACAAATTTGCCCCACAGGCTGGTCACGTATATAAAGTGACCGGTTTTAAACGAGCTCTATTGCATGAATTTAAAAAAGGAAACTAGTGATATGGCCACAAATCTTGTGGATCCGCCCCAGGAAGGAACGACCCAGCGTTTTCCGACGCTGCCAGATCATCTGGAGAAAAACCTCGTTAAAGTCTTCAAACTGCTGTCCGACGAAACGCGACTGCGGATTATGCTTTATCTGGCCCAGGAAGAAGAATTATTCGTAACTGCCTTGTGTGAAAGGCTGAATCAGAGCCAGCCGGCTGTGAGCCACCATCTCGCACTCCTTCGCGACGCAGGCTTAATTGAAGCACGCCGCGACGGCAAACACAACTTCTATTCGATCTGCCGGACCCATTTTCACGCGATCATGGCTGAACTGTTCAACAGTTTTAATGATCCGAATGAGAACATTATCCGCATCGATAATTTCGTCCTCACCCAGGACCTGAGCTGATTCCCTTTCGAATCAATTCAAATTTGAAAAAAACGACCGAAGAGGCCGGCCATCAGCGCCGGTCTCTTTTTATTTGCGCCAATCTTTGATAGAACATATCAGATTTGACCCGAATTTCTTCAATCCCTTAAGATCAGTGTAGACAATGCAGAAAACAGCGAAGTTAGCCCTTGCCGATGGCAGTGTATTCACAGGGACGGCTTTTGGTGCGGACGGAGAAGTCCACGGTGAAGTTGTGTTCAACACGAGCATGACCGGGTACCAGGAAATCCTGACCGACCCTTCTTACTGCGGACAGATCGTCACCATGACCTATCCGCAGATCGGGAACTACGGCATCGCCCCCGAAGATATTGAGTCCGGCGGAATCGCTCTGCAGGGCTTCATCGTTCGTGAGCTCTGCGAAATTCCCAGCAACTATCGCTCGACACAGACTCTTGATGAATACCTCAAAGCCGCAGGCGTCATCGGACTGCAGGGAATCGACACCCGCGCCCTGGTGCGGAAGATCCGAACCTCCGGCGCCATGACCGGCGTCCTCTCCACGGTCGATCTCGATGATGAATCGCTGGTCAAAAAAGCCCAGAGCAGCCCGCAACTCGTCGGCCAGGACCTGGTCAGCAAAGTTCTGCCCGCGGAAGCCCGCGAATGGGATGAAGGCCTGCATCCGCTGGCCCACAGCAGTTCGACTCACTCCCTCTCCGGAAAAACCGTCACCAACATGGCCGAAGGGGAAGATCAGGCGGAAAGCAATTACCACATCGTTGCCATCGATTACGGCATGAAGTGGAACATCCCCCGTCACCTGAAACAGCTCGGCTGCCGCGTAACGATTCTCCCCGGAAACTGCACCGCGGAAGACGTTCTCGCCCTCAACCCGGACGGCGTCTTCCTCTCCAACGGCCCCGGAGACCCGGAACCGTTGACCTACGCCATTGAGACGATTCGTAACCTGCTGGGCAAAGTCCCCATCTTCGGAATCTGTCTCGGACACCAGTTGCTCGGACTTGCCTGCGGTTGCAAGACCTTCAAGCTCAAGTTCGGACATCGAGGCGCAAATCAACCTGTTCTCAACCATGACACGAAACAGGTGGAAATCACCTCGCAGAACCACGGTTTTGCCATCGATCCTGAAACCATGCCGGACGATGTCGAAGTCACCCACACCAACATGAACGACAACACTGTCGCCGGGCTCCGCCACAAAACCCATGCTGCCTTCAGTGTGCAATACCACCCTGAAGCCTCGGCCGGCCCCCACGACAGTCATTACCTGTTCAAACAGTTTTTTGACAGCATCTGTCAAACACGGGTTTCTTCCTGATCGCCGCATTTTATCCTCTATATCAGGGTTGAAATGAATCGCATTTTTCATTTCAATTCAACCGGCTGGCGTGGAAATTCCGTACCAGCCAGGCATCCCCCGCCAATAAGTTAAGTTTCCCAATACAAAATTCCAGTGAGTACAGCGAGGGAATTCCGATCCCTCCGTTTCATACAGACCATCGACTTGATAGAAAGAACTCCACATGGCTCTCGAACGCACCCTGATCCTGATTAAACCCGATGCGGTTCAGCGCCGGCTCGCCGGCACCATCCTGTCCCGCTTCGAAAACAAAGGCCTCAAAATTGTCGGCCTCAAACTGATGCAGGTCACCAAGGAACTCTCCGCCGAACATTACGCAGAACATGTGGAAAAGCCGTTCTACCCGCTGCTCGAAGAATTCATCACCTCCGGCCCGGTTATCGCCATCGCCGCTGAAGGACCGGAAGCCATTTCCGTCGTCCGCTCCATGATGGGATCCACCAACGGTCGCGAATCCGCTCCAGGCACCATCCGGGGTGACTTCGGCGTCAGCCGCCAGATGAACCTCGTTCACGGCAGCGACGGCCCCGAAGCTGCTGCCCGCGAAATTCCGATCTACTTCAAACCCGAAGAACTGGTCGATTACGAATCCTCACTGAGCGCCTGGGTCTGTGCTGACGACGAAAAATAGTCGTCTGCTGCTCCGTTCAAGTTGATATAACGACAACAGGGCCACCGGTTAAATCCGGCGGCCCTGTTGTTTTTGGCTGTCTGTTAAAGACGATTAAGAGGCTTTCTCAATCGCCCGCTTGACCGCAGCACCCATGTCTGCCGGGCTTTCCGCCACAACGACACCGGCTGCTTCCAGAGCGGCAATCTTCTCATCCGCTGTTCCGCTACCGCCGCTGATAATCGCACCAGCGTGCCCCATCCGTTTTCCGGGAGGCGCTGTTTTACCGGCGATGAAACCGGCAACCGGCTTGGTCACATGCTCTTTGATGTATTCCGCTGCTTCGATTTCAGCGGTTCCCCCGATCTCACCGATCAGCATGATCGACTCGGTCGCAGGATCGTTCTGGAACATCTCCAAAAGATCGATGAAGGTCGTCCCGATAATCGGGTCACCACCAATACCAATCGCCGTGCTCTGCCCCAGACCAATGTTCCCCAGCTGCCAGGCCGCTTCGTAAGTCAGCGTACCACTCTTGCTGATCAGGCCAACGGAACCGGGCGTATGAATGTAACCGGGCATAATGCCGATCTTCGCGATCCCGGGAGTAATCACACCCGGGCAGTTGGGACCAATCAGACGGCTCGGCTTGTCTTTGAGGTATTCCATCACCCGTACCATATCGGTGACGGGAACACCTTCGGTGATCGCGATGATCAGTTCGATACCCGCATCAGCAGCTTCCATGATCGCTTCGCCACAGAATGGAGGTGGCACGAAGATCAGGCTGGTATTGGCACCGGTCTTCTCGACCGCTTCTTCCACGGTGTTGAATACCGGGAAACCATCAACCTCGGTTCCCCCTTTGCCGGGAGTCACGCCCCCCAGCATCGGTGTGCCATATTCCCGGCACTGCTGGCTGTGAAACAGCCCGGATTTACCGGTGATCCCCTGGCAAATGACGCGTGTCTTTTCAGTAACTAAAATACTCATAATCTGTCACCCTTGCGGGAAATGTGTTTTATTAAAAGATGGCTAAGATCGCTTTTTGCAAAACAACCACGTCACACGAGCGGCGACCTGACAGACAGGTCGCCCGCCTGTACTAAGTACTCAAAGTGGCCACAACCTTCTGAGCGGCGTCGGTCAGGTCGTTTGCGGAAATAATATCCCGACCACTCTCTGCCAGCATCTTCCGGGCGGTATCCACGTTGGTCCCTTCCAGTCGTACCACCAGGGGTACCGTGAAACCAACCTTTTCATAAGCTTCCAGTAACGCGGTCACGATCGTATCACACTTCATGATCCCGCCGAAAATATTCACCAGAACTGCTTTCACATTGTCATCAGCCAGAATGATCCGGAAGGCTTCGGTGACCTGGTCGACGTTCGCTCCGCCGCCCACGTCCAGGAAGTTAGCCGGCTCACCACCATGATGCTTGATCAGGTCCATGGTGCTCATCGCCAGACCAGCCCCGTTCACCAGACAGCCGATGTTGCCGTCCAGCTTGACGTAGCTCAGGCCGGCATCGCCCGCCTGTACTTCCGCCGGATCTTCTTCGGTCAGGTCCCGCAGTTCGTCGAATGACTTGTGACGGAAGAGTGCGTTCTCGTCGAAAGTCACCTTCGCGTCCAGTGCAACCAGTTCACCTTCGCCGGTGATCACCAGCGGGTTGATTTCGGTCATGCTGCAGTCGTTATCAATGAAAAAACGGCTCATCTGGCAGAGGAACTTCTCTGCATGACGAACCGTTTTGCCTTCCATTCCCAGCTTGAATGCCAGCTTGCGGGCCTGGAAACCGAGCAGTCCGGTGTGAATCGAGAACGGCTCGCTCAGGATCTTTTCCGGAGACTCTTCGGCGACGACTTCGATCTCCATACCACCTTCGGTTGAGAGAATCATCACCGGGCCGCCTGCTTCGCGGTCAATCACGCATCCCAGGTAAAGCTCTTTGGCAATGTCCAGCCCCTGCTCGATGAACAGTGTGTTGACCTGCTTGCCTTCTTCCCCGGTCTGCACGGTCACGAGGGTCGATCCCAGCATGCGTTCCGCGTTCTCGCGAACTTCATCTGCAGAACGAGCCAGTACCACACCAGCCTGCTCCGGATGTTCCTTGAAACGACCTTTTCCGCGGCCCCCTGCGTGGATTTGTGACTTCACAACCACCAGCGGACGATCCAGTTTTTCAAATGCGGCCACCGCTTCATCGACGGTCTTCGCTACGATTCCCTCAGGTACGGGAATCCCGACTTCGCGAAACAACTGTTTGGCCTGATATTCGTGAATTTTCATTGATTTTTCAGACTTTCTCCTGAAAACTTGCTACCGGTGAGAAAAAGCGGTGTTCACTCTGTCGAGCCCACAGCTTGAACTCAGGCCATCATAACGGGATCACAGCAGCATATCCAGCAAGCCATCCTCGCCTTCGACGTAAAATTTCTGCATAATGGAAATCACTCTCACGAGCCCCTTTGATTCTGCGTTTTGAGTTGTCAAAATCAGTTCCAGCACACACAATACCACTCACATAATCACAGCCAGGGTGAACCGCATGCTCAATGGAATTCCTCCCATCATCTCCCCCGACCTGATGTACGTTCTGATGAAAATGGGACATGGCGACGACATCGTCCTCGCTGACGGCAACTTCCCCGCCGACTCCCACGCCCAGCGTATCATCCGCCTCGATGGTCACGGCGTCCCTGAAATCCTCTCCGCCCTGCTCCCGTTCTTCCCCCTCGATACGTTCGTCGATCAGCCCGCCGGCCTGATGAACCCCGTCGACGACCAGGCCGCCGAGCCCCCCATCTGGCAGACCTATCGCGAACTCATTCACCAGTACGATGACCGCGCTCCGGAGCTGGAAAAAATCGAACGCTTCGAGTTCTACGAACGCGCCCGCCAGGCCTACGCCATCATCGCCACCAGCGAAACCGCTCTGTACGCCAATCTGATTCTGAAAAAAGGAGTTGTCGTCGAATAACGCTTTCCGTTTTTCACTGCACAAACTGAACTTGATCCACCCCCGCCGCTGCGTATGCTGGTCCCCTCTGGCTCGCGCGCGAGACAGGTGATCGTGCACCGGAACAGCCCTCACCACTGACGCAACAACACCTGAATCTCCATCGATTTTCACCCGCTTTCCACCTGTCAATCGCGCATCTGTTCTCAATGTTCTCCCCTTTCCAGCCGGTCCAATCGGGACAAACACAGGTCACACAGGGACAATATCCCGGACAGACCAGGACAAAATCCGGCCACATCGGGACAAAATTCTGTCTTGACCCCCACACGCCCTTTTCGAAAATACGAATTGCACTCAACAGACCATGCAGGGCCAGAGCCTGCGTGCCTGCCCGCCTGGAAATATTCCATTCGTTTCGCCTTCCAAGGGAACCACGGACTGCGCACCAACCCTGAGCGGAATGGCGCTAGCCACCAGTAAAAACAAGACAAGGCAGGAATAATACGCGCAGGCACAACCCAGGAAAGGTAAACATCCGCCACCGGATTCATAACCAAACCAGCAAGAAAAGGGGTGGGCTCGGATGCAATCCGAGCCGAGCGTAGCGAGCAAGAGGTCTCAGCGAACGCGAACAGTCCAGAGAAAAGTCGCCCACCTCAACATTCAGAACATGAGGCACGCTTTCCCACAATAGAACGCGTGCCCCGCAACCTCCTGTTGTCTCCGACAACCTCGAATTACATTCGAGGCCACCCAACCAGGTTAAATAGAAATTCATCGGGTGGGCTCTAATGCAATCCGAGCCGAGCGCAGCGAGCAAGAGGTCCCAGTTTAAACCTGTAATTCAGGGCAAAGCTTCCTACTTCCCATACAGAAAGTGAGTTACCCCTCCTCAACAGAACTCGAACCAGCCGCCTACTTCAGCAGAATCGTCTGTTCCCGATCGGGTCCGACAGAAACAATCTCAACCGGCTTACCAATGATATCTTCGATCGCCTTGATGTACGCGATCGCATTCTCAGGCAGATCTTCCATCTTGCGGATGCCGGTGATATCTTCTTTCCAGCCGGGAATCGAGCGATATACTGGCTTGGCCTGCTCCAGATCCAGAATGTGGCTCGGGAAGTCGGTGACCTGCGTGCCGTTCACGTCGTAAGCTTCGCAGACCTTGAGTTCGTCCAGTCCGCTCAGCACGTCCAGCAGCATGACGGCAATGCAGTCGACGCCACTGATATTCGCCCCGTATCGGGTAGCGACAGCGTCAAACCACCCGCAACGCCGCGGACGTCCGGTGACAGTACCGTATTCATTCCCCACGTCGCGAATCCGCTGCCCGATTTCATCATGCAGCTCGGTCACGAAAGGACCGCCGCCCACGCGTGTCGTATAGGCTTTCACCACGCCGATCATCTTGCTGATGTAACGCTCGGAAACACCACTGCCGTTGTGAATCCCGCAGCCGGAACTGTTGGAAGAAGTCACATACGGAAAGGTCCCGTGGTCAATATCCAGCAGGCTCCCCTGGGCTCCTTCGAACAGAATCTTCTTCTGCTCGGCAACCGCTTTCAGCAGATAAGCACTGGTATCGACGACGTGCGGCTTCAGAGTCTCGGCATAACCGCAATACTCTTCAAAGATCGCGTCGACGTTCAACGGCTCTGCTTCGGGATCGAGGGCCTGGAAAATCTTACTTTTATAAGCCACGATTTCTTCCAGACGAGCCCGGAAAAAGTCAGGACGCATCAGATCGCCCATCCGAATGGCATGGGTCCGGCTCGCTTTGTCGCGATAGCAGGTTCCGATGCCCCGCATGGTCGTGCCGATCGCGTTCTCTTTGCGGCTCTTTTCGAAAATGCTCTCTTCCTGCATATGATACGGGAAGATCACGTGGGCCCGGTCACTGATCAACAGCCGACTCGGATCAATCGGCCCGTTCTGTTCGACGATCGAAGCCACTTCCTGCAGAAACGCCTTGGGATTGATCACCACGCCGCCGGTAATAACGGAGGTGACATTCGGATTCAGCACCCCTGCCGGCAGCAGGGAGAGTTTATAGGTCTTGCCGTCAAATTTGACTGTGTGGCCTGCATTATTGCCCCCCAGGTAACGCACCACGATCTCGTGTTGCTCGGAGAGTAAGTCTACAATTTTGCCCTTGGCTTCATCGCCCCACTGTAACCCGATTACCGACGTCGCTGACACAAAACTATCCCATTGCGTGATTTAAGAATAAACAGATAAAGACATATTGATCTCGGACCATCCCGAAACTGGCGCACGCCACGCGCGCACCGGCCCATTTTATCGAACCGGCACCAGTTTGGGGAGCGCCACACGTCCGTTGGATCTTAATAATTGGATTTTCGCCAGCGGGGGTGATATAATACCTTCTGCACACTTCCCCAGCGCGGGCCACACCAGGATTTAAACGCCAGGCTAATGAACACTTCTCCTCAAAAACGTGTCCTCATCATCGACGATGATGAGGGTCTTACAGAGCCTTTACAGCTGGCCATCGAAGCAGAAGGGTATGAGGTGCTCACCGCCCACGATGGCAATGAAGGCCTGATGAAAATCGAACGCGACGCCCCCGACCTGGTCCTCCTCGACCTGGTCATGCCCCGCCGCAGCGGATTTGCTGTCCTCGACAGCATCATCAACAACAAGCAGCGGGCTCCCAAAATCGTCATGGTCACCGGTAACAGCGAACCCAAATACCGCGAACTCGCCCTCGACCGCGGCGTCGACCGCTTCATCCCCAAACCCTACCACATCGAAGACCTCGTACAGACAGTCAACGAACTGCTCAATGCAGAGTGATAAACTGCTCTCTGATAAACCGGGTGGGCTCGGATGCAATCCGAGCCGAGCAAAGCGAGCAAGAGGTCTCAGCGAAAGCGAACAGTTCAGAGCAAAGTCTCCTACCTCAACATTCGGAACGTGAGGCACGCCTTCCCGCAACAGAACGCGTCCCCCCAACCTCCTGTTGTCTCCGACAACCTCGAATTACATTCGAGGCCACCCTACAGGAACCCCCACAGATTTACCCAGCACATAATAGCGAGCAGAACTCCAACTCCAGTCTGTAATCCTGTCCGCCAGCCCTTTCTTTACGGGATTCATATGCATGTAGGTTAGTTTCTCTTCTATCTTTTCTTCTGATTCAATCTCAAATGAATAATAGTGTTTTTGCCAGAGAGGATCCTCTTTTGAAAACATTTTTGCATACTGGCTCTGTTCAAGTAAAAACTGTTTGATCGAGCGACTGGAACTTCGTTTCCAGTCTCTCATGAAAGCACTGAGTTCACCGATCCTGTGAAACCAGACCAGGGCATGCACATGATCGGGCATAATCACGAAACCGACACAGATCGCCTCGTGCCGCATTAGTTCATGATTTAGTGCCCCCAAAAGACGACGTTTGGCACCATCATGATCGAGGTAAGTCCGATTTCCGTAACAGGAAAACGTAACGAAATGGACGTATCGCCGATCATCAAACTGAGTTCGTTTGTTCATGTTCACATATTAGCAAACAAAAGCATATCACCAACTTGATTATCGAAAATAGAACGGGTGGGCTCGGATGTAATCCGAGCCGAGCAAAGCGAGCAAGAGGTCTCAGCGAAAGCGAACAGTTCAGAGCAAAGCCACCCACCTCAACATTCAACACGTGAGGCTCGCCCTCCCACAACAGAACGCGTCCCCCGCAACCTCCTGTTGTCTCACGACAACCCCGGATTACATCCGGGGTCACCCTTCAAATAGTAGATCAGAACCAAGGCACCCGCTACCATTGAATCCAGACAACCAGCTACAAACCGCTCTACAAAGAAGAGACGCTCCCATGAAACCGCAAACGCCCTGCATCCTGTTTCTCCTACTTTGCTCTTTCCTCACCACGCTCCCCGCAGCAGAAAAACCAGATAACACCAACCAGATCTTCCTGCTCCCCTACTTCCTGGGAAACGGTGAAACCGGTGTCTACCTCGCCTTTAGTACCGATGGTCTGCGCTTCAACTGGCTCAACGAGGGGAAGGTCGTCATGCCCGCCCCGAAGTGGGGCGAAGAAAGCCTGACCCGCGATCCATCCATCGTCTACCACGACGGTAAGTTCCACATGGTCTGGACCACCAGCTGGAAGTCACGCAGCATTGGCTATTCCTCTTCAAAAGACCTGCTGCACTGGAGCGAACCCCGCAAAATCGTCGTCTGGCAGGCAAGCGACGGCGCAAAAAACACCTGGGCCCCCGAAATCCACTGGGATCCGGAACAGCGGGAATACCTGATCCTCTGGAGCACCACGCTGGATACAGAACTCAACGATCAGGACCAGAGCCAGGATCAGCACGGCCATGATCACCGCCCTTACGCCATCCGCACCCGCGATTTCAAAACCTTCACGCAACCGAAACTCTTTTTCAGCCCCGCCCCCGAAATCAGCGTCATCGATCCTTTCATCGCCCACGATGATCGAAATACCAAAGACACTGCCGACGATCGCTGGGTCATGGTCATCAAAAACGAAATGCCGGCCGACCAGGGAGGCAAAAACTTAAGGCTCGTCTTCAGCAAACACATGCAGGGACCTTACGAGACCACGCTCGGACCGCCGATCGTCGGCGCAGGTACCTCAATTGTCAACACGATGGGCGAAGGACCTTCACTGTTCAAACACGACGGACTCTGGTACCTCTACTGGGACGCCCCCGGCAGCCACTTCTCTTACTGTCTGGCCACAAGCCCCGACCTGCAGACCTGGACCAACCGCACGCCGGAAATGAAGCTCCCCGCCAAACAGATGCGCCACGGCACCGTCTTTTTCGCTCCGAAAGACGCTATCGGCTTTCCGCTGAAGAAGTAATTATCTGGCAAGAATAGAAGAATGGGTGGGCTCGGATGCAATCCGAGCCGAGCGCAGCGAGCAGGAGGTCTCAGCGAAAGCAATCAGCCCAGAGCAAAGCCACCCACCTCAACATTCAGCACTTGAGGTACGCCCTCCCGCAACAGAACGCGTCCCCCACAACCTCCTGTTGTCTCACGACAACCTCGGATTACATCCGAGGCCACCCTTTCTGATAGAAAGTATGCTTGCTTACCCGCCACCAATCGCGGGCAAGAAATGAACCTCACTCTCGGGTGACACCTTCTGCGCCAGCCCCCGGGGAGTTACGTTCTGATCGACGGTCACCGCGATTCCGGGCCGCAGCTTCCCGTCAGGACAGAGCCGCTCCAGTGTTCCCGGATATAGAGCATCGAGGGACTGCACCGCTTCCAGCACGGTGCTCCCGTCGACAACCACTTCTTCCTCCCCCTCACAGAATGGTCTGAGCAGGGGAGGAACAAACAGGTGAGGCATCAGGGCCTCCTTTACTTCAGGACTGTTTCTGCAACAGTTCGTGCAGTACGCGTGGCGGCGACATCGGCAGCTCGTACATCCGCACGTCGACTGCTTCGTGAATCGCGGCTCCCAGCGCGGCCGGCGGCGGTACGATGGGAACTTCCCCAACGCCACGCACACCAAACGGATGACCGGGGTTCGGCACTTCCACGATAATCGTTTCGATCATGGGCAGGTCGTAACAGGTGGGAATCCGGTAATCGAGGAAGTTCGCATTTCGCATGCTGCCTTCCGTGTCATACCAGTATTCTTCGTTCAAACCCCAGCCAATCCCCTGCACGGCACCACCCTGGATCTGTCCTTCGACATAAGCGGGATGGATGGCTGTTCCGCAGTCCTGGGCAGCAGTGTAACGCAGAATATCGACTTTACCCGTATCCGGATCGACTTCCACATCGACCACATGGGCACCAAAGGCACCGCCGGGCTCATTGTGATTGGAAACGCCCCGCCCGACCAGCGGTTCGCCGGTCAGACTCAACTCGATGGCAATCTCTTTGAACGGCACCCGCTTGTCGGGACCGACGACACAACCATCTTCATAAGAGACAGCAGACGGATCGACTTCCCACAGTTCAGCGGCGCGAGCCACGATCTGACGCTGCAGGTCTTTCCCCGCTTCATAAGCAGCCCAACCGGTCGCATAAGTCACGCGGCTGCCACCCGTTACGTCGGTGTAACCCACGCTGTCGGTATCAACCACAGCCGGCTTGATGTCTTCCGCGGCGATTCCCAGTGTTTCCGCAAACTGCATCGCGATCGCGGTACGCGAACCGCCGATGTCGGTCGAACCTTCGAGCAGACCGACCGAACCATCTGAGTTCACGGTCGCCGTCACAGCCGACTTCAATCCGGCGTTGAACCAGAAACCACAGGCAATGCCGCGGCCTTTGTTGTCCCCTTCCAGGGCTGAGTTAAAGTGCTCGCTGTTTTTGATCGCTTCCAGTGTTTCCACCAGACCGATGCGGGGATAAGTCACGCCATCGATCCGCCGGGTTCCCTCTTTCGAGGCGTTCAGCAGACGGAAATCAATCGGTGCCATTCCGATCTGTTCGCACAGTTCATCGACGACCGTTTCTGTCGCAAACGCAGCGTTGGTCGCCCCGGGAGCCCGATAGGCATTCGTCCGTGGCTTATTGACGCAGACGTCGTATCCTTCCACGCGGCCGTTAGGCACATCGTAGCAGGAGAAGACGCACATACAGCCGGCCCCGATCGGCGAACCGGGATAACCGCCCGCTTCGTAGGCCATCCAGGCTTCGGCGGCGGTAATGCGGCCGTCGGCATCGGCTCCCATTTTGACTTTAATGTAAGAACCCGGAGTCGGCCCGGTTGCCTGCAGCACGTCAGCCCGGTCCATCACGAGTTGCACGGGAGCTCCCGACTTGCGGGACAGCACGGCAGCCACCGGTGCGAGGTAGACCGAAATCTTACCACCAAAGCCACCACCGATTTCCATCGGCACGACTTTCACACGGGCCAGCGGCACATCCAGCAGTTCAGCAACCTGCTGACGAACGGAGAAGGTTCCCTGAGTCGATGTCCAGACGGTAATCTGTCCGTCGTTGTTCCAGAGCGAGGTCGCCACATGCGGTTCGATGTAACCCTGGTGCACGGTTGCGGTACGGAATTCTTTTTCGACGACGTATTTCGCATCCGCGAAACCCTTGGCGATATCACCTTTTTCATAGACGAGATGCTTGGCGATGTTCGAAGGCTTGTCGCCCATTTCTCCCGAAACGGCTTCTTCTGTATGCACATCCGGGTTAAGTACCGGAGCATCGTCTTCCATCGCTTTCAGCACGTCCATCACCGGAGGCAGAACTTCGTACTCGACCTCAATCAGACTGGCAGCTTCCTGTGCGATGTGAATATTATCGGCAGCGACCGCAGCAATCGGGTGTCCCTTGTAGAGCACCTTGGTACGGGCCAGGTTGTTGCTGCTCAGGTGATTCAGATTCACGGCTCCTTCGCCGAGTTCTGCAATTTTATCACCGGGCTCGGGCATGTCGGCACTCGTCGCCACAGCGCGAACGCCGGGCAGTGCTTCCGCCTTGGAAGTATCGACTGACTTGATCACGGCATGGGCGTGCGGGCTGCGATGAATCGCACCGTAGATCATCCCTTTGACCTTGATGTCCGCGCCGTACAACGCACGACCGGTAACCTTGTCGGCTCCGTCGTGACGAATCGGACGCGTGCCGATCACTTTGTACTTGGGAGCATCACCACTGCCTGCATCTGTTTTGGTTTCATCGATTGTCGCCATTAGACCGTCTCCTTTTCACATGAGGCAGCTTGTCCACATCGTACTTCCGCAGCCTGCTGAATCGCACGCACGATCTTGTCGTATCCGGTGCAGCGACACAGATTGCCCGCCATCGAGAAGCGAATTTCCTCTTCGGTCGGGTTGGGATTCTTATCCAGAAACGCTTTGGCGGACATAATGTAGCCCGGGGTGCAGATGCCGCACTGCAGCGCTGCATTTTCCAGAAAGGCTTCCTGCAGCGGATCCAGACCATCGCCGGGGGCAAGCCCTTCGATGGTTTCGATCTCGGTCCCTTCGGCTTCGACCGCCAGAACCATACAGGTATTGACGGCTTTCCCGTCCATCACGACCGAGCAGGCACCACAGTTGCCGTTGGAACAACCTTCCTTGGCACCGGTCAGGTTGAGTGTATTGCGTAAGACTTCGAGCAAGGTCTGTCGAGGCTGACAGAGGAACTCCTCTTCACGGCCATTGATAGTCGCGGTTACGATCCGTTTCTTCGCCATCGAAGTGTCCTTATTAAAAATTTCAGTTGGGATTCAGTTGTAAGAGAGAGTTTTCGCTTCGCAGAAACGAATCATCCCCGAGCACGTTCCACCGCCTGTTTGATGACACGTTCGGTCAACACGCCGGTCACATGAATGCGGAATTCTTCGGTGCCCCGCATATCGGTAATCGGATGCACGACCGACTTCGCTGCGTCCGCCGCTTTTTTGATGGTTTCATCATTCACCGGCTGACCTGCCAGTGCGTCATACGCTTCCTGGCACAGGAACGGTTTCGCAGCGACAGCCCCCAGTCCAATGCGGGCCGAAACGAAGTTTTCGCCACTCTCATCCAGAACCACGGAGGCCCCGACTCCCACGACGGCAATATCCATTTCATTCCGGGGAATGAACCGCCGATAATGTGAACCGCTGTGAGCGGGACGAGGCGGGAAGTGGAGTTCCACAATGATCTCCCCCGGTTCCAGCACATTCTGGCCAGGCCCGGTGCAGAAATCTTCAACCGCGACTTCGCGAGTCCCATCAGGACCGGCAATCACGACGGTCGCTTCCAGAGCGATTAACGCTGGTGTTGAATCCGCGGCAGCACCGGCATTCGCCAGATTCCCCCCGACGCTGGCCCGGTTCTGAATCTGCATGCCGCCGATAATATGACTGCTGTCAGTGATCGCGGAATAGTTATCGACGATCCCCTGGTGGCCGTAAATCTGATAACAGGGAACCGCGGCTCCCAGGCGGAGCCCGTTGTCGTTGAACTCCAGTGCCATCAGTTCCGGAATCTTCTTCAAATCGACAATCAGATCGGTCGTCAACCGGCCGGTGCGGACATGGTCGATCAGGTCGGTTCCCCCTGCCAGCGGGCGGGCATTTCCATTGCTTTTGGCCAATAACCCGACGGCATCAGCCAGGGAAACAGGTGCTTCGTATTCAAAATCACGCATCGCAGGTTGGTCCCTCTCCAAATTGTCTTGATCTTGCTCAATTCGCAGCCGCACTCGACTCGCTGAGTGAGTTCGTCTTACCATCCATTATCAGTCACAGGTCATTTAACATCAATGCAACCAAAGACGAACAGCCGCCCGATTTCCCATTTTTATAATTTCCTTTAGAATAAAGTCTCAGGCCGGTCTGACAAGCCCGATTCCCGTCCGCCAGCGGAGAAAAGTTCCGATTGAGCGACCCGACACACTTACCACGCCTTTGCGGATTTGTTAACCTGCTTCGCAGTGAACAGTTCCGGCGGCTCCAACGTCGCAGGGACCGTTGACGTAAGAGTATTGCTGACAGGATGTCATCAATCTGGACCCGCAATCCGGAAAAACACCATCAGCCAATGGTCTCTGAAACAAATTCCATCTACCAGAGATAGTGCCTCGAGCACTCAGAGGCAGGTTATATATAGTGGCACGTAAAAAATCGTCTTCTGATCTGAATCAACAAATCGAACAGCGCACCCGGGATCTCGGTGAGCAGATCTGGGGGCACCTGGAACGGCGCGAGCCGACCATGTTCGAAAAGCGCTGGTGGGATGATCGCATTCTCTCCTGGGCGATGGCCGACGAATCCGTCAAAGTGCAGATGTTCCGCTTTGTTGATGTGCTTCCCATGCTCCGCTCGCACGACTCCATCGTTCGGCACCTGCAGGAATATTTTGAAGATGTCCGCAAGCATCTCCCCTGGGCGGCCCGCATCGGTCTGGAACTTTCGCAACCGAATTCCGTCCTCGGACGTGCACTGGCCCTGAACGCCCGCTCCAATGCCCGCCGCATGGCCAGCCGCTTCATCGCGGGTTCCTCAGTCGAAGAAATCCACTACACCGTCGACCGCCTCCGCAGCGAGAACTTCGCCTTCACCCTCGACCTGCTGGGCGAAGCGGTCATCAGCGAAGTCGAAGCCGAAGCGTATCTGCAGTCCTACCTGGATCTGATCTCCGGACTCGCACCCCGCGTGCGGAAATGGTCCGAGAATGTTCAGCTCGACTGGGACAGCCAGGGACACCTGCCCCGCACTAATGTTTCCATCAAGCTCTCTGCCCTGTGCAGCCAGTTCAAGCCCACCGACCCGGTCGGCACGATGGCCGTCGTCCAGCCCCGCCTGCGGAAACTGCTCCGACACGCGATGAAGTACGACGCCTACCTGCACGTCGACATGGAGCAGAACTCCTACAAGCCGCTGACGCTGGAAATCTTCAAGCAGACGCTGATGGAAAAAGAATTCCGCGATTTCGACAACGTCGGCATTGTGATTCAGGCTTATCAGCCGGCCGCCGAACAGGATCTGCAGGACCTGCTCAAGTGGACCAAGAAACGCAAAACACCGATCTGGATCCGCCTCGTCAAAGGCGCCTACTGGGATTACGAAACCATCGTTTCCGGCTACCGCAACTGGCCGATCCCCGTGTTCCAGCAGAAATGGGAATCGGACGCCAACTTCGAAAAACTGACCAAGGTCCTGCTGGAAAACCATCAGTGGCTCCGACCTGCCTTTGGCAGTCATAACCTCCGCAGCCTGGCGCACGCCGTCGCCGCGGCCCACGAGCTGGACATTCCCCCTTCCGCTTATGAAATTCAGATGCTGTATGGCATGGGCAAGGAACAGGCCCAGGTCTTTGCGGAGCTGGGGCATCGCGTCCGCATTTACACGCCGTTCGGCGAACTGATTCCCGGCATGGCATACCTCGTCCGCCGACTGCTGGAAAACACCTCTAACGATTCATTCCTTCGACAAAGCTTTACCGAGCACGTCAACCTGGAGACCCTGATGATGAACCCGTCCGAACATGCGAAAACCGCCACCAAACAGAAACCGGCAGAAGACGACGGCTTCCAGAATGAACCGCTCACCGATTTCAGCCTCGAAGAATCCCGCACGAAAATGCAGGCAGCTCTGGAAGAAGTCGAAGACCAGTTCGGTAAAGAATACCCGCTGCTGATCAACGGTCGCGCGATCGACACCAAAGCCACGATCACTTCGCGGAACCCTTCTCACAAATCCGACTCACTGGGCACCGTCTCCTCCGCCTCCGCGGATGACGCCATCGACGCCATCGATGCCGCCCGGCGTGCCTTCCCTGCCTGGTCGCGTACCGAACCCCAGTACCGCGCCGAATACCTGGAACTGATCGCCGCCAACATGCGCCGCCGTCGTTTCGAGTTGGCCGCCTGGATCGTCTTTGAATGCGGAAAACCCTGGGAAGAAGCGGACGGCGATGTCGTCGAAGCCATCGACTTCTGCATGTACTACGCCAACCAGATGCGCCGCCTGGCTCATCCGCTGCACTGTGACGTACCCGGTGAAGAGAACGTCTACTTCTACCGTCCCCGCGGCACCGTAGCTGTCATTGCCCCCTGGAACTTCCCACTCGCGATTCTGACCGGCATGACTGTCGCTTCCCTGGTCACCGGCAACACCGTCGTCATGAAACCAGCAGAACAATCGTCGATTGTCGCCGCCAAGCTGATGGACGTAATCCATGAATCAGGCATCCCCGATGGCGTCGTCAATTTCCTGCCCGGCATCGGTGAAGAAGTCGGCCCCGAACTCGTCGGCAGCCCCGACGTGGAAATGATCACCTTCACCGGCTCTCGTGATGTCGGCCTGGCGATCAACGAAACCGCCTCTGATACCGATACGCGCCAGAAGATGGTCAAACGGGTCATCGCGGAAATGGGAGGCAAAAACGCGATCATCGTCGACGATGACGCCGACCTCGATGAAGCGGTCCTGGGAGTGATCCACTCCGCCTTCAACTACGCCGGCCAGAAATGTTCGGCCTGCTCCCGCGTCATCGTGCTCGAATCGATTCATGACACCTTCGTCAGCCGCCTTGTCGAAGCCACCAAAGCCCTCAAGATCGGCCCCGCGGAAGATCCCGGCACCGTCGTTGGTCCCGTTATCGATGAAGAAGCCCATCAGCGGATCCTGGAATACATCGAGATCGGCAAAGAAGAAGCCACCCTCGCCCTGGCCTGTGACACCTCCGACCTGGAAGACGAAGGCTACTACGTAGGCCCGCACATCTTCACCGACGTCGATTCCACCTGCCAGATCGCCCAGGAAGAAATCTTCGGCCCCGTCCTCGCCGTCATCAAGGCAGACGACTTTGATGAAGCGATCACCATCGCCAACGACACACCTTATGCCCTCACGGCAGGCGTCTTCAGTCGCAGCCCCGCTCACCTGAACAAGGCACGCATGGAAATCGTAGCCGGCAACATCTACCTCAACCGGAACATCACCGGCGCCATGGTCGAACGCCACCCGTTCGGCGGCTTCAAGATGTCCGGCATCGGCAGCAAGACAGGCGGCCCCGATTATCTGCTGCAGTTCCTCGTCCCGGTCAACGTCACCGAAAACACCATGCGTCGCGGCTTCGCCCCCGATGCTGCAGCGGAAGACGAAGAAGAATAACTGCCTTCAGACTACTCTTCCCGCAGTCCTTCCGCGGGAAGATATTTTTCGAATCCCTTGAAGTACTTGCCCCGCTCGATCATCTCCCGCGTCAACAGGCCGGCAAAATAGATCGGCAAATGCGGCTCGGCTTTTAGATTCTCGACCAGCCAGTCTAAGCCGGCACGTCCGCGCACAAGCACAATCACATTCTTCTCCCCCTTTTCATCCAGCCCCTGCGTCAGAATGACATGCTCGTTTTTCCCCAGGCGGCGGGAAACCAACTGCTGTGCCTCTTCCAGGGTTCTTGCCGGTCGACCGCTGCAGATAACCACGTACACTCCACGGGACGCATATTCATCCGCATTAGGCGGCTCCGATCCGGTCAATTGCGTGTAAGCCATGGTCACCAGCGGCAAGACCTCATCCGTCAACTGCTCATGTTCGCGTAATGCCTGGGCAAACAGAGTCGACATGTAATACTTATCATCCTCATGATCCCGCACACCCCATAGAATCCGCGTGCGCATATTATGATTGGTCGTGGCATCAAAGGGAGGCGCCATATAGACGTGATACAACGCCCGTAGCACGTTCTTCGTCTTCTTCGTCCCCAGGCCAAAGCCATAATAGAGTGCTGCTTTGCGCAGTCCCGGCGGTCCTTTCGGATCGAGCGCCTGATATAAGATCTCCGTCAATCGAGGATCCCGGGGCCAACCCATTGACTGAGAAAACCAGCCAATCATGACATTGGGTGAATGCTTCGAATGCCGCAGACCCTGACGAAACAATTCCAGCAGTTCCGCATCAGCCAGTTTCAACTGATCCCGTTTCGCATAGACATCATCCAGCTGCTTGCCTGCTGCCGGATCATCGGCGAAATAGGCCTCATAATCAGGGGCCACATATTCCGCCGCCTCATACGCATATGTCGCATCCGCAGGAGGACGCGTGTAGTCAGGCAGATTACTCCGGGGACTTCCCTCAGGCAGGAAGCGAGCCAGTTCATTCAGCCGACACGTCTGTAACTGGCGGGCCGTAAACAGCTCATTGAAATCGATTTCTACATTCGTATATTTCGAGAGAGAATCCATGAGCCACTTCCGTGACTTCAGCCCCTGCACCAGGACCACGGCTGTCTCATGTCCCGCGTCGACACGCGTTACGAATTCGAGCATCGCATCCTCGTGCCCGCGCAACACCTTCAAGACCATCGCACGCAGAATCTCCGCAGCCCGCGGATGGGTTGCAGAAACATCCGCACGATGAAAAGCAATGACCCACAGCCCCAGATCATCAAACCGCTCCAGCTCAGGCGGATCGGCCTCGAACACCGCCTGCCAGGTCTCCAGTGTCGCTCCCACCGTCAGATCGTCCAGCTGCCGATAATCATCCAGCAACTCGCTCAGCAGCTCACGCGTCTGTGCTTTGTCCCCATAGGTTCGCATCCCCCAGCCAATCCGATCCTGCATCTGCCCGTCAAGTTTCGGATAGCGTTCCATCAGCATCCGTACCAGATTCGGCGAACGATCTGAGACCACTGTCGGACCGTGATAGAGCGCAGAATGCGCAACACCGGGCAGGTTACTGGCACTCGCGTGATACATGAGTTCAATCGCCCGGGGATCCTGCGCTTTGCGATTCCAGATATACTGGTTCCCCACCTGCCCCAGCAGTGTGGTCCGATGATGCGAACAGTTCCGCAGGCCACGCCGAATCAAAGCCAGACGCGCGTCGGTGCTGGAGACCTTGAGCTTCCCTTCGATCAGCTGATCCAGCTGCGCGCCCGCTGCATTGTCATCCGGGAAAAACGCTTCGAAATCGGGAGGCACATACTTATCGGTCCGGTTCCAGCCAAACGGCGGCTCAATCTTTCCGGGCAGCGCCTGCGTCTCAGACTCCTCTGCCGGGAAAGCGGGCTGCATCCTGGAAACAGCAGCGACGCTGATCAGCAACAGCACCAGAAACTTCACCACGCCACGCAACTTCAACTCAGAGGTCGATCGCATTTCATCTCCTCCTCAGTTTGCAGAATTCCCGGTGGCAGCCAGGCGAGTTTAACCGAATCCGCCGCCTCCGCCATCATCTCCCATGTAGCCCCCTTCAGGGACATCCAGGTTCGTGTAGTTGCCGAACCGCATCGATTCACGGAGCCACGTCAGGTTTACAATCCCGGTCGGACCACTACGGTGCTTGGCCACAACCACTTCTGCCAGACCCGGATGGTCTTCGGGATCATAAGCGTCCGGACGGTGCAGGAACATGATCAGGTCGGCATCCTGTTCGATGGCTCCACTTTCTCGCAAGTCGGCCAGACGCGGACGCTTGTCTTCACGCAATTCCACACCGCGGTTCAGCTGGGCCAGGGCGATCGTCGGCACATTCAATTCCTTGCACAGCCCCTTCAGACGCCGCGTGATCCCCGCAATCTGCTGTTCACGAGGCATCGTCTTGTCTTCCGGTTCAATCAACTGCAGGTAGTCGATGATGATCAGCCCCAGGTTACTCAACCGCTTTAAACGCCGACAGATCGCACTGATTTCCTGAATCGTCCGCCCCGGTTTATCGTCGATAAACAGAGGCATCTCGCTGATCTGGGAAGAGGCCTCCAGCAACCGGTGCCGCTCGTCATCTTCCAGATCCCCGGCACGCAGCGAGTGACCATTCACCCCCGAGCGGATACACAACAGACGCTCTGCCAGTTCCAGCTTTGACTGTTCCAGAGAGAAGATGATCGTGGCCACGCCCCCCTCGTCGGCGGCGGCTTCCGCGAAGTTACAGACCAGCGCGGTCTTCCCCATCGAAGGACGGGCCGCCAGGACAATCAATTCGGAAGGCTGAAAACCGTTGATCTGTTCGTCCAGATCGACGAACCCGGTCGTGGTTCCGGTCAGTGATCCCTCTTTCTGGGTTCGCTCGTGGATCCGGTCGAAGGCATCCATCAGGATGTCCTTGATGTCGATCTTATCCCCTTCTCCCTGCGATTCGAGAATACTGAAGATACTCTGTTCGGCCTTGTTTAACACTTCCAGAGTGTCGCCCTGCGGCGAATAGCTCTCTCGAATGATTTCGGTACAGGAGTGAATCAGTTCCCGCTGGACCGACTTGTCACGCACGATGTTCGCATAGTATTCCGCATGCGCCGCGTGGGGGACGCTCTCCAGGATCTCGTGCAGGTACATCACATTGCCGGCTTCGTCCAGCTCTCCCTTCGAGTCGAGCTCTTCGGCCACTGTCACCGCGTCAATCCCGCGGACGCCGGCATCGTGTAAGCGCAGAATCGCAGCAAAGATCCGCGCATTTTTATCGCTATAGAAATGGTTGGTTTTGACAATCTGCACGAGGTCATCGATGACCACGTTGTCGAGCAGAATACTGCCCAGCACGGCTTTCTCTGCATCCAGGTTCTGTGGCGGCACTTTACCGAACAGCTCTTCCACAGACTCCTGCTTTGGACGGCGAAAATTTCCTTTGCCCGCAACTGACATGACCATCCCCTGGAACGTTTGACTCAATGAAATGAAAACACACGACGCAGCCCCCCGTTCAGCTCCGGGCGAATGCACGTCGTGTTGCAGGCGTCATCATATAACAACAAAAGAGGTCCGGCAATAACCGGACCTCTTCGTTTTTTATGACGCAGTTCGACAGCCCTGCTGCCGAAACGGGTTAGCTTTTTTCTGCAGTCGGTACGACCCAGACTTTGACTTCGGTCTTCACCTTTTCGTGCAGCTGCAGCTTGACGGTATACATACCCAGCTCTTTCAGCGGACCTTCCAGGCGAATCGCTTCGGCATCGACTTCGAAGCCGCTCTCCTTGAGGGACTTGCTGATGTCAACAGCCACGATCGAACCATACAGGTGACCTTCTTCGTTGGCGTTGGCTTCCATGGTGACGCTGTGCTTGCTGACTTTGTCTGCCAGACCCTTGAGCGATTTGAGATGCTCTTTTTCCAGCTCGGCCACTTTCTTCTGGTGCTGTGTCACCATCCGCTTGTTGTGCTCAGTGGCAATGGTGGCCATGCCGTAAGGCAGCAGGAAGTTACGGGCATAGCCGGGTTTGACCCGCACAATGTCACCCTGCTCACCGAGGTTGTCGACATTTTCTGCCAGCAAAACCTCGATAGATGACTTGGAACTACCGACCACAGAGGTGCTACGTTGTTTGCGAACCATTATCAATCACTTCCGTAATTTTCAGTTTTTACTATCGTTTTGAATAAAAATTGACTCGTTGTGCTGCTCCGTTGAAACGGCCTTCACTTAGAAAGGCACGTCGTCGTCGGGCATTCCACCTGGTGAATCGTAAAAGGAATCTGCCGGGCTGGATGAACCACCACCCTGCGAGGAACCGCCACGGCTGCCATAACCGCCGCCGCCACCGCCGCCGCCGCTGGGACCACCACCGCCTCCGGGGCCATCGCCACGTCCGCCGAGCATGGTCATGTTTTCGCCAACCACTTTCAACTTGCTGCGTTTCTGGCCCGATTCTTTGTCATCCCACTGATCCAGTTGCAAACGCCCTTCGATCAGCACCGAACGCCCCTTGGTCAGATATTCGCTGGCAACTTCTGCGGTGCGTCCCCACAGGGTCACATCCACAAACGTTGTCTCTTCCTTCCGGGAATTGGAATTCTTATCAAACCAGCTTCGGTTCACTGCCAGACCAATTTCCGCAACCGCACTTCCTCCGGGCGTGTATCGCACCTGCGGATCGCGAGTCAGATTTCCTACCAGGATGACTTTGTTGAAACTGGCCATCAACGGCCTCCGTGAGTTTGAATGACTTAATCGGGTAACTTTCCTGGAACTCTCTTCAGCTCCAGACTCCAGATGCAGACGTGTTAGTTGTCGCTGTCGTCGTCATCATCGTCGTCGTTGAGAGCATCGTAGTCGACGCTATCATCGCTGCCTTCGCTAACCGTTTCTGGTGCAGCGGAAGGATCGATAGCAGAAACCATGGCATCAAACAGTGTCTGAGGCTGCTTGATGACCATCTGGCGAATCACAATGTCGCTCAGGTGACAGGAACGGGTGATAATATCCATTCCGCTACCAGGCATGGTGAAATACACCAGGTAATGCAGGCCTTTCATGTGGCCTTCGATTTCGTAAGCCAGCTTTCCATCCTGCCAGGGACGGTGAGCCACGACTTCGGCACCTGCTTTTGACAGAATTTCCAGAACGTGTGCAATGGTTCCTTCGTGATCTGCAGCAAATTTGCCGCTGTCCAGCAGGAACATACCTTCGTAATTAACCATAACCGCTTTTTTCTCTGCTACAGACAAGACTGTTCTCCCGGAATAATTTGGCCCCAAGGCCAGATTGACGATCAGACTCTATTTTGTTTTAACCACCGGTTTTCACAAAAACCAGGGTCCGTATTTCATTCAGGTGCATTCACCTGATTCATGGCGATTTCCAGGCCCTGTTCGACCCAGCATTCAACCCCGCGGGCCGCGTTTTGTACCGCCTGCGAAACCGAATCGGATTCGTGATCCCGAAATCGACTTAAAACATAATCCGCTACCGCAAACCCGGCCGGAGGTCGTCCCACTCCCATTCTCAGGCGTGGCACATCCTGGGTCCCCAGTTTCTGGAGAATGTCCTGTAAACCTTTTTGGCCTCCCGCCGAGCCGGATCCCCGTAACCGGAGCCGCCCCAGAGGCAGGTTCATATCATCACAAACCACCATGACATCACTGGCAGGCAGTTTGTAAAACTTTGTCACAGCGGCAACGCTGCGACCACTTAAATTCATAAACGTCTGCGGGGCAACGAGTAACACCTTGTCACCCCCCAGCGAAAACTCACCGACGAGCGCCTCAAACTGGCTTTTGAACCCGGCAACACCGTGCCAGTCTGCCAGCTGAGACAAAACGTCAAACCCGATATTGTGACGTGTTCGCTCGTATTGTCTACCGGGATTCCCCAGCCCTACGACCACTTTCACAACGTCACCCGTCAGGTTCTTAACAACTGATTACTTGATCGCGATTGAACCAGAAGCAACTATTCTTCGGTTGATTCTTCTGATTCCCCGATAACTTCGGGTTCTTCGGGTGCTTCGCCTTCTTCTTCCCCGAGTTCAGGAACACCCTGCGGAGGCAGAACATGCACCACAACCATTTCTGGTTCGTTATGAATCTTCGACCCACGAGGAACTTCGATATCGCTGACGTGAATTGCATCGCCAATTTCCAGCGAGTTGATTCGCACGGGAATGCTGTCCGGAATGCTGTGAGCCAGACAGTCCAGTTCCAGTGTGTGCAGAGGCTGTTCCAGCACCCCACCATCGAGGGCACCAGGTGAAGTACCACGCAGGGTCACAGGAACTTCTACAGTCACCCGCTCAGATGCGTTGATCCGCATCAGGTCGACATGCAGAATATAGCTGCCAAAGGTGTCCCACTGCAGATCACGCAGAATGGTTTCTTCGACTTTGCCATCCACGTCGATTTCAAAAACCCGTTCCCGGTTCTTGATCAGATCACGCAGATCGTGATCGTCGACACTGATATGGGCAGGCTCCAGCTCATGTCCGTACACGACAGCAGGAATACGCCCTGCACGACGGATGCGACGGCTTTCAATGGATCCCAGTTTTTCCCGTTTGGAGGCACTGATTCGCTGCAATACAAAATCGTCTGACATTTCCCAACATTCCTCGAAGAGTGACTCGACACATCTCGTCGAACCACTCGTCCATTAAAGACTTTGAATCGATAAATCCGACACGATATCGTGAATACAGTAATATTATCGTTGTCTCAAAGGGCTTCCGCAGTGGAACCGGAGATCGAAATCGGCCTCAAAACAGGCCGAAAAGGACAATTCCAACCGGTCTCCCCGGAGACAAAATCAGCGGGTCCAGCCGACTACATCAGCTGGTCTCTCACCAGATCGTTATAGTTGAAGCGTGCAAAAATAACTTCCCGCTTACAAATCTGCAACCGAACACCCCCTCTATCTTGGTTGAAAGTCACAAGACAGCCTGATTTTCAGGAATTGATTGACGGGAAACGCCCGGCCTGACATCGCGATCTGCTTCTGGACCGCACGGAAGTATACACAACACCACCACCAGAAATCAACCAGACCACCTCGGGTTTCCCCTGATTCACCAGAAAAACTCAGCCACCGATGTTCGAATCGGCGAGATTCCGTATTGGCTCAACCTGATCTGACTGTAGAATGGAATCAGCGTGAAAACTCAAGCTGCCCCGTAACTTCTGCATCTCAGAAGCAGGGGCTTTCGCTCGATATCCCAAAAGGCAGTCTGCATGCATTTTATCCGTCTCACCCGGACAATCGCTTTTTCCATTATTACCAGTCTCATCCTGGTATCGGCCCCCGCTCTCCAGGCAGACGAAAAAGCAGAACAGCCCTTTCAGCCCAACGATCCACAGCAGGCCAAACCTAATCCCCCCCTGAATCAGCTCAAGCAGATCCTGCAGGGAATCTTCGGCAAGAAAAAGCCTGCCGAAGCACAGGTAGACGAAGCCGACAAAAAACGCACACCAGACTACTACCGTTACCCGCAGGACCTGGAACAGGAACGCCGCTTCAAAAGTGTACAGCAGTTACTCCAGGACGAGCAGTGGGAAGCCGCACGCGAAAAACTGCAGCTGATGCTGGAAAACAGCCTGAATCTCCCGGTCCACATCGCCGGGGAACGGGGATTAATCACTGACCGGGAACTGATCTACGAACTCCTGGAACTCCTGCCCGAGGAAGAGCAGCAGAAATTCGAACGGCAATATGCGGCCCTCGCAGAAAAAATGTTCAACGACGCGCAGCAGAATAACGCGCCCCCCGAGCAGTTCGCCGAAATCGCCACCCGCTTCTCCAGCACTGCTGCCGGCGCCCGGGCGATGAACTACCTGATCTCCTATCATATGGAACGCAAAGAGTTCGGACTGGCTGAGCAATACGTTCAACGACTTCTGAAATACCAGCCCCCCCTGACTCGATCCCCCCAATGGAAAACTAAAGCCGCCTATATCCTGAAACAGACAGGCAACCAGGAACTGGCCCGGCAACTGATGGCATCATCTGGCGGTGCTGTCGACCTCAGCCAGCCGATTCAAATCGGAGGCAGCACCGAAAAACCGCTGACCTGGCTCGAAAAACAACAGATCCTTGGCTCAACCGGAAATCAGCCCCTGGACGAATGGCCCATGCTGTTCGGCTCTCCCAGCCATGCCGCCCGCGCCCAACAGGCCGATCCGCTGCTGATTCCCCGCTGGTCTTACCCACTGACTTCCAACCATTCGATCCAGTCTCAGCTCGATCTGATCCAGGAAGATCTGGCCAGCTCCGAGCATGCTACTGTACCAGCTCTGCCTCCCCTGGCCATCGACGGAAAAATCGTCTTTCGCACCCTGAAGGGAGTGCAGGTCATCGACTCAGCGACCGGGGCTCCGCTCTGGCAGACAGCCCTGGAGAACTCTCCGGAAGAGTCCTTTATCAAAGCACAGCTAAAGGGACAACAGGAACCCGAGGCCCGGCGACTCTTTGATCCCGCACCAGAAGTGCGTCCGTTCTCTATATACAATGGGACCGATCCCGATGCGCACCCGCTGACCAGCCTGATCTACCGCAACGCCAACTGGGGCAGCCAGAGCAGCGATGGCGAGCGGCTGTTTATTCTGGAAAGCATGCGACTGAACCTCAGCGCCAGCGGCACTTCGCGGAATCTGAACCGCTTCCGCCGTCGGCGAGGCGACTTTGAGGAAGACTTCTGGTCATCCAATCAACTGGTCGCCTACGACCTGCAAACCGGTCAGCCTCTCTGGAAAGTCGGAGGCGTCAAATTCGATGAACCGTTCGACCTGCCCCTCGCGGGAACCTTCTTCTTTGGTGCTCCCACCCCTTCCGGCAACGAACTCTATATCATTGGCGAACGCGATCGTGAGATTCGGGTTTATGCCCTTAATCCACAGACTGGTGAAGAACTCTGGTCTCAGCAGATCGGCAACCCCGAACAGGATATCGCCCTGGACATGGTCCGCCGCTGGTGGATCGCACCGGTCGCCGTCGACCAGGGAATTCTGATCTGCCCGACCACCATCGGTCTGGTCACCGCCATCGGCCAGTTGAACCACTCCATTCTGTGGTCCGCCCGCTATACCTCATCTGCTTCAGATGAGAACGGCCAGCATTTCAACCGCCTCGAACAGACCAGCTTCGAACCCCTCAATCAACGCTGGAGTCCCTCTGCACCGATTATCATCGACAGCAAAGTCGTTTACACGCCCCCCGATGATCAGTCGCTGATCTGCCTCGATCTGATCACAGGCCTGCCGGCCTGGACCAAACGGGCCAAAGAGGCCATGGTCTCCCTGGCCGGCGTCGCGGATGGCAAAGTCCTGATGGTGGGCATGAACAGTGTGACCGCCATCGACCTCAAAACAGGTAAAAACGCCTGGCAGACACTCTACGACAGACAGGCGGGCGCCCCTTCAGGACAGGCCGTGATTGCCGACCAGCATCTGCACGTCCCCCTGCAGAGCGGACAGGTCTGGACCTTCGACGTCGCTTCGGGCAAAGTCGTCAACCGGCTGTCGAACGCCAGCACCAACCAGCCTTTGGGAAATCTGATCGTACATCGCGGTCAGTTTCTTTCCCTGAGCCCCCGCGGCCTGGTCAGCTACGAACAGAAACAGACCTTTGAAAATCAGATCCAAAAGATCAAGCAGCAGAACCCGAACAGCCCGCTGGCACTCTTCAAAGAAGCCGAACTGCTGATCATGAATCAGCGCTACCAGGCCGCCTGGTTCCGTCTGCAGCAGATCGATCGCAGCCAGCTCCCTGCCGCAGATCAGAAAAAATTCCACGACCAAGAGGTTCACTGCCTGACCGCACTGATCCGCTCCGACTTTCAGCAGCACGATGAACTGGTCACCGAGTTGCAGCAGCAGGTCAGCTCCGAAAGCGAACGACTGGAACTGCAGCGTCTGCTCATCGAACGCGCCCGGGCCCGGCACGAATTCTCCCGCACACTCTCACTGCTCAAGGAACTGGGACAGGCTCCTTCCGAGACTTTCTTCCAGAACGATAATACTGAAGTCCAGATTGACTGCTGGATCGCCGGCCAGGCCGAAGATCTCTGGAGTCAGGCCAGCAAAGTAGAACAGGAACAGTTCACACAACACTTGAATCAACGGGCAGCGGAACTCGCAAATGCCGACAGCGAAGATCAGCAACGCTTCCTGCGTCAGTTCGGTTTTCATACCGCCTCGATTCCGGTTTTGAGACAGCTCATCGATGGCGCCCTGGCTTCGGAAGAATTCTTCACCGCTGAACTCTGGCTCTCCCGTCTGATCCAACAGAAGCAGCCGGAACTCACCGCAGAAGGCCTGTCAGGCATGGTTCGACTCTGCCTGAAACACGAACTCTACGCCGATGCACAGCATTATCTGGAAGAACTTGCCAGCCTCGATTCTCAACTCCGTCTGCCCAATAACCAGAGCGTGGAACAGTTCATGGTCGCCACCTTACAGACGCTGCGCGACAACGAACAAGGGCGACCGCAGTCCAGCAACTGGCGTCCGGAAAAACTCAAGCTGATTGTCGGCGGTTCAGGCCGCTATATCTCAACCCGCGAACAGACGCTCGACACACTCGACTCGCCACTCCCCTTCTTCCGCACACACAGCCTGACCGTCGATCCCCGCGAGAACCGGCTGGCCATGACTGAGACCTTCAGCAAGCGAATGATCTGGTCAACGCCCCTGCGTTCCATGCAGCAGTCCCGTTCATCCAGTTTCAATGAAAGCGAACTGGTGGGCCACAATCTGGTACTGCAGCACCGCGATATGCTCCACCTCTACGACCTCGTCGACCGGAAGCTGATCTGGAGTCAGAAGCTCGAACGGGAGCAGACGAATCGCTACTACAACAGCATGTTCAACCGGACGCCCGCACCGCTGGGAACCGAATCGTCTCTGATTCATCGGCACCATCCATCGATCGTGATTCGCAATGTCGGCATGATCGCCGCTGCCAACGCCGATTACACCTGCTACTACAGTCGTCGCAAAATTATTCTTGTCGACACCCGCACCGGCCAGATCCGCTGGACCCATGAAAACGTGGATCAGGACACCCGGGTCCTCGGGGATGACCGGCAGATCTATCTCGTCTCACGGAATCGTGAAGTGAAAAAGATCCTCCGCGTTAGCGATGGTCAGGAGCGCGAACTGCCGACCAACATTCGCCTGATGAGTCACGCGATTTATCAGGGGGGCTCCAACTTTGTCGGCATCATTCCTACCGGCGACATTAAGCATCCCATCCGCGATGCCCGCCTGACTTCGATCTTCGCCTTCCAGCCGGGCGTGACGCATCTGCCCTGGACGCGGGAATTTGACCGCGAAACCAAATTCGCCATGTGCAGCCAACATTTCCTCGCGGCACTCACGCCTGCTGGGGAACTGAAAATCGTCGACCTCAGAAACGGTCAGGTGCGGGACCTGGGAACCATCAACAAGGATCAGTTAGGGAAACACGATGACTTTTACGTCGTAGCAGATCGTGCCCGCGTCTACCTGGTCGGCAATTCCCAGGCACGCAATACGATTTCGGTCAGCGTGCCCTCAGTTCCTACGAATGGTTCTCTGACCGTCTTTGATCGCCAGACCGGAAAACAGATCTGGACCGAGGACTTCGAAAAGAAACATCTGGTCCTCGACGAACAGAATCTGCTGCCAATAACGCTCCTCGTCTCGCGAGATTACCTGCGGACCGGTAATCGGTCCACCAGTATTATCCATCTCAAAGCGCTGGACAAACATACCGGCAAAACGCTGTTCGACTGGAAAGCACCGCTGGAATCCAATATTCGGGACATCCGAGTCGACTACGAACAGAAAATGATGGAAATATTAATGTACAACGCCAAAATCCATCTCTACGACGCCAACGTGCTCGCTTTAGGCCGAACCGCCCCCGTTGCACCGGAAAACGATCCCGC
This sequence comes from Gimesia benthica, assembly GCF_009720525.1. Taxonomy (NCBI): domain Bacteria; kingdom Pseudomonadati; phylum Planctomycetota; class Planctomycetia; order Planctomycetales; family Planctomycetaceae; genus Gimesia; species Gimesia benthica. The sequence goes on from NZ_CP043930.1 coordinate 2,185,060, forward strand.
GAAAGCCGCTGAAAAGCCATCTCAGGAAAAGGGCGAAAAAAAGAATTGAAAAATTCTACTTGCGAAATAAAACTCACAAAAATAAAATGATGTAGTTTCACACCTGATATTTACTTGCCTGATTTAACACCGTTTGAGAATCTCTATGTTTCACCGCCTGTTTGTCCTGATCCTGATTGGCTCCCTGGTTCTGCCAGCCGTTCCAGTCTCAGGTTGCGAATGTGGCGAAAAACAGACATCTCAGTCCAGTTCCTGCTGCTGTTGCACACAAGCCAACAAGCAGCCAGAGCAGCCGCAACCTAAATCCTGCTGCTGTAAAACTGCGAAAACAGAAGAAAAACAGGCCCCTGCGGAGCAGAAGCAGCTAAACTGCCAGCAGAATGGCTGCCAGTGTCAGCACAGCTTCTCCCAGCCCGCAACCGCGACTTCGGTCAAATCAGTTGAGCTGGCACAGCAGCTCCGTTGTAACTGGGACCTGATTGACCTGACAGCTCCCCTGAGCCCGGCGACACGCCCGGCCACTTCTCAATCTCGTGAGCTGCATACTACCGAAGTTCCCTGCTCTGCAGAGGAACATTGCGCGCATTTCTGCCTCTGGTTGATCTAGTTCGCCCCGTTTCCGGCCGGATCAACCCGTGCCGTTCCCCGCATTTCATCATGTAAATGATGACGTGCGCTCCTACCGGCCCCACGCCTTTCTGCAGGAGTCCCGAACGCACACCGCTTTAAGATACGTCACGTTTCAAGTAAGAAAAACCAAAACTGTTTTTTACCCTTAAGGAGAAAACCATGCGTCAAGTATTATCAATCGCCGCCGTACTGGCTGTTGTCGCTTTTGCAGGTCAGGCATTCGCCGCAGATGCTAAAGCGATCTGCCCCGTTGCCGGTAAGCCCGCCAAAGACAGCGTCACCGCTGACTACAAAGGCACCACCGTTGCTCTCTGCTGTGGCAACTGCAAAAAAGCTTTCGAAGCAAACCCCAAGAAGTTTGCCGCTAAAGCCAACCTGCAGCTGGTTGCTACCGGCAAAGCCAAACAGGTCAAATGCCCCTTCGCTGGCAAGCCTGTCAATCCTGCTCAGTCCGTGACTGTAGCTGGAACTGAAGTTAAATTCTGCTGTGGTGGATGCAAAGGCAAAGCCGCTAAAGCTTCCGGCGATGAGCAGATCAAACTGATCTTCAATGACAAAGCCTTCGAAAAAGGTTTCAAAGTCACTGAAAAATAAGCTGATTCGTCAGCGAAATCTTTCAGCATGCATTCGCGGGCCAGCGTGCTGAGATTTTAAATAGAGAGCGGGCGTTTCTATCGAGAAGCGCCCGCTCTTTTTTCATGCCTGGATCTGATCAACGGGCGTCAATCAGGTCGTGTATTCTGAATTCAGCCGCACGTATTCCTGAGTCAGGTCACTGGTCCAGAACACAATCGACTCTGCCCCGAAAGGCAGCTGCAACTGAATCGAAACGTCCCGGTTTTCGCGAATCGAGCGGGAGACCGCTTCTTCATCGAAGTCGGCCGGCATACCCTTTTCGTAGATCAGCATCCCGTTGATATGCAGCACGATGTCCTGCTCGGTCAGCTTCACGTTCGTCCGACCGGTCGCGGAAACAATCCGTCCCCAGTTCGGATCCGAACCGGCAATCGCCGTCTTCACCAGCGCATCGTTGGCAATCGTGCGGGCAATTTCTTTCGCTTCCGCCTGCGTATTCGTCCCGGAGACTTCAATCGTGACGAAATGATCGGCGCCTTCTGCATCACGGATGATCGCCTGCCCCAGTTCCATCGCCACTTCCATAATCGCCGTCTGCAGATGTGTCAGGTCGTCTGTTGAAAGTGCTTCTGCTCCCGAGGCACCATTGGCCAGCAGAATGACCGAGTCGCTGGTACTTGTATGCCCTTCGACCGACACACAGTTGAAACTGTAATCCACGGCTTCCCTGAGCAGTACATCGGCCTGGCTGGCATTTAACGGAGCGTCGGTCATGATTACCGACAGCATCGTCGCCATGTTAGGAGCAATCATCGCCGCACCCTTCGCCACGCCACTCACGCGCACGGTTCTCTCACCAATCGATAACTCGCGGGTCGCCTGCTTGGGAACGGTATCCGTGGTCATCATGCCCCGGGCTGCGTTCAGGAAGGACTCCGCGTCCGCCCCCAGCTCAGAGATCACTTTGGGGATCCCCGCCTCAATCGGTGTTCGTGGCAGGAAGTGACCGATGATTCCGGTCGAGCAGACCAGGACTTCTTCGCTTTCCAGTCCGAGTCTTTCTGCGACCTGGCTGGTCATCCAGCGGGCATCTTCGATGCCGCGTTCGCCCGTGCAGGCGTTCGCATTTCCCGAGTTGATGATCACCGCCCGCACCGAATCGCCGGGCACACGTTCGCGGGATACCTTCACGGGAGCGCCACAAACCTGGTTCGTGGTATAAACGCCCGCCCCCACACAGGGCTCATCAGACACAAACAGCGACAAATCGAAGGTCGATTTGTTTTCCTTTATCCCGCAGGCCAGACCGGCAGACCGGAAACCCTGGGGCAAAATCATGTCAGCAGTCAACTGCTTCTCCTCGGAAATAAATCATGGTTCAGACAATTAAGCCTGTCGTTTCCGGATAACCGGCCATCAGATTGAAATTCTGTACCGCCACGCCTGCAGCCCCTTTAATCAGGTTATCGATTGCCGAAAAGACAATCAGCTGGTTCCCCGCGGACTGCAGCGAAATATCACAATAATTGGTCCCCGCCACTTCCCGGGTCGCGGGCAGCCGGTCGATGATGCGTACGAACGGCTTATCCGCATAGAAGGCACGGTAGACCTCTTTCAGATGATCCAGGCTCGTATCTTCTTTCAGGCGGGGATACATGGTCGCCAGAATGCCCCGGTTCATCGGGGTCAGGTGCGGCGTGAAAGTCACTTTCACGTCTGTTCCGCCCAGCGTCGTCAGGACTTCTTCGATTTCCGGTGTGTGCCGATGCGTTCCCACACCATAGGCGGTGATGCTCTCATTACATTCCGGGTAGAGCGTTCCCAGCTTCGGTTTCCGCCCCGCACCGCTGACGCCACTTTTCGCGTCGATGATAATCCCCGTCGGCTCAATCAGGGAGTTGGCAATCAGGGGAGCCAGTCCCAGAATCGAGGCGCTGGTATAACAGCCGGGATTGGCGATCAGATTGGCACTGGGAATTTTGTCCGCACCGAGCTCGGGCAGACCATAAATCGTGCTCCCCAGCCGGGTCGGATCGATGTGCACATGATGATACCACTGCTCGTAGACCGCAGGATCACTCAAACGGTAGTCGGCACTCAAATCGACCACGCGACAGCCGTCGGCAAGCAGATCCGGAATCACTTCCATGCTGGCCACGTGTGGGAGAGCACAGAAGACAAAGTCGGCCCGTTCTGCAATTTCTGCCGCTGACAGATTCTCACAACGCAGATCCAGGCGCCCCTCGAGAGAGTGGTGAATCTCACTGATATGCGGTGCTTCATCTGAGCGTGTGGTCAGCGCGACGATCTCGACTTCGGGATTTCGCAGCAGAATTTTGATCAGTTCCAGAGCCGCGTACCCCGTGGCTCCCATGATGGCAACTTTGGTCATTGTTCCCCGTTCCAGGTCTGTTCTCAAAAACCGTTCAGATCGGAGCGAGCCCCGCTGAACAAAATCAAAACGTACATTCTAAGCAGCTATATGGGGACGACAAGGTTGCCTGCCCCGGGGATCGCCCGCTTTCTCCAGATTTTGCAGTAACGCGGGCTTCACACGAGACAGAATCAATCGAACTCGACCACTGTCGGATGCGAACCAGCGTTCTCTGCAACCCTTGATTTATAATGGTTCTTTAGAATTAACAAAGTCAACTCTCTCACATCAAATGCCCCCGATTCTTTCAAATTAAGCGGCAAAATTAATTCTGTTTCCTTTTCAAAAAGTACCTGAAACATCACAATAAATTGATCGATTCTGGTAGTTTCTACCGACGACAATTCAATTCGCTGGCGCTCGGCGTTCCTTTCTCAAATGGCCAGGACGGTAGGTCTTCGTCAGGGGTCGCGCCGACACGCATGCTAGCTCAACACGGATTTAGAATAGAGTAGAATGTCTAACGTTGCCAAACTAGCCGCCGATGCGCTGTCTGAAGGTGGTGGAATTTTTCGACTGTCTCCTACCTGGGTTCCCCGAGCGTTCCTGCAGCCTGGCCGTCGTCTCAAACTGCATCCCAATGACTACTATGCCCTCGGAACACACCGTGGCGGGATCGATGAACGCTGGTTTGGTTCTACAACGGTCGCTACCAACGAAGGGGCACCGGATGACGAAGGGCTCAGCTACTGTGTCTTCGGCGATGAAAAATTCACCCTGAAAGACGCCATCAGCGAACTGGGCGGCGAAATCATCGGCGACGCCATCTGGGGCAAGTACAACCGCTGGCCCGTCTACTCTAAATTCTTCGATAACATGGGTCCGATTCCGCACCACATGCACCAGAATTCCGAACAGGCTGCCAAAGTCGGTCAGGAAGGTAAGCCGGAATCCTACTATTTTCCTCCCCAACTGAACGCCATCGGAAATAACTTCCCCTACACTTTCATGGGACTGGAACCCGGAACCACTAAGCAGGACGTCATCGACTGCCTGGATCGCTGGAACGACGGCGACAACGGCATTCTGGATCTCTCCAAAGCCTATCGCCTCAAACCAGGAACCGGCTGGCTGATTCCTCCCTGTGTCCTGCATGCTCCCGGAAGCCTCCTGACCTACGAACCGCAGTGGGGCAGCGATGTCTTCGGCATGTACCAGTCAATGGTCGAAGGTCGAGCCGTACACCGCTCCCTGCTCACCAAGGACTTCCCCGAAGACAAGCACGACGACAACGCCTACCTCGTTGAAGCCCTCGACTGGGAAGCCAACGTCGATCCTAACTTTAAACAGAACAACTACCTCGAGCCGATCACCATTGGCGATACCGCCGCAGCAGGTTACGTTGACCGCTGGGTCGTCTACGGGAAAGTCAATGGCGAGCAGCTCTTCACCGCTAAGGAGTTGACCGTCGATCCGGGCGCAAAACTCACCCTCAAGGATACCGGCGCCTATAGCTGGATCACCGTCCAGGGTGAAGGCAAAATCGGCAACCTGCGGCTGCAGACGCCCGCCATGATCCGCTTCGGCGAAATAACGGAAGACGAAGTCTTCGTCATAGAAAAAACAGCGAAAGAAGGCGTTACCATCGAAAACACCGGCAGTGAGCCTCTCGTCTCGCTCCGTTACTTCGGTCCCGACGCCTGCCCCGACGCTCCTAACGTCGGCGACCATCACAAGTAAACTGAACCGTCACACGCGACTGCCCGACCTCTCGGGCAGTTTTTATTTCGATCTGATACCTCCTGCAGACATGAAGGACCCTCTCATGAGTGATAACGCAGCCAACACCCTCCCTAAACTTCACAATGCCTCCTGGCCGGGTGTCGTCGGAAAAGGCCCTGATTCCGAGCCCCCCATCGATCTGGATACCATGCTCGACCTCACCTCCGCTGCCGAAGTGGACGGCGTCAAATTCGACGGAACAGACCTGTTCCTGTTTGATCCCCATGTCAGCATCGACTCCACCGACGATGACCTCAAACAGCTGGCTGAAAAAGTTCAGTCACGGAATCTGGTCATTGGCTCGGTCGTGGCTCCCGTCTGGCCTCCCACCGGTGGTGGATCCGCGATGGGCAGCGACGAAGAACGCGGTCAGTTCCTGGAACAGGTTCGTAAAGGCTGTGGTATCGCCAAGAAACTGCGGGAACTCGGCGTGCGTCCCTATGGCGTCGTTCGCATCGACTCCGCTGCCGGACCTGGCGACTGGGTCGCTGACCCCGATGGCAACCAGGCGAAAATCGCTGCCACCTTCAAACAGGCCGCCGACATCGCCGCCGATCATGGCGAACGACTCGCTGCCGAAGGGGAAATCTGCTGGGGCGGCATGCACAGCTGGAAACGCATGGTCCAGTTGCTGGAAATGGTCGATCGCCCCGATGTCGTCGGCTTCCAGGCAGACATGTCTCACACCCTGCTCTACCTGATGGGTTACAACGCCCCCGAAGACCGACTGCTCCCCGAAGACTTCGACTGGAATGACGAAGCCACCTTCGACGCCGCTTACACAGCCCTGACCGATGCCCTGCGTCCCTGGACCATCGACTTCCACGTCGCCCAGAACGACGGCACCGTACACGGCACCGGTTCACACGACAAAACCGGTCGTCACTGTCTGCCCAACGATCCCAACGGCAAGCTCGACATCACCAAACGCGCCGGTTACTGGCTGCGTGACGGTAATGGTGAGCTGACGAAGAAATTCGAGCACATCTGCTGGGACGGCTGCATGTTCTCCAACGAAGTCATGATGGACCCGCAGACCTGGAACGACATCCTGGCAGCCATGATCAGCGTCAGAAACGCCCACGGATGGTCCTGATTTCTCACCGCTGAGCACTTTCTTAAATCTGCATTTTCAATTTTAAAACGACAAGGAGTCACACCAATGTCCAAACCAGTACGCGTCGGCCTAATCGGCTACGGATTCATGGGACGTACCCACTCCAACGCTTATCGCCAGGTCAGCAAGTTTTTCGATATCGATCACACCCCCGTTCTGCAGGCCTGCTGTGCCCGTAGCGAAGACAAAATCAAAGACTTCGCCGACAACTGGGGCTGGGAGTCCTACGAAACCGACTGGCGGAAACTGATTGAACGGGACGATATCGACCTGATCGACATCACCACCCCCAACAATTCGCACCACGATATCGCTATCGCTGCTGCGGAAGCCGGTAAAATGGTCCTCTGCGAAAAACCGCTGGCCATGAATGTCGCTGAAGCCGTCGCCATGACCGAAGCGATCGAAAAAGCGGGTGTCGCCAACATGGTCTGGTTCAACTACCGCCGTGTCCCTTCGATCACCCTCGCTAAACAGCTGGTGGACGAAAACCGCATCGGACGGCCTTTCCACTACCGCGCCCAGTACCTGCAGGACTGGACCATCGCCGAAGACGTTCCCCAGGGGGGTGCGACACTCTGGCGTCTGGATGCCAAAGTCGCTGGTAGCGGCGTGACCGGCGACCTGCTGGCCCACTCCATCGATTCGGCTATCTGGCTTAACGGCCCGATCACATCGGTCTCCGCAGCCACCGAAACGTTCATCAAAGAACGCGTACACCAGGAAACCGGCGAAAAGACCAAGGTCGAAATCGACGATGCCTGTATGTTCCTCGCCCGCTTTGCCAACGGCTCCATGGGAACCTTCGAAAGCTCCCGCTACGCTCGCGGACGCAAGAATTTCAATACGTTCGAACTCAACGGTGAAGCCGGCTCGGTCTACTTCGATCTGGAAGATCCGCAGATTCTGCAGTTCTTCGAATACGCCAACCCCACCACCGGCAAAAAGGTCGAAGACCACGTCACCGGCTGGCGGCGGATTCACGTCACCAACTTCGAGCATCCCTACATGGATAAATGGTGGGTTCCCGGCTGTACCATCGGTTACGAGCACACCTTCACCAATGCCCTGGCCGACTTCTTCCAGGGACTGGATACCGGCAAACCGACTCAGCCCGACTTCCGTTCCGCCCTCGAGACCCAGAAAGTCTGCGACGCGGTCCTGCAAAGTGCAAAAGAAAAGCAATGGGTCGAAATAGCATAGCATTGCAGTCAGGTTTTCTGCTATAATGCTTACTCAATCAGAATTTACAAAAACGGGTGGCACTCCGCGTCGCCCGTTTTTGTTATAGGTAGAATCAAAAATAGACGTTAGAAAATTGGGAGTCAAAATAGTGGACCGTCATCCAATCTCACAAGAAGGTTATGATAAACTGCGTGAAGAGATCCGCCATCTCGAAAACGAAGTCCTGCCTGATATCGCCCAGAGAATCGCCGATGCCCGGGCCGAAGGGGACTTGAAAGAAAACGCAGAATACCATGCCCAGCGAGAAGCACAGGGGATGACTAACCTGAAAATCAGCAAGCTGAAATCAAAACTTGCCAGCTGTTATATTGCTGATAAATCGTCCATGCCTAAAGGGCAGGTCACCTATGGCTCCGTCGTCACCGTAAAAAACCTCGACGATGGACTGGACGAAAAGTACGAATTCGTCGGCCCGGGTGAAGAGGACTACATGGGCGAAGTCATGAAGATCCTGACCTCCAGCCCCCTGGCCCAGGGTCTGCTGAACAAAAAAGTCGGAGACAAGGTGGAAGTCGATGTTCCCTCCGGGAAACTCCACTTTGAAGTTCTGGAAATTGAAGATATGGAAGACTGAGCACCGCTCGTCTGAAAATAAAAAAAGCGACGTGAAACCTGTTTCACGTCGCTTTTTTATTGGGTCAGAGACTACCTGGGGGTCCAGTCAGGCAGCGTCAGAGAACCCGGGCTTATTTCACTTTAACCATCACCCGGTTCATCAGAGGAACCGAAGGGGCGAAGGTCTGTACGATTGTGGTAACCAGCTGTTTCAGGTAGTAGCTGGAGCTGACACCGTAAACGGTGATTCCTGCATGATCGCAGCGGACTTTGATATTACGAACTTGCTGATGCGTCCCGGAAACAATCTCTGTTTCCAGTTCTTCTGCTTCCGGGCATGATTCCCACTGGCTGGCAGCCGCCGACACAGATGCGGACTGTTCAACGACAGGTTTCAGGCTTTTGCGGAGACCGTCCAGGATTGTTGTTTCTTCTGCAAAGGCACGACGGGGCTTTTGTAAGATCTGCAAAGACATAGCCATTATCCAACTAAAATAAATGAGGGTCGGCTGGGATTCATACTGATTTACCAGCAATGGCGAATCATGTGCCGAAACGGGAACAGTCTCAAAAAAACTGCTCAAACGGTATGCCCACCTTGATATAAAAAAGCCATATCCAAAGCAACTGCATACACTTAGTTAATTCAACTTTGAACCCAATCTTAACCCGCTCCACATCTTCGCTGGCCCCTCAGTTAAGATTCCGTGTGCAACCTTTATTTGCGTCTGCCGAAAATCTGCTCAAGACTCAGGCAGGAAGCCCAGCCCCCGCCCCCGAAGCCCTGCTCTCATTATGGCCTGAGGGCTTTTACCCAATCCGCAATGTCCTGTATCACCTTTTCAGCGACATGCCCTGGAACCAGGTATTCCGCAGAGAGGCCCTTTCCCTCCCCTGCCATCAGGAGATGGTTCAACCCGGGATACGAACGCAGGCGGACATCTTTCCGTTCAGCCAGCGTCTCTTTCCAGAGCCTGAAGTCTTCCATGGTGACCTGATAATCCCGTTCTCCCTGCAGAATCAACAGGGGCTGTGAGAGCGTTCTAGCGGCCTGGGCGGGCTGATAACCCCGCATGTCCTGCCAGTAGCTGGCCGGTACACCCAGAGGGCCTGCAACCGTTCAGCGGAGAGTGCTTTGGCCATCACCGCATCAAATTCCCGGACGGCTTTAGATGCTTCTCTCCGGTTTAACTGCTCGATAAATGTCCGGGCCTGCTCAACGCGTCCCCCGCTTCCCTGCTCCGCCCCCTGGACAGGCAGCATCAACAGACAACAGATCGCCAGTAAACCGATCGTTCTGAAGACAATCCACATCGACAATGCCCCGTTGCTTGAGGTGACCCGGAAATGAAAAACGCCCTGCCAGCCTGAATTCTCTCAGGCCGACAGGGCGTGGTCAAATCATCAGCAAAGTGCCGTTATTTCAGCTCGAAGTCGACCGTATTCTCCCCTTCCTGAATCTGGGCAGAAAGTGTGGACTTGGAATTGTAGTCCGCGGGAATGAACTGTTCTTCGACCTCAATTTTTTCGCCATCACCGGCGGAACTGACCATCTTCTTGCCGGTCCCGCGATAGCTTTTAATCTCGACACGGTTCTTACCCACCGTGACTCCCTTCTCAGCGGGAACCGAGTATTTCCCATCCTTGATGTCGGCAAACACGGCCTTGCCGGCGACTTTGCCATCAATGACTTCCCCATCGGGAATGAAACGGATTTTACCCGTCTCCAGAGGTTTCCCCCGGAAGCTGACGCTTCCTCCCACCGAGGCAGTGGAGAACTGCAGTTCGGAACTCCCACTACATCCCGGCACCAACATCAACAACAACGCAAAAAAACAGAGACTGGTCGGGCGCATCCCATCCATTTTTGATTTCCTGTAACTGTAATCAGATGAAGCAACCGGCTTTGAAATCACAAAGCCGGTTGCAGAAGTTGAACTCAATTCGATCAGAATGATCGGAGACGGCTGGAATTAAAATTCGCCCAGCACATTGTCATCCGACTTGTTCCCCAGGTTCTGCCAGGTCCCCAGGTGAATGTTGTCGGAGACAAAACGGACAGAGCCATCGCAGAGCAGGATATGTACGCCGCCCACATGCTTACTGGCTGCGGGTGCATTCGCATATTCCTGGAAGGTTCGGCAGGCCAGATCATGATTTGGCGGGAAGACCGTCAGGTAAGCCCAGCGAATGGAGGCATCCCCTTTGAACCAGGATTCTCCCCGATATCGGTTGGTGCTGGCAGTGGTGCTGCAGTCATCCAGCAAAGCGCCACCACTGACGTTACCGTAGTTCCGGTATTCCGACCCGACCAGCAGTTCAGAGACCATCATCGTGTTTGATGTTCCATCGGTGATATCCCGGATCAGCGTCTTACTGTCGGTGAAGAACACGGAGGTCCCGTTGTTCTGGTAAGAGCTGCCTCCGCCGGAAACCGCTCCCAGGGGGCTGTTCCCGACACAGCCCGTGTAGTTGCTCGGGCCGGCACTGGAGTTGGTCAGATTCTTTCCGCCCGGATCACTGGGGCAGCGATAAACGGGCAGAATCGCGTTCCGCGCTTCGGCGTTCACCGCATTCCGTCCCGGGTCGGCAACCTGAAAGTTGATTTTGTTATACAGCGGTCCCTGATCCATGAAAGGCAGAATAAACGCCGACCAGAGCACTTTACCGGTGTTCCAGCCTTCAACCGGGCCATAGGGATGTCCCTGTGCCCGGGTAATCCCGGGGGGAAATGTGGAATGTGTTTCCAGGTAGTTATGCAGTGCCACACCAATCTGTTTCAGATTGTTCTTACAGGTACTGCGACGGGCGGCTTCCCGCGCCTGTTGGACGGCGGGCAGCAGTAAAGCGATCAAAATGGCGATGATGGCAATCACCACCAGTAGTTCGATCAGAGTGAATCCTCGTTTGCGAGCGCTCATGGTTACTCCAGAATCAGGTTCAAATCAATCAATTGAAACATCAATCACCCGGGCAGAAGCGGGAAAGCGACCCCGAGCAGACAGTGGTCTGCAGCCTCTGTGGATGAGTGAACAGCACAAATTTAAATGCGGGTTACGTAAACCGGGTTCAGCTTACGGTGTGAAAAATCAGGTTGGATGTTTACAGGTAAGTCTTCTCAGGCAGGTTCACCACGGGTTTCGTAGCGAAGGGAGAGCACGGGATGCGAACACGATACTTCCATCCCGAAAGCAGTGTTCACTAGTCGATGATAGCAGACCAAAGACCCAATTCCAAGCAGGAACTCAGTCTGTCTGCAAAAACCCGGCAATCTATACCGGATGTTTCCGGAACGAAATCATAGCCACAGAGGTTCAGGAGCGACCTCCAGGCGCAGAGAAAGGGCCTTCAGAAAGTTCTGAAGGCCCTTTTCTATGTAAATATCACGATCTGTTGACTGAACAGATCGATCGCTTTAAGCAAGCAGACCCTGCAGCAGGTTTTCCCCTGGTCCGTGATCATAGCAATCACTGTGATTCCAGAGAGGCAGGCCAGCAGCATAGCGAGCGGCAAGCATCAGAACTTTCTGTTCTGAGCCAGGTTTGGCCTGAGTAGCTTCGTCCGGGTTGATGCCCATTTGACGGTACTCTTCTTCACCAAACAGAGCATCAAAGTTAGGCTCATAGCCATCTTCCGAGTACTCATCCTGGAAATCACCATCTTCGTAGCTGACCAGTGACTGATCATCTTCAAGTTCGTATGAAAGATTCTCAACGTCATCTGTACCCATCAAAAATGCCGACATTCTCTTCTTCTTTCTCCAACAACAATTAATAAGCCCAGGCTTTCAGCCCATACCATATGAGCAGACAAACCCTCTACGTGGAACAATAAAATTCAGTCATCTCTACCAAACCGAGAAATTCAATCGCTCGTAGCGTACGCTTCCATTGCGTTATTTGGGAGATTGAAAGCAACACCCTCCAAGGGTGTGGGAAGTTTTTATCAGGCGGGAAACTCTTCTAGTTCTGGTGTTGAAAAAACATCCCGAAAGTTCAAGGTTGCAGCCAGGAGCCGCAAGAGAGGACACCCAATTGATATCCCCTGTTTACAGGACAATTCTTGAGTTTTTATGCTAAAATGTCAACAAGATTTTTGACATTTTTGCAAACTACTCTGAAATCGAATCGCCCATAGACCCAAGTCTCCCAGTGCTGGCAATTCCTGCCGATCAGCAGCTGATCAATGTTGATTTTTTCGATCACTCAAAACCGGGCCCTGGCTCACCAGATCCCAGCTGAAAGCCCCTCAGAGCCCGCTCAGGGCCGGCTGATCCCATAGCGCTTCAACTTCCGATCCAGCGTCGAACGCTCGATACCGAGGATCTGAGCGGATCGGGACTTGTTCCAGTTGGTGTTATTTAGCACCGCCAGAATATGCTCCTGCTCCACTTCTTCCAGAGAGACCTCACGGAAGCCCCTGTGCACAGCGGGCAGCACACTTTGCGGATCACTCTCCATCCCCACCGCGGAAAGCTGAATGTCCTCAGCATCCAACACATCACTCGTACACAGGATGAAAGCCCGCTCGATCGTATTCTGCAGTTCGCGGACGTTACCCGGCCAGTGATACGACTCCAGCAGATCCTTGGCCTGATCGGTGAACCCGCGTATCGGTCGGCCCGTTTTCGTCACGAACCGGTTCAGAAAGTAATTCGCCAGCAGCAGGATGTCATCCGCACGCACCCGCAACGGATCTACGCTCACTTCCACCACATGCAGCCGGAAATAGAGGTCCTGCCGAAACGTCCCTTTGGCAACCGCCTTCTCCATATCGCGGTTCGTCGCCGCTACCACGCGGACATCCACGTCAATCGAGGCACTCCCCCCGACCCGCTCGAAGGAGTGGCCTTCCAGCACGCGGAGAAACTTCGCCTGAACCGCCAGAGACATCTCCCCGACTTCATCCAGAAACAGTGACCCGCGGTGTGCCTGTTCGAATTTCCCGGGCTTCTGACTCGTCGCACCGGTGAAGGCACCCTTCTCGTGGCCGAACAACTCGCTTTCCAGCAGCCCCTCACTCAACGCCGCACAGTTCATACAGACGAACGGCTGCTTCTTCCGATGACTGTTGAAGTGGATCGCCCGAGCCACCAGTTCTTTCCCGACGCCACTCTCCCCCCGGATCAATACACTCGCATCCGTCGGGGCAATGCGGAGAATCTGTTCCTTCAACGCCACCATGCTCGGGCTCTGTCCCACCAGCTCGCTCTCCAGTTCCAGCTGTTCGCGGAGCGCCTTGTTCTCCCCTTCCATCCGAGCCAGGCCGTCTGAGAGCTGCAGCTTCTCGCTCAGGTTCTGCAGTGAAACCGCCAGCTGATCGGCGAGCGCCAGCGTGAATTCCAGATCCTCTGAATCCAGCGGATTATCGGGGTTGGTCGAATAAAGGTGAATCAGCCCCGACACTCCGTTCTTGTTACGTAGAGGAGCACAGATCACACTCTGGGCATGAATCTTCCCCAGGCTGTCGCGTGTCGAGAGCTTGCTGTCATCGGCGATGTTGTGCGCCAGCAGCGCATCCCCCTCGTCGAAGACCATCTTGGAAAGGTAGTCGGACGGCTTCCGATAAGGCAGCTCATCCACGGACTGAAATGCGATCACCCTCAGATTTTCCGGCTTACGGGGCAGGCTTTTACTCGGATCGAGGTTCAGAATCGCACCAATGTCGGCACTGGTTCCTTCAAACAGGCCGTTCAGCACGATCTGGCACAGCTCCTGTTCGGACTGGGCATTCCCCATCTCCAGAGCCAGTCGATACAGACGCCCCAGTTCCCGGCTGGCACGATCCCGGTCGATCTGTGCGGGGGGGGGCGGCGTGTGAAAGCGGGTGTGGCTTTTCCGCTGAATAATCTCGGGCATATTCAGCTCATCCCAGCTCGACTGCTGCCCGACTCCCATCGTCTCGCTGTCGATCACCGCACTCGAGCCGTCCGAAGTCGGACGCGCAGAGAATCGCGAGACATCGAAGGTGAAGATCGCCTCGCTGTCACCGATCTCGACCACATCCCCTTCCTGCAGTCGATGGTCCTGCGATATCGCGAGTCCCTGCACCAATGTGCCGTTACGGCTGCCCAGATCGCGAATGTACCAGCCACCATCGCTGTAGAAGATCTCACAGTGGCTGCGGCTGCAGACTTCGTCGTCCAGTACGATTCGATTGGTCGGAGCACGCCCGATGGTCGTCACCTGGCGGTCCACCAGACGGTAGACCTTGCCCCGTTCGTCCACTTCCTGCACGATCAGGTAGGCCACCGTTGAGGCAGTCTTGGAATTTTGTTTTTCAGAATTATGCATAGATAATTACGCAGGAAAGAACACACAGACCTCCGGCCCGTGCACCTGATGCCTCATGAAAGAACTGACAGGCATGCGTTTCGCAAACATTGCCGAAACCCGTACGCCCTGTTTACTTACGATAGCCCTATCAAATATTATATTCAATTAACTTGCACCAGAACATAAAATTCGTCAAGCTAATCCTGTGAAATCTCAATAACATCCTGCCTGTAATTCCGCATATAGAGAATCTCCCATGAAAGATTTACTACCTTCCCGTGCGTTCTCTCCTGCCCTGAAGTTCACAGCAGCCCTCTGCTTCTGCCTGCTGGCGTTTTCCTCCATTCAGGCCGAAAACTGGCCTCGTTTCCGGGGGATTGACGGTTCTGGCCTCTCCAGCGAGAAGGGCTTCCCCCAAAGCTGGACCGAAAAGGACTACGCCTGGCACAAAGAACTCCCGGGCCTCGGACACTCGTCTCCCTCCATCTGGGGAGACAACCTGTTCGTCACCGCCGCCCTGGGTGAAGGCGAAACACGCTACCTCTTCTGCCTCGACCCCAAAACCGGGGAAGAAAAGTGGAAGCGGGAAACCAAACTGAAAAAGAGCCACAAGCACCGCAAAGGGAGCTGGGCTTCCAGCACGCCGGCCACCGATGGCGAGCATGTGTATGTCGAATTCGCAGACGAAGAATCTTACATGCTCATCTGCTACGATTTCAAAGGCAATAAGATCTGGGAACGCGACCTGGGTTCCTTCACCAGCCAGCACGGTCACGGCAGTTCCCCCATGATCTACAAGAACCTGGTCATCGCCACCAACGATCAGCAGGGGCCCAGCTCGGTCACTGCCTTCAACAAGCTCAACGGAGAAATCGTCTGGAAAGCCGACCGGGCCGTCCGGAGAACCTCCTACGCGACTCCAATCATTGTCGAACACCCCAACACCGGACCACAGCTGATCTGCGTCAGTGGGGCCACCGGTATCAGCAGCCTCGATCCGGAAAACGGTAAAGTCATCTGGACCACCGGCGAATTTCCGATGCGAACCGTCTCCTCACCCGTCTACGGCGAAGGACTGATCTTCGCCACTTGTGGCGGCGGAGGTCGCGGCAAGCTGCTCTACGGCGTCGATCCCACCGGATCCGGAAACATCAAGGAAACCCACATCAAATACGAACGGTCCACCAAGCTGCCTTATGTGCCGACCCCCGTTGTCTACGAAGGGCACCTCTACCTCTGGGGCGATGCCGGCGTGGTCAGCTGTGTTGATCTCACCACCCAGAAGAACGTCTGGACCGAACGTATCGCAGGCGACTACAGCAGCTCTCCCGTCTGCATTAACGGCGTCCTGTACTGCATCGACGAAAATGGTGAAGTCGCCATGGTCGACGCCTCTCCCAAATTCAAAGCTTACGAAAAAATCAAGCTCGGAGACCAGAGCCACGCTACCGTGGTCGTCGCCAACGGACGCATGTTCCTGCGAACCTTCAAGCATCTCTACTGCCTCGAAGCCAAAAAGTAAGCACAGCAGTGATGGATACAGAATTAGAAAAAACTGATTCATATCAATCACGGGTTCTGTTATAATTCAGTTACAACGGTATGACGGGCTTCCGCGTTCTCTGGAAGCCCGTTCCATTTCCTTTTGACAGACTCTCCAGACGAGATACCGGGCCATCTCAAATCTGTCAGTGACTCTGATTGAAATTTTGAAAAAGAAGGACTGACCATGCCCGCTTGGCCCGGCGGCCCCTGTCCACGCTGTGGGGAGGACATGCCTGCAAACCTCGTTCACTGCCAGACCTGTCGTGAGCTGCTGAATGAAGACCTCGAACACGACACTGTCGAGATCCCCGCCTTTCACCCGCTCAAGGAACTCGCCGTCCGCATTGACGCCTTTCCGATCGGCTTCTACTTCCAGTGCCCCGACTGCCGCAAAGAACTCCGGGTCCACAAAAAGTATCTGGGCAAACAGGTCAGCTGCAACTTCTGTCAGTCCACAATCCAGCTCCCTGACGAATCCCACAGCCATGTCGCTTCCGCGTTCTACACGAAGTGCCCACACTGTGAAGAAGAGCTGCGCATCGCCCGCAAATACCTGGGCTCTGTCGCCGCCTGCAAGTTCTGCAAGGGGCATATTCAGCTGCTGGAAAAACCTGCCGACCCCGTCGACAGTTGAATCCTCAGGCTCACTGGAGCACCTGCTCCGTCGCCTGTCCGGCTGACTGCTCACTCTCAGCCGCCTCTTCCGCACTCTGCCAGGTGACATCCGCCTGAGCGGGCCGCGTCTTATAGAGCTCGCCCTGCTCATTGAACAGCAACGCGACATTCATGTGCCAGCGGTTTCCGTTCTCCTGCTCCCACAGATCGCAGTAATAGATGGACGGGCTGGAAGCAAATTCCCCGCTGATTCCGGCGTCCGTCAGCTTTTGAATCGCCTCGGCTTTCGGCGTGCCCAAAGGAGCGATCGCCAGAATCTTCTGAGACTGCTCTTCAAACACCAGCGGGGCAGGCACGACGCGACGCACGCCGGTACAACCAGCCAGGAGACAGACGCACGATACGCCCAGCGTCCACGCCAGCAGCAATCTTCGGAGCTGCTGCTGTCGGTACGATACTCGCCTTAAGTGAGTCATACTCTCCTGCCTCCCTGCGGATCAAAACGAGAAACCCAGGCCTGCCTAAGCCCACAGGCGGGAACGATGACTGAATTTACCAGATCCTTCCCGTTTTGCGTATGGCAATTTTCGCTCTCCCCGCAGCCAGGTACAAACGCAAACAGCCGGACCTGTTAAAAACAGATCCGGCTGGAATTTGGCTTATTTCAGCAGAAAGGCAGATTATGCTGCCAGAGCTGCCTGTGCTGCTTTGACGATCTCATCGAAGATCTGAGGCTGAGAAATCGCCAGCTCGCTGAGAGACTTCCGGTTCAGCGTGATGCCCGCTTTGGACAGACCGTTAATGAACTGCGAATAGTTCGTACCCCTTGCACGACAGGCAGCGGTGATACGGGTAATCCACAGAGCGCGGAATTCACGTTTGCGAACCCGACGGTCACGGTAGGCATAAGCACGAGACCGAATGATTGTTTCTTTTACGGTACGCAACAACTTGCTGCGGCCACCGTAATTACCACGGGCTTCTTTAAACAGTCTTTTCTTGGCTCGACGTCGAGCTGAACCTTTGCTAACTCGCATTATTACTTTCCAACTGAATGTGTAATCTGGATTCTGTCAGGATCGTTTCCCCGCGTGCCGTTGTCAGGGGAATCGGGAACGGCTTAAGAACCGGGACGCAGGGCTTCCACGATCAGCTTCGCTTCCGTTCCGGTCACGACGCCATCGCTACGCAGACCGATTTTCCGCTTGGGGCTCTTCTTGCTCAGAATGTGGCCCCGAAATGCTTTGCGGTGCTTGGCTTTTCCTGAAGCGGTAATCTTAAAACGCTTCTTCAATCCTTTGTGAGTCTTTTGCTTGGGCATTGTTCTTCAATCTTCGTAAATGACTTCAGCTTTCGCCGGCCCTCTGACACAACAGAGTTTCTAGGCGTAAGTCCTGAATGACACTATCTATATATCTCTTTACCGGACCAGATTTCACCCGGTCAACAGCAAAGAATACTGTTCATAAAAACAGAAACCACAACGGTAGCGCTGTAGATTGATCGGGCAGTATAATCAGCCTCCCCTCTGGTTTTCCACCGAAACGGGAGTAAATTCCGTATTCCTGCAGAGAAAAAAACCGATTTCCCGAAAACTCGCGTTCTCCGGTCGACGTGAACGCTCGGAATCCATCAATCTTGCAGGTGATGGCTCCCGCTGCAGGTTATTCAGCAGTGGCTCAACCAGTAAAATGTAAACTTATGACCACACCGCCGGCGTGCTCGTCTGCGTCAGGCCTGGCCTGCTTCCGCCTGCTTGATTCGCTGCTCGATGATATCTTTGGGTATCGCCAGCATTTTTTCAATGCTGATCGCCTTATGCCCCTTATAAACACCCGGATAAGCCGTGAAGACCGGTGCCCCTTCGATTTCCACCGTCAGGCTCTGGGCACTCCCCTTGTTACACATGATCACATCACCGACAGCCAGATTCATTACCTCACCCGCAGTCAGCCGACTGTGATCCAGCTCCACCTTCATCTCGATCTTGGACTTGGAGACACTCGCTTCCAGATTCAACTGCTGACGCATGTCAGGCGTTTTCTTCTTATAAGCCGACCAGGTATCTGAAGTCAGCTTGTTCGATAGCGGCTCAATCGTATTAAAGGGAATACAGAGGTTGATAATTCCCCGGGTCTCCCCCATCGTCACTTCGAAAGAGATCAGCACGATCACTTCGTTCGGCGGCACGATCTGAACCAGCTGGGGATTACTTTCCACCTGGGAAACCCGCAGCTTCCAGTCGCAGAGGTTACTCCAGGCAGATTCGATCCCCTCAATCGCCAGGCCGGTAATACGCGACACCAGGCGGATTTCGATTTCGGTAAGAGCCCGATTGGGATAGGCACCGTGCGTGTGGCCATCCCCTCCCAGCAGCCGGTCGATGATCGGGAAGATAATCGATGGGCTGATATCCAGAATAATATGTCCGTCCAGCGTCTCGGATTCGAGCAGGTTGAAGCAGGTCGGGTTTTCCAGACTGAAGACGAATTCAGAATACGTCAGCTGGTCTACACTGATCAGTTTGACTTCAATAATCGACCGCAGCATCCCGCTGAGTGCCGCCCCGAACTCCCGGCTGAAGCTTTCATGCAAAGCGCGAAACGCCCGCATCTGCTCTTTACTGACGCGTTCCGGGCGTTTGAAGTCGTAGATGCTGATCTGGGAATTGAAATCGGTATTCCGGGCCGCCGGTCGACTCCCCCCACCGGAAGAGCCGGCAGATGGATCCAGCGCCGATAACAGCGATTCCACTTCATTTTGACTGAGTACATCTGCCATCCCTGGCCTCCCTGTAATTCACAGCCCGCCGGGATATGAGGCTCACCGGCCGGGTCGCAAAAACTTGTTTCCCCTCTATTCTCTGATCTGCCCTGCTCCGTGGGCCACGTATTTATAACTCGTCAATTCGTTGAGCCCACAGGGGCCCCGTGCATGAAATTTGTCTGTGCTGATACCGATTTCCGCTCCCAGACCGAACTCACCCCCATCATTGAAACGCGTGCTGGCATTCACGATTACAGCCGCAGAATCGACCTCGGTCGTGAACTTCTCTGCTGCCGCCAGTTCGGTCGTGATGATGGATTCGGTATGCCCCGAACCGTACTGATGAATGTGCTCAATCGCAGCATCCATATCCTCGACAACCTTAACCGACAGGATCTTCGCCCCGTACTCGGTGCCATAATCTTCCTCGGTCGCAGGCACACCGCTTCCCACCAGTTCCAGCGACCGGGGACAACACCGCAGCTCAACCCCCGCATCCAGCAGTGCTTTCGCAACTTCCGGTAATAAGGTCTCTGCGACATCCGCATGCACCAGCAGACACTCGGCGGCATTACACACACCGGGCCGTTGACACTTACTGTTGACCGTAATCCGCTTTGACAGTTCCGGATCCGCCGTCTTATCGAGATAGACGTGGCAGATTCCGTCGAAATGCTTGATCACAGGCATCGTGGCATCACGGGCCACACGCTCGATCAGCCCCTTACCACCACGGGGAATGGTCACGTCAATGTATTTGTTCAACTTCAGAAAATGCCCCACCGCTTCGCGATCGGTGGTCTCCACCAGTTGTACGGCCTGCTCAGGCAGCCCCACGTCGCGGAGCCCTTCCTGCAGCAGCTGATAAAAGGCCATATTGCTGTGAAAGGCTTCTTTTCCGCCGCGTAAGATCACCGCGTTGCCGCTCTTCACGCATAATGCGGCCGCATCAATGGTCACATTCGGACGCGACTCATAAATGAAGAACACCACGCCCAGAGGCACCCGCACCCGGGTTACCAGCAGACCGTTGGGACGCATGTTACTGTCAATCACTTCGCCAACCGGATTAGGCAAAGCCATGATCTCTTCCAGCGCCGTGACAATGCCCTCCAGCCGCGCTTCGGTCAATCGCAGACGGTCAATCGACGCTTCCGACAAACCGTATTCGGGAGCCTGCTCGATATCGCGTTCGTTCGCAGCCAGTAAATCAGGAGTCCGTTCCCGAATCAGTTCGGTCATCCGACGGAGCCAGGCATTCTTCTGGTTCCCATTAGCGGAAACCAGTTTACGCGATGCAGCGCGGGCCTGCTGAGCCAGTTGTTCGGTGTATTGCGCCAGGTCTAATTCGGTCGTACTACTCATAACTTCAAGCGATCTAAGCAGGGATTCACCGGCCCCTGCCACCGGGTTAATCTGAAACTGATAACAGCTGTGGAATGTGGATTCTCAAAATATTGACACAGACTTCCCCCGGCCGGTGCGCTTCTGTATCGCCCACCGCAGTCCAGACGAACCGGGTTCCGCATTCCGGAGTATCAGCAATCAGCGGAAATGTGTCAACGCGGGATCACTTTTCGCGCTGATAACCTTCTAATTTTATCTATTTTAAACGCTCTCCGGAAGAATTTGAGTTCCCGGAGAGACCTCTGCTCAGAATTGCCAGTCGGAATACAGTTTGGAACGAAACTCGTGCCATTCCGCATTCTTGTTCTTGGTACCACAGCTTTCAACCATTTCTGCTGACCATTTATCCATGGTCCTCAACCGGTCAGACATGATTCGCACGGTATTATAAACGACTTTCTGCGCCCCGCTGACTCCCGCTTTCAGCAGTTGATCGAAATTCTTCCAGGGGATCCGCACGATGGACACATCGGAAGTCGCCACCACGCTCGCCGAATGCGGAGCCGGTTTGAAAAAGGACATTTCACCAAAAATGGACAGGGGCCCCAACTCGGTCAATGTCTGCTCATCTCCGTTGGAAAGCTGCTTGCGAACCTCGCAGGTACCGCGCTGAATGATCCAGAGATACCGGGTCGAATTACCTTCATCCAGAATGCGGACTCCTTCCGGAAAATCCTCTGTCTCAGCCTGGTCGAGCAATTCGTCCATTTCCTCCGGCGTAACTGACTGAAACAACACGCAGTCATTGATCAGCTGCTCTGTGGAAACCATTTATATCACCTCTTCTATAGCGCCTGGTGTAAAATTAAGTTAGCTTTTGATCACTGCCTAATCATGGCTGTGATCCCTTTAAAAACCGCGATCAGATGCCTCCCATCACGGTGGCTCGCCCCACACGACCAATGCCCAGAATATAGGCCGCGATGCGGAGCGATACTTTTTTATCAGTGGCAATCTTCCAGACAAGCTCAAAGCTGTCATCCATAATACGGTCTAACTCGGAACGAACGCGAGCTTTTTCCCAGCTGAAGTGCTGTCTGTTCTGAACCCATTCGAAGTAACTGACGGTTACTCCGCCGGCATTGGCCAGAATATCGGGCACCACCACGATCTCATTTTTCGAGAAAATTTCATCCGCATCCGGATCAGTCGGGTTGTTCGCAGCTTCAATAATGCACCGCGCCCGGACCTCTTTGGCGTTCTCTTTCGTCAGCACGCCACCCAGGGCTGCCGGAATCAGCACGGTCACATTGGAAGCCAGAACTTCATCATTCGAAATCGCTTCCGTCTCCGGAAACCCGCGCACGGCCTTGGTATCTTTGCAGTATTCCATCAGCTTGGGAATGTTGATCCCGTCCGCACAGTAAATGCCCCCGCTGGCATCGGAAACCGCGACAATCTTGGCTCCGAACTCATCCAGAAATTGTGCGGCAAAGCTCCCCACGTTGCCGAATCCCTGAATCGCCACAGTCGCACCGGACAGATCGATCTTCATGTGATCCAGAGTCTGCCGTGTGATCATCGCCACGCCGCGGCCCGTCGCTTCTTCACGACCGTCCGCACCATGCAGTTCCAGCGGTTTTCCGGTCACACACGCCGGGTTGAAGCCACAATACTTTTCATACTGGTTCATGATCCAGGCCATCACCTGGGCGTTGGTTCCCATGTCCGGGGCCGGAATATCTTTCAGGGGACCGATCACATCGTAAATCTTATCGATAAACTTGCGCGTGACGCGTTCCAGTTCTCCCTGGGACAGCTTGGACACATCGACCGAGATGCCCCCTTTCGCTCCTCCGTAAGGAATGTTGACCAGCGCGGTTTTCCAGGTCATCAGGGATGCCAGGGCCAGCACTTCATCGCCGTTCACTTCGGGGTGAAAACGCAGTCCCCCTTTCATGGGTCCGCGGGAGCTGTCGTGCTGTACACGGTAACCGATGTAAGTGGCAATTTCCCCGTTGTCGCGTTCGATCGCAACTTCTACCTTGACCTCGCGCTCCGGCGTCCTGAGCAGTTCCTGCATGTTCCGCGAAAGCCCCACCTGACGGGAAGCCTGGTCGAAGTAACGGCATGCGGTCTCGTATGAACTCATGAAAATCTTTCCTCAATCAATTTCAAAACCGGTCCCGCAGTAACGGCTCAGAGACCTCAGCAGATCAAATTTCCGCATTGCAGCGACCGATGAATATTTTTCGCTACCAGCTGCCCTGTGAAGCGGACTTCACATAAGTAAAAGATAGGTCGTAGTTTTGTCTTAAACCCTTTGAAAATCAAAGAATTTGCCATTCTACACCCGGTTGAGGGAAGCCCCTTAAACCAGGCGATGTCTCTTTGTTCCCAGGCAGCCTGACGATGAATCAGACAGCTCTGGAACAGCCTCTACAATCACGATAGTTGTTATAGTCCGTTTATTCATCTTTATTACCGGTTTTCTCAGCGCAGCGGAGCCAGTGCCTGTTGAGGCGCCTGCTCGGAAGGTGAGGGAACCGGATCAGACCAGATGCCGGGGATCTCCTTTAAAATATAAAGTGCCAGCTCGCGGGCATACAACGCATGCCCCTCACGCGAGAACTGGGGTACGTTCTCCAGAAAATAACGATCCGGATTCTGAATCGCCTGAAATACGGGCGAAGTATCACAATAGGGCACATTCAACTGTTTGGAGTACGTCTCCAGCAGCTCAAATGGAAACCGGCTGCCGTACTTCACCCCTTCGCGGACTCCCACCGCGGCCCGCGCATTTTTTCCACTCATCGCGGACTCGGAAACCTGCCAGGGCTTGGGATAAGTCGCCAGAATGAACCGAGAATAGGTTCCCTGTGAGATCTGCTGAATATTCTGTATCGGCTCCAGCGTCTGACGCACATACACGGACCAGTCGGGCGGATGATCCTCCAGCCAGAGAAAAGTCCCCTGGGGAGTATCAATATCTCGATCCAGTCCCGCAGGCTGGTTCTGAACCCAGTAATCTCCTAACCATCTCAGCAGATATCGGTAGACCAGAAAATGGCTTTCCAGCTTCTCGGGAGCATTCATCTCTTCAAACAGCGGATGCATCGCACAGAGCGGCACGCCCGTGTCTCCGATCTGCGTGAAGCGGCGTAATGCGTGATCATTGGCAACATCGGACATATCAAAATTAAACAGGATCAGATCCGGCTGCAGCCCAGACAGCGAATGCCGCAGATGCAGATAAGACATCAGCGGACAGGCATCAGGCACCCCCGCGTTGATCACTTCCACCTTGAGCTGAGTCTGTTTCTGCAGCAGTTGTTCCAGCCTGACGCAGAACGTATCCTCGTCAGCCATTTCAGGGGCCAGGACGGTCTCTCCGCCCAGGCAGAGGATCCGGTACACGCCCGTCGGCTTGGGAATCGCATATTCTTTGCCCCGCAGTCCCATGCTGTTGATCGAAAACTGGACGACCTCTTCGGTATCCGGGTGCTTCCGCGTGACCTGCTGCAGGGGACGGATGCGGTGATAACTGACATCTGAGGGAATCAGAAAACCGTCGGCGTCATAGCTGCTGACACTCTCCTGCTGCCGGTATTCCTCGATACGTAACGCGACCTCACTCCCGACCGCAAGGAGGACGAGAGTCAGCAGTGCCAGCGTTAAATGCTTGAGCCAGCGCAGGCGTGAACGAATCATTTTCAATTATCAGAATACCGCTGCTAAGATTCTGTCCGAGGCGTCCGTGCCCCGTTACGGAATTTCGGCGAATCAAGAAGGCGGGATTCTAAGTTTCATCGGTAAATACAGCAATATGAGTCTGTCAGAGCCACTTCGCACGCGAAAACGACGACGGCTCCGCATTGAAAAAACAGAGCCGAGTACGTACCTTGCATCATCCTTTGGTTCGTTTCTGACGCTTCAGAAAACGACCACTTCACCTTCGATCTGGACGAGAGCCCCATGAGCCAACCTAAAACCACTACACCTAAAGTCAATGACAAGAAGGCATTACAACTTGTCACCGCGCTGATGGCCATCCCCGGAAAAAGCGGAGAGGAAGGCCAGATCGCCGCCGAAATCCAGCGCAGACTCATCGCCGCCGGTCTCCCGGAGAAACAGATCACCTTCGACACCGCCCATAAGAAGAGCAGCATTGGTGGTGAATGTGGGAACATGATCGTCAAACTGCCCGGTACGGTGAAAGGACCGCGGCGGCTCCTGATGGCCCACATGGACACAGTCCCTCTCTGTGTCGGAGCGGAACCGATCAAAAAAGGGAAGCTGATCCATTCAAAGAGCCCGCTCACCGCTCTGGGAGCTGACGACCGCGGGGGCTGCAGTGTGATTCTCAACGCCCTGATCACCATCCTCGAACAGGATCTGCCCCATCCCCCTCTCACCTTTGTCTGGATGGTACAGGAAGAGATCGGCCTGGTCGGCGTGCGGCATTTGACGACAAGCAAGCTGGGCAAACCTGCCATGTGCTTCAACTGGGACGGCAAACTGGCCGACATGGTCTGCATTGGTGCCACCGGTGATTCAGGCATGCTGATTCATATCAACGGACTCGCCAGCCACGCGGGTGCTCACCCCGAACTCGGCGTCAGTGCCGCCGTCATCGCGGGCAGAGCCATCGACGATCTCGCTACCAACGGCTGGCACGGACTGGTTGTCAAAGGTAAAGACTCAGGCTCCAGCAATATCGGCGTCCTTTCCGGCGGAGCAGCCACCAACGTCGTCATGCCGGAGCTCACGATTAAAGCAGAAGCCCGCAGCCATAACCCCCGCTTCCGCGAACGCATCCTCAAGGAATTCAAAAAAGCCTTTGAAAAAGCAGCCAAATCCACGAAAAACAGTGCCGGACAAAAAGGTCGTGTTTCGTTTGAGTCCTACTTAAAATACGACTCCTTCCGGCTCTCCGCAGACGAGCCCGCCGTCCAGACCGCCAGCCAGGCGATCCGGAAACGGGGGGGGACTCCCGACCTTACCATCGGCAATGGCGGACTGGATGCCAACTGGATGACCGCCCACGGCTTCCCCACCGTCACCCTCGGTTGTGGCCAGCAGGATATTCATACCACCAGCGAAACGCTGATGATCGATGAATATCTCAAAGCCTGCCAGATCGGCCTGGACCTCGCGACAGCAGCCGAATCAGATACATAAACAGGCCCTCTCTTCAACACAAAGCCAATTCAAAGAACGTAACGTTATGAGTCAGCCCCCGTCCTTCAAAGCCATGTGGAGCAGTCTGCAGGAACAGGTCAACCAGCGTCTGGACGCGGCCCTGGATCCCTCAACCGACTGCCCACCCATTCTCAAAGAGGCAATGTCTTACAGCCTCTCTGCCGGGGGAAAACGACTCCGTCCCATCCTCGTACTGCTCAGCTGTGAAGCCTGTGGCGGAGATCCGGAATCCGCCCTCTCCGCTGCCTGCGCGATCGAAATGGTGCACACCTATTCGCTGATCCATGACGACCTCCCCGCCATGGATGATGATGCCCTCCGTCGGGGCATGCCCACCAGTCACATCAAGTTCGGGGAAGCCAACGCGATTCTCGCCGGCGATGCCCTGCTCACGCGGGCGTTTGAACTGCTGGCCAGCGAAATTGAAGTAAAGTCTATTGCAGCAGACTGTTGTGTCGACCTGGCCAATGCCGCTGGCGCTGTCGGCATGGTCGGTGGACAGGTCGCGGATCTCGAGTCCGAACACCTGACAGAAGCCACACTCGAGCAGCTGGAAGCCATCCATCGTCGCAAAACCGGTCGACTGATCTGCAGCGCCCTCACCATGGGTGCCCGGATCGGAGGCGCCGACCCCGAACTGCTGCGAAACCTGGAGAGATACGGAACCTGCATAGGATTGGCATTCCAAATAACTGACGACCTGCTTGATTTAACAGGTGATGAAGAAAAAATGGGAAAAGGCGTGCGAAAAGACGCTGATCACGGTAAATTAACTTACCCCTCGCTGATTGGCGTTGAAGATAGTCGCCAACGCGCCCAAAATTTAGTTGAGGAAGCGTGCCTCTCGATCGCCCCACTTGGGAGCCACGGCCAAAGATTGGAAGAACTGGCCCACTTTATATTAGAACGAGATCACTGATGAAAATCGAAATTCTTCCCCGGATCAAATCCCCCGTGGATTTGAGAACGCTTTCCGGGTCTGAACTCGAAATACTGGCAGACGAAATACGTGAAGTTTTGTGTACCGTGGTGGAAGACCGGTCGGCTCACTTTGCCAGTAACCTGGGAGTTGTCGAACTCTGTATCGCCCTGCACCTCGCGTACGATTTCCGCAAGGATCGTCTCATCTGGGATACCGGGCATCAGATCTATCCACACAAACTGATCACCGGCCGCTACGAAGAGATCTCCAGCATCCGCCGCAAAGGGGGCCTGATGGGCTACCCCAACCCGGAAGAGAGTGATTACGACCTCTTCATGACCGGGCATGCCGGCGCGAGTGTCTCGACCGTCATGGGCCTCAAAGCGGGCGATGATCTCGCCGGCGAACCGGGACGCAAATCGGTGGCCGTCATCGGCGATGGCGCACTCCCTTCGGGCGTGGTCTTCGAAGCGATGAACAACGCCGCCGGCCTCAACCAGGATGTCCTCGTCATCCTGAACGACAATAAAATGGGAATCTGCCCCCGTGTCGGCGGACTCGCAAAGTACCTGGATAAAGCACGTGTTGCCCCCTTCTATAACGGTCTCAAACGCGATGTCTCCTGGCTGCTGAATAAGCTGCCCGTCGTCGGCGAGTCGATGGAAAACACACTGGGCAGCTTCAAAGAAGCCGTCAAAGGCTTCCTGCATGGCGGGATGCTCTTCGAGGAAATGGGCTTCCGCTACATCGGCCCGGTAGACGGACACGATATTGAATCACTGTCCGGTTACCTGCAGATGATCAAGAACATTAAAGGCCCGGTTCTGCTGCACGTTCTGACGGAAAAAGGACATGGCTTCGAACCGGCCACCAACGATCCAGTCTCCTTCCACGCACCAGCTCCGTTTCAACGGAACGAAGACAACGAAATCGTTCCCATCGAAAAGCCGGGGGCTGCTAAATCCAAGGCCTATACCGACGTCGTCAGCAATTCGATCTTCCAGGCCATGACCGACAACGAACGCGTTGTTGTGCTCACTGCCGCCATGTGTGCCGGCAATAAACTGGGCAAAATTCGTGACGCCTTCCCCGATCGCTTCTTCGATACCGGCATTTGTGAAGCGCACGCGGTCGCATTCGCCGGCGGGATGGCCAAAGCCGGTCTGCGACCGATCGTCGATATCTACAGCACCTTCCTGCAGCGGAGCTTCGACCACATTTTCCAGGAAGTGGCCCTGCAGAATCTGCCCGTGACCTTCTGTCTGGACCGCGCCGGGATTGCCGGCGAAGATGGCCCGACCCACCACGGTGCCTTCGACAACTCTTACATGCGGTGCTTCCCCAACATGGTGCTGATGTCCCCCGGCGATGCCCAGGACGTCGAACGCATGCTGGAATTCTCGCTGACCTTCGATGGCCCGACAGCCATTCGCTACCCCAAAGCAGCCGCCGATGCGGTGGAACGTCAGGTTGCCCCTGTCGAACTGGGCAAGTCCGAAGTCTATGTCTGGGGCAAAGATGGCATGCTTGTCGCCTTCGGATCCCTGTTTACTGACTGTGTTCGCGCCGCCGAAGAACTGCGGGAAGAGGGGCTCGATGTCGGCGTGATCAACGCCCGCTTCGCCAAACCCCTGGATACCGAGGTCATCCATCAGGCCCTGCAGGAATCGGGCTTTGTGATTACCGTTGAAGAAGGTACACTCTGTGGCGGTTTTGGATCCGCTATGCTGGAATCGGCTAACGAAGCCGGCATCAACACGCAGCATCTCAGACGTCTGGGCATTCCCGATCGATTTATCGAACACGGTCATCGTGGGGAACTCCTGGCTGATTTGGGACTGGATGTGGCAGGCATTTCTGCCGCAGCGCGTGAGATGGCTCAGCAGTCCAGATTATTGATCAACGAGTAAACAAATCGGCTTTCCTTCTCCAATCAGTATGGACGCTTGATTTACGGAGCCTTCCGCATGTCGTTATTGAATGCAGCCCTGCCCTCATCCATCGTAAAGTTCTTCTGCCTCGGTCTGACAACAGCCTGCCTGCTGTTCTCGGCCCAGGCGGTCTCCGCGGAAACATATGAGCTCCAGGAGTCAGCCCAGGCCCCGCGGACCTTCAAAGTCAAATCCACAATCAAAGTCAAAGGTCAGCTGGAAACCGCAGTCAACGCTGCCAAGGCCCGTTCGCTCGAACTGGATGTAGATGGAAATCTCGAATACCTCGAACAACGTCTACCTGGCACCGGTCGCGATGCCGAAGCCTTCCGCTCGGTTCGCTTCTACGAAACCGCGACAGCCACCATCGACGTCCAGGGACAGAAAACCTTCGCCCGCGGCAGCGATCGGCATCGCCTGATTGTCGCAGAAGGACAAACCGAAGGCCTCTCCCTGCATTCGCCGAACAGCAACCTGCTCCCCTCGGAAGTGGAACTGCTCAATTCCCCCGGCGACTCCCTGCCCGTCCTCGCCCTGCTGCCTCAGTCGGAAGTGGAAGTCGGCGAAGTCTGGACTCCCGATCGCTGGGTTCTGCAGTCACTGACCGGGCTCGAAGCAGTCTTGAAATCAGAACTCACCTGCCAGCTCGATTCCGTCGCCGACGATATCGCCACGATCACCTTCAAAGGTAAGATCGAAGGCGCCACCGTGGGTGCCCAGACTGAGATCGATGTGAAAGGGAAATTTCAGTTCCGCACCGACGAAAACTTCATCAGTCACCTGGAACTGGAGCAGACGGAAAAACGCTCAGTCGGTTCCGTCAGCCCAGGAATGAAAGTCACCGCGAACGTCAACTGGGACCGCAGCCTGGCGGCCAGCCCGGGAGAACTCACCGAAGAAGTTGTGGCCTCGATTCCTCTCGAAACCAGTCCCGAATCCAAATACCTGAGTTTTGAAACACCCTGGAACGTACGACTGCTGCTCCCCCGCGACTGGTATGTGTTTCACCAGACCGGACAGGTCGCCGTCCTGCGACTGCTCGACAAAGGCAGCCTGATCGCACAGGCTAACATCTCCAAGATCCCGTCCGTCAAAGCAGGCGAACATACTTCGGAGCAACAGTTCCATCAGGACATCCGCACTTCGCTGGGCGATAAACTGATCGAAATCCTCAAAGCGGAAAACCTGAAGACCGACGACGGTCGCTACATTCATCGTGTCACGGTCGCCGGCAAAGCCAATAACGTCCCTGTGCACTGGATCTATTACCTCTGTGCAGATCCCTCGGGACGTCAGATTTCGTTCGTCTTCACCGTCGATCAGAAACTGCTGGGAGAACTCAAAGACCGGGACGCGGATATCGTCCTGAGCCTCCAGTTCCTCGATCCCCAGGCCGCTCCCCGACAGGCAGGCCCCGCTGAAGAGAACAGCGAAATCAAATAGTCGCACGGAGAAAGGGAGCGTCGTTCTTCCAGCTCCCACTGCACGAATCGCCCGATAACCGGCACAACCCGCGCCACCCCACCGCAGGATTTCGGATCGGGTAAGCTTTGTCGGCAACATCCCTCCATTCTGCGCGGTAAGCTTCAGATGTACGACGATCAACCGGGCCGGTTCGCCGCACGCGTGAGTACGTTGATTCTCATCCTTTGAAACTCTGTTTTCCTTCCTGATCAAGAAGTGAAGCATGACCGCGATCCCTTTAGCCAGCCTGTTCTCTCTGTCGTCAGATATCCTGATTTGCTTCGGCGTCGGTCTATTGATTGCCGTCAGTCTGGGCTTCGTCGCTGGCTATCTGCTGGGCAAAGGGAGCACCGACCGCGACTTCCGTCGCGCGAAAAAACATCTTCAGAACTGCTACCAGCACGTACAAAAGTCTTTGGAAACCGCCTACGCAGCCTGTGCCCTGCTTGAGAAATATCCAGGTCCCATCCTGACTCGCGAACAGTCTGCCGAACTGAATCAGAAGCGTTCCAGACTGCTCGACCTGGTCGGTCGCCTCGTCGAACGCAAGACACCCGATCCCGCAGCAGAATCAGCGTCTCCCAAAACAGACAAGAAAAAGCTGCAGGAATTTCCTGCGATGCAATGGGCACTCCAGCCCGAACAGACTCACATCAAGCTCCCGGACGCATCCGCCTTTGAAGCGAACCTGGAAATGATGCTGCTCGCGGGAACGGAAACCGAACAAAACAGCGGCCTGCTGCTGGTACAGATGAATCAACACGAACAGCTCAAAGACCGCTTCGGCCTGATGGCGCCTGCCAAGTTCATGAAGACACTCTCTCGTCTGGTCCTGCATAAAATCCGGGACGAGGATGTGATCTGTGTCTGGAAATCAGATACCCTGGCGATTCTCTTTCCGGGACTGACAGTCTCAGAAGGACAGGCCTGTTCCGAACTCATCCGCGATGCCATCCGCCATCACCACTTCCGTCTGGAAACCAGCAGTCCGGAAGTCGTGGTCACTGCCAGCCTGGCTTACATTACCTGCGTACCCGGCGATTCAGCGGAACTGGCCCTCGAACGGGGCGCCCATGCTCTGACTCAATCTCAGAAACAGGGGCGCAACCAGTTGATCATTCAGGACAGCCACTCGTACGAACACAAGCGGGCCATGTGATCCACTGCGCTACTGCGCAGCTTCGTCGTTCGTCGATTCCATTTTACTGATCCACTGCCGAATCAGTTCTACCGCTTCCTGATGTACAATCCGGTTTCCAATGTTGGGCATGCGTGCAGCCAGATCGTTTGACTGCAGACGATGCATCAGAATCGATTTCTCCGGCGCACCGGGAACGATGTCGTAGCTCCGTCCACCGGAACCCCGTCCCGCCGCCACTGGCGTTTTCCAGACACCGATCTTCGCAGGATCCTGTTGCAGGTACCGCAGATCGAGACCAGTGGTCCGTGCATTTCCACCGGGACTGTGACAGTGTCCGCAATTCACCGAGAGATACGCCCGCACCCGCTCGTTGACATTACCCGAGTGGGCATCAGCAAAAGCCGGCAGCCGCTCAATCGCATCGGGCTCCGGGCAATCCTTGATCAGATCATTCCGTTTCAGGTAGGCCAGCTGATTCTCTGCCCCGTGGGCATAGTCGAACATCCGGTTCAGATTCGCAGCCGTCGGTCCGATGGGGACGTACTTATCGTGGTGACTGTGACAACTCAGACACTGATTCGCATTCGGCACCAGATGCCGCGTCGAACGTGGCTGGCCGTCTGCATGAATCCAGTCGACTTCGACTTCGCCCCCTCCCAGACTTAACTCGGCGTCCGTCTGTGCCTCATTCCAGATATAGGAGTAACCATACCAGCCCGTCGGTTCCAGAAATTCGACTCGCGTTTCCAGCAGTCGTTCTCCCACCTGCGAATCGCGCATATCCTTGGGATAGGCAAAGGTCTTGATCAGCATCGTGCCCACTGGAAACTCAAGCACACCCGACTGCTGATAACTGATCTGCTTCCCCGGCGGGAGTCGGATAAACCGGTGTTTGGAAGTGTAATCGGTAAACAAAGTCGTGATTAAGTCATAAGGAATCACACCGGCAGCTGGCTGTTGATCAGCTCCGTTCCCTTTAAACAGTTTCAATTCAGAAAGCTTGCGGGGTGCATCATAATACACGTTCAAAGTGGTGTTCTGCGAAAGATTGGGAATCCCATGTGGCTTGAGTTTGACCGGCTTCAATGACTCCAGCGTGCCTTCAAACGGTGCCAGATCTCCACTCGGACGGTATTTGCCTGTCGCAATATTCGCAGGTGTCAGATTACTGAAATCGATATTCAGAAATCCAACTTCTCCATTGTTGGCTAGTGTAAGGCTTCTCGTTTTCGCTGCCTGCTTCCCCTTCTGTTGAGAGGGTCCTGTCACCCCGTCATAGACAATCGCGGGCAGAGGCGTTCCCACAATCGATTTCAGCAGCAGTCCCAGTTCGCCATCCGGATCGGTGCCTCCCCCTTTAATCGTGTTGTCGTGAATGTAAACCTGCTCCGGAAATGGATCGTAATGTGGATCTTTCAGCTTTTTGCCATAGATCAGAAAACTGACAACCGACACACTGAAGGAGCGATTGTCTTCAATGCGATTCTCAAACACTTCGACCTCGTCGGTCGCCATGATCAGCACCCCCGACCCCGCGGGCACGGAAGCCACCATGTTCCCTTTCGGGGCGAAGTTGGCCAGATTATTCTTGAAAATATGATTCCGAAACGCCCGCACATGACGTCCGTTCTTCTGAGGCAGTCCCGGCAGATCGAACACCAGCAGACCGCCGGTATTATTCGTGACCACGTTATCATACACGTCGGCGTTGATCGTATTCTCGATTTCAATCCCCGCTACATTCGCCTCCGCGCGAGAACCGCGTACGACCACATCGGTCGACTGCCCCACATAGATCCCCGCATCCGCGGCTCCAATCGCGATGCAGTTCTCGATTAACACGTTCCTGCATTGAACCGGGTAGAGGCCATACGCACCATTGGTTGTTTTCGGTCCGTCGGTCCACTCGGTACGCACCCCGCGAAAGGTTACGTTCTCCGCCCCCAGGACTTTGATCGCATTATGGCTCGTATCTTCGACGGCAAAATTTTCCAGCACCAGGTTATCGCCGCTGGCCAGCAATCCAAAACTCCCGTCCCGCTGGTTTTTGAAAGAGAGAATCGTCTTATCCTGGCCCGCCCCCCGGATCGTGACATTATCCGTCACCAGGTTCAGCCCCGAATGCAGATGGTAAGTCCCCGCCTTCAGCTCCAGGATATCTCCCGGCACCGCTTCGATCAGGCGTTCCTGGAATTCAAACTGAAACTCAGGCCCCGGACGGAACGTGTATGTGGCCGGCTTCAGTTCTCTCGGCGCGGCCGCATGTGTAGAAGAGACAGTGGTCAGGCAGACCAGACCGGTCCACAGACACAACAGCAAAACGGAGTGAACTCGAGTGCCCGGGCGAGAAAGCATATTCATGGAAATCAACCTGCATCGAAGAGAAAAATAGAACTAAGGCTTCACCACAGAGAGCCCGACCTTCATCAAACCACCCAGCGAAGGTCGGGTATATAGATCAAACAATCGCCAGCCCACCGCTTCCGGATGGGGATGCGAAGCAAACCAGACCGGATGCGGAATCAAAGTCAGCGGCCCGAACAGAACCGTTTTTTCCACACCGGCCAGGAAGTAGGTGTTGTGCACATTTCCGATCCCGCTGGCGACATCCCGCAGATCGGCTCCAGGAGCCCCGCCCCAGGGCGTTGTCATGAACGCATAATTCAATGCCGGCCAGTGGTTGATCGCAACCGCACCGTAATTCAACCGGGCAATTGCCTGCTCCAGTTGATCTGCCTGTTGTTTGCGAAACCGGTCCGGTACCGTGATCGTGGCACAGAGGGTCCCCCAGACTTCCTCGTTCACAAACGAAACGGCACGTCCCAGAAATTCAACCGCCGAATCCCCCCCGAGAGCCGTCTCCGCACAGACGCAGACAAACGACTCTTCCTGAAACAGATGAGGCGATTCACTGGGATCCGCATCCCGCATCAGTTTCCAGGGCAGATATTCTTCATCGGGAGGCAACTCACCGGCAAAGCGATCCCAGCGGTCTGCCGCTCCCGGATAATATGCATAGCGGGGCGGTATCTGTGACAGCCGTTCTTCAATCAGTGATAGAAAACGGTCGCGCTGTTTCCAATGAGCCGCAGTGACAATCAGCTTGGTGGCCAGGCAGTTGAACGAAGCATTATTCACAATCGAGGCGACCACGTTTTCCGCCTGGAACCGCAGCTGCTTCTCAGAATACTCGCCGGGAACCACAATCCACGGCGAGACATTTCCCAGTTCACTGGTAATAGGCACTTGGAGGCGCGGCTGATTCTCTTCCTTCCGCGTACTGCGTTCGTCACTAGTCGCGCCCCAGACAATCGCATCATGTGTCTGCGTCGAGCCGGTAATATGAATTCGTTCGAACACCGGCTGCTCGACCAGTGACGCGCCGATGCCGCTGTCACCACAGACAATTCGCAAGAGCCCCGCAGCAATCAACGGTTGAAAGGCCCGCTCAAACACCGGCTGTAAATATTCATTGACCGGATTCATTTTCAACAGAACCCGCTCTCCTTCCTGCAGGATCTTTGTCAATACATCCGTCGCAGGGATCGCAGAAACATTTCCCGCCCCCAGCACCAGAGTTAAAGGCCGAGCATGATTCTCCAAAACAGACAGATCGAACAGCCCACTATTACCTTCAGAACGATTTAACCAGGCTTCTGCTTTCAATCCGTAAAAGACCAGTGAATCATAAATGCCAGACGCAGGAAACACAGGAACCCGTGTCAGACCCGTCTTCGAATCCACCGGTGTTCCCGGCAGTGGTGGTGCTCCCGTCCGTGCGATGGACTTGAAGCTCAAGAGCAGAACCTGCAGGTAACGGGCCACCGAGACCGGTCCCGCCAGCACCTCCTCTGCACGAACCGGGCTCCCTTCAGGAATCCGTTTGGCCCGGCAGGACAGACTAACCCACTCTCGCGCCGCTGTTGACAGGCAGGAGAGGCATTCACGCGTCAACCGCATCCGCTCCTCCAGCGGGAGCGAGCGTGGGGAATCGTCTGTCGTCAGATCCAGCAGCGCCTGCGCTACCGCAGGCGCTGCTTCGTCAGAGACGTGTGGTTGTTGCTGAATCATAATCTCCCTGACAGAGCGCTGGGTATCAGTGACCGATTCATCTTTCTCAAACGGTTCCTGTTACTACGGAGTCTCGACGACTTCGCCTCCGCCAATCGTAGACAGCGCCTGGTAGGTTCCCAGGTCAACGTTTTCACTGATGAAATGCACGGAACCGTCGGCATACAGGAAATGACAGCCACCAATGTGCTGACTGCGGAAGTTACTGGTCGCATCCGCGCCACTCAAGGAACAGGTGGAATAACCTGCCAGATCAATCAGTGTCTCTGTAGTAGCATTCTTATTGATTCGATCTGCCGTACTCCCGAAAATACTGGCCCGGGCCCCGAGCACAGGTTTGAAGTCAGTATTGGGTGGCTGTGCGACAATCCAGGCTTGAGAAGCTTCAACCACCGGTGAAGCCGCTGTGGTACAACCCTGTCCTTCACACAACTTGAACTGGGGGCCGGTCCCTGCTTCTCCCATCGCGATCGTATTGCTGGAACCGTCGATGATATCCCGCATCTTGGCACCGCGGTTCAGGTCAAACATCCCTCTGACGGTACTGGGATGATTGCTCGAACTGCACCAGCCGATATTCGATCCGCGACAGAGCGCATAGGTGGTGATACCAAATGTATTGCCCACAGGCAGACTTAAGGCCCCCAAAGCTGAGTCGGTAATCGGGTTCTGTCCGACATTCGAAGGACAGACAAACGTAGGCACCACGGTCCGGGCTGCAGCAGCGGACTGGTTTTCCCAGGCGATCGTCTGATTGTAGAGATTCGAAAGGTTGGTCTGATCGAAATAAGGCAGCATCATCACGATCCCGTTGGAGATAAAGTTACCTCCCCCGGAAGAAGTGCTGAAATTAACGCTCGTCCCCAGCGGAAACGTGCTGTGCGCTTCGTGATAGTTGTGCATCGCCAGACCGAACTGTTTCATGTTGTTCTTACACTGCGTACGACGGGCCGCTTCCCGGGCCTGTTGAACTGCAGGGAGTAACAGTGCGATCAGAATTGCAATGATGGCAATTACGACCAGCAACTCGATGAGAGTGAAGCCTCGCTTCAGACGTTGACGACATACCATAGCGTTACTCCTCGTAGTTCCGTAAAAGTATGAAAAGTGCCTGATCAAATTATCGAACACCGATTCTCAGAACCGGTTCTGGTAATTACATGACGCGAACACAGTATGAGAGTGCATCCCTTGTCGCCC
Source organism: Gimesia benthica (assembly GCF_009720525.1). Lineage (NCBI taxonomy): Bacteria > Pseudomonadati > Planctomycetota > Planctomycetia > Planctomycetales > Planctomycetaceae > Gimesia > Gimesia benthica. Next base: position 2,221,818 of record NZ_CP043930.1, read on the forward strand.
CCCCCCCCGTCTTTCAAACAGACTGGGAGCTACAAAGTCGCGTGCTCTCGGAACATTCTTTTCAAACAGAATTGAAGTAGTGGCTGCAGCAGATCTCCCCTTTCGGGAAGCCGCCGCGCATCTCAGCTATTTAGTCCGATACAGACCTGTATCAGGTATTAGACGTGACGTTCTCTAAAGTGATTAACCTCTTGTTCACTCAAAATGTGAACGAAAATTCGACTGATTTTGTCTAAAAAACCAATAGATCACCGGTAACGTTACCGTTACAATGCACATGCTAGCGACTCGGTTTTTCGATTTCAATATAATTCTTCAGGAATTTCTCGATGGAACCAACCGCTGATCCGTTCCCCCCTTCTGGGAATCTTCACAACCACAGGCGTGACAGGTATACTCTTTCAAACCGCCAGGAATGGAGCGAATATGTCGTCAACTGATACCAGTGCAATCTCCCCCAAAAAAGAAGTCTCTTCCCAGGAAGCCATCCTGAAGGCGGCGATTGAAGAGTTCGCCGAACGGGGAGTCGAGGGAGCCCGAATTGAAGCGGTCGCCCGACAGGCCAACTTCAACAAATCACTGATCTATCGCTATTTCACTGATAAACAGGGCCTCTTTGAAGCCGCCCTGCAGAACAAACTCCAGGAACGCAGCGACACCGTCGAAAAGATTCCTATCGATATCACCGAGATTCTGCAGTACTACTTTGAAGAGAATCTACGCGACCAGAACTATGTTCGCGTTCTGCTGAATGAAGCCCAGCAGAATGAGGGGGCTCCCCTGATTGATGAGCCCTGGCGACGGGAATACTACCAGAATCACATCAACCGTCTAAAAAAATCGCAGGAAGCGGGCATCGTCTCTGACGAGTTCGATCCGGTCTGCCTGATGTTGATTTTTACTGCCCTGGTCTTTTTTCCGGCCACGCTGCCCCAGCTGGCGCAGCTGATTTCCGGACACCCGGTTGATTCCCCAGAATTTCAGGAACACTGGAAGAACTGCCTGTCAATCTTCGGAAAGCTGTTTCAACCACAGCCCCCCGACGACAAATAATAACGCAATCTGTTTCCTTTAATACACTTAGGAATATCGCGCGGCCTTAAATATCTCATCGGTTCGAGCCGACCGGAACCGGAGAAATCCTGCTGCGTCCCCCGGGAACTGAGAGCGATAGAATTTCCTCAGGTTTGACCAACAGATCTTCACCCAAATGCGTAAGAAAGCCTACGGGATTGCTGCCTGAAAAGGACCTTCGTTCTGACAGCAGCAATTCATTAAATCCGCCGCTGTCAGGTAGATCGGAGACGCCTAACTGGAAAATGTCATCTTGTCCTCTTTTCCGAGATCCTATAATATCGAATGGCTTACATAAGTGAATTCCCGGTGTCACGTCGGCTTCACTGATGCTTTCTCTTTCACATGAAATTCAGATAACGGACGAAACTTATGAAGTTAAATCCTCCCTCAAAAGCAGCCTCTGCTCTCAGTCTCTGCATGGTCCTCTTGCTGGGAACCGCAATCTTCGCTCAGCAGGCCTCTGTCTCGGACTCTTCGAATGACTCTGTCACCGCCAAACGCGTCTGTGCCATGGTCAGTCGGTTCCACATCAGCGGCAAACCCATCAATGACGAGATCTCGGCGAAACTGATGAAACGTTTCATCAAACAGCTCGATCCACAGAAGCTCTACTTCTACAAATCCGACATCGAGCAATTTGAGGCGGAAAAAGACCAGCTGGACGACAAACTGGCCGTTGGCGATGTCAGCTTTGCTTACAATGCTTTTGACCTCTACCTCCAGCGTCTGCAGGAGCGGATGGACTACGCACAGCAGCTCGTCGATGTCGATCATGACTTCACCGTCGATGAATCGATCATCGTGGATGCCAAAGATCTCGATTTTGCCAAAGATCAGAACGAGATGAACGAACGCTGGAGAAAACGGGTCAAATACGATCTGCTCAACCTGATTCTGGATGACACCGAACTCGCGAAAGCCCGCGAGCAGTTACACAAACGTTATCGCAACAATCTCCGCACCATGGCTCAGACTGAAAAGCCTGAGAAACTGGAGATGTACCTCAGCGCCCTGACTCACTGCTTCGATCCCCACTCCAGCTACATGTCTCCCCAGACACTGGAAGATTTCCGGATCAGCATGGAACTCAGCCTCGATGGAATCGGTGCCGCTCTGCGTTCCGAAGAAGGTTATACCGTCGTTGCTGAAATCGTGCCCGGTGGTGCAGCCGATGCAGACGGTCGCCTCAAAGCAGGCGACAAAATCGTTGGTGTCGCCCAGGAAGATGGCGAGTTCGTCGACGTTGTCGAAATGAAACTCAGCAAAGTTGTACGTTACATCCGTGGCAAACGAGGCACCGTAGTTCAACTGCGGGTCAAAAAAGAGAAAAACAATGCCATGGAAGTTTACAAACTGACCCGGAAGAAGATCGAACTGAGCACTTCCGAAGTCAAAGGGAAAATTATCGATACTGGAGAACGTCTCCCCGGCAAGACCGGACGCATCGGCGTGATCAGCATCCCTTCGTTCTATCGGGATTTCCGTGGAGCACAACGGGGTGATGAGAACTTCAAGAGTACCGCCCGCGATGTCCGTCAGGTACTTTACGACTTCCGTGATCAGGGTGGCGTCGATGGCGTTGTTATCGATCTGCGGTTCAACGGTGGTGGTGCACTCAGCGAAGCCATCGAAGTCTCCGGTCTGTTTGTTGACGAAGGTCCTGTCGTGCAGGTCAAGCAGATGGACGGCGAACGCAAAATCCACAGCGACGTTGAACCGGGTGCAGTTTACACCGGTCCGCTGGTTGTGGTCTGTAATCGCCTCTCCGCCTCTGCTTCCGAGATCTTTGCCGGCGTCATCAAAGACTACAAGCGTGGCATCATCATCGGTGATACCACCACTCACGGTAAAGGAACGGTACAGAACGTAATGCCGGTCAGCAACCAGATGTTCTCCTTTCTCAAAGGCCAGGACCTGGGTGCTCTGAAACTGACCATCAACCAGTTCTACCGCGTCAACGGCGACAGTACTCAGAACCGGGGCGTCCGTTCCGATATCGTTCTGCCTTCGCTGATCGACAATATGGACCTGGGTGAATCCTTCCTGGATGATGCAATGGAGTTCGACAAAACCGAAATCGCTCCACACGAATCGCTGGGAATGGTCAGTCCGAAAATCCTGGATTACCTGAAGCAGGCCAGCACCAAACGTGTTGTGGCTGACAAAGATTTCAAAGAAACCCAGGATGAAATCAATAAGTATCTGAAAAAGAAAAATCAGAAAACCATCTCTCTGGTCGAAGCCGAACGGCGTAAAGAGCTGTCAAAAGACAAAGAGGATAAGAAAAAAGAAGACGAGAAGAAGGACGAAGCAGCCGACAAAGACATCTTCAAGAAGGATCACTACAACGATGAGATCCTGAATATCACTGTCGACTACATGAACGTGCTCAAAAACATGAACACAGTCCAACGCTAGTCTCAAAGGATATGATTCCCCCCGGTAGCTCCGACTCTCAATTGAGGGTCGGAGCTTTTTTCATTCGCTGATTGATTTCTTCAGGATACCAGATGCAGAACCCTGCCTCCCTGCCCCGCTACGATCGCCTGCAGACTTACCAGTGGAACTACGAGCATGCCCCCGAACCGTGCGAACTTGAGATCCCAGCTGTTCCGGGCAACTGGAGCTTCTGTGGTCTCCCGGTCCCCTCACCACTGGGCATCCCCGCCGGTCCGCTGCTCAATGGAAAATGGGTCCTGTACTACGCCAGCCTGGGCTTCGATGTGTTGACCTACAAAACAGTTCGCTCGTCTGCACGGGAATGCTACCCGCTTCCCAACCTGCAGCCTGTAACTGCAGCTTCCATGACAGGTCAGGAATCGCAGGTCACCCTCACCGACCAGATGCAGGGGAGCTGGGCCGTCTCTTTCGGTATGCCTTCCGCCGCTCCGGAAATCTGGCGCGACGATATCACCCGCACCCGCGAGTTACTGCCTGCTGAAAAAATCCTGTCGGTCTCCGTGGTCGGCAGTCTCCAGCCTGGCTGGTCTCTGGAAGACCTCGCTGAGGATTACGCACTCTGTGCCCGCTGGGCCCTTGAGAGCGGAGCCGACTGTATAGAAACGAACTTCTCCTGCCCCAATGTCTGCACCCGCGACGGACAGTTATATCAGCAACCAGAGGCCGCCACTCTGGTCGCCAGTCGCGTCCGAGAGGCGATCGGCGACACTCCTTACCTGATCAAAATCGGACATCTAACTCAGGAACAGACCGCCCTTGAATTCCTGCAGGCGGTCGCTCCCTTCGCGACAGCAATCGTGATGACCAACAGTGTCGCCACTACGGTCACCGATGCCCAGGGCACTCCCTTATTCAACGGGGAGCAGCGGGGAATCTGCGGTGCCGTTACCCGTGAAGCCTCTCTGCACCAGCTAAAATGCTTTGCCCGACTGATCGCAGATTTACCTCAAAATGTAAAGCGTCCGGAACTGGTCTCCTGTGGCGGCATCAGTACAGCAGAGGATGTCAGAGAGTTCCTGAACGCCGGTGCCCAGGCCACTCATCTGGCGACGGCGGCGATGATCGACCCGCTGATTGCCCGGCAGATCCGTGCAGAACTCGTGCAAAAAGCGTCTTGAGAGCCCCGGGTTAGAGCAAAGGCCCCCGCCTGTCTGTTTTTTCTGAATCGCTGGTTTTGTCGCTCGACCCATCGCGACAGGTACCGTAAGATGATGGCATGAATGCCATTGTCGTCCGAAATCTTGAGAAAACGTACAAAGTCTACCAGAAAAACGAAGGGGTTTTTGCCTCTTTGAAAGGCCTCTGGAAGCGCGAGCATAAAACCGTTCATGCGGTGACCGATGTCAGTTTCACCATCGAACAGGGGGAAATCGTCGCTTTCCTCGGTCCGAATGGCGCAGGCAAAACCACAACCCTGAAACTCCTCTCAGGACTGATTTTTCCCTCAGCAGGCGAAGCCACCGTGTTGGGACACGTTCCCTGGAAACGCGAGAACGAATACCGTCGCCGCTTCTCGCTGGTCATGGGACAGAAGAACCAGCTCTGGTGGGACCTTCCGGCACAGGAATCTTTCCGGCTGCACAAAGAGATCTACCGCATCGACCCACAGCAGTATGATCGCCGGATCGATGAACTCACCAGCCTGCTCGAAGTCAAACATCTGATCGGCCAGCCGGTCCGCGAACTTTCCCTCGGGGAGCGGATGCGCATGGAACTCATCGCCGCCCTGCTGCACCGCCCTGATGTTCTGCTGCTCGACGAACCCACGATCGGCCTGGACGTCGTCTCTCAACGCCGCGTGCAGGAATTTCTGAAATACTACCAGAACGAGCAGAAGACGACGGTCGTACTCACCAGTCATTACATGAAAGATGTGGAAGCCCTCTGCAAACGGGCCATCATCATCAACCAGGGAAGCATCAAGCATGATGGCCCCTTAAGCGACATTCTCGACCGCTTCAGCAATTATAAAATCATGGACGTCCAGTTTGACGGTGATGACATGCCCCGCGACTTCTCCCAATGGGGAGAAGTCCTCGAAAATGAAGCGCCACGCGTGAAACTCAAAGTACCCCGGAATAAAATTCCGGAGATCCTCTCCAGCCTGCTCGCGAAATACCGTATCCTCGATGTCGGCGTCCAGGAACGCCCCCTCGAAGAAGTAATCGCAGAAGTCTTTACCGAACACAAAGAGACGTCGGACTACCAGCAGGCCCAGAGTCTGGAGCCGACAACAACCGAGTAACTCCGTCTGCCACCAGTAAACGTATTCTTAGCATTTCCATAAAGAAACATGATCGCCAGCCTGCGGACTAACTGGATCATCCTCAAAACATCAATCGAAGAACGACTGGTGTACCGGGGAGATTTCGTCTTCGCGACCTTCGTCCGCTTCCTGCCAATCGTCACTCAGATCTTCCTGTGGGGCGCCATTTACGGCATCCACACGGCCAAGCCGATCAGTAATATTAAAGGCTACAACTACCAGGAAATGGTCGCTTATTACCTGCTGGTTATGGTCGGACGTGCCTTTTCCAGCATGCCCGGTCTGGCCAATGGCATCGCCAACGATGTGCGGGATGGCACCATTAAAAAATATCTGATTCAGCCGATCGATATGCTGGGCTATCTGTTCTGGGCCCGCATGGCTCACAAGCTGGTGTACTACATGGTCGCCCTCGGTCCGTTTATCCTGCTCTTCTACCTCTGTCGGGATTACTTCTCGGGCTGGCCGGATGCCTTTACGATTATTGCCTGGATCCTCTCCCTGCTGATGGCCTTTCTCGTCGGTTTCCTGATTGAGTCACTCATCGGCCTGATTGCGTTCTGGTTTCTGGAAGTCAGCTCGTTGATCTTTATCTATATGATGCTCAACTACTTCCTTTCAGGCCACATGATTCCCCTGGACCTCTTTCCGGAACCGCTGAGCCAGTGGATGCAACTGCTGCCATTCAAATATCTGGCGTACTTTCCCGGGACTGTCATTCTAGGGAAATATACCCATCAGGAACTGATCATCGAATTGTCCATTGAAATTGTCTGGATTGTCGTCCTGTTTTCACTGAATCGGATCGCATTCCAGCGGGGTATCCGCCGTTACAGTGCCTTTGGTGGATAAAGGCAGCAATCGCCACCCGGGCGGACGCCTTGAAACCACCCCGCAGCCCTGTTCAGCTGCACGAAATCACTGGTTTCCACGCCGTTTGAGCGAAACTTTAACATTTCCCCCTTAGACGGATCGGCCCCACTCTGCTAGAATATTGTCATGGATGTGGTGTACTTCCGACATCTGCGACACCTCGCCAGAAAGTGAGTCGCGACATCCCTCGAAATCACGAACTCGAAGACACCCCGCTGTGTCTCCCCGTTGTGAACCCGCCAGAGAGCCTCACAAGACGCTTGCAGGACTCGGACTGATCCCGCCGAATCAGACATGCTGATCCTGAATTGTGAGCGGAAACGGTTTCTGTTTCCGAACGAAAGACTGGTACAACGTCCGGCAATCTGTCCTAACCTGAATTAAAACGAATGTCTATCACACCTGTAATTCCCTCAGATGAAGAGGAACCTATATACAACCGGCTGTTCTGGTTCTGTTACCTGGCCAATGTGCTGCTGGTGACCGCAAATGCAATCACCTTCCGCTTCGCAGATCTGGTCACCTATCTGGGAGGTACCGAAGAGCTCGTCGGTGATATTGTCAGTTGCGGCGTCTTCGTCGCCTTAATCGGCCGCTTCTTCCTCGGTCAGGGTATCGATCGCTACGGTGTGAGAAAACTCTGGGCCCTGTCTGCAGCAATTTTCGTCGTCGGAACCGGCGGCATGACACTTTGTCGTAGCCTGGGCTGGGAAATCTTCGCCTTACGAATGTGCTTTGCGACGGGTATCGCAGGCATGTTTACCTGCTCCGTCGTACATATCCAGCAGAAAGTCCCACATCACAGGCGGACCGAAGTCATTGGCAGCCTGGGTAGCAGCGGATTCGTCGGTATGATCCTGGGAACCCAGGTAAGTGACCTGATGATGCGCTGGCTTCCCGCCGGCAATGCCCAGTTTTACGCCCTGTTCGGTATCCCTGCATTCCTGGGCTTCAGTTACTTCCTGATCGTCTTATACGTCACCCACAACGATGTTCACCGCAGACCACAGGTCACCCCTGCTGCACACCAGCTCCTGTTCCGCTACTGGCCGGGGCAGGTTATGGTGGTCGCGATCATGATGGGCCTCAGCTTTACCGTGATCAGCGTCTTTTTAACCCGCTTCGTCTCTCAACGTGGTCTGGGCGGGATCGGGACATTCTTCCTGGGTTATGCGATTTCAGCCTTCTTCATTCGTATCTACACCCGCCGCTGGGGAACGACGGTAGGTCGAACCAAAATGATCACCATGGGCCTGATGGGACACGCGATTGGACATACGATCCTGCCATCCATCACTCAGGAATGGCAGCTGATTGGCCCCGCGATTCTCTGTGGCTTCGGACACGCCCTGCTCTTTCCGGCTGTGGTCTCCCTGGGAACCGAATCGTTTCCAGCCCAATATCGCGGGACGGGAACGACTATCGTGCTGGGCTTTTTCGACGCAGGTGCTATTATTTTCGCTCCGATCCTGGGGGGCATCATCGATAACTGGGGCTTCTACCCCATGTTCTACACGTCTGCTTCAGTCATGACGTGTACGGCACTGGTCTACACACTGACGACGAATCACAGCATCAGCAAGGATAGCGCGGTCCCCGCGCCGAAGCAGGAACTCTGCACCGTAATGGACGATTCCGGCGATTGAGTTCCTGCCGAAGTTCGCTAGCGAATCACCCCGGATTCCAGATCCTTGACGACTTCTGCCAGGATGGCTGGATCGGCGGACTTCAGAACATGATCAATGCGGGTCGGCGGCACATTCAGGCGTTCCATGATCTCCTGAGCTTTCTCCCACAACTTCTGTTTTTTTTTGCCTTCCGTCAAAAACAGATTGGTACAGAGCTCAGACAAGCGTTGCTGATCAATCGAATCCCGATTGTCATAGTAACGTTTGATCACATCCTTTTGATAATTTGAATATTCTGGCATCGGAAAGACTTAACTCCTGAGATCTTTTTCCCAAAAAATTTAACGCAAAACGGGAAGGGCCCCTGTCCCGGTCGGGGTGATTGAAGACTTATATCGGTTTGAATTATCGCAGGTCTGACTACAATTTCTACTCAGCCTGCAGGTTTTGAAAAATTGGGATTTCCGCACTTTTTTCAAGTGCAAGTTCCATAAACCAGCTATAATAATGAATTTCCGACAATAAGGGTGAGAGATTTGCGGTAGAACCCGCATTTCCCCAAAATCAACTTAACTGGCTTAACACTCCCAATGTAAATATTACTCCCGAATAGTCCGACTTAAAAAAAATAATTGCATCATGAGCGCGAGATCACAAGACATGATGTAGTAAATAAAGAGAATGGCCGAAATTTCTGATAAGTTGACTCACAGTTTTGCTGTGAGTAACATTTTAACTGGTTTAACTTGATTTCATTGTAACGCAGCGCCGTTACTCACAACTGGTTAAATAAAATATTAGAAACGTGCTGGTAGTTTATTAGACCGGAGCTCAACGTGTCCGTAACACAATTCACTGAACAGGAATTAAAAGCACTAGAAGAAAAAACGACCATCCCTCGTTTTTTGTTCCTGCCTGTCGGATTGATCGCAATCTGGTGTCTTGCCGTTTACTGGCCCACTGATGCCATCAGCTGGCAGATCTTTCTAACACTGTTTATTTCCTACTGTCTGTTCTGCTGGACCAGTTGCTTCCACGAATGTTCTCACCATACGCTCTCCGGCTCCAAGAATGCGAGCATCTGGCTGGGGCGAATCCTGGGGACAGCGATGTTCGTACCCTACACGGTTTACCGTGAGAGCCATATTCGTCACCACGCCTACCTGAATAAACCCAGCGACTGGGAACTCTGGCCCTATTCTGACCCGAACACATCACTCCGCTTTCGCAGAGTGTTTGTCTGGTTCGACCTGGCTCTGGGTTTGTTCATGGCCCCGTTCATTTACGGTCGCATCTTCTGGCACAAAGATTCTCCTCTGACCGATCCCAAACTCCGTAGAACCATTCGCTACGAATATGCGGCGATTGTAATCTTCTGGGGTTCCGTGATCGCTCTCTGTGGCTACTACGGTGCACTCATCGGTCTGCTACGTGTCTGGGTTCTGCCCCACTATCTCGCAGGGATCTACCAGAATACCCGTAAGTTCACAGAACATCTCGGAATGAGCAGTTACGATCCCATGCTGGGAACCCGTACGGTCGTGGGAAATAATATCATCACGAAGCTCTGTACCTACTTCAACTTTGACATCTTTGTACACGGACCGCATCACCGCCATCCAAAAATCGCCCACAACCTGCTCCTGCAGAAAATGGATGATTACAAAGAGCAGAACCCCGATGTCAAATACCCGGTCTTCACGACCTACTGGAGCGCCATCATCGACATGGCCCCCTCCTTCTTCAAACAACCGGGTGTCGGCATGAATGCCGGAGCACCAGCGCCAGGCAAGGAAAAGAAACAGATCGACAACTTCGTCGGCGACGTTGCTCAGGAAGTTCTGGCAGACACCGACTATGTTTCCAAAAAAGAACAGAAGACAAACGCTTCCGGTTCTTAAGATTACCTGAAACCCCCACTGTCTTACGCTCCTTCTCTGGTGTCGGCGATATAAGCCGCTGAGCAGAAACTCGAACGGAAGACCCAGCTTCAGCGTAGCCGATACCACTTGCCGGCTACGCCTCGCCTGTGGTTCTCTAAGTGTCGCGTTTGTAGAATGGCAGTGCGGTCACTTTTACCGGAAATCGCTTGCCGCGAATATCCGCTTCCAGCACCTGTCCTGGTTCTGCATACGCGGCTTCGACATAAGCCATGCCGAGTGGCAGATCCAGCGTCGGTGAAAATGACCCAGACGTCACGACGCCCACCTTCTGATCGCCATCGTACAGCTCTGCACCTTCGCGTGCCGCCCGTTTCCCTTCCAGGGTAAAACCAATGCGTACCTTACGATCTTCACGAGCCTTGGCGGCGATCAATGCCTCTTTACCGACGAAATCAGCCGCCTGCAGCTTCACAGCGAAGTTGAGCCCTGCAGTAAAGGGATCGGTCTCTTCGTCCAGTTCGTGCCCATACAGGGGCATAGCGGCCTCCAGACGGAGCGTATCGCGACATCCCAGCCCCGCAGGAACCAGTCCTGCCCCCTGACCGTCTGCCATCAGTCGTTCCCAGAGTGCCAGACCTTCAGCCTGCTCAACGACGACCTCGAAGCCGTCTTCCCCGGTATATCCGGTCCGACTCACGAGAGCATCTACGCCCAGCACTTTGGTTTCCACGCCGTAATAATATTTGATTTCGCTCAGCTCCGCCTCAGCCAATGGATTCAGAACTCCCAGCGAAGCAGGTCCCTGCAGGGCCAGCATGAACTTTTCGCAGGTCATGTCATCGATCTGCACATCGAAACCTTCCCGCTGCTGTTCGATCCAGTCAACGATTTTAAGTCGATTGGATGCATTCACCACCAGCAGATAGAAATCGGAAAATCGATAGACCAGCACGTCATCCAGGATCCCCCCGGATTCATTGGTCACCAGTGAGTAGCGGATCTGTCCCGGCTTCAGTGATTCGACGTTATTCGTCAGCAGATGATCCAGGAAGCGGCATGCATCCGGCCCACTGAAAAAGAGCCGCCCCATGTGGGCGATGTCAAACAAACCTGCCGCCTGGCGTACCGCATGATGCTCAGCGGTGATATTCGTATACAGCAGAGGCATTTCCCAGCCGGCGAAATCGACCATTCGGCCGCCATGATCAACGTGCCACTGGTGGCAGGCAGTAGTGAGTAAAGATTCAGACACAGCTCTCTCTTCTGACTTTAAATTGGGGACTGATAAAGGGGAATTCAGGCGCTGTCGACTATTGTGGAACTTCCCGGACTATCTCGCAATCAACAGACTCCGCGAATCTTAAAATCCTAATTTAATCAAAACCAACCGCCGGCCACCAACAAAAAAAGCGAGGGTCCCTGCAGGTCCCTCGCTCTGTAAATGATCATTCGGTTGCGTGCTTAGTCTTTCGCACACAGCTTTGCACGCAGGTATTCGCGGTTCAGACGGGCAATGTTGGAAACCGAAATCTCTGCGGGACACGCAGCCGAACACTCTTCCGTATTCGTGCAGTTTCCAAAGCCTTCTTCGTCCATCTGGGCAACCATCTTCTGCACACGACTCGCACGCTCGGGAGCCCCCTGAGGCAGTGTCGACAGATGTGACACCTTCGCAGAAACAAACAGCATGGCCGAAGCATTCTTACAGGCGGCCACACAGGCACCACAGCCAATACAGGCTGCGGCATCCATGGCTGTCTCCTGGACCGGCAGGGGAACGGGAATATTGTTCGCATCGGGAGCATTCCCGGTGTTGACCGAGATAAAGCCCCCCTTCTCGATGATCCGGTCAAAAGCACTGCGATCGACGACCAGGTCGCGAACCACAGGAAACGCCTGCGACCGCCAGGGTTCAATCACAATCGTGTCGCCATTCTTGAACCGCCGCATATGCAGCTGACAGGTAGTTGTGCCTGAATCCGGACCATGTGCCTGTCCGTTGATCATCAGGCTGCACATCCCGCAGATCCCTTCACGACAGTCATGGTCAAAAGCAACCATCTCTTCGCCCTGCTGCAGCAGCTGCTCATTCAACACGTCCAGCATTTCCAGGAAGGACATATGCGTGGAGATGTCGGTAAGTTTGTAATCGACGTATCGCCCGACGGCATCGGGGCCAGGCTGGCGCCAGATTCTGAGCGTCAGATCCAGAGTCTCGCTCATTATTTATAACTCCTCGTAGCCAGAGGTACTTCAGTAAATTCTAATTGTTCTCGGTGTTCGACCGGCTCATTGCCGACCCCTGTGAATTCCCAGGCAGCCACATGACAGAAATTCTCATCGTCACGCAACGCTTCGTTTTCCGGAGTCTGATGTTCTTCACGGAAGTGACCACCGCAGGATTCCTCCCGCACGAGGGCATCTCGCACCATCAACTCACCGAATTCCAGGAAGTCTGCCAGACGACCAGCGTGTTCCAGGTTTTGATTCAACTGCTCGCCTTCGCCCAGCACTTTCACGCTCGACCAGAACTCATCCCGCAGATCGCGAATCTTACCCATGGCTGTTTCCAGCCCTTGGCGTTCGCGAGACATACCACAGTATTCCCAGAGGATGTGTCCCAGTTCGCGATGGATGCTGTCGGACGAACGCGTTCCGTTGACTCCCAGAATCTTTGAGTTTCTGTCCTGGGCATTCGCCAAAGCGGCCTTGAACGCCTCATCCTCGGTTGAAACCTCAGGCAGACTGTTCGAAGCCAGAAAGTGACCCGTTGTGTAAGGAGCGACGAAGTAACCGTCTGCCAGTCCCTGCATCAAAGCGGAAGCCCCCAGCCGGTTGGCACCGTGGTCCGAGAAGTTCGCTTCACCCAGCACGAACAGACCGGGAATCGTACTCTGCAGATGATAGTCCACCCACAGCCCACCCATCGTATAGTGCACAGCGGGATAAATCTGCATCGGCACTTCGTAAGGGTTTTCGCCGGTGATCTTCTGATACATGTGGAACAGGTTGCCGTACTTGGTTTCGATGGCGTGTCTTCCATCGCGGATAATCGCATCGCGGAAATCCAGAAAGACCGCCTGTCCGGTCGAACCGACACCGTAACCGGCATCGCAGCGTTCCTTGGCTGCACGAGATGCCACGTCACGAGGCACCAGGTTACCGAAAGCGGGGTAACGTCGTTCCAGGTAATAGTCCCGTTCTTCATCAGGAATTTCATTACCGCGACGTTTATCATCGGCTGATTTGGGAACCCAGACCCGACCGTCGTTTCGCAGACTTTCACTCATCAAAGTCAGCTTGGACTGGTAATCACCACTCACGGGAATACATGTCGGGTGGATCTGTGTGTAACAGGGATTCGCAAAGAACGCCCCCCGTTTATGACACCGCCAGGCGGCGGTCACATTCGAACCCTTCGCGTTGGTCGAAAGGTAGAAGGCATTTCCGTAACCGCCGGTCGCCAGCAGCACACAGTCGGCCGAATAGGTTTCGAACTCACCGGTAATCAGATTACGAACGATAATCCCCCGGGCAACGCCGTCGACCACAACCAGGTCCAGCATTTCACGACGCGGGAACAGCTTGATACGCCCGGTTCCCACCTGCCGCATCAAAGCACTGTAAGCCCCCAGCAGCAGCTGCTGCCCGGTCTGCCCGCGGGCATAAAAAGTACGGGAAACCTGGGCCCCACCGAAGGACCGGTTGGCCAGCAATCCGCCGTAATCACGGGCGAAAGGCACGCCCTGGGCAGCACACTGGTCGATAATGTTGTTACTGACCTGGGCCAGGCGATGCACGTTCGCTTCACGGCTCCGGAAGTCGCCCCCCTTCACCGTATCATAGAACAGACGCCAGACGCTGTCGCCGTCATTAGGATAGTTCTTGGCGGCGTTAATCCCCCCCTGGGCGGCAATACTGTGAGCCCGACGGGGAGAGTCCTGAAAACAGAACGATTGTACCTGGTAGCCCAGTTCAGCCAGTGAGGCAGCAGCAGAGGCCCCTGCCAGACCGGTCCCCACCACAATGATCTTTTTCTTCCGTTTATTCGCCGGGTTAACCAGCTTCATCTCCTGCTTACAACGATCCCATTTTTCGGCCATGGGACCTTCAGGAACTCGAGAATTCAAAACCGTCGTAGCCGACTCGGCCATGATATCTACCTTCAAAACGGAACGTGTGAAACTATCTATTGGATGGTGCTAAACCGACGCAAATGACTGGCGGAAGGTTAGCGGATAAAAAAGCCCCAGAGTGGCAGACTGACAAAGCCAGCCGCAATGACGATCGCAAATAGAATCGCCAGTTTCTTGATCCAGGGTGTATATTTGGGATGATTCAGTCCCAGCGACTGGAACGCACTCCAGAATCCATGAGACAGGTGAAATCCGAGGACAAGCGTTCCCACAATATAAATCGGGGCACTCAAAACACTGCCCAGAACCTGCACGATGATGCCATAAGGTGACTGGTCTTTGTAGTCGACCGTTGGGTTCAGATGCAGTTTCATGTCGATCATATGCATGATCAGAAAGATCAGAATGATGGACCCCGAAATGAACATCCAGGAACTGGTCCGCCCCATCGGAGTACGTCCGAAAATGGAAGGTGGCTCCTGAATCTTGCTCTGCTTCTCATGATAAGTGATCTGGCGTGCCTTGCGGTTATCGCTGGTCAGCTTGAATGCCAGTGCAATGTGAGCGAACAGCAGCAGGAACAGTCCCGTCTCCGCTACAGGCAGCAGCATCATGCTGTGCAGTTCTTTTGCGTAGTTGTTGTAGGCGTCTGCGCCGACATACACGAGCAGGTTCCCCGCCAGATGCACAACCAGGAAGCCGCACAAGAGAAGGCCCGTGATGCCCATCACGAACTTCTGGCCAATGGAAGAGGAAAGCAGGGTCATAATCCACTTCGTCGCTGATTTTCCGCCTGCTGACGGAGAGGATTGCTGTTTCTCAGCCAATTTCGTCACCATAATCAAGCACTCACCCGGTGATCTGCTTGAGATCCCGTGAATAATATTGTGATAGTGAAATCTATAAACATAGCAGCCAGCGTGGCGGTCACTCAGTCTGACCTGATTGAATCTGCCGGCGCCGAACGATGCATATTCGTTATAGAGCTTAAGTTATTATATTTCTTCGCCTTCGTACATCAATCTTCACAGAATTATAAACTGAAGTCCTTTTGCAAATTTCCGCTCTGCATAGTTGTTTTAGCTCCAGCTTACCCGGTTTCAAGTAAAACATCCGTACCCTGCAGACACTTCTCAAAGGCACTCAGCTTACTTGCGTTTCTTCTTTTTGCTCCGCGGTGACTTCCCCGGCCGGTTCTTCTTCTTTTTCACAGCCCCCTTCCCCTTGGAAGAGGCCCGAGTCGGCTTTTTACCAGACTGCTTCGAATTACCGTTGTCTGATTTTGACTTCGAATTGCCTGACCTCTCCGCTCGGGGCATTCGAAAATCCAGCTCCCGACGATCCAGATCGATCTTTTCGACTTCCACCTCCAGGAAATCGCCGATACGGAACTCCTGACCTGTCCGCTCCCCAACAATACTGAATTTGGCTGGATCCTGGTGAAAGTAATCGTTTTTGCCCAGTCGGCTGATGTGTAACAGTCCTTCCACAGGCACATCCACACCCCGGCAGAACAGCCCGAACGACTCTACTCCCGTGATCATAGTTTTCAGTGTGGTGATTTTATTTTCGACCATCCAGGTCAGTAGTTTGACTTTAGTCAGCTCCCGTTCTGCCGACTCGGCACGACGCTCACGCAACGAGAGGTCGTGGCCCAGTTGACGCAGCCCCTGGGGGCTCTGCCCTTTCCCTTTGTCGGGACGCTCCAGAATTTCATCGATCATGCGATGAATTGTCAGGTCAGGGTACCGCCGAATCGGGCTGGTGAAGTGGCAGTAATGCTCAACGGCCAGAGCGTAGTGCCCAAGCTCTTCATCCGTATATTCTGCCTGCTTGAGACTACGTAACATGGAATAATTGATGGCCTGTTCGACTGCGGTTCCATGCACCTGCTCGATCAGACGCTGCAGGTCCTTACGACTCTGGGCCTTTTTGAGTGTATAACCCAGTGCGCTCACAAACTCGGCGAATTCCACCTGCCGCTGGTAGTCAGGCGACGGATGCACGCGGCGCAGAAACCGCAGTCCCCGGTCATTGAGTCCTTCTGCCACAGCGATATTCGCCGCCAGCATGAATTCTTCGATGATCTGGTGGCTTTCGTCGTGCTCGCGTTCAACAGCACCACTCACACGATGTTTGTCGTCAAAGGTGAGCCGCACTTCGGAGAGGTGCAACTCCAGTGCGCCGGCAGCAAAGCGACGTTTCCGCAGCATCATTGCCAGATGATGCATGTTTTTCAGCAGTTCGCGGACGTCCCGGGGTATCCGGTCCCCTTCTTCGTCACACTCCTGAATGATGGGCAGTACCTGCTCGTAAGCAAACCGCTTCTTGACCCGAATCGCGGAATTGACGAACTCCGTATGTACAGGCACACCATCCGACGTAAATTCGATAAACGCAGATTTGGTGAAACGCACCTGATCCTGTTGTAGACTGGCCAGACCATTTGAAATGATCTCAGGCAGCATCGGAATCACCTGGCCGGGCAGATACACACTGGTCCCCCGCCGTCGGGCCTCACGGTCCAGTACAGAACCCTCTTTGACAAAGTGCGCCACATCAGCAATATGCACGCCCAGCACCCAGTGCCCGCGCTCGTTCTGAGTCAGCGAAATTGCATCATCGAAGTCCCGGGCATCCGCAGGGTCAATCGTCACGACCGTCTCGTTAGTCAGGTCGCGGCGATTCCCCAGTTTTGTCTCATCAAACAGGCTCGCCTGCTCTCGAGCTGCTTCCAGAACCTCTTCCGGAAAGTCCATCGGGATGCCGAATTCGTAGACGATGGACAGCAGATCAACGCCCGGCTTCCCGTGTGGCCCCAGGACTTTGGAAATCACCCCCTGCCCCAGATAGCTCTTCGAAGGAAAATGCAGAATGTCGATGACGACCTTATCCTCAGGTTCAACACCTTTCGCACCCGGATCGCCCACATGAATCGGCGAGTTGAATATCTTGCCGTCCACGTGCACATAGCCTTCGCCCTGTGTTTCGAAGTAAGTGCCGACAAATGTCGTCGAAGCCCGCTCGATGATTTCCACAACGCGACCACAGATCTGCCCTCCGCTGCGGCGGCGATTGATCACGGTAGCATAAACCTCATCGCCAGTCTGAGCATCCCCCATATCCCGCTCGGAAATATACAGATCGCCTGCGTGACGCTGGTCGTGGGCGATGTCGTCCGGCTTATGATGAGGAATCAGATACCCGGCCCCGGAATTGATTTTCTTGATAATCCCGGCAATCCAACCCTCTTTTTTCACGGGGCGAATCAGCCCCGAATCGGAGACGAGAATCTCTTTGCGGGACTGGAGGCTCTGCATGGCCTGCTCGAATTCAGAAGAAGTTGACTTGGAGCCTCCCACTTTTTTCAGCAGCGCTTTTTCCCGAATCGGTGTGTAACCGGGGCGGGCTACGTACTCGAGAATCTTCTTCTCAAAATCGGGCATTCACTCAGTCCTCAGTCATTCCCTTAAACAGTTTTCGCTGCAGGCGAGGTGAATAGGGAGTCCAGCTGGATGTCGAATTGAGATCATCGTCAATGAACCGCGCGAACTCATTGACTTTCGCATCCAGGTTATCCAGATGATGCAGGGCGACTGCTTCTGGAGTCATCGGCAGACGGGGGCTGCCAAATTCATACGTGCCATGATGGCTTACAATCATGTGTTTCAGCCGTAATTCCGCTTCCTTGGGGAAAGATTCTCCCGTCATTTCCTGGTAAGCGCGAATCTTCTCGGTCAGCATTTCTACGCCAATAATCAGGTGCCCCAGCAACTGTCCTTCATCGGTATAGATAAATTCGTTCTCGTAGCCCAGTTCGCGGACCTTGCCGATATCGTGCAGGAACACACCTGCCAGCAGTAGACTCATATCCGCTTTGGGATACAGATCCGCAATCCGATGCGCGGTCTCCATCAGGTTGACCACATGCTCGATCAGCCCGCCATGGTAGGCATGATGCGTCTTCACACCGGCCGGAGCCCGACAGAACTCTTCCATCAGCGCTTCATCAACCAGGAAGCACTCCATCAGAGTGCGGACCTCATTATTTTCAATTCCCAGCAGCATCTCACGTAACCGCGCCAGCAGTGCCTGCACATCATGTGATGCCTGGGGCTGAAACTCAGCCGGGTCCAGGTTCTCCGCGGAGACCGGTTCGATGTAGGTCAGGATGATCTGCAGTGCGCCCTGGAAGAGATGCACTTTGCCTTTCACCTGAACGTAGTTGCCAGACTGAAAGTGCAGCATCCGATCTTCGACAACATTCCACATCCGCGCATTGACGACACCCGACGCATCTCTCAGATCAGCAGACAGAAACAGACTTGCATTCCGATTCGCTCGTAACTGCTTGTCAACTAACAGATAAACCTCGTTTACAGTATCCCCGTCTTTCAGTTGATTTATATTTTGTCGAGACATCTCGAATCGGCTTTCAGAATCTCAATTCAAACGCAGCGGTCGATCTTCAGTTTCGCTAAGAAACACAATAGAACGATCTTAAGCCGATCCATCCTGCTCAACAAGTCCGACACCTGTCTGATCTGAAACTCTCTCCTATTTGCTCTCCGATTGTTAAGAACAGCCCTGTCAGCCCGATCTGAATCCCCTGTTTCGACAAGCCATTGTCCGACAGGCTTTATCTCATCCGAATATTTTTGTCCCCCACTAAGGCGAACCTTTTGGAGTTGAACCCGTTCTGCTAGAATACGCGGCCATCAGTCGGCTGCAAAAGCAAGACTCCGCCCGGCCGATCCACTAGTAACATAAACACCTACTCCTCAATCACTTAAGGAATTCAAGTGCGCTGGTCAAATACGCTGATCCCCACGATTAAAGAAGTCCCCTCCGATGCGGAAATTCCCAGCCATCAGCTGATGCTTCGCGCCGGACTGATCCGACAGTTGATGGCAGGCGCTTATACCTACCTCCCCCTGGGCTGGAAATCGATCCAGAAAGCAGCTCAGATTGTGCGGGAAGAGATGGACGCCGCCGGCGCCGCAGAACTCCACATGCCCGCTCTGCAACCCCTGGGTCTGTTTGAACGCACTCAGCGGAAAGACGCATTTGGCTCCGTACTGATCCAGTTCAACGTCCCTCGTGGAAACCGTCAGATCCCCATGGCACTTGGGCCCACACACGAAGAGGTCGTCACCGACCTGATCAGCCACTGTATCAGCAGTTACAAACAGCTGCCGCTGACCGTTTATCAGATTCAAACCAAGTTCCGCAACGAAGAACGCCCCCGCTTCGGCGTGCTGCGGACCAGCGAGTTCCTGATGAAAGACGCCTACAGCTTCAGCTCTTCCGTAGAGCAGCTGGATGAAATCTACGACCGCATGTACCGCGCTTACTGCCGCATCTTTGCCCGCTGTGGCCTGAAGTATCTGCCCGTAGAAGCAGAAAGCGGCCCCATCGGCGGCGATGCCTCGCACGAATTCATGATCCCCGCCGAAAACGGCGAGGACTCGATCGTTTACTGCGAAGCCTCTGGATACGCAGCCAACATGGAACGGGCCGACACCGGTCGTCCCACCCCTGAAATCAAAACCTCCGCTGATGCCGGGACTATGGAAAAACAGGCCACTCCTGGGGCAACCAGCATTGAACAGGTCAGTCAGATGCTGGGCTGTGAACCCTCACAGATGATCAAAACGCTGATCTACCAGGCTGATGACGAACCAGTGGCTGTCCTGATTCGCGGCGACCATGAAGCCAACGAAGGCAAGATTCGCCGTGCCCTGGGTGCGACCACTGTCGAACTGGCTGATGACAAGACCATCCGGGAAGTCACAGGCGCCCCCACCGGTTTCGCCGGCCCTGTGGGAATCAAATGCAAGATCATCGCCGACCATGACATCCCGCTGATCGCCAATGCCATCACTGGTGCGAATGAAGCCGACGCCCATTTGGTGAATGTGAACGTGGGCCGGGATTATGAACTGGATACCACCTACGACTTGCGAAACGCTGCCGCCGGCGATCCCTGCCCGAAAAGTGGGGAACCTCTGGCGATCGTACATGGCATCGAAGTCGGTCACGTCTTCAAACTGGGTACCAAATATACGGAAGCCCTCGACGCCGACTTTCTGGATGAGAAAGAGAAACGGCATCCGATTATCATGGGTTGCTACGGCATCGGGATAAACCGCATCATCGCAGGCCTCGCTGAGACAAAGCATGATGACAAAGGCCTGATCTGGCCGCTTTCAATTGCCCCCTATGAGGTGCTCGTCATTCCGCTGAATACCAAGGATGACGAAGTCATGCAGACTGCAGAACGCTACTATGAAGAGCTCAAAGCAGCCGGCATCGACGTCCTCTTTGACGACCGTAACGCCCGGCCAGGTGTCAAATTCAATGACGCCGACCTGATTGGGATTCCCTATCGCGTTGTCATCGGCGGTAAGGGACTCAAAAACGGCGAAATCGAAACCAAATGGCGGACTGCTGATGATGCAGAAATGATTGCCCTCGATGCAGGCATCACCCCCATTCTGGATGCTCTCGCTGCCCGCAAAGCGGAAGAATATAAAGCCGCAAACGTACCTGAATAGAACGAATTCAGTACTCGCAAAATAAAACAGGCCGGCAGGAAATCTATCCTGCCGGCCTGTTTTTTATTTCAGTTTCGGTCTTCAGAACTAGTCGAGTTCTTTGATCCGAATGTTTTTCCAGGCAACCGAATAAGGACCGGTACCCTTCTTGATGCCGTGTACCTGCAGGCCAATGAAGCCTGTGGGATGCGTCTTATAGATCGCCTCATCCGTCAGATCTTCGATCTGCTTACCATTGATCCAGGTCTGGATCCGGGGACCTTTGGCAACGATCCGAAACTTGTTCCACTCGCCATCTTTCATGTTTTTATGTGGCTTCAGACGATCCTCGGGAGTCAACCAGCCCCGACCGGTAGCTTCGCCATACACATAACCGGCTTCGGCTCCGTTCTTACCACTGGCTTCGATCTCAACCTGGGGACCATTCACGCGACCATCGCCGTCTTTCTGCTGGCTGCGAATCTGACAACCGGAGTTCAGTTCATCTGCCACCTTAACTTCGAACTCCAGCTCGAAATCGCCGTAATTCTTTTTGGTGCACATGAACGAGTTGGGGCTGCCTTCAGAGGTCGTTCCCACGATCGTCCCATCTTCAACCTTATAGGTCGCCGTTCCGTTATGCTGTGTCCAGCCTTCGAGATTCTTGCCGTTGAACAGCTCGACCCAGCCAGATTCTCCAGCCTGCACAGAACCTGCCAGACAGAGGCTTGCCAGGAACGCCAGGGTTAAGCCCCATACTTGATTGCGTTTCATACTTTCTCTCCAAAATAAAGTCTCGTAGTTGTCAATTAATTAATAGCGGGTTATTTAATCGTCGGCACCAGCCGTGCTGACAGGATTGAAATCATCATCGCCTCCGAGATCAGTCTGCCAATACAGGACCGGGCTGATTGACCTTTTGCGCGTCACGGGCATCGCCGGGCATCTCGCGATGTTCAAACTCACCCGGTTTCGGCTCCCCGGGACGCTGGTTGCGGTCCGGAGTCGGATTGTCGGGAATTGTATCCCCGGTCTGCTCAGCCCACTGATCCAGCACTGTGCGGAGACGAGCCAGTTCGCTCGCATATTCAGGCTTATCCGCCAGATTCTCAAACTGATGAGGGTCTTTGCTGACCTTGTATAACTCTTCCTGCGGACGGGGCTTGAGAAACACATCCTTCTGATGCTTGTTCAACTTGCCGGCTTCATACCGTTCCCATAACGCTTCGCCCGAGGGGAAGTCGATCGATTCCACGCACAGATTGCGCTGCCCCGGCAACGCGTTTCTGATATAGAGCCAGTCGCCGGAACGAACCATGCGTTCATGGGCTTTAAAAACGTGCCAGTTATGCTCACCAAATGCGTAGTCACGAACCTTCGCCTTCGGATCGGTAAACAGATTCTCAAAGCTGACGCCCTGCATCCGTGGATCCGCTTTGACTCCCGCAACCTGCAGAAAAGTCGGCCCGAGGTCAATTGTACTGACCAGGCTGTTCGTCACGGTTCCCGGCGAAATAACTTTGGGCCAGCGAACCATCATCGGCGTTTTGATACCACTATCGTAGAGTCTGGTTTTACAACGGGGAAAAGGACGTCCGTTATCAGCGAAGAACAGCACCAGCGTATTGTCTGCAATCCCCTGGGCATCCAGTTCATCCAGAATCTGACCGGTGAAGTAATCCAGGCGGCTGATCTCATCGTAATACTGGGCGAGGTCTTTCCGCGTTTCCGGGCTGTCAATCAGATAGGGAGGCACAACCACATCCTCAGGCTGATGCGGCTGAGTCTGTTTGGATTTCTGCCAGGCACGGTGCGCATCGGTAGAAGCGAACCAGCAGAAGAAGGGCTGATCCTTAGGCCGTTTTTTGAGAATCGGTACCCAGTCTTCTTCGCGTCCCGGTCCTTTTCCCTTGGAGACATGGTCGAAGGAGGTCAACGCGTACGGGCCCATATGCTGTTTGCCGGAGATCACCGTGTAATAACCGGCATCGCGCAGTAACTGGGGAAATAATACCTGTCCTTCCGGCAGCGGCGTATGCAGTTCCGGGGCACCTGTATTATGTGGATAACGACTGGTGATCACACTGCAGCGACTGGGGCTGCAACTGCTGATGGTGAGATAAGCGTTATCAAAACGCAGACCTTCTTTTGCCAGCCGATCTAGATTAGGAGTACGGATCGATGGATGACCATAACAGCCCAGATCATTCCAGGAGACATCGTCTGCCAGGATCATCACAATATTCGGACGCGTTTCGGCAGCCGGGGAAACAGAGACACACAGCAGAGAGAGCAGGCAGAATGTAAACAGGCAGAGCAGCCCGTTTCGAGAACGTATCAGAACATGCATCGGGCACGTCACCTCGTTTAGAAAGATTGCAGGATCAATAAAAAACGACCTGTCACCAGACCGCAGACTCTACGGTACTACAACAGGTCGGACTTCACAATCTTGAGGTGGTAATTCTACGGAGAAGATTCTCAGCAAGTCATTTCATAAACAAAGGTTAGTAAATCAGCATCATTCGATTTCAGGGTCAATTCCGAAGTCTTCAGTCTCTTCATTTTCGAGCAGAATATCTTCGTCTGACTGGGCCTGTTCTTCTTCAGGCATCGGTTCAAAATTGATGGTGAGATGCACTTCATGGTGGACGACGGGATTGTATTGCGATCCCAGTGGTTCAAAACGCAGATGGATATTCGCTTCTGAGGCGATTTCATCCGCCGTCTGCTCGGCTGTTTCCGCCAGATCACTCTGGCCACTTTCCCGATAACAGGCTCCCAGTGATTTCCAGGGAAGTTGACTGTGCGGGATCGGCAGCAAATCTGCCGCGTACTGTAAAGGTTTGATCGCCTCCGAGAAACGACCGATCCGTTTTAAAGATTCCCCTCGCAGGAATGAAAAGGACGCCGTCAGGGATCCTGGATCAGTCACTTTATCCAATTCTCTGAGTGCCTGATGGGGCATCCCCAGTTCCAGATAACCCTCTGCAGCAATCAGTCTGCGAACTGTTTTTTGAGGAATTCGAGGAATCATCATCATTACCTCCCATATCACCATCAGCAGGTGAAGACGCTGGTTGAATTTCAGGGGAAATTAAAACCTCTCGACCCGCTTACCGTCTCCCATCATTTTGAAACGTCTCGACGAGTCTGTTGGTTTAATTTTATTGCATAGAATGTGCCAAATCTGCCTCCCTGCAACAAAAGCAATCCCTAAACTCATAAATAACTGTCACTTAACACAACATGGCAGCCTTGCAATCGGCATGGACAGTGCCAATTTGGCGGTCGCTCAGGTATCAATCTGGTGGCAGATCGAATCAAAACTGCACAACCACAAGGCTTTTCTTAAGACAAGCGAGAAACGGAACCGGTTCACTTCCGGGATGGGAATCGAAGTCAGCACCCTCTGCTGCCCTTTGCCAGGCCTATGTACCTACTACGTAAAAACGAACAACTATTCAGCAGGAATTTTCCGAAACATCTGTTCTAAATCCTGTTTTTCTTCAGCTTCCGTTTTCGGAGAGGCAGCATCGGACTCTGCCTGAGGACTGTTCGGCCAGACAGTGGAGAGGCGTGAGGTGTCGCCCTGCAACCAGTCTTTATGTCCGTTCGCTTCTTCTGGTTTCAGGAAGAGCACGGTTTTAAACTTTTCCGGCTCCAGCGCGACTTGTTGTTTGTCACCGACCGTTGGTGCAGTCTCAGCCTTGGTGACCTGCTTCCCGCCCTGTTTCTCTGCGTCTGACGGGGTCTCTTGCTTCGGCTTGGCTGTCGCGTCCTGTTTGCTCTGCGGCTTTTCTTTCGGCTTGTCTTTTGTCGTCGACTCTTCCTGGATCCACTCGGCCAGTGTCTTTACTTTCCGGTCTTTGATTTCAGCAGGAATTTCGTTGGCGGCATCTGAAGTCTCAATGAACTTAGCAGGCTCCAGGTAATCCACCGTGCTCTCATTATTGAACTCATCACCCGAGCCAATCGGGATTTCAATCCTGGCCCCCGCAAACTGAGCTCCATCTTTATAGATCGATCCCCGTTGGAAAGGTCCTGCTCCCAGAATCCAGGTATCACGGGCCGTGCTCTTCGCCTGCAGCACACCAGACTGCCAGACACGCTCCTTCGTCTTCTGGTTATAGGCAAACACACTGATTTTCGCAGCCGCGATCTGATTGTTCTTTTTCGCCAGCGAGATTTCCGGAATCGTCGGAATCGCGGGAGCCGTCGGGACCAGCGAAGCAGCTGAGGAAAGCATGTTACTGGCTGGAATCCCATAATTCACTTCATGGCCGTTCGTGGCCAGGGTTCCCACGCGGGCTTCAATAATGTAATCCGCGTCTTCCTTCTTTTCCTGAATCAGGCAGTTCGCAGCCACGATCTGCTGTCTGAGAGAACTGATGATATAGTCGCCATTCACGAACCCAACCCCTTTGATATTCTTGATATAAGAGGTATCAAAGAAGACTTTTTTGTTCGAAAGCGTGCTGAAGTCGAGATGTGAAATCGTCTGATCAACTGCATCAGATGTCAGCAGCTGTTCGGTCGCGCTGTTGCTGATCATCTTACCGCACCCACATAAACACGGGAGCAGCAGCACCAGCAACCAGATCGAAATCCTGTTGTTGAAGAACCGAATTTTATCAAACATGAGTTTCAGCGATCGTGAGTTCAGCACAGAGTAGATCCACACGGTTTCCACTGGCAGTTCGGTCAACACCGACAGACAGTAGCCCGGAAGACTGTGTGAAAGGCACATCAGTACGCAATCTCTGTTCCTTCATGCGCACATGAAAAACAAAGGCAGGTATACTAAATTGTAATGTGGGAAAT